>JAUQWS010000079.1 GCA_030835025.1 Ignavibacteria bacterium | reverse complement strand
GCCCCGCCTGTTATTATCTTCATCAGTATAAGTTGTTTAGATATCAAATTTAACATATAAGTATAAGTAATTCAATTTATTAATTAGTTTTTATCTATTATGTTTTTTCTATAGGATTTGACTTAGTAAATTGTTAAATTTCCAATAACTAATTCTAACAAATTCATGCGGAGGAACAAATGAGAAAATTATTACTAATTGCTTTCCTTTTTTCGGTCGTTTTAGTACCTTTAAAGTCACAAAACTGGACTGAAAGTTTTGAGGGTTTGGATTCATTGTCATTGCCGGCAGGCTGGTCAAAATGGAATGAAGCACCTTTCACTATCGATCCCTGGACACATTGGACTGTTAGAGATTCCGGCTCTAGTTTACCGGGATTGACTTCAGCCACTGCAAAGTCACATTCAGGAGTTAAATCAATTGGTGTTAGCTGGTGGGCCAGTATTGACACCAACGGTGTAGATACATCTAATACTTCTGATGCTTGGCTGGTTTCTAAGCGAATACGCGTATGGAACTCAGCTGCCTACTTAAGCTATTGGATGGCTTTAGGCGGAGGCTCTCAGAACTATCGTGACAGCGTACAGATTTGGGTAAGTACAGTTGACTCCACGCCGAGCAGCTTTACAAATTATATAGAAACCATTACCGGTACAGGGCCTTACGGAGAGTTCAATCAGAATTTTGTACCGCTTGATGCTTTTGTTGGGCAAAACGTCTGGGTTGCTTTTAGATACTACATGGATTGCACAATAGACGGATACTTTGTTAACCTGGATGATATTGAAGTTGCGAACAATCCAATCGGGATTCAGACTATAAATACTGAAACTCCGATCAGGTATAATCTAAAGCAAAATTATCCGAATCCGTTTAATCCTGTAACTAATATTGAATTTGATATAGCTAAGACTAATAACGTATCTCTTGTCATATATAATTCTGTTGGACAGCAAGTAGCAACACTGGTTAACCAACAATTGAGTCCCGGCTCATACAAATACGATTTTGATGCATCCGGATTGCCAAGCGGTTCGTACTTCTACCGCTTAACAGCAGGTGATTTTGTACAGACAAATAAGATGATACTCGTTAAATAAGTTGACAGTTGATAGAGGATAGTTGATAAAGGAAGTTCATTTGAGGATAGTGGGATTAAATGTTTAATTTATCAAAAGAACAGTTATTTCGGGCGGTTTAAACCGCCCTTTTTATTTTTGACCGGCATCAAATAAATAAGATGAATATTATTACTTAACCTCTGTTTTTGCCCGTTTTTCATTGAAACTGACTAAGTTATTAAATATATTTGTTTTTCATAAAATTTCACAAAATAAATGAATTATAAGAGGCTGAACTATATATTTGCGGGAGTTGTATTGCTAATTTCTGCAATAACATATCTCTATACAATGCAGAAAACCCTTTCGTTTTGGGATTGCGGTGAGTTTATAGCTTGCGCATATACGATGTCTGTCCCTCATCCGCCGGGTGCACCTTTGTGGATACTGCTCGGAAAGCTTGCAACACTTATCCCTATTGGCTCAAATCCTGCACTCAGAATGAATGCTCTTGCAGCTATCAGTTCCGCGTTCACTGCTGCATTTCTGTACCTGGTAATTGTTTCGGTTATCAAAGCCTGGAAGGGCCAGGTGAAATCACAGTGGGATGCGATCCTGATATATTCAGCAGCTGCCATTGGTGCACTTTCATTTGCTTTTAGTGATGCAGAATGGTTTAACGCAAATGAATCAGAAGTGTATGCTCTCGGTACGATGCTTGTAGGCCTGTGTGTTTGGCTGTTAATGCTTTGGTGGGAAAAAGCAGATGAAAAAGGGAACGAACGGATACTGCTTCTGATAGCTTTTGTTGTCGGTATATCTCTTGGCATTCATTTATTGGTTGTACAGGTAATACTTGTCGGCGGTTTTGTATTCTATTTCAGAAAACACAAGTATGAGCGCAAAACATTCCTGATAGCACTTGGTGTAACAGTTGCTGCTTTCATAGCCATCTATCCGGTCATAGTAATTTGGTTCCCTACCTGGCTTGGCGGAGATATTAAGACATTTAAGATAGAAGACAGCGGTGCAGTAACATTCTTTGCCGCACTCATCGCCCCCGCACTTGCATATGGTGTTTATTGGGCGTACAAGAACAAGAAACAGACGCACGCAGTTGCATTTTCTGCTCTGCTGTTTGTAATACTTGGATATTCGATCTATACAGGTGTGATATTAAGAGCAAATGTTGATAACATTCCGATAGACGAAAACGACCCGAAGAACCTTCCCGGGCTTGTATCGTACCTTAGCCGTGAACAGTACGGTGATGCGCCGTTCTGGCCGAGAAGGTATTCACAGGAACCGATGCACAAACGCACATGGGCTAACTACACAAGTGATATGGATTTCATGTGGCGTTACCAGATAAACCAGATGTTCAACCGTTACCTGGGGTGGCAGTATATCGGAAGAGAAAGCTACGATCAGGATACAGGGATCGGCTGGGATGCAACAAGCAGTACAAAGATGCTGATAATTATTGCACTCAGTGCCCTGCTGCTTTTATCTATGTACTTCTATTCTGCGGGCAAGCATCCGAACAGCCTGATATGCGTGATCTTGCTGCTCGTGGTGGGTGCAGCCGGCTTCTGGTCAACTGCGTTTAAGGCAATACCGTTTTTGATAGGATTGTTTGGATTGTTCTACCACTTCAGGAAAGACTGGAGGATGGGACTTACATTTCTTTGGATGTTCCTATTAATGGGTGTGCTTACTGCGCTTTTCCAAAGGCAGCAGGATCCGCAGCCAAGAGAAAGAGATTATTTTTATACCGGTGCATTTTTTGTATACTCACTTTGGATAGGCCTTGGTGTAATGGGAATTCTTGAACTGATAGCCGAAAGCATAAAAGGTGCACAAACAACAAAGATACTTTCAGGCGCAGTTATAGCTGTTTGCCTTGCACTTGTGCCGGTTATGATGTTCAAGACTAATTTCTATTACAACAACCGCAACGATAATACTATTCCTTTTGAATACGCGTATAACCTGCTTCAGGGAATTGATAAGGATGCCATACTATTCACTAACGGTGATAATGATACATTCCCGCTCTGGTACCTGCAGGCAGTAGAAGGCTACAGAACCGATGTAAGGGTTGTGAATCTCAGCCTGCTGAATACGGATTGGTACATACTGGAGATGAAGAACTCCATGCCTTACGGGGCTCTCAAAGTACCCATCAGTCTCACAGATGATCAGATAAAGCAAATGCAGCCGATACAATGGGGAGATTTCAAGGTCGTGAACGTCTCAGTTCCGCCAGAAGCTTACCCTGATACATTGAGGTCAAATGGCAAGACTCCGGATAAATTAACCTGGAGAATGCCTTATACATTTGCAGCCGGAACAGTGAAAGCAGTAAAAGTGCAGGACCAGATGATCTATGATATCATCAAAACAAACAACTGGCAGCGGCCTGTCTATTTTTCTGCAACTGTGACCGAGGATAATTTCATTGGGCTTGATGAATACGTTGTACAGGAAGGCATGGCAAGAAGGATAGTGCCGTTCAAATCAGACGTTCCCACTCAATACAGGGTGAATACGGAAAAAATGTGGAAGAACTTCATGGTATCGCCTGCAGGATTCTCAAAAACTCCGCAGGATGGCTACTTTTTCGGTAATTTCTCCAAACCGGGAGTATTCTTTAACCAGGTCGAAGTGAATGCGGTCCAAAGCTACCGCTCACAGTACCTGACATTTGCTTATGAGTATTCCAACAGAGGTGAAAAACTTAAGACCAGTGAAGTTTTAAACAGGATGGAGCAGGTTTTCCCGAAGGAAATCGTACCTTATGATTACCGGATACTGTTTGATGTATGCATGCAGTACCTGAAAGCAGATAACGTGTTCAAGTTCAATGAGCTTTCGCCAATCGTTGAAAAGGACGCACTGGATGCAATGAAGAAGAATCCTAATGACATAAATTCATACTGGAATCCGTACAAACTGCTGCTTGATATATACGAGGCACGCGGAGATTATACCAAAGCATTGGATATTGTTTACCAGCTTGAAAGGCTGTCACCAAATACTCCGGAGCTTAGGCAGAAAATTGAATACCTGAAGCAGAAGCAGCAGGGAAAATAAATTATCAGGATAGTGCAGTAAATAGCCGCCAATGAATGTTGACGGCTATTTACTTATTAAAGCATTAATGCAATAATGTCTTCCAAAAAACCCGTAAAGAAAACACTAACAAAACAATCAGGACAGTCCAGGCCGGTTGATATAAGGTTTGCATCTTATGGCTTGCTTGGAGCTTTGTCAATATTGCTTTATTACTACTGTAAAAGTTTTGATTTCATACAGGATGATTCATTCATAACATTCAGATATGTAAAGAACTTCACAGAAGGAAACGGACTTGTATTCAATATTGCAGAACGGGTCGAAGGATATACTTGTTTTCTTTGGGTAATGCTTCTCTCAGGCGTCAGGAAACTTGGTTTTGATTTTGTTTCGGCTTCACAAACGATAGGATTCATTTTCTCCGCACTTACACTGCTCTGCACTTTTTTGATCTCATCAAGGATCTTCCCCAAAGGAAAAGATGCGCTTTATAATCTTGTGTTCAGCCTCATTGCTGTAGTTCTTGTAGCTGCAAACGGTTCATTTGCATACTGGACTGTAAGCGGGATGGAAACTGCAATGTTCGGTTTCCTTGTGACACTTGCTGTTTACATGTACCTTAAAGAGCTTAAATTAGGAAGTGCACTCCCGCTTTCATCAATTGCATTTCTGCTTGCTTCAATGACACGCCCCGAGGGAAACCTGATATTTGCAGTTACTGCTTTACACAAGTTAATAATAACATTCAGAAAACCGCCGCCTGAAGGTTCAACAAGAATGCAAATGTTGTTTTCAAAGAGCAATCTTTACTGGCTCCTGATCTACCTGATACCTGCGGTGATATTCATGATCTGGCGTTATTCATACTACGGCTACTTGCTGCCTAATACTTTTTATGCCAAAACAGGTTCAAGTGCCGAATACTTTAAAGCAGGATTTGTATATTTCTGGGAATTCACTAAGAGCTATGGCGGGTACGGAGTTCTAACGCTGTTAACATTGTTAACACTAAGGAACAAAGAGAGATTATATGATTTCCTTTATCTGGTTCTGTTATTTTTCGTGTTCTGTGCTTATGTAATCTTTGTTGGCGGTGACGTACTTAGGCCAAACAGGTTCTTTGTTCCGTTAATGCCCGTGTTTTTTATTCTGGTGCAGGAAGGTTTGAGTGAACTGCTGGGAATATTCGATAAGAAAAAAGCGTTTGCCCTGGGAGCCTTAATTGGCGCGGCATTTGCCATCGGGTTTTCGTACTATACATATACAAATGAATTTGATCAGATAAAGAGATACAGCGTGCTGGAAAAAGGCCTGGTAGAAAAAATGAAGATCACAGGCACGTGGCTGAAGAATAAACAGCAGCAGGCAGGCAGGCCGCTTGTTGTTGCGGCTACAACTATCGGATCTGTATCGTACTACTCCGAAGTTTTTCTGATAGATATGCTTGGCCTGACGGATAAGGAAATTGCCCACAACCCAAAACCCATTCCGGAAATATCAAGCAGTGAAGTTGGATGGCGTGAAAGGAATTATAATGTTGATTACGTTCTTCAAAGGAAGCCTGATCTGATATACTTTTCAACAGGCTTGAAGCCAAGTGCATATGCAGAGCGCGGATTGTTCACATCGGATGAGTTCATGAAATATTATTACCCATATTACCTGACGATAAAAGAGCTGAACTTCTCAGAGATAATGTATAAGCGAAAAAGCGATGAAGAAGTAAAGAATGCTCCTGTATTGCCGCCGAACCCAAACTACAAAAAGTCATTCGTGAATATCTATAACCAGGCTATGAATACCTCAAAGGATAAAGCAAAATCGCAGGAGGCGATTGATCTTTTCAATCAGGCACTGGCTATTGGACCGCCGGGATGGGGAACTCCATACCAGATGATTGGTGAAGTTTATATGCAGCTTAAGGATAATAATAAGGCGCTGGAAAGTTACAGCAAAGCTGTTGAAACGGATGACTATAATGTTCTGGCACACTACTATTTATACAAAGCAAGCATAGTGAAAAAAGATTCAGTTTCAGCCAAACTGCATTATGATAAAATTGTAAAATATGCACCGGACCTGGTGCAGTGAACAGATAATGATAATCCGTAAAAATATATTATTCACTGCAGTACTTATTCGTTGCGCGGGTACGAAATACTAATAATAACATGACACTGCTAAAAGATATTAAGATCTATTTCCAAATGATGTTCAATTACAAGCCCAAGACATTCTGGAATGAGCTTTTGACGAATTCATTTGACCTTAAAGGCGTTGGTCATTACCGTCTCAGCAATGAAGAGAACCTGAAGATGTATGAACAGAAAAAGGTCATACTGAAGCGGGAGATGGATAAGACAGGGATCAAAATAGGCCCGGAAACCTCAATGATCGAGATCGGTGTTGGTGTCGGTTACTGGACAGAATATTTCAGGTCTATTGGAGCCAAAAAATACACCGGAAATGATATTGCTGAGATATCCGTTATAAACCTGCAGCGCCAATATCCCGATTTTGAATTCATGCAGGGTGATATAAGCGAACTGAAGCTTCCTCCCGAATCGTTTGACCTGGGCGTAATGATAGATGTAACACAGCATATAACAGATGATGACCGGTTCAGAAGTGCAATGGATAATCTCTGGAGGTCGCTCAAAAAAGGGGCTCACCTAATTATCACAATGTGGGATCCATCAAAAAATATCTATGTTGCAAACAAACTCAGGCTAAACAGGATAGAAAAACCGCGCGGACTGGAAAAATATCTTGAAGTATTTGGCAGTGATGCCAATGTATTGACCAATGTAGATTTTAATGATAAATTTTTGCTCGTTATAAGAAAGCCATAGAACAGCAATTATGAGAATACTTATAAATGCATTATCCGGAATTGGTGATGCAATAATGTTTTCTCCCGCCCTTTCAGTCCTTAAAAAGCATCTCCCCGATTCGGAAGTTGATATGCTTGTTATGTTCCCGCAGGTAGAACAGCTTTACCGCAATAACCCCGATATCAGCAGGATTTATTTCGCAGATTTCATGAAGCAGTCAAAACTTAAGTCGCTAAAAGAAGTCCTTAAGATCAGAAAGAACAGGTACGATTATTCAATAAACGTTTACCCTTCCAACCGGAAAGAATATAATCTGGTTCAATATCTGCTTGGCGCCAAAGAAAAAATAGCGATCAGGTATGATCACGTTTCGCGCTCTAACTGGGACTTTTTGAATAACACTCTGAAGAACGAAGAGCTTAACAGGCACAATGTCCTTGAGAATTTCGATATGGTTAAGTTCATTGTTCCGGAAGCTATGGAAAGTGAGCTTGGACCGTTCCGGATCTATTTTTCGATTGAAGATATGGTTTTTGCAAAGGAGTACATGATAGATAATGACCTTATGCATAAATTCCTTGTCGGGTTCCATGCAGGTTCTGCAGTTCTGAAAGGACATATCAACAAACGATGGGCAGCCGAAAAATATATAAGGCTTGCTAAACTGCTGCATGAAAAACATAATGCTGAAGTACTGCTGTTCGGGACTGAAGCAGACGTTAATGGGAAAATTCACGAAGAGACCAAAGAATTCTCTTTTATTCCCGCTGCATCTAATATCATGGAAAGCCTTGCTCTAATGAAAAGGTGTAACCTATTTGTTAGTAATGATACAGCATTAATGCATTTGGCTGCTGGACTGAAAGTCCCTCAAGCCGCAATATTCGGGTATACAAATTACAGGGAACTCTATCCGTGGATGAATGAGCATGTAATTGTAAGAAAAGAACTGCCATGCAGTCCGTGTTTCTATAATTCACCAAGACCCGTTACCTGTATTTTCACGGGACCCGAAGAATTTAAGTGCAAGAAATCGATTGAAGTAGATGAGGTGTTCGCTGCCTGTGAGAAGTTAATCGAAGAAATTCCACGTAATGTTAAACCTGGAGATAGCATTCACTAAGCCTCCCCTATCCATAAACGGGTATACTCCTGTATTGTAAATAAGCCTGTCCAGAATATTTTCCAGTGTTATACCAAAAGTAGCTTTCCCTATCTTACCCATGATAAAGAAATCAAGTGTAGCGTTTGAGGGTATCTCTCCGGTCTTAGCGCCAAAATTATACGGACTATGTCCGTAGTAATATTCGCCGAAAGTATTTGCAGTTGAAGAATAATAAACAGCCTTGTGTTTTTGCCAGTATCTTGAACTGAGCCCTATCTTGTACTCAAGCTTATTTTTGAATGCAATATCACTAAAAAAGAGATCTGCTCTTCCAAAATCTTCCGGTATGATTTGATTATGATCATTTCTGAAATTATGGCTGTGATTTAAATCAAGAACAAACTTGAATATCCTTAAATTTAGTTTTGCATTAATGCCGCGTACATTTCCCGGATTATTGCCGGTATATATGTGCTGCTCTCCGCTGACTGTGTAGCAATTTTCGTAATATGTAAGCCCAAGGTTATACCGATCTGAGACAAGATCTATGCTTCCCGAAACAAAATTATAATCAACTATACTACCTATCTTCAAAGTATACTCATCACTTAAATGCATATCATACCCTGCCTTCAATCCGCCTGATATCCCGATACAGTCAAAGATAAGATTATAAGCATTACACGGTGTTTTAGCTTTAAGGTAAGCTCCTGCTCTAAGATTCTTGTATGTAATTGAAATATCCTCAATTCCATATATTTTATTGTAATTCCCGTAATCTGAAGGAGACATCATCTGACGATGGATCTGCAGAGTGAGGTATGAGTAATCCACATCCGTCCTGGAAATGATCTTTACATCTCTGGAAACTTCAAATCTCAGTATCTGTGAAAATTTTGCACCGTAATTTATCCAGTGATATACATCCCTCTTAAGCGGTCCTGTAGGGCTTACAAGATTCACAAGCTGATAATATTCCCTGAATGAATTGCTTACATAAAACTGCAGCCGTGAATTAACATTCCTGTTCGGCTGAAAGACAGCTCCGGCGTCAATATCAAATCGTTCCTTCCTTTCGTGTGCCCGCTCATAATTCACCATTGCCCGGTTTCTGTTGAACATATCCTCTTTGTTTGTAATATCAACCGTATCGGGATTTATTCCTTCATTCAATCCTCTTTTTATGACTGAATAATTCACATATGCAAACATGTTCAGTTTTTTTGATGCCGCAAAGTTCAGGTTAAACCTTCCAAGCCATTTATCAAAATCAGAGTTCACATAATGACCGTCGTATGAATGTTTCGTAATGCCAAAATTGAAGTTCAGGTTACTGAATAGGTTCTGATGAAAATTACCGTCAAAATAGAGATTTTCATACCTATCCTGGTAAAAACTTATCTCGGTATATGGCCTGTTCTGGAATAGCTGGCGCTGGATAACATTTACGGCATTACGATAACTGTAGGGAATATTGCCGTAACCATTGCTTAACTCAATTTCATCAATTTCATTCCTGGAAAATATATTGAAATCAATACTTCCATCGAACATATCGTTAATTGGCCTGCCGTTCCTAAGTACGGCAGTAACGTTTTGGTTCATCTGATTGAAATTGAGCTGGTTGACCTGCCCAACATCCATATACCTTAAATAATAGCCCGGCAGATAATTGAAGATATCCTCAAATGACTTTGTCGGGAACCACAAAAAACGCTTTCGTGTAATTGTATCCGGCTGGGACGGATTTAAGTATAACTGATCATGGTCCGAAAGAATGAACTTAAGGGGTTTGTAAGTACTATCAGTACTTGTAACAGTTCTTGTTGAATCCTGAGCAAAAATAGGATATGAAAACAATACCAGCAGGAGGAGGCTCCCTCTCAAAATGAAATTCCTGTATGGATTTATTCTTTTCAATTATCAGCTATTAACTACACTCTATCAACTATCAACTATCAACTGCTTACTATTTCTCCGTCAACCATTTTGAGAATCCTATCAGTCATTTGAGCAAACTTCTCATTATGAGTAACAATTACAAAGGTTCGGTTATATTTCTTCCTGAGCTCGAAAATAATGTTCATGACCTCATCGCTGTTGCGGGTATCAAGGTTTCCGGTTGGCTCGTCGGCAAGGATGACTTTTGGCGAATTAATAAGCGCCCGGGCAATCGCAACCCGCTGGGCCTCGCCCCCGGATA
>JAUQWS010000078.1 GCA_030835025.1 Ignavibacteria bacterium | reverse complement strand
TCAGTTGGATTGCAAAAAAGCAAAAAAATCCCTAACTTTGTAATTCCCTAAAAAAACATTGGGCTAATTATAATCAATAATTTATTATTATGTTCGCAATAGTTAATATTAAAGGCAGGCAGTACAAGGTATCCGAAAGCGAGAGGCTTTTTGTGCCGAAGTTAAAGGATGATGTTGGCGCAAAAGTGTCATTTTCGGACGTGCTTATGTTCAGCAAAGATGACAAGTCTTTCCAGGTCGGCGCACCAAAACTTACTATGAATGTTGAAGCAACTGTGCTTGGGCACGTTAAAGATGAAAAAGTCATAGTATTCAAAAAGAAAAGAAGAAAAGGCTATAAAAGGACCAAAGGCCACCGCCAGCAGTACACTGAAATAGAAATTAATTCTATTAAGTAGTTTTTCATTTGTAATTGATAATTCATAATTTTTAACTGTATTCATAATGGCTCATAAAAAAGGTTTAGGAAGCACAAAGAACGGTCGCGATAGTAATTCCCAAAGACTCGGCGTAAAACGTTTTGGCGGAGAGCTTATCTCAGCCGGAAGCATTATAGTAAGGCAGCGGGGAACCAAATTCCTGCCCGGGCTTAACACAGGTCTCGGAAAAGATGAT
Organism: Ignavibacteria bacterium; assembly: GCA_030835025.1. Lineage (GTDB taxonomy): Bacteria > Bacteroidota > Ignavibacteria > Tepidaquicellales > OLB5 > OLB5. The sequence goes on along the minus strand of JAUQWS010000078.1, from coordinate 2,327 downwards.
ACTATTTTTGCAATGATAACAGGCAAGGTAAAATTCACCAGCCATAACAAAACAAAGAAAAAGATCAGCGTTATTCCCGTTGAGGCTAAATAGTTTTTCAATTTGATCAAGAGTAAGAGCAGCGAGTGGACCAAAGTTCACTCGTTTGTTATTTAACAAACCGAAATCAAAAATCTAAAATTACACAACATTGAAAGTATCCGTAATTGGCGCAGGAAATGTCGGAGCAACCTGTGCAGAAGTTCTTGCACACCACGAAATAGTTAACGAAGTTGTCCTTCTTGATATCAAAGAAAATTTTGCAGAAGGAAAGGCGCTCGATATTTGGGAGTCAGCCGCCGTTAACATGTATGATACCAGGGTAAAGGGCTCAACCAACGATTATAGAAAAACCGCCGGCTCTGAAGTTGTAGTTATTACCTCCGGTCTCCCCAGGAAACCCGGAATGAGCCGCGATGACCTTATTTCAACCAATGCTAAAATTGTTAAATCGGTGACGGAAAGTGTTGTAAAGCATTCACCGAACTCCATACTTATTATAGTATCAAATCCGCTTGATGTAATGACGTATTGCGCTTACGTCAACGCAAAGTTCCCGTCGCACAGGGTGTTCGGTATGGCGGGAGTGCTTGATACTGCAAGATATAAAGCGTTCCTTGCCGAAGAGCTTAATGTTTCGCCGAAAGATATTTCGGCCGTTCTCATGGGCGGGCATGGCGATACAATGGTCCCGCTTCCGCGCTATACTACTATTGGCGGAATACACGTAACCGAAATGATCTCCGAAGAGAGGCTCAACGCAATTATAGATAGGACCAAAAAAGGCGGCGGCGAGATTGTTAACCTGCTTGGCACATCAGCATGGTATGCCCCCGGCGCATCTGCTGCACAGATGGTCGAAGCAGTTGTTAAAGACCAGAAGAGGGTCTTCCCTGTATGCGCATGGCTTAACGGCGAGTACGGATTAAAAGATATTTACCTCGGAGTACCCGTAATTCTGGGAAAAAAGGGTATCGAGCGAATTATCGAAATGAAGCTGAACGATGAGGAAATGAAGCTTGTGCATGATTCAGCCAAATCGGTAAAAGAAGTTATGGAAGTACTGGACAATTTGAAGGACTAATGCGGTCCGGTTAAGCCCGGATCATCAATTTCATCCATTGGTGCATATGGCGGCTCATTAACTTGAACCGCCATTTTTTTTACCCGGTAGGTCAGACATGGCCGCACTTCGTGACTTATCTGACGATAATGAATGACAGGCAGAAATGCCTGTCCTACTTGATGATTCTATTTCACATTTATCGATTCATGTCTTACATTTGACAAACATCTTTCCAAAACTCCTTCTCCTCTTTCCTGTTCCGTATTTGAATAAACTCAGCATTAGCAAATAACCCCTCATCTATGATCCTATTGTACCACCTTCTTTTTGTATGATAATGCGTAAGAGTATAGAGTATTATCGAATCTTTTGAAAAAACCATTCTCAGGCTCTCACGGTTATTATGCCAGAGCGGTTTTTGGTCAAAAAATCTTTTTATAGTGCGTAGAATAACACGGTACATCACCAGTGGCAATGAATAATCCAGCCATATCACAGTATCAGCCCGTCCAATTGTAAGATCCTGCACCCGTTTATAATTTCCGTCAATTATCCAGCTTTCACCTGAGGTTGCACTATCCACCAGCGGGCGGAACTCTTCATCAGTTGTCTGTACCCAGTCCGGTTTCCAGAACATAGCATCAATTTCATAGCGGGAAATACCCGTTACTTCCGTCAGCCTCCTGCCGAATGTAGTCTTCCCGCTGCCGCTTGAGCCGACAATTACAATTCTTTTTCGGTTGAATTCTTTCAAGTAAAGTTGAATTTGTTTGTTGATTCAATATTCAGCAGTTAAACAATGTATGTAATGTGTATTACGCCTTTGAATTGCCACGACCTTTAGGTCGTGGGTAAAATTAAAAGATCATCAGGGCTTTAGCCCCAGATTCGCATTTTTTACCGGCTAAAGCCGGGATTTTCTTCAACTCAATTCCACGACCTAAAGGTCGTGGCAACAGTTAATAGCAATTTGTATAGTTCTCAAAATCACCCCATAAATTAGCGGGTTAAAGGCATGTGTCATCCTGAGTGAGCAAAGCGAACGAAGGATCCATTGTTTGAGTTATTGGTGTTCCAGAAGGAACGTAAAACACTAAGATCGGGGGTAATGAATATACCTTGCGCGTGAACGAAGTTTGGTCATTGATTGCTATCTCTTAAATCCCCATCTGTATTCAACGCTCGCACATAATTAATTCTTCAATTTTCATTCTCAAAACAC
>JAUQWS010000077.1 GCA_030835025.1 Ignavibacteria bacterium | reverse complement strand
AACTCAATCCTGTTTCCGAAAGGATCATAAAATGAAAACCGGTTTCTTCCCGGAATCGGAATTTCTTCTTTGAGGCAAACGTTTTCTTTCTTCATAAATTCCTTCACTGCTTCAAGGTTTTCTATTTCAAACGCGGGATGTTCTGATCCGGGATTTCTTTTTACATCAGGCGAAAGGATAATCTCATTCGGTGTCCTTGCGCCCAAATGAAGCTCGCCGCCTGCAAACTCATACCATACACCGCCGGTTGATCTGAGCGATTCGGGTTTTTCGATCTCTTCCAGTCCAAGCAGTCCGCCGTAGAATTTTCTCGCCTTTTCTTCTGAACCTTTCGGTATTATCAGCTGAACGTGGTCAAGCCTTTTGAAGTTGATCTTCATGGTATGACCGCTTCTGTTTCGATTTCTATGAGCATCTCAGGCAATATGAGTCCCTTTATTTCAACCATTGTGGCGCATGGCCTGATCTTTCCGAAAATTTCAGAGTGTGCACGTGCTATATCTTCCCACTTAGTGATATCAGTCACAAACATCCTGTTCCACACAACATTTTCTAAAGATGCGCCCGCATCTTCAAGATATTTCTTTATTTTCTGAAATATGTAGATTGTCTGATGATATGCGTCACCATCTCCGCCGATAACAACTCCGCTGGGATCAACCGCAGTTGTGCCTGTTACCATTATCCTGTTTCCTGCTTTAACTGTCCGGGAGTATCCGAAGATATCCTCCCACTTTCCACCGCTTGAGAACTTTTTTATTTCCATTATCTTTTAATGAATTCCTGAATTGCATCCATTGCCGGGTAGATTCCCTTCAAATGATCGCTGTAAAAATATTTAACTCCTAAATGCGGTGCAATCCATTTCCGCCGGTCATTCGATAAAACTCCCTGCCGGTACCGGTTAATTTCATAAACGGAGCAACTCAATTTTGCATAATAAAAATGCGGAACCGCTTTCAGGCAGGTCCCGCATATTTTGTGATGACGTCTGTTATATTAAAGCTGCAACTTTCCGCTACTTTGCTTCAAGCTTTTCAAGCATCTTCTTTCCGTTCTCGTTGGCGGGATCCAGCTCAATGGATTTCCTGTAGCTCAATATTGCATTCTCTTTATCCCCTGACTCTGCAAGTGCCTCGCCATAGCTGTCGTACACATTTGCTGATTCAGGGTAAAGCTCAACGTTTAATTTGAATATCTGAACTGATTCTTTTATCTTCCCTCCCTGAAGCAGGATATATCCAAGCTGGTTCATCTCTCTTTCGCTTATTCTGTATTCATCCTTATTATCTTTCATCACATAGAAGTCTGTTACAGCGCCTTCAATACCTTTTTCGCTAATCAGCCTTGAAAGCTCGGTTGCAATGCTTTTCTTTGGCGGAGCCGGTTCAAATCCGTAAAGAATATTTACTATTCCCAAAGTCAATTGATTGAGGCTCCCGGTTTCAAAATTGTTAAGTACCATTACGAATTTATTATCATCAACAAGCCTGGTTTCAAGCGAGTTGAAACCGAATATTCCGCCGCTGTGTGTAATGACCTTCAGCTTCTTATCTCCTATGGGCTGTTCAATTATCTGCCAGCCGTAGCCGTAATTATTCAGCACCTGAGTGAACATCTTTTCCTTCGAAGCATTTGTGAGCAGTTTTTCGGTATAAAGAGCCTCGTCCCATTTGAGCATATCTTCAACTGTGGAATAAATTGAACCGGCGGAAAAAGGTATCGTCATTTCGAGGAATCTCGCAGGCTCGAATTTCCCGAATGTGCTGGTGTAACCCATTGCTTTATTCTCATATGTCCTCTCGCTGTTTTCCAGCCCTGAATTAGTCATTCCAATCGGAGTGAAAATATTTTCCTGCAGCACTGTTTCATAAGTTTTCCCTGTGACTTCCTCTATGACAGCACCCAGTATAAAATAACCTGAATTGCTGTATGCCCACTGTGTACCGGGTTCAAATACAAGCTCCTCACTGCAGTATTTCAGGATAAAATCTTTAGGCACAACTTTATTCTTTACTTCATCTGTCATGAAGCTCCTGCTATCGGTATAGTTTGCCAGTCCCGATGTGTGGCTTAAGATCTGGTGAATTGTTATCTTCTCGCCGATATCTTTTCTGTAATACGGCAAGTAATCAGAAAGCTTTCCCTCAAGTTTTATTTTTCCTTTTTCAACCAGCTGCATAATAAGCATTGCAGTGAATTGTTTGGTCACTGATGCAAGGCGGAACTTGGTATCGGGGTTATTGGGTATTTTCTTCTCAATATCTGCGTAACCAAATCCCTTGGCGAAAACAACGTTGCCCTCTTCAGCAACAAGTACTGAACCGTTGAACTGTCCAAGTTCAAAGTACTTCTGGGTGAGGGCATCGATTTTCTGGACCTTATCCTGCGATATCGCAGCAGATACAGCAAAAAGTATCGTAAATATAGAAACTTTGAAAAATCTGTTGAAATTGAGCATTTTTGAGGTAATTTAGATTAAATACTAGTTAGACATTCTTCACAAAGTATGAGTGACATTTCTAATATTTTTGACCTGAAAGATTTTGAAAAGGTTTCATAACGCAGGTAAATCAGAACAAGGGGGCCTGCCCCCTTGTTCTTTCAATGCAACTTGTATCGCACTAGGCTATATGACCTTACTTCTCCTTAGAGTAAAGCAGCAGCCTTATACCCCAGAACTCGACTTCCTTCTCGTAATTCATCCCCATTTTTTCTATTACATGAATGCTGGGAGAGTTCTGCGGATAAACCATAGCAACAATACGTTTCATATTCAGAATGCTGAATCCGTACTCCAGCACTGCTTTGGATATCTCTGTAGCGTAGCCCTTGCCCCAGTTGCTTTCTGTCAGCGCATATGCAATTTCAATATCAGACCTATCGGGCAGGTAGCCAAAACCGCAGTGACCGATCGGCTCACCGGTATCTTTCAAAAGCACAACGCCTTCTCCAAAACCGTTTTTCTCATAGAAAGTGATCTTCCAGTCCAGTGATTTTTTTGTCTGATCCTGTGTAAGTGTTACTCCCCTGCCAAGGAACCGCATAACATTCGGGTCGGCGTACATCTTAACATGCCAGTCGAGGTCCTCTGCTGTAAATTTTCTGAGATAAAGCCTTTCAGTTTCAAGTATCATTTCATTTCCTTCCAAACAATAAATATACATTATGTGAAATGAGGTTATACGCAAAGGTGAAAAGCAAAATTGCTGTTATTGATTGAATGATCAGAATGTACTTCTTACCTTTAAAGAAAGTAAAGTATGACCAAAACAAGTACAATGCTGCCAGTATCATATAAAAAAATATTATCAAGTCGTCAAAGCTTGATGAATATATCACAAGCGGGATAATAAGAACCGTATGCAGAAGCACAACCTGGGATAGTATATAAGTGTTCAGTACAAGGTTTTCGGCGTAACTGTACCCTGAATTTCTGAATACTAAATAACTTATTAAAGCTGCAAGAGGTATGCTCAGGAAAAGGTAATACTTGTAATAGTTATGGTTAAAGTACCTGTATTCAACCAGATCGTCAATTTCAGAACTTGCTGCAAAACTCGGTTCAAACGGGACGCGGCTCATTTCTAGGTAAGCAACAAGTATAGCGCTTAAGCTGACGACTACCACAAGATATTTTACCGGGCTGAAATACTTCTTTCTTCTGCCTTCAATGTACTCGTGCGAGATCCTTGCCGGATGAAAACTCAGTTCCTTAATAATGCGTATTATTCCGTGATCGGCATGTGTAATCGTTTCGGCAAACTTCTTTACAAGCCAGCCGGTAGTCAGTCTGCCGGTTATCATCTCCTGCCCGCACCTGCTGCAGTATTTATCCGTGATAATGTTTCCGCAGTTTTTACATTCCATTTGAATTGATCATTCTTTGTTATTCCGTTTTTTTACAACTTCTTCAAATCCTTCGCCAAGACCAAAACCGTAATTATGCCCGTCGTTGCTCCAACCCTGCGCCTGGAACGACCATAACATGTATCCTGAAACTCCCATTGAAAACTTTTCGGCTATATCAAGATCCAGTATTTTTGATCTGTCTCTGTTTGTATGCGATTTGAATCCTACTTCGCCGATATACAGCGGCTTGCCTATTGAAAGTGCAAAGTCAAGATCCTTTTTGATGTAATTATTCCACACTCTGCGCATGGTGAGCGGTACGCGTATGAGCTTATTCTTTCGCAGATATCTTGCATCAAGCTTTTCGAAAGGTTTGCCGGAAATACCCGCAACACTGCCAAACAATGCTGCACGCTTTGCGTCTCCCTTGAAGCGGTATAATACATCAAGTCTTTCAAAGATGCCGCTATCATAGCTGTAATCATGTATTGAAATCGTATCCAGTGTCTCTATTGAATATAATCTTCTGAAGTTGCTTTTTTTGAAGACTGAAAAATATGAACCGAACTTATCACCTATTCCTCCGACTGTACCCGTTGAAAACAGATGGTTTGGAGAAATCGTTTTCAGCTCAGCACTAACGTGCTCTGCAAATCTATAGAAGGATTCAAAAGTATCGGTCTCAGGCTCGTTGATGAGCTCCCATATAATTATCTCGTCTCTGTTCTTAAGTGCAAAAGTTACTTCCTTAACATAGCTCAGGTATTCATTTTTGTATCCGCTCTTGTACCAGTCTTCATCAATTTTGTAGTTCTGAAGGTAGCCCCATTTATCCGAAAGTGATACTATGAGTTTAAGTCCGCGTTCTGCAGCAAGGTCGCAAATTTCGTTCATCTTTTTGATGAGATCTTCTGTCTTTTTGTTTTGGAAGAGCCAGAACCTGAGCACCAAAAAGCCTGCTGTAACAGCATCATCCATAATTGCGCGCGTTATCATGGGTTCAACGTTGGCAAGCTCGTAAACATTGGCGCCGACAAAGCGGAAACGCATGCCATTCAATACAAAATTGCCATTGGAGACTGTTACAAAACCCCTCATAATAACACTAATTTACCTATCGTTTATGTTACATTCTATTCTATCATTACTCCCATTTTCACTTGCCTGCATGGGTTCTTGTAAATTACTTTGTGCTCGCGGAATCAATCGAGGTCAAAGTGAACACGAGAATGTTTATCAGGCCTGAGTACTATATATCACAATAATCCTTTTAAATTACTCGCTTTTTTGATATAATTACCTAATTAATTACGGATTGTTTGAAATACATTCTAATCCCTCTATTTTTCATTCTGCCATATGTTGTGACCGAGTCACAGGAACTCTTTGTTCCCATTGAATTCCAGGAAGCTTATGAAGACGGTACCCGCTCACTTGACGGCAAACCGGGAGCAGATTACTGGCAGAACCATTCCGATTATAAAATAAGTGTTACACTTGATCCTCTTGAAAGTACAATAAACGGCACAGCAACGATTGTTTACTTCAATCATTCTCCCGATACTCTTGACCGCATTGTGATAAGACTTTACCAGAACATCAATAAAGCGGGTACGGTAAAGGATTTCCCTCTTGATGCGAAAGATCTCAGTGAGGGAATTTTGATCAGCTCTCTTACCATAAACAAGAAAACATATAACGTTCCTGAAGATACTAATATTGAAAATACCGGCACTAATCTTGAAGTGAAAGATGTAACCGTTTTGCCCGGCAAACAGGCATACATAAATATTGCATGGAGCTTCCGCGTGCCGCGCAAGAATATTGTCAGAATGGGGCAATATGACTCAACCACTTATTTCATAGCCTATTGGTATCCGCAAATAGCCGTGTATGATGATATAGACGGCTGGGACCTTAATGAATATACGGGCACAACTGAGTTCTATAATGATTTCAATAATTACGAAGTAAAAATAACAGCGCCAAACAATTTCGGCATTTGGGCACCGGGCATACTTCAAAACCCACAGGATGTTCTTTCCGCGGAAGTACTTTCACGATATTCGCACGCTCTGGTATCTGATGAGATCGTGAATATAATTACTCCGGCTGATTATGTTCCTGAAACACAGACCCCGGTATTCAGCAACTCAGCTCAAACCAATACCTGGCATTTTAAGGCATCGGGTATTCCGGATTTCACTTTCGGCGCGGCCGCTAATTACCTGTGGGATGCACGGCTGGCTGATGGCGGACCGGGGAAAAAAGTTTTTGTTTCGGCGGTTTACAATCCCGCTAAACTTGATTTTTATGAAGTATGTGAAGTTGCCTGCAAGACCGTCGAACTAATGTCCAGGGAACTTCCGGGAATATCGTTTCCTTTTCCTTCGCTTACGGTATTTAACGGAAGCGGGGGAATGGAATCACCAATGATGGTAAATCAAGGTTCAAACGACGAAAGGATCTGGATGGTTCATACGACTGTACATGAATCAGCCCATTCATATTTTCCGTTTTATATGGGTATCAATGAGCGCCGCTATGCTTGGATGGATGAAGGCTTTACACAAATGCTTTCGGAGTACGTGCAATACGAGCTTGATAAGACAATAGACTTCAGGGCGCGTAATGTAAAGCGTTACCTTGATTATGCAGGACAGTTTGATGAAGTGCCGATGATGTATCCTTCGTTTATGGTTAGGGGAGAAATGTACGGCAACCATGCATATTTCAGGCCTGCAAATGCGCTCAATATACTGAAGGACTTCATGGGTGATGTTCAGTTCAAGAGGTCATTGCAGGAATATATTAAGCGGTGGGCGGGGAAGCATCCTACTCCCTATGATTTCTTTCTTACTTTCGAAGATGTTACCGATGACGATCTTGACTGGTT
>JAUQWS010000076.1 GCA_030835025.1 Ignavibacteria bacterium | reverse complement strand
TTTGCTGTTTAAGCAGAAGTGCTGCCTCGTTGTTATCAATTCTGGTTGCTTCAATTGTCACGGTGTCGGTTGTGGTTCCTTCCGGCTGAAGTACAAGATCGACCGCAACAACTTCATTACCTTTCACTTTCACATTGACTGTTTGAGAATTGTACCCTACATAAGTAGCTTTCAATGTGTACTCGCCGGATTTCACGTTTTCGAGAGTGAAACTTCCGTCAAGGTCAGAAGCTGTGCCTTTGCTGAGGCCTTCGATCTTGATCACAGCATCAGGCAATACGCTGCCGTTTGAACCATCATATATCTTACCGGCGATCTTTCCATCCTGTGCATAAATATTAGCGCCAAAAAACAAAGCCAAAATCAGTAATAACTTTTTCATCTGATGTATGTATTTGCAGAAATTTTTCATTTAGTCTACAAATTTTGCAATTTTGGATTAGATGCATGTGAGGCAATCATTAAGGATGCATTAATGAAAGATGTCAAAACGGGCAGAAAGAACAAAAATCTTAATACTGACTTAACAGAATTGTGACTTTACTAACCAAGTGAGGCATAGAAATCCTAACAATTGCGTGAAATAAAAAAGGCGGGGTATTACCCGCCTTTAACAACATTTCTAATGCAATCCTAAATGAACTTGCTCAAGTCTTGATCCTTATACTTTCCGTCTTTGACGAAATCGAGTATTTTTTTGAACTCCGCAGCTTTAAAGTAACCCGGAATATTTTTCAGGATCACATTATCATACCTAAGCTCTATCAGCTTGCCGTCAGGTTCAAGGAATACGGTTGTGGGGTAGCCTGTAGCTTCGAAGTATGAAGCAAGCTCCAGCTCCGTATACTGTTTCCCGTTATAATTCACTTTATCACTGCACTCGGCATCCAGTTTCACAAAAATAAAATTCTCACTTACGATCTTTTTGATTTCGCTGTTTCCGTACACGTCAACATCCATTTTTTTGCACCAGCCGCACCAATCAGTGTAAATATCAACTATGACACGTTTATTTCCTGTTTTGGCTTTTTCGAGAGCATTTTCAAAATCAGAATTCGATAACAGTGTTCCGCTGAAACACATAAGCAGAACAAGCAATTTAACATATCTAACTTTCATCTTTTTCCTTTCATACAACTCCATATTTAACTCCGGCTGAACAATTCAGGTTCCTCATAGCTTAGGCAAATCTATGAATTCTTTAAGCTTAGCGCAGACTGTTTCAACTTTAAGCTCTCTCATGCATTTTAATCCATAAGGGCATTTTTCAATCTGTGTTAAATTACAACCAAGGCATTCAAGAGAGTCATTTTTCAGAACCAGGGAATTACCGCCAAATGGTCCCTGCAGGGCGGGGTTTGTAGGACCAAAGATCGCTGCGACCCGTACACCAAGCGCGGATGCAATATGCATAGGTCCGGTATCGTTTGTAACTAACAATCTGCATTTTTCAAGCAAAGCGCCAAGATATTTGAGATTAACCTTTGGAATTATCAGTGCATTGCCGCCAATTGCATCCCGGATAGTTTCTGCTTCGGTCTTTTCCTTCTCATATCCCCAAAACAAAAGTATTCTGTATTCTTTGCTAAGCATTTTGCCAAGCTCAATAAAACTATCTGCAGGCCACACTTTTGTTGGCCATGTACCGCCCGGGTTGAAGCCTATTGTATTATTCTCATTTAATCCGTTTTCATTAAAGAAACTCTCAGCAAACTCACGGTGTACTTTGTTCAATACAAAGATGGGTTTGCTGCCCGTTATTTCAAGTCCCAGAGCTCTTAGACTATCGAGATTAAATTCAATATTATGAACTTCATTCCCTCTTGGTTTTACCTTTATGTTGTAGGCTAACTGCCTCCAGCCGAATTTGTATCCGACTTTATATTTTGCTTCACTGTTGAAAACAATTACAGCAGTCCTTGGATTAGAGAAAAGATCAATGATCAGATCGTAATCCTGGTCATGAATGTTCTTGATCAAACACCG
>JAUQWS010000075.1 GCA_030835025.1 Ignavibacteria bacterium | reverse complement strand
AAGATACAGGTGATTCATTCATCTTCAATATTTACGGTGAAAAAGGCCATGACTTGCGCGAAGTGATTTCAAATAAAGTTACACAGAATAAAGCAGTAGTTCTTTCAATGCAGGCTAAGATTTCTTCATTATAAGATATATTCAGGGAGTTAACAAAATACTGAATATTAACACAGGCAACATAAAAACAATTTATACCAAGGAGCTGAAAAGCTACTTCAATTCACCCATAGCATATATTGTTATGATAGTATTTATGGTGATCTCGGGTTTCCTTTTTTCAATGAGTTTTTTCCAGATAAACATCGCATCAATGCGCGAGTTCTTCGGAAGTTTCTTTATCCAGCTTGTGCTGTTTGTTGTGTTTATCCCCGCTATTACAATGAGGAGCTTTTCGGAAGAAAAGAAGCAGGGTACGCTTGAGCTCCTGCTTACAAAACCGATAACGGATATTGAGCTGATACTTGGGAAATACTTATCTGCCCTGACACTCGTTATTATCACACTTTCTCCAACGGTACTGTACTTCATAGTAATTAAGATGCTGGGACCAATACCGTTCTGGCCTTTTATGACAAGTCTTTTGGGATATATCCTGATGAGCGCATTTTTCCTTGGCATCGGAGTATTTGTATCATCACTCACCGAAAACCAGATAATTTCATTCATAGTAAGCGTGCTGATATGCCTGTTCTTCTTTCTATTAGGCAAGCTGCTTGTTGTTTTCCCCGTTTCGGTAGTATCAGTCTTTGAATATTTAACGACCGATTATCATTTAACAAATATTTCAAGAGGGGTTATAGATTCAAGAGTACTTATCTATTATTTCTCAATGATATTTTTCACACTGTTCTTAACAAAGGTATCGCTTGAGAGCAGAAAATGGTAATTAAAGGCAAAAGGCAAAAGTAAAAAAGCAAAAAAACACAAATCAAAAAGCAGAAGCAGAAGCAAAAAAGCTGAAGCGAAAGCAGTAAATAAGCATCACAGAAAATCAGAAAAAAAAGCATTATAAAAAAAGTTATATATGGCAGAAGAATTAGAAAATAAAAACGAACTGCAAAACGAAGAGACTCCGGAAGAAACATCTGAAGAAGAAACAACCGAAGAAGAATCAACTCCCGAGGACGAGCGTTTAACCAAGAGAAAGAAAAAGACCGAGTCCAGGCGGCAGCAGGCTGTAATACAGATACTGCTGGTTGCAGGTATACTTGTTGTTCTGAATATCATTGCATTGCAGGTGTTTTTCAGGTGGGATCTTACTCCGAATAAGATATACACTTTAAGCGATGCAAGCAAAAGCATTGTGAACAAGCTTGATGATAAGCTGGTAGTTAAGGCTTATTTTACGGATAACCTTCCGGCACCCTATAATAATAACAGGCGTTACCTGCAGGAGCTTCTGGATGATTACCGCAATGCATCCGGCGGCAAGATGAGCTATGAGATAATCAGTCCAAGTGATGAGACCGAGCTTGAAAACGAAGCTCAGAAATACGGCATTCAGCCTGTGCAGGTGCAGACAGTTCAGAATGACAGGGCAGAAGCGTTAAAGGCTTATATGGGAATGGTGCTTTTATACAGCGGGAAACAGGAAACCATTCCTTTTATCGGAAGTACCGAAAATCTGGAATACGAAATAACAGGTGTTATAAACCGGTTGGTCCAGCCTGAGCTTAAGAAAGTTGGTGTACTTTCGGGTCCGGGAATGCCTGATGTAAGCAAGATAACGAAGGTTAACCAGTATCTTTCAAAATTCTACAACGTAACCAATATTGATGCATCAAAAAATAACCCGATACCTGCTGATATAAGGACATTGCTTGTGTTCTCTCCAAAGGCTCCGCAGCAGAACCAGATGATGGGCCAGCAGCAGGCGCCGCCTGAAGTTGTACCGGAGAACCTGAAATTCGCCATTGACCAGTTTATTATGGGCGGCGGCAAGGTGATATTCCTCCTCAGCAAGGTAAATGTTTCTTCGCAGCAGCAGTTCCAGATAGCACAGTCTGTTGGTACCGGGCTGGAAGATATGCTAGAGAGTTACGGAGCCAAGATAACAAACAATATACTGACCGATAAGGAATGTGCATTTATCAGCGTTCCTGTACAGCAGGGTCCGCTCCAGATGTACACACAGATACCTTTCCCGTACTATCCGAAGATAGTGAATATCAACAGGGAAATTCCATCATTTGCAGGCATCGGGCAGGTCTTCCTCGGATTTTCGAGCGATCTTGATCTGAGCCTTGCAGGCCCGAAGGGGCTTAAAGTAACCCAGCTTTTGACAACTTCACCAAAGACGGGAGTTGCACAGGACTTTGCAATAGTACAGGCTTCGGGAAAAATGCTTCCTGATACACTGTTCAAATTCAAAGATCTTCCTGTCGGCGCAATTTTCGAAGGAACGTTCCAGAGTTTTTATAAATCAAAACAGATCCCGCTAGATACGGCAGCCGGTTCACAGCCGCCTCCGACAGGTGTTAAGGACCAGAGTCCGCCGACAAAGATAATACTGCTCGGCAACGGCGATTTCCCGCAGGATGAATTCCGCGGGCCGGACGAGAACCTGCTGTTCTTTGCAAACCTTATTGATTACATGACCGATGATGCAGGTCTTTCGGCAATAAGGATGAAGGATGCGAACCCGAAACCGCTGGATTCAATGGAAGACAGCACAAAGACAATTGTTAAATACTTCATGCTTGCTGGTCCGCCACTGCTTGTGCTGGTTTACGGCCTGTTCAGGTGGAGAAAAAAGAAAGCAGCAAGAAACTAATTTTTAAAAGTAAGATATATTTTTAATACCGGTATAAAATGAACAAATCAATCAAGATATTACTTGCTGTCTTTGCCGTTCTAATTGCAATTTACCTTCTCTTCTTCAGAACAGGCGAGAAGGTATCGACAGATAAAATAGATGCCAAGCTTTTTGTTGCGGATTCTTCCAAAATAGATAAGATCGAGCTGGCAAGAAATGATGTTAATATAGTATTGGAAAAAACGGGCAACGTTTGGAATGTGACTCAGCCGATAAACTACCCCGCTGATACGAATTCAGTTAACGCAATGCTAAAGAACCTGAAGAACTTCAAGCTTGAAAGCATTGCTTCAGAGAATCCTGACAGGATGCATACATATCTTGACTCGGTCTATAATACTAAGATCACAACTTACCAGGAAGGCAAACCGCTGGGTACATTCATACTCGGAAAGGCGCAGGCTGACGATAATTCATACATTAAGAAACCTGATGAAAACAGAATAATCCTGGCATCGAATATTCTTGCAGCAAACTTCACTAAGCCGCTTAAGGATTACAGGAATAAACACGTGGTTTCTGTGAATGCGTTTTCGGTGAACAAGATGGAATTCAGATCGACCGATTCAAATAATGTGAACTTCACTGCATTGAAAGATTCTGCCAATGTGTGGAGAGTTGACGGTGATTCCGTTTCATCTTCGGCAATGGACGGGTTTATAAGTATGTTTGCAAACCTGAATGCAGAGGATTTTAAGGATACCACAATGACAACTTTCCCCACACCAACTTATACACTGAATTTGCTGGGGCCGAATTACCAGTTGACCATTAATCTTTACAAAGAAGCAAACCTTGATCCCCCGTCATTCATTTGCCAGGTATCGGGTGTTAACCAGCTTTTTAAGTTCTACAGCGCAATGGCATCGCAGATAATGAAAAAACGCAGTGACCTTGTAATACCAAAGACAGCACCTAAATAAACTTTTTATGAATGAAAAAGGCGGTCACTTAACAGGCCGCCTTTTTTTGTGCCCGTAAGTTACTCTTATGTTCTGGAGGCTTTCACCAGTTTAACAAATGCGGCAAATGCTGCCAAATAGCAAACAGCCCCCGTCCAGTAAGATGCTGATATGCCGTAATTCATGGCTATTATTATTGATATTACCGTAGCAAGTACAGACATTACTCCGTTAATTCCCCAGAGCCATGGTGTAATCCCCTCAGACTTCTCCGAAGCAAGCTTCATACCGATGGGGAAAGCCATACCGAGCAGCAGACCGATAGGGAAGAGCGTTAAAACCGATACCACTATCCTTATTGCGGTGGAATATTCTCTGAAAGCAATTATTATGTACGGAGTTACTGTACCGAAAAGAACAAGGATTATAAGCAGGGCGATGAATCTGGCTACGGGTTTGCTGCTTTTGATGTTTGATGCACCGCTGAAATAGCTGCCAATACCGCTCGAAAGAAGCATAGTGAACAAAGCTGCTGCAAGGCTGTATGTCGGGTGCCCGAGGAAAATATTCAGGCGCTGAATCTGCGAAATTTCTATCAGCATAAACCCAAGCCCTATTGCAAAGAAGAAAATAAAGAGCGGCATCGTGCCTTTAAGGTTTACTTTTCTGGAAGTTATCTTAAGCGGTATTACAATGCAAAGCAAAGAAAGTACTGCCATTGTTCCTGCAAGCGTAAGAAGTATGAATATAGCCTTGGCGTTGAATCCCATATCCCACTCTTTCCAGAATTGAAGATCGGGGAGATCGCTGAAGTTCATATAATGGAAGAAAAAGGGTTTATCATCTGTTGGAGATGAAATATCAACAGGGAAATTCCGGTTCAGCTCACTGCGGGTTTTGTCGTCTGAGGTAAGCTTAACAAATACCGAGTCCGCGGCGCTCGTTGGTGAAAGTATGCTTTCGAATTCAAATGTACTGTTAAGGCTGTCAATTGTATGTAATTCCTGCTGAGTGAACGGTGACCTGCTGATAAGCAGTGTTCCCGTGCCGCTTCTATCCTGCCTGCGCTCTTCCTGTTCGCATTTAACAAGCACAATATGCCTGCGAAGATCCGTGATGCCTGACTCTCTAAGTGCATCGGCGGTAATATTCATCAGCCGGTAATGTTCAATCGGCTTGGCGCGGAAAAATCTTGTAACGGTCAGTATGCCGTCAGGCTTCAGCCTGCTTAAAAGCAGTTTCCATGTTTCAACCGTGTACAGCGCGTTTTCAGTCAACACAAAAGCGCCGGATGCCGCCGCAGACCAGTTATCGATAACCGATACCTGAATTATATCAAACTTTCTTCCTGCATCCATTCGCTGAATGTAGCTTCTTGCTTCATCGCCAACAAACTCAACATTGGGATATTTATCCAGGTGCCCGGTGAATCCGCCGAAATCTCCGTTGATAGCCTTTATCATATCCTTGTTTATCTCAATACCAAGGACCGATTTTTGCCCGAAGGCAAGTGATGAAAGCACATCTCTTCCTGCGCCGCTGCCGATTATCAGCACATCACCGTTCCTTCGCAGGTACTGCGCCATATTTGATACATCATACTTAAGGTGGAAGAGCTCTGAGGTGTCTCCGGAAAAATGCGAGAGCACAGTTGTTGAATGCGCGTCGATATTCAGCATCAGCTGCCGTATCTTGCGTGAGCGGTCGTATTTATTGCTTAAGCCCCAGCCAAAAGGGGTTTCATATTTTGTTGAATCGCCATCGATGCTTACCCGGGAAAATGAATTCCATTTTTCATAAAGCGGTTTATCGGCCCACTCGCCCCGTATCCAGTAAAGCCTAAGCCATGGATTGTGCTCCTGCACCAGTACCGTGTGGAATACGCTGAAAAGTGATATGGCAACTGTATATACTATTACAATCGTACGGAAGCTTTTTGAACTTTCGGGTTTGGGCAAGAGTATCCATGCTGCAACAGCAGAAAATAAAGCTGTGATGAAAACTCCCGTAGGACCCCCTGATACATTAAGCGTGATAACAACAAGAATACAGCCCAGCGATGCGCCGATAAGATCAGCAGCATAGAGCTTATTGACCGAAGCAGGGAAACGGGTTAAGATAAGCGAAATGCAAATCCCGCTGAAAATAAAAGGCACCGAAATCTCAGCATACGTAAATACAGTTACTCCAATTCCCGCAATTGACATGCCGTGAACGAATGGTACGAAAAGATGGAATAAGAAGCTCATTATTGTTGAAAGGCTGAAATAGAATGCATTCTTCGAAAGTACAGCGTTTATGCGCTCCTGCGGGAATTTCCCCGGCATTACGTAAACAATTATTGCACCTACTGTCATGCCAAACATTGCCAGTGATACTGCCATAAATGCAAAATGGTAGCCCATTGTTACGCTGAATATCCTTGTGAGCAGTATTTCGTACATAAGGGTAGAAAGCGCTATGAAGAAAATACCTAAGTATGTGTTCCGGTTTACGGCAGCGTTCTGTAAATTCATCAAATTTTTGGATTTATGAAGCTTAAAATATAAGAGCCGTGCATTAAATTAAATGGCAAAATTAGTGTAAAATTCTGCCATTAGTTTGTTTGACCCTATTATGGATTGTGACTATTTTAACAGCACCATCTTTTTTGTCTGTGTAATGCTGCCTGTTTTAATAGAATAAAAATAAACACCGCTCGGGAAATTTGATGCATCCCAATCTATTTCATAAATACCGGGCTTGAGTTCTTCATTCACCAATGCAATGATTTCTTTTCCTGTAGCATCAAATACTGTCAGTTTAACAAATTCACTTTTTGGAATTTGGAATTTTAGCTTTGTCATTGGGTTAAAAGGATTCGGATAGTTCTGGTAAAGCTCAAACTTATCCGGAACAATATTTGATATAGGTTCAATGCCTATAGGAACGCAGTACCTGAAATCGTGGTAGTAATGGTACAAAGCAGAATCGGAAAGTGATTGCAATGCGCATACATTCTGGTAATTATTCCCCCCGTCGCGGGTTACAACATAACTGATAACTGCTATTTGTGTGTCAGAAACATTCATTGTAAACGGACCTGAGCTGGCAAAATCACGGAAATTATGAAGATTAGAGTCAAACCATCCCAGTCTGTTACAGGCGTCGCCATCATAACTGAAGTTTGTTGGCAATCCCGATATGGGGTTGATTTTAGTCCTTCCGCACGCGTCTTTGCCCCTCATGACCTCAAATGCACCCTTTGCACTGTCAGGATCAACCAGGCATGGGTCGGCGGAACCATTCATAATAAAGAAATATGAAGTTAACCCTAAAATCCTATAACCGGTCAAAGTATCGTAAGGGAGCCTTGCAGTATCATTGTTGTTTCCTGTAAATCTTAGCGGGCTTTGAAGATACCTGTATCCGATTGAAGGCGGGTTTGTTCCGTAATTGCAGTCATTGTTATCGCCGTTGTGACCGAATGCCATTTCCCTTGCCGTATCACATCCACCCGCGTCATCGATTGCACCGCAGGCGTTAGATCCAATATCAACGTCATTAAATAATGATATATATGTGCTATCCCAGTTGAACTGGCTCTTGTTAATAAAAATATACTTCATAAAATACATATCCCTAAGCGGCTGACAGCTGAACATAAATGATAGCTGGTGGATTTCAACTCCCAGAGGTAACGTACCTCCCGGGAGGCTGATCTCTGACAGGTGAATATTGTTAGTACAGTTTGTGTAATCCATATAAACCATATATAAAAGCTCATCAGGCCTGGCAGTCATTCCATTGCCGATACCCGGCCTATCACCATTGAAAGACGGCTGGTAACCCGGAGCTCCGTTTACTTCAACAAATGGAGCACCCTTGGCAATGGGCCAATTTGCCCATGAATCATAAGTGAAAATGTACTGCCTTCCTCCTGCCGTTTTGACTCGAACACCGCCATTCGTGAGAGTCGGGTCTGTCAGCTGAACCAGGTAACCCCGCCATGAAGGGTCACTGCACACCGAGGGCGGCGGAACCTGCCCGATAACCGGAATATTACCCGGTGAATAATGGCTTTCATACGAACTTGATGCAAGCCTCAATTCTCTTTGCGGACCCACTTTTGCACCTATAAGAATTCCGCTTGTAAAGTTCACTGTTCTTCTGGATATTGAAGTTACGGGCCAGATAAAACCTGCTTCCTTATCGGTAAAGGTTACCCAGTCATAATTAAAAATTCCATCAGTTCTGAAAACGGTATTGATGTTATTGCCCTGCATAAAGATATTCTGAACAGG
>JAUQWS010000074.1 GCA_030835025.1 Ignavibacteria bacterium | reverse complement strand
GATAAGAACACCTTGGGCTTGCCGTCATCTTCAACTACCTGTGTCAGATCCAGGTTTGCACCTTTTATCGCAATTACGCACACTACAAATATGTAGAGTGATTGATATATTATAAACTTTACGTCGCCTTTTTTCTTCATTTTATAGTCTCCAAATTCTCTTGGCTTTTACTGTGCCCTTTTTCCTGCAAGATATGCCAGGTTATCCAAGCCTTTAATTGCCTGAGCGTCTTTGAATGAGTTAACTGTTTCAGTTAACATATGTGAAGTTATCTGGAGCTCTTTGAGAAGCGCTTCATCAGGGTATTTAATATTATCCATTTCTTTCATCAGGTTGCGCATAGCCTCGAGATTCGATTTCATTACTTCACTGTATTCTGCAGTCTGTGATGCAGCGGCCAGTGCAGTAGTAAGTGACTGGCTTGTGTTCTGAAGTTCTCTGAGTAGCTCTGAATCGTGAACGTTTGTCTTGCTCATCTCTGCTATTGCATTCTTCATGATCACAACATTCTTTGAAATATGCTCGCCAAACTCTGCTGCCTTCTTCATTGAATTCTGGATCTCTGCGGCCTCTTCTTTTGAGAATTTCTCGTATCCCGGTGCAGTTGTTCCGCCCGTTCTTGAGAATCCATCATGCAGCTGCTGCAAAATCGCTCTCTGGTGAATATCTTCTCTTTCAGTGAAATACTCTTTTTCAAGATCGTTAAGCTCTTCACGAAGTTCTGCGAACTTCAGACCCTGTGCATCAAATACTGTTTCAAACAGTTTTGCAACAGCAAGTATAACTATTGATTTAATTTCAAACGGAACCGAAAATCCGAGGAACACAATTGGACCTTCTTTGATCGAGATAAGAAGAATAGCTGCGCCAAGCAGAGGAAGAGCTGTTCCAACACCATCAACAATTGTAGAATACCTGTTAGTGATCCTCTCGATGATTTCCTGTGAACACCCTTTGGAAGAAACCTCTTTCATAAGTTTTCGGTATGAAAGCTCTGCAAGAAGTATGAAAAGTGCATAAACAATAAAAGGCATCCACCATAATGAAATAGGTTCAACGCCTTTGTTTAATGTAACTCCTCCGGGAAAAACTGTGTTGGCAAGGTTCTCTGCAACTTTTCCTAGGAATGGTACGTTAGATACGTCAATAAAGATTGATAGTACCAAAGCAATTACCGAGGGAATAGCCGGAGCAAACCTGCCTGCAACGCCTTCAGCCTGAATCTTGTTAATACCCCTGTTGATTACATACTGTTTCAGTTCATGATACTCGGTAGACTGTTTCAAAAGTTCCTGGACTCTCTTATCAAGATTGTCCTTCTTGAAATTGCTTCCAAAAAGCTGGGAAGATCCGCTATTGGGTGCTGTTTTTACGTTAGCAGATGAAGTTTGATCCATTGTAGTTGACTCCGTTTGGTTTATTGGTTTACTTAACTATTTCTTTAAAATTGACGAAAACAAATTACTTGATTAATGCTAATCAGGTAACTTGATAAATATTTAGATTAAGCGCAATATTTACCAATTAGATTGAAAAAACAATACCAGAAAAACGTTAGATAATTGGTAAGAGTCAAAAAAACGCAGAATTTCGCTGTTTTATCTACTGTTCATTAGTTACTCTTAAAGAGTGAACGTGATTCGTTACGGGGACTGATACAGATTCATTTACCTTCTTCTTAAAATCATCCATAAACTTCTTTATAGCCCATTTAACAGGCCATGCTGCGGCATCACCGAATGCACAAATTGTGTTGCCCTCTATGTTATTTGCTACGTCCTCAAGCAGTTCAATATCCTCAGGCCTGCCCATTCCGTTATCTATCCTGTCCAGTATCCTCAGCATCCAGCCGCAGCCCTCACGGCAGGGAGTGCATTGACCGCAGGATTCATGGTAATAGAACTTAGTTATTCGCTTTATTACCTTCACTACATCGGTATCTTCATTCATTACTACTATTCCAGCAGTGCCTATGTAAGAATTGACTGATTTCAGATTCTCATTATCCATCTTCAATCCTTCTATCTCATCATCTCTTAACGGGGGCATTGATGAACCTCCCGGTATTATCATCTTTATCTTTTTATTATCAGTTACTCCGCCGCCATACTTGTATATCAGATCAGTCAGCAAAGTTCCGGAAGGTAGCTCATAAATACCCGGATTATTGATGTGTCCGCTTAAACCATATAACAGGCTCCCGGGGTGTTTAGACTCACCAATTTTGCTGAACCATTCGCCGCCGTTTTCAATTATAGGAGGGACATTTGCAAGAGTCTCAATATTGTTAATAGTAGTCGGACATCCCCATAAACCAAAACTGGCAGGGAAAGGCGGTTTAAAACGGGGAATTCCCCGTTTGCCTTCAATTGAGTTCAATAGAGCGGTTTCTTCTCCGCAAATATATGCGCCTGCGCCGCGGTGTATATACATATCAACTGAATAACCGGAGCCCAGGATATTCTTCCCGATAAAACCCTTTGCATATGCATCGTCAATTGCTATCTGCAGCAGTTCTATCCACCTGTAATATTCACCGCGGATATAAACATATGCGGTTTTAATGCCCATTGCCTTACATGCTATAAGTGTTCCTTCAATGAACTGGTGCGGATTCTTCTCAAATATCTCTCTATCTTTAAAGCTTGCAGGCTCAGATTCATCACCGTTGCAGCAAAGGTATTTAGGCTTGTCTGATTTCTGAGGCATGAATGACCATTTGAGCCCGGCTGGGAAACATGCGCCGCCTCTGCCTCTTAAGCCCGATTTTTTGACTTCACCTATTATATCATCGGGAGTCATCTTCAAAGCTTTCTTAAGAGCTTTGTAGCCGCCATTTTTAATATAAACATTTATATTATGAAGATCAGGAATATTCTTTAATATGATCGGCTGGAACTCAGGCATTGTAATATCTTTGATAAGTTATGATTTCTTAATTTTGAACTTTAGATCTTGGAAAGCTTCTCAAGCAAACTGTCAATTTTATCCTTTGATAAATTCTCTTCATAGTAATTATTAACCTGCATCATAGGTGCCGTGCCGCAACTGCCAAGACACTCAGCCTCAGAAAGAGTGAACTTTCCGTCGGGTGTAGTTTCTCCCATGTTGATGTTCAGTTTGCCGGCAATATAATCGGCAACATCGTAACCGCCGCGCAGCATGCATGAGACATTTGTGCAGACCTGCAGGTGATGTTTGCCGACGGGTTTCTTGTTGTACATTGTGTAAAACTCAGCCACTCCAAGTACATGCTCATAAGGAATGTTGAGAACTGAACCCACATATTCCAATACTTCTGCAGATAGCCACCCAAACTGTTCCTGTGCAAGCCATAAAGCCGGCATCACAGCTGCCGCAGTGTTAGGATAATGGCTCATTGCAGTTTTAAGCTTCTTTAAATTCTCTTCGGTAAATTTGATTTCCATTGCTAAGTTAACTTAAATCTTTGATCTATTTATCAGCTTCACCCATAACGGGATCTAAGCTTCCGATAATTGCCACAATATCCGATATCATTGCGCCTTTTAAAAGCCTTGGCAATACTCCAAGGTTTACAAATGAGGGAGAGCGTATCTTAAGCCTGAACGGATAGCCTTTGCCATCGCTAATTATATAGAATCCAAGCTCGCCCTTTGCTGCCTCAATTGCCTGATAGGCCTCGGCACCTTTTTCGGGTGTGTTGCCGAAGTTCACTATCATAAAGTCATGGATAAGTTCTTCCATCTTGGTATAAACCTCGCCCTTATCGGGAAGCACCTGTTTTGCATCTGGAGTATTGATAGGACCGCCGGGTAACTTCTGCAATAGCTGTTTCAAGAGCTTATCGCTTTCATACATCTCCCTGATCCTCACATAATATCTTGCAAGCGTATCACCCTCTGTTAAGGTGGGAACCTCAAAATCAAGCTGTGGATAAACCAAGTATGGTTCATCTTTTCTCAGATCTCTTTCAACACCTGTTGCGCGAAGGTTAGGACCTGTAAAACCAAGCGATATGGCATCTTCTTTAGTGATATGACCGACACCTTCGCACCTGTTTATGAAGATCTTATTACGTTCAATAAGCTTGCGGCAATCTTCGAGCCTCGGAATGAAGTTATCAATAAATTCCTTAAGCCTTGCTATGCATTCATCGCTCATATCGAGTGCAAGTCCGCCGACCCTTGTATAGGTAGTAGTGAATCGCACTCCAGTTAAAATATCAAGTATGTCAAGTATCTTTTCTCTCTCAGAAAATGTCCAGAGGAATACTGTCAGCGCACCGACATCCATTGCCATAGAGCCCATCCATACCAAATGCGAAGTCAAACGAGCCATTTCGCAGCACATTGTTCTGATATACTGTGCGCGTGGCGTAGCCTCTATCTTCAGGAGCTTCTCTACTGCAAGAATGTAACCGACATTATTGGCAAGGGGGGAAAGGTAATCGAGCCTATCTGTATGAGGGATGAACTCATGAAATGTCATATTCTCAGCAAGCTTCTCATAGCCGCGGTGAAGGAAACCAAGCACGGGAATAGTATTTACAACTGTTTCTCCGTCAAGGCTTAGCACCAGCTGAAGAACTCCGTGTGTTGCAGGGTGCTGTGGACCCATATTAAGTACAAGCTGATTATCAAGCGTAGTCTCGAAATGCGCCCTTACGTCATCGGTCTCAAGTGCGTGTAGTATCCTTCTTTGCTGAAGCGAGGGTATCTTATCGCTCGCAAGATCTTCTGTATCGATATCTCCGTCTGTGTTTTTTGAATCTTGTATTAACTCTTCAGGCATAAATTATATTAAGCTCCGGCATAAGATCCGGATTATTTTTTAGGCAATAGAACTGCACCGGGCAAACCCATAAGCGGGTAGTCTTTCCTGAGCGGGTGATATTCATACTCTTCCATCATGTACATTCTGCGCAGGTCAGGGTGATTAAGAAACTTTATTCCCATCATATCGTAAGCTTCGCGTTCTGACCAGTTGGCCGATTGCCATATCGGGAAGAGGCTTTCAACTTCGGGATTTTTTGAATCAAGCTTCACCTTCATGAACATTCTGTACTTGTGCTCAAGCGAGTAAAGATTGTATATGCACTCAAACCGCTCGTTCTTTGTGAAGCGGTCAACGCTAACAATATCTTTAAGCTGTTCGAATTTGAAATCATCCCTTAATATGCGGGCAATTTCAAGAATCCTTTCTTTCGGAACTTCCATCATGGTGTTATTGATGATCTCCGAAAATGAAACACCGTCAAATCCGTTTTGCGGGGTGAATTTTTCTTTGATTGTATCTAATAGTTCAGGCATAATTGAATAACAAAAATAGCAAAAATTGGTATTATTTCAAATGAAAATACAATTGACGAGTTAGAACAATGCTACCGGTTGTTTTCCTCACTTTTACACCCCTACTCTGCGGAAGAGGGGAGCAGTATGGAATAAACGAAGAGAGTTCAATTCACCCACGTTGTTGGTGTTACGAGGGTAAGGAATCCCTTCGGGATCACTAACAACATTCTAACAAAAAAGCCCCGAGAGCTTTGGACTCGCGGGGCTATCATCGGGGTAAAGAAATCTACTTAACCATTATCATCTTATTTACTGCACTGTGCATGCCGGCTTCGATCTTATAAAAATATATGCCGCTTGCTAAATTGCTTCCGTCAAAATCGATTTCCCATTTGCCTGCTGTATAATCGGTGTTCAGAAGTTCCTCCACAACACTTCCCGATACATCATAGACTGCAAGTTTCAATCCCGAATTTTCCTGAGATGCCGGAAGGTCGAACCTTATCTTTGTTACCGGATTGAACGGGTTGGGATAATTTTGATAAAGATTGAACTCAAGCGGTATCTCCTGCGTATTGATAATACCTACCAATCCGGTTGAAAACAATCGAACAAGTGAAAACGGTCCCGTGCCCAGTCCGCTTGTTGCATTTACCCGCCAATAGTAACGTGTATTGTTGGCGAGCGAGCCCGGCGGAGCTATGGTGTATGTCGAAGCAGTTATGCCTCCGGTATTCAGAACAAAGCTGGTAAACCCGGGATTCAATGACAGCTGAAGCCTGTAGTTTGCAGCTGTTGAAACATCACTCCAGTCCATAACAGGATTAACCGAAATTCCGGTAGCTCCGTCAGGCGGAGAAATTAACAACGGGGCAGTTGGAATAGCGCCGTAACCTGCAATATTTGGTGCCGGTACAGGTTCCAATCCTGCATTATTGAAACTTCCGCCTGCGCAAAGCACGTTAAGCCAGTCAGTAATTGCGAATACAGTTGCAGATCCTCCTGTTATTCCACTTCCGTAGGTTGAAAATGATGAACCGTTCCATCCTGCAATTGCGTTTCCGACATTAAAAAATGCACCACCAACAACTAGTGTTGAGCCCTTTACATAAAGCGCTTTTACATCTGCGTTTGTTCCAGAAGAGACGGTATTCCAGTTAGAGCCGGACCACCTTGCGATCCTGTTGACTGTAATGCTGCCGATAGACGTAAAACTTCCGCCTACATATAATTGCCCAGAAAAAAGTGCAAGTGCATAAACATTGTTATTATCTATGCCTGTTCCAAGGGGAGTGTAAACTCCGGAGCTGGAATTGTATCTCACAACTCTGTTGGCACTGATATTATTTCCCACAATTGTGAATGCTCCTCCAATTGCAAGATCTGAATTGTAAACTGTTAGAGCATAAACAGTATTGTTCGCACCGTTAGTCGCTCCGTTGGGCATTTGGAACCATGCCGAGCCGTTCCACCCAGCAAGCCTGCTGCATGCCAGCCCTCCGGCATTGGTGAATTTGCCGCCTATCCTGAGAGTGCTGTTGTAAACCGTAGCGGCAAAAACGGTATCATTGGTGCCAAGTCCAAGAGCGCTCCACGTTGTGCCATTCCAAGCGGCAACGTTGTTGCCGACATTGCTGAACTTCCCTACTGCTATCAGTTGATTATTGAAAACCGTGAGGCCGCGTACAACTCCGTTTAGACCGGTACCCAGTGCGCTCCATGATGTGCCGTTCCAGCGTGCAATGTTTGTCGCAGGTGTTGTAAACTCACCGGCAATTACAAGCTGGCCGTTAAAAACGGTTGCAGCATAAACCGTTCCGTTAGTACCGGTGCCGAGTGCGTTCCACGATTGTGTATAAGAAACATTGGTAAGCAAGAGAGTCATACATAATGTGGAAAGCGTAAGGAAAATTTCTATCCTTTGTCTCATAATTCCTCCATTAATATAGTGTAACGCAAGTTATTGTTTTTAAAATGAATATGCAAAATAAAAAAGGGGTACTGTTTTTTCAGTGCCCCTAAAAAATGCTGCTGTAATATTTCAGTAATTAGTTGATGGTTATAACAGAGCTCTCCTGTATATTTTCTACCTGCAATACGCAGTTATAGGTTCCTTTTCTGAAATTCCCTGATGAAGTAGAGATCTCATACGTTCCTTCACGCAGGTTGTTGAACAAATAGGTTCTTATAAGACTCGATTTACTGTCGTAAATCGATATTTTAGCATAATTTACGTCCGGTACTTCAAACTTTATTACATTCTGTGGTCCCTGGTATATTCTAACATCAGAATGGTTTATGGAAACAGTGCTTACCGGGGAGTGATTCGTTTCAAAACCGGTTTTGTGGTTACTCTGCGAAAACACAAAGCTCAAATTGAATATCAGCGTAAAAATGAACACTGCTGATAATGATGGAATCTTAATAAATTTTGATATCTTGTTTGACAATTTTGAGGTATAACTATATTTGTTAGATATTGACTTTAACTAATGCCAAAAATAGTATTCACAAGCACTTGAAAGCATCACCTATTGGAGGTATAGTTTTGATTATTTGCGTAAATTAAGCTTTTTCATTGAGAAGAATCACAAAAAAGCATATATTTGTGAATTATAGTGAAAATTTAAGAGCAAATTAATGAGATTCAGCCAATATTTTCTGCCTACACTCAAAGAGGTTCCTTCTGATGCAGTAATCCCTTCGCATATTCTGATGGTAAGGGCAGGAATGATAAGGCAGCTTACGGCCGGGGTTTATTCATATCTACCGCTTGGTTTGCGCGTGTTCAGGAAGATCGAAGAGATTGTCAGGCAGGAAATGAATGCTATCGGGGGCAATGAGTTTTTGCTTCCCGGGCTTTCACCCAATGAACTCTGGGCAGAAACCGGCAGGCTGGTTGATTACGGTGATGATATGTTCAGAATTAAAAACAGAGAGCTTGTACTTGCACCAACGCATGAAGAAGTTTTCACATCGATCGCGAAGCCGAACCTTATTTCGTATAAGAATCTTCCTCAGATGTGGTACCAAATACAGACTAAGTTCCGCAACGAAGCGCGCCCAAGAGGCGGAATGCTGAGAGTAAGACAGTTTACGATGAAAGATGCTTATTCATTCGACGCAACCTGGCAGGGACTTGATGAATCGTACAGCAAACAGGCGCAGGCTTACAGGAATATTTTTACAAGGTGCGGGCTGAAATTCTTTACAGTGACTGCCCACAGCGGCGCAATGGGCGGAAGCGAATCGGAAGAATTCATGGTCGAAGCCGAAGCTGGCGAAGATACTGTGGTGATAAGCAGTGACAATAAGTACGCTTCAAACCTTGAAGTGGCTTCATCTTACGCGGAACCAGTTGGAAGAAGTGATTCGGGTCTAAAGCTCGAAGAATTTCATACGCCGAATATTAAATCTATTGATGAACTCGCTGGTTTCCTGGGGATAACTGATAAAACAAGGCTCGCGAAATCGAGATTATTCGTAGTTCCAGCAAAAAGTGAAGGCGCAAAGGACGGGTATGTGCTTGCCCTTGTCTGCGGTGATGATGAAGTCAGCGAAACAAAATTATCAAATATATACGCGGCGATAAGGCCGGGTCATCCAGATGAGCTTTTGGAAATTGCAGGAGCAGATGCCGGTTCAATAGGACCTGTGAATTTCAGGAACAAGTCCGTTGAATTCATTGCGGATCTTAGACTGAAGGATGCTGATGAACTAATAAGCGGTGCCTGTAAGAATGATCATCACATCAGGAATATCGATTTGAAGCGAGATGTTCCCGGAATAAAATACGAGGATATCAGGACGGTCAAAGATGGTGAGTTATCTGTTGACAGGAACTCAAAGCTGAGATTGGTGAAGGCAATTGAAGTTGGTCATATCTTTAAGCTCGGTACCAGATATGCAGAAGCGCTTAGTGCGAAATATCTGGACGACAACGGAAAAGAAAATGTCATAATTATGGGAAGCTACGGTATCGGCATAGAGAGAATTGCTGCTGCATATATTGAGCAGAATAATGACAAAGACGGTATAATTTGGGGAGGTGAGATCGCTCCGTTTGGGATTCATTTAATAAGCGTGGGGAAAAAATCGGATGAGATAAGGCAAAGCGCAAATAAACTTTACGAAGAGCTGAAAAAGAGCGGTTATGAAGTGTTATATGATGACAGGGAGGATATAAGTCCTGGCATAAAGTTCAAGGATGCTGATTTGATTGGGATACCCCTTCAATTGGTAATAAGTGAAAAAAACATGAAAAACGATGAAATAGAGGTAAAGATAAGAAGGTCCGGCGTTAGAGAAATGGTTAAATCAGCGGATATTTTTAATAGACTACCATTTTTTATGGAAAAAGCATAATATTGCGCTTGATAAATTTTCAGAAAGCTTATAAAAACACTTCAAATTAAGTCAAATCACACTATAGAAAAATAACTTCTACCATTCTTTTTTAATCATTAAACACAATTTAGATTGCGCTTCAGTAACAAGCAGTTTTTCCTGTTCGGGCTAATTATCATTGCAGTTGGCGCGGCATTGGGTAGTGTATCGCTCACTTATCCGTTTGGAAGGGATCAGGGCATATATGCGTATGCTGGGAAGCTGTTATTGGAAGGAAAAATGAACTATCTTTATGTATTTGACCTGAAACCGCCGGGCATTCACTTTCTTTTTGCATTCGCACAATTCATAGCCGGCGAATCAATGTTCAATATGCGTGTTTTTGATATTATCTGGCAATCATTAACGGCTCTTATTGTGTTTTTCATTACCTTCAGGCTCACGCAAAAAAAATCTCTTTCAGTAGTTTCAGCATTGATTTATGCATTACTTTATTTCAGGCTGGATTACTGGCATACATTACAGGCAGATGGCATGCTTAACTTACCATTTGCTTTATCTATATTACTGCTTTTGTATAATGAACGCAGTCATTCTTTCATTCGGGTGTTTTTTGCCGGAGTTCTTTTCGCGCTGGCATTGACCTTTAAGTATACTGTCATTTCCTATTTGCCTTTGCTGTTCCTAAGCATTTATTTCTTCTCAGGCGGCTTAAGGTCACTCAAAACAAAGAATGTTCTCATTTACAGTACCGGCACAATATTGTTAGGAGTGGCAATACTCCTGCTGTATTATTTTACAGGGTCTTTGGATGAGCTCATAAATATTCAGTTTGTGCAGACGCCGCTTTACACGGGAATAGCTTACGAAACCGAATCACAGGCATATATATCAAGCCAGCTTATTCGCTTGTTTACCGTCTCAGTTTATGCGCCGCTTATCTGGCTGACTGTAATTGCTGCGTTTGGCGCTGCCATCAGGAAGAAGATTGATTTTGGAAGTGTTATCCTTTTTAGCTGGTTCATTTCTTCGCTTTTCAGCCTGATATTTCAATGGAAGTTTTACTATTACCATTTTCTTGTCATTATCCCTCCGCTGGCAATTGGCGCATCTGTTTTCGCGTCAAACCTGGTGGAGTATCTAAAGAAAGAAGGAACCAGGAAATTTGCAGTTGCGGGACTGGTTTTGCTGCTTGCCGGTTTCACAGCCTTTGCTTTCAAACCTTATTTAAACAATTACTCGATTTTATATTCACTTGTGAGCGAAAAAAACTCTCTTAAGGAAGTTTATGAGTTAAACGGAGTAACCGAAGATTCAGTATTTATGATAGGCAAAACATTCAGGGCTGTAGATGCAGTTAAGCAGTATTCGCAGCCTTTTGACGAGATTTATGTTTGGGGATTTGACCCGCTGGTTTATTATTTATCAGGCAGAAAATGTACATCCAGATTTATTTACAATTTCCCATTACTTTGGAAGGCAGAAAACAGGGAGCTAAAGAGTGAGTTCATCAATGCAATCAAATCCCGCAGTCCGAAGCTGATACTGGTGGCAAAGAATGATCCGCTGATTTTTATTTCTGGATTTAATGAGGACTCAAAAGGTTTACTCAGCAGGTTTCCGGAGTTTCATGATCTACTAACTGAAAAGTACTTATATAAGAACACTATTGATGATTTTGAGTACTACGAACTCAAGTACTGGTGAAATGAAGAAGAGCCAAAAAAAGAAAATAATTCTGGCATCATCTTCACTCAGGAGGGTACACCTTTTGAGGATGTTACTAAATTATTTTGGATTGAAGTTTGTAGTTTTACCAGCTAATATTACTGAATATATTCCAAAAAATGCTGTAAATTTTGCTGCAATCGCCAAAAAATTGGCGGTGAAGAAAGCCGAAGAATCAGCTAAAGGAAAAAGAGCAGTTATTATTGCTGCTGATACCATAGTTGTTGCTGAAGGAAGGGTGCTTGGGAAACCGGGAAGCACGGCAGAGGCAAAGAGGATGCTTAAGTTTCTTAGCGGTAAAACACACAGAGTATTTACAGGGATAGCGATTGTTGACGGTTACTCCGGAACAAGAATAGTGACACATGAAGTCACTAAAGTGAAATTCCGGAATATTTCAAAAAAGGAAATAGACTTTTATGTTTCAGGCGGCTCGCCTATGGATAAAGCCGGCGCGTACGGAATACAGGATGACCTTGGGAGTACATTCGCAGAGAAGATAACAGGGGATTATTTTAATGTTGTCGGGCTTCCGATTGTTAAAACATACATGGCATTGAAGAAAATGAAGGTTCTGGATATATAATTGTTCCGCAAATACAAAAAGAAGATAATATTCTCTGTGGTTTTCGGGGCAGTTGTATTTCTTGGATTGAGTGTTTATGCAAATCTTAGTGAACTGATAGAGGCTTTTGCGATTTATAACTGGCTTATTTTCCCCGTGGTACTGTTGTTATCAATCTGCAATTATATTGCAAGGTTTCTAAAGTGGGAGTACTATACAAAGACGTTGAACATAAGGTTAGACAGAAAAATGAGCTTCATAATTTTCCTGTCCTCATTCATTATGTCAATTACACCTGGAAAAATAGGCGAAGTATTCAAGTCATATTTGCTTAAGGAACAAAACGGTACTCCCGTTAGTAAGAGCGCACCTATAGTTTTTGCCGAAAGGATAACTGATTTCCTCTCGCTTGTTTTATTGAGTATAGTCGGAGCGTTAATGCTAGGCTACGGTACTAATTTGATAATTGGTTTTGGTATATTCTTTATTTTGCTTGTACTTCTCATCGGTAACAGGAAAGTATCTTATGCCATAATCGATGTGCTTGGAAAGTTTCGTGTTATTTCAAAAGTGTCACATAAGCTTCACACTGCCTACGACAGTATTTATCAAATGGTACGGTTTAAGGAATTAATTATCACTGTTATTCTGAGTATTTTCGCCTGGTCTTTTGAGTGTTTCAGCTTTTATCTGGTTGTAAACGGTTTTGGGGCTGCAAACACGGTTCATGTAGATATTTTTATTGCAACATTTGTATATGGTTTTGCAACACTTGCCGGGGCTGCAACAATGCTTCCTGGAGGTTTGGGAGCAACAGACGCAAGTATAACAGGACTTTTGGTGCTGTTGAGTATTCCAAAAAGCATAGCGGTCGCATCCACACTTCTGATCCGCTCTGCCACTTTGTGGTTTGCGTTAATTGTAGGTATTGCAGCCGTTATGGTTTATCAGAAAGTATCACATAAGCATCTTGATGAAATTGCATTGGAATCTTAATCTTACAAAACAATGGAAAGAAAAATTCGTGTTATAATAGCAAAAGCAGGGCTCGACGGACATGACAGGGGAGCAAAAGTCATAGCAGCAGCTTTCAGGGATTCAGGAATCGAAGTAATCTATCTCGGGCTAAGACAAACTCCCGAAATGATAGTTGAAGCAGCATTGCAGGAAGATGCTGATGCTATCGGTATCAGTATATTGAGCGGGGCACATATGACCGTGTTCAGGAAGATACTTGAACAAATGAAACTGAAAAATCTTGATAATGTATTGTTGTTTGGAGGAGGGATAATTCCGAAAGAAGATATTGAGAAACTTAAGGATATCGGAGTAGGAGAGCTTTTTACTCCCGGCACTCCAACTCATGAAACAATTGAATATGTAAAGAACTGGGTAAATGAGCACAGACCACTTGAAGTATAGATTGAAGGTACACATCGGGAAATCAAAATCACTAGTGTAAATGGCTATAAAATTCGGTACTGATGGCTGGAGAGCAGTCATTGCAGATGAATTTACGTTTGAGAACTTAAGGAAGATTTCAAAAGCTACCGCAATTGCATTTGAAAAACATCCAAAAATTTCTAATGGTATCGTAATTGGTTACGATACAAGATTCCTTTCAAGAGAATTTGCCGAGTGTGCTGCAGAAATTTTTGGAAATCACGGCGTGAAAGTGAAATTGACAGATTCATTTGTTACCACTCCGACTGTATCGCTCTTAAGCAGGGATAACGCTCTGGCATATGGTGTAATGATAACTTCATCACACAATCCTGCTAAATATAACGGTTTTAAGCTGAAAGATGAATATGGCGGCTCAATGGGTACTTCGCATCTATCTCTGATAGAAGAAGTATTGAACAAAAGTGATAGATTTGAATATGGAACAAAATCATTTGAGGAATTGATAAAGTCAGGGATAATTACGTATGTTCCGGGAAGAGAATATTACATTAATACGTTAAGGAATAAGATTAATACCGAAAGAATCAAAGATTCCGGTGTAAAAATAGTTTATGATGCAATGTATGGTTCCGGACAGGGCATGATGGACGGATTGATAAACCTGACTTCGCTGAGAAATGAAGTAAATCCTTCTTTTGGTGGCTCCAGTCCTGAACCGGTTTCAAAGAATTTGGCACTTATATCTGACACACTTAAGAATGGAAATTACGATATTGGTATTGTTACTGATGGTGATGCGGACAGGATAGCAATACTTGATGAAAAAGGAGATTTTGTTGATGCTCAGAGAACCTTTGCCTTGCTGTTGAAATATATGATCGAAGAAAAGAAAATGACAGGCGGTGTGGTAAGAGGTTTTTCCTCAAGCGAGCTTATTAGGAAGATTTGTGAGAAATACAGTATCAAACTGTATACCGTTCCCATAGGTTTCAAATATATTTCGGAATTAATGATAAAAGAAGATATTCTTATCGGTGCAGAAGAAAGCGGAGGCATAGGTCTTAAGCACCATCTACCCGAACGGGACGGCATATTTAATGGAATGATGTTTAGCGAAATGCTTGCTGTCAGAAAGAAGAAGTTAAGCGATCTTATTAAAGAGATAGGAGATGAATATGGCAAGTTCTATTACAAGAGAATTGACCAGCACTTGACAAGCAATGCCCAGAAAGCGGAGTTGATAGTACTTGCGGCAAATCTAGATGAAGTTGCCGGATTGAAAGTTATTGGCAAGAATACTCTAGACGGATGCAAGCTTCTGTTTGAACAAGGTTGGTTACTTGTCAGGGCGTCTGGTACTGAACCGCTTTTGAGAATATACA
Source organism: Ignavibacteria bacterium (assembly GCA_030835025.1). Lineage (GTDB taxonomy): Bacteria > Bacteroidota > Ignavibacteria > Tepidaquicellales > OLB5 > OLB5. The sequence goes on along the minus strand of JAUQWS010000074.1, from coordinate 64,199 downwards.
CAGAAACTTTTGATATTGATAAAACAGATTCAATACTTGAAGATATTAGAAAAAAGTTTAAATTATAAATTATGAAATTAACTAGGTATCTCGTTTTAATTGGTTTTTGCTTTCTTGTCCCACTTCATATATTCACCCAAAGTGGATTGAACGATAAGACAAGCAATAATCAGCAGAATGCTCTTAAGCAGTTTGATCTTAATATGAATACGTCTAAGATTGAACTGGAGAACATGGATATTTTGAAGCAAATAGAACCCAAAGCAACCTCATCTACCATATATAACGATCAGCTGCTTGAGGGGCCTGTAGACGGAAACAAATATATTGTTGGACCTAATGATATTTTTGCGCTTGGTGTCTGGGGTGTTGTAAATGAACCGCTTCCGGTATCGGTTAGCCCGGAAGGCTCAATCATAATCCCTTCAGTGGGAGAAGTCAGAGTGGCTGGGCTTACTTTGAGTACTGCAAAAGAGAAAGTTATTGCCGCAGTAAAGAAACGTTATATATCAGCAGAGATTTCATTAACGCTTATTTCACCGAGAAGATTCTTAGTTACAGTATCGGGCGTAGGACAAGGTACTTATCCGGTTTCTGCTATAATGAGAGCAAGCTCAATTATAGCATTTATTTTTAGTGATAGTCTCTCTTTGATGAAATCCGGAACTTCTCCAAGCGAGAGGTACAGTTTTAGTCTTAGAAACGCAAAGCTGAAGCGAAAGAACGGAGAGACGATCCGGGTTGATCTGAGGAAATATTTTGCTACAATGGATGAGAAGTACAATCCTTTTTTGCGAGAAGGTGATCTGCTTACACTGCAAAAATACGATTGGGAAGGAAAATTCATAGGGGTGCAAGGGGCCGTTCAATTCCCCGGTATCTTTGAGTATATTGAAGGAGATGACCTTGAGACGGCTTTACAATTGGGGAGAGGGGTCAGCTCTGTTGCAAATTTGGATAGCATAGTGATTTCAAGAATGGACCCAAGTGCTACCAAGATGGAAAACTTTTACATTAGTTTTGAAGAAAATAAGAATATGAAGCTTCAGCCAAATGACAGGGTATATGTAACCGCATATGCTGAACAGCGAAGGGATTTCAGGGTCGTGGTCCTTGGTGAAGTTGTAAGACCTGGTACTTATCCGATAACCATAAATAATACCAGACTTTCAGATATCTTGCGAGAAACTGGAGGATTTCTTCCTAATTCTTACCTGCCTACATCGGAGGTATACAGAAAACTTGACACTTTTTTTATTCAAACTAAAAACAGGGACACCCTTGAAAATGTATATACAAGAAGGCTCAATGACATTGTATCCAACAAAGAAGAAAAGGAAAGTTTCGATCAGGATCTCCTCTATAAGATAGGGAGAGTTAACGTTGATTTTGAAAAGCTATATGAAGGCGATCAATCACAGGATATTATTTTGAAAAACGGTGATATAGTTTTTATTGCCGATAATAGGAAAGAAGTCTATGTTTACGGACAAGTAAATAAACCCGGCTTTGTCCCATACAAAGAGGGTGCAGATGTTTCTTATTATGTTAGCGCGTCAGGAGGTTATGGTGAGCGTGCCGATGAGGATGAAGTTAGAGTAATAAAATTTAAGACCCGCGAATGGTTGGAGCCTGATGAGGCAGAAATACAGTCAAGTGATTTTGTCTATGTACCAAGGATAATTAAGAGAGATTTTGCCTATGATATCGATTTGATTTCTAAAGTAGCATCGGTATTAGTAAGCGTAATAACATTAACATTATTAGTAATTCAATCTCAGAAATAGTGGAAAAGGTAAATATTCTATGACTCCGAAAGAAATTGATAGTAAAATGGAACAGACAATACCCAAAAGAGGATTATCATTGATTGATTTGATTTTAGTGTCTCTTAGATGGAAAAAGCATATTATCATTGTTACAGGAATTATATGCGTAATTTCAATAATACTCTATTTTTTTGTGTTTGATCTAATATTCTTATCAACCGCTACTATAAAGTCTAATGCAAAATCATCTAGTCTACTTGGGGGATTTGAGATTCCTGATGTTGGAGATTTGGGTGATTTTGACCTGGGAACAGGTAAAGCAGGTAAAGAATTGGCTTCGTATGAGAAAATCCTGTCTAGTCGGAGATGCCTTGAGTCCCTAATCAATAAGTTCGGTTTGATGGAAAGAGATGAATATAGATTTATGGAAGATGCTATTAAAGATTTCTCTGAAAACAGAATGCAATTGAGTGTGGATAAACAAGCAGGTATTCTTTCTGTGGGAGTTTATGATAAAGATCCCTATTTAGCGAAAGAGATGGTTGATTTTTTGCTCTACCAGTTGGATAGCATAAATATTATGCTAAATGTATCTGTTTCCAAAAGTAATAAAGAATTTATAGAGAAAAGATACATCCAGGCAAAGGAAGATCTATCGAGGGTCGAAGATTCTTTGAAATCTTTTCAATTTACGTACGGGATTGCTCCGGATCTTCAGATAAAAGCTTCTGCGCAATCAGTATTTACTCTTGAGGCTGAACTTAAAGCTGAAGAGGTAAAACTTGATGTCATCAAAAAAATGCTAAGTAATGATCAGCCAGAAGTGAAGATGCAGGAAGCAAAGGTGAATTCTTTAAGTAACAAGATCTCCGAGATACAAACCTCAACAGATTTGAGCGACTTTCTGCGTCTGGGAAATTCACCAACTATTGCAATGAGCTTTCTTAGATTGCAAAGAGATGTTGAGATTCAAACTAAGATTTTGACATTTCTTTTACCATTGTATGAACAAGCAAAGATAGAAGAAAAGAGAGATACACCTACAATAATAGTTCTTGATAAACCTTATGTTTCCGAAAGAAAGAAAAAACCTAAAAGACTGACAATGGTCTTAGCAATTACTTTTGCTGGATTTATGATGAGTCTTGTATACTTTACTTTGTACGATAAATTCACTGAGCTAAAAAAGAAGGTGAATGAGGAAATTAGACTAAGTGAGAATCTCTGATTTGAGCAGGATTGTTTCATATGTACGAGAGTTGAATCTCAAAATCACACCCGAATTGCTCATTTGCGTTCTTCCTTTACTTGTGATAAGGGGCTATACAGAGAACAACAGAATAACGGCTGTATTCCTGATTCTCTTTCTTATTTTTCTGATCTTTCATAAGTCTTTGTATGAGAGATTTGATTTCAGGCTTCAGAACATAATGATATGGCTACTATTAATTTTGTGGGGGACAAGTGTTCTTATGAGGTCTCCTGTACAGTCATCTGGTTTGAAATACTTTACAATTCTCATTATTATGCCGTTCCTTTTATTCCAAATAATTACTAACTTAAATCCTTCAGAACATTTTTTCCGTAAATTTATCAATGTCCAATTGTTTACAGGTTTAATTTTGGGTTTAGGATCGTTATCGTATCTTTTGTTGTTTTCTTTTCAAGAAAAGCTTAGGTTGTCTTCATTTTGGGAAGGTCATAACTTAATAGCGGGATATTTCATGGTTTTGTTTATGTTTAATCTTTCTTTTATAATTAATAGAAAAGATAACAGACAGTTTCTTTTTCATATTGTGACAATCTTTGGCATAGTTATGGGACTTTTCCTGACTCAAACAAGGGGTGTATGGCTTGCTTCAGTTATTGCGATACTTCTTTATTTTATAAAAAGGCCTAAGATTGCTATCCCTTTTGCTATGATAGTATCTTTATTGTCGTTAGTGTTTGCGTCAACAATCACTTCCAGAATTGGCACAATTTTCAATTTTACAAAAGATGCCTCTGCTGTTGGTAGGCTTCAAGCTTGGGCAACATCACTGCTTCTGATTAAGGCTAATCCATTAATAGGTTATGGTTTTGATTCTTATGTAACTTTGAGGGACTCAGTATTTAGTTTCTACATTGTGGAAACAATTCATGCACATCATACGGTGTTGAATTTAATCGTAGAAATGGGAATTATAGGAACTGTTCTTTATTTGTTTTTTTTTGTTAAGGCATTTTGGTACTCATTTTCGTTTAGAGACAAAGAATTTCATGAAAAGTATAAATATTTGATTGATGGATTTCAATTGTCTTTTATAGGGTTGATAATAATATTCAATTTCGAGCCATATTTCAGTGTATATGATAATATAAGTTTAGTTATTTGGATATTGATATCTCTGGCATTTTTGCTCAAGAGAATGAGTTTGACTGAACGTTCTCTTAATTAGGTCTTGTAATTCTTGAGATATGAATCAGTTCATTTATATATTGAAAGGAAGTACCTTTTTCATTAGTTATATTCTAAATAAAGCGAATAATCCCTCAATGACTCAAATACTTATTTAGAACAGACATTTCGATAATCTTTAGGGATAATAATTATTAAAAAATTAGTCAGCGCTTTTTCGAAAATTAGTATCGCTTCTGGGGTTAACTTTGTATTTGGGATTATAAGAACAAAAGTATTTGCAATCATCTTAGGTGCAGCAGGTATGGGAGTGTATTCACAATTATTGACTGTAAGTAATCTGTTTACCTTCGTACTTAGTTTTGGATTGCCTGTTGGAATTGTAAAATACGTTTCTGAATGGACATCTGAGAACAAAGAATCTGATGCAAATGATTTAATGTTCCAGATAATTGCTTTTGGAAGTATAGTCTCTCTGGTTTTTGTAGTAATATTCTTTTTTGTATCTGGTAGTCTATCTGAATTGCTCTTTGACTCTACCGAATACTCACTGCTGGTTGTGATTTGTTCCCTATCGTTCCCATTCGTTTTTATACTTACTGTTTTGGATTCGTTTATTAGAGGCCTTAAACAGTTCGCCAAATATGTCAAGCTGTCATTAATCCTTGCTTTTGCCGGCGTAATTGTTCCTGTCGTACTGGTTTATTTTTATGGTGAATTTGGAGCGGCATTAAGTATCTTTGTAAACTCTGTATTTGCTTTAATTCTGATTGTATTTTTCGTTCACAAGAATAAATTGATGAGTTTTAAGATAACTACTGCACCTTGGAATTATAAGTTTGATGTTATCAAGAACATCATGAAACTTGGAGTTGCATCACTGTTTGTAGGGTTGTTAGATCAATTGATTTATGCATTTCTTAAAACGACTATTGTAAAAGAACTTGGAATGATTGAGAATGGCATCTATCAATGTGCTTTAAGTATTTCAAATAATTATATCAATATTTTTTTTGTTACAATGTCCGTCTATTATCTTCCGGTATTGTCTTCAATTAAAGAACAAAACGCCCTTAATAACGAAATCAATATTGTAATAAGGTTTACCATTTTGTTACTATTGCCAATTATCACTATATCATTTGTTTTTCGAACATTTCTGATTGAGATCCTGTTTTCAGAAGAATTTCTGAGAGCTCAAGACCTGTTGTTTTATATGTTTCTGGGTGATTTTCTAAAGGCGCTCTCATGGGTAATGGGTATGTGGATGATCGCTACGCTGAGAATTAAAGCTTGGGTAATAATTGATTGTTTCTATTATGGCAGTTTCTTCATTTTATTCTACGTTTTAGTTAATCACTTTGATTTTGGGTTAGTTAGTCTATCCTTATCATATTTTGTTGCATGTTGTCTAAAATTCACTTTTGATCTGATTTATTTGAGAAAGAAAAATTCGTTTAGATTTGGAAGTGGTAATGCTTTTCTAATGACTTCGTCTCTTTTATCCATATTACTATTATTTGGAATTTCCTTATTGAATGAGCAAATTGGTTATTTCGCTGTATTACCTGTATTGGTGATATTTTACTATTTGACAGTAGATAATAAGGAAATGACTGAACTAAAAAAATTGTTAAGAACGTCTCTTAAAATACATAAAAAATAAACCGCTTCGAAAGGATGAAATTGAAAATTTGTTTTGTCATAGATACTCTTACAACAGGCGGAGCAATAAAATTAACTCTGGATGTTGTTGATAAGCTAGATAAATCCTTTTTGGACATTTCATTGATTTCTCTTTTTGAGATTGACAGTAAGAAATCACTTGAGCACCTATTGCCCAAAGGAGTTTACTTTGAATGTCTTAAATTAAGGGATAAGATAACACTTTCTAATATATTTAAACTTTATTGGTTCTTAAGACCTTTTGAGACCGTTCATAGTACATTAGAACTTGCAAATTTTTATTGTTCAGTTGTAAGCTTTCTTTTTTTGGGTCGTAAGAGATTTATATCGACAATTCATGGAATAGACGGCATTTTTATTGACGATCCTGTACTTCAGGGTATGCTTCTGAAACATCAGAGTAAGAGATATAGGTTCTTAATGAAAAGATTTCAGAATATTCTGTTTAAGACGTATTCCAAGTTTATTGCTGTAAGTGATGCAACAAAGAATTTTTTGATAAACCAAAGAGGAATAAATCCGGATAAGATTAAGACCATCTATCACGGAATAGATCTTAAGCATATAGATCGGAAAGTGTCTTCTTCAAATCTTGAAGTTTCGTTCGAAGATAAACTTAAAGGACACTTTGTAATTGGCTATGTAGGCAGATTTACGCATGGTAAAGGTGTGATGGAATTGCTTTCGTCTTTTAAGAAATTGCAGACTGAACACCCTAATATGTTCTTGTTAATGGTAGGCGACGGTGATTTTGTAAATGAAATAAAAAATGAAATTGAAATTTCAGGTTTAAACAGTAATTGTAAGTTGATCAATTTTATTGAGAACCATTTTGCTTATTATCGACTGATGGATATTTTAGTGTTGCCTTCTTATTCTGAAGGAATTCCTATAGTTCTTGAAGAAGCAATGTATTTGGAGACAATTGTCCTTGCTACAAGGGTTGGAGGTATACCTGAGCTAATTTCAGATAAATCAGAGGGGTTCCTGTTTGAAAAAGGGGATTTTGTAGACATGCGGCATATAATTAAGTACCTTTATTCAGAAAATCAACCGAATTTGAATAGAATAAGAAAGAATGCCAGAGACAAAATCATAAACAAGTTTGATTTGGACAAGAATATGATTGCAGTACAGAATGCAATTCTTAAGTGAAAATACGATAGAAATGAAAAATGTAAATTCGGTTCTTTTGATTAGCCATTCCACTAGTAAGTCGGGAGGCGGAGAGGATGACTTTACGGCTTTAGTAAAACACATGTTTGGTAGGTATAAACTTTACGGCATATTGCCTGAAGGTGAAAGAGTAGAATATTTATCTAAGTACTTTGAAGAATACCTTATTGTAGAACAGAATATTTTCCCCTTTGGTAATTTAGCAAATCCCTGGGATTATTTCATCTTCATAAAAAAGGCTATAAAGATCAACAAGTTGATACGTGGATTTCTTTCTTCAAAAAAAATAGATTGTTCTTACATCAATTCTTCTGTAAATTTCTCAATTATTAGTATATTAAAGAGGAACAAAATTCCTGTAGTCTTATCAATAAAGGAGATAATTAAGCCTGATATTTTGAGAAATATCATTCTTCACTATATCAATAGCCAAGTATGCAAATCAATTGTAATCTCAAAATATCTTTATGGCAAAGTTGATGGGATTATTGAATCAAATAAAGTTGAAATAGTTTATTCGGGGATTGATGAAAAATACTTGGAGTCTTTAGTCCATCCCCTTTCGAAAGAAACGAATATTGAAGATGATTGTTTCAGAATTGTTAATATTGGAGTAATTGCTCCTTATAAGGGTCAACTGCTAATCATCAAAGCAATAAGAAACATAGAAGGCATTAATATTAGAGTAGATTTTGTTGGTAGAGTAGCTGACAATAAGTATTTTGTTGACCTGCAAAATCAAGCTTCGAGATTACCACCAAGCATAAAAGTAACTTTTGCAGGCGAACAACAAAAAAAAGAAGTGTATCGATTAATTCAACTATCAAGTATTGTTATAGTTAGTTCATTAGAAGAAGGAATGTCCTTTGTCATACTTGAGTCTCTTTTGTTAAACAAAGCAGTAATTTCCTCTAAAGTTGGAATTGCTGAAGAATTGATAAGAAATAATGAAAATGGGTTTATATTTGCCCGAGGTGATTATAATAAACTTAATGAGTATTTGAGATATGTCATTAAAAACAGGGAAGTATTATCTAGTTTCAATAGGAATACCAAAAGATATTACGAGCAGAAATTTAATCTCAACCACAGTTTGGAGAGAATTGAAGGGGTAATACTCAAGTGTATTCAAAATTCGGTAATTGATTCCTAAACATTCTAATATAACCAATTTAAAGTTAAAACTGTTGAAAAAAGCGTTAATAACAGGTATTACCGGACAAGACGGGTCCTATCTTACAGAATTCTTGTTGGATAAAGGATATGAAGTGCATGGTCTGTTGAGGCCTGCAGCTGTATTCACAACTGAGCGGATTGATCATCTTTACAATAATCCTGAAGTTAAGGATATGAAGCTGTTCCTTCATTGGGGTGATATGACCGACTCCAGTAACCTAAACCGATTACTGGATAAAATACAACCGGACGAAATTTACAATCTTGCAGCACAAAGTCACGTAAAAGTGTCTTTTGAAATCCCGGAATATACTGCAGATGTTGATGCAATAGGAACACTTCGTTTTCTGGACGCTATAAAGGAACAGAGGCTAAAATCAAAGTTCTATCAGGCCTCTACCAGTGAACTTTTCGGAAAAGTTATGGAAATACCTCAAAGTGAGAAGACCCCTTTTTATCCGAGGAGTCCTTATGCCGCTGCAAAACTTTATGCATATTGGGTGACAGTGAATTACAGAGAAGCATATGATCTCTTTGCATGTAACGGCATTCTATTCAATCATGAATCACCCAGGAGGGGCAAAACTTTTGTAACAAGGAAGATAACACAAGCTGCTGCTAAGATAAAGCTTGGTTTACAAAAATCCGTAAGTTTGGGTAACCTAGATTCTAAAAGAGATTGGGGATACGCTCCGGAATATGTGGAATCGATGTGGCTAATGCTTCAGCAAAATGTACCGGATGATTACGTAGTTGCAACCGGGGAAACTCATACTGTCAGAGAATTCTGTGAACATGCATTTGGTGAATTGGGAATGACCCTTTTATGGAAAGGGAAATATGAGAATGAAAAAGGTGTGTGTAAGGAAACCGGTAAGACCGTTGTAGAAGTTAGCGACAAATATTTCAGACCAACAGAGGTGGACATTTTGATTGGAGATGCCACAAAAGCTGAGGTGAAACTTGGATGGAAGCCCAAAACTAAGTTTAAAGATCTGGTAAAGATAATGGTTGTTGCTGATTATGACAGCCTCAAAAAGGAAATCAACAATTGAAGAAAGACTCCTTGATATATGTTGCTGGACATTCAGGTTTAGTCGGTTCTGCGATAATAAGAAAACTAAGATTGGATGGTTATTCCAATCTCTTAATTGCAGAAAGAAATGAGCTGGATCTTATCAATCAGGAAGAAACCCTTGATTTCTTTAAGAAATATAAACCGGAGTATGTTTTTCTCTCAGCTGCAAAAGTGGGTGGCATCCTTGCGAATAAAATGTATCCGGCCGAATTCATATTCGAAAATCTAATGATTGAATTAAATATTATTCAATCTGCTTACCTATCAGGAGTTAAGAAGCTTCTTTTCTTGGGGAGTTCCTGTATTTATCCTAAGTTTGCCGAACAACCTATTAAAGAAGAATCTCTTTTAACCGGTTCTCTGGAGCCTACTAACGATGCTTATGCTATTGCAAAGATTGCAGGGATTAAGATGTGCCAGGCATATGCAAAACAATATGGAGTGAATTATATCTCGGCAATGCCAACAAACTTGTACGGAATCAATGATAATTTTGACCTCTACAATTCTCATGTTCTGCCAGCTATGATCCGGAAATTCCATGAGGCTAAAATTGTAAACTCTGAATCAGTAACATTGTGGGGAACAGGCTCACCATTTCGGGAATTTTTATTTGTTGATGATCTTGCTGACGCCTGCACTTTCTTATTGAAAAATTATGATAATCCTGATATAATAAATGTCGGAACAGGAAAGGATATTTCCATTAAAGAACTTGCTGAATTAATTCGCAAGATTATAGGTTTTGAAGGCAATATCAATTGGGATACGAGCAAACCCGACGGAACACCCAGAAAACTCCTCGATGTTGGAAAAATTCATGAACTGGGTTGGAGAAACAGAACTGATCTTGAAACAGGAATTCGGCTCACATATGATTGGTATATTAAGCATCAGGCAATTTAAAAGTACTTGACGACAGTATTGGTCTAATTCTCAAATTTCTCAACGCAATCGTTTTTGGCCGCATTTTTTCTACTGTATAAATTCAAAAAAACACTGATTTTACCTAAATTATGGATCTGAGTATAATTATTGTGAATTATAACGTTTCCAGGATACTAAGTGATTGCCTTGAATCGATTCTAAGTGAGATTAAGGGAATAGTTTTTGAGATCATTGTTGTAGATAATAACTCATCGGAACTGTCAGTACTTTCATTACCTGAAAAATTTCCTGAAGTACAGTTGATAAGAGCTAAAAAGAACTTGGGTTTTGGAAGAGCAAACAATCTTGGAGTCGATTCCGCAAAGGGCAAGTACGTTTTACTTCTGAATCCTGACACAATAGTTAAAGAAAACTTTATTCTTCCAATCATAAAGTTCATGGACGAAGAAGAAAAGGCCGGCGCATGCGGCCCGATGCTGCTTAACCAGGATGGCAGCTACCAGTCTTCCAGTGGTTTCAGAATGGGTTTCTTATATGATGTTTTTGAGTCTTTTATGATAATTTATCTTTATAGGAAGTTTAAAGAACATCAATACATGAAGAGTAGATCAGTTACCTATCCTATGCAAATTGGCTGGATAAGTGCAGCATGCATGCTGCTTAAGAAAAAGGTATTTATTGAATCCGGAGGTTTTTCTCCGGATTATTTTTTGAATTATGAGGACCTAGAATTATGCAGGAGGCTTGAGGGTTTAGGATACAGGAACTTTTATTTTCCCAACATCAGTTGTGTCCATCTTGACCACAAGAGTTTTGGAAACAATCAAAGTATGCTGGTACGGAGCCGGCATGAAAGCAGAATGATTTTTGCCGCAAGATACTGTAATATTATTTGCAGCATTGTACTCAGACTTTTCATGGTAATCAGCTTAATATCTAAGATTTTTTTTGTACAGTTTGGAAAACCGAAGGAATTAAGAGAGCAGAGAGTAAATGGATATTTTGAGTCACTGAAACTGTGTTTTGAAAAACAACTTTGAATACTACATTATAAATATTGTGCCGATAACATGGATGAATTTGATATCAGTATAATAGTTGTTAATTATAATGTGCCAGTTGACGTTCTGAAATGTATAAGAAGCATCTTTGAGACAACCGAGTTTTTGAATTATGAAGTAATTATTGTTGACAACAACTCAAATATTGGAGCAACCAAAAATTTTGAACCAATTGCAGACAATGTTAAAACGATAAGACTCGATAGCAATAGGGGTTTTGGTTATGCATGCAATTTTGGGATGAAATCTGCAAAAGGCAAATATATATTGCTGGCTAATCCTGATATAGTGTTTGAAAAGGGTTCGATAAACAAATTGTTTGATTTTATGGAATCTGAAACAGAAGCTGGAGTTGTTGGTCCTATGCAGATTAAACCAGGTATCGGAATAGAACGGTACTATACATTCTTCCCAAGTCTTTATTCAAGAACCATGCAGGAAAACAGACTGTATATGACTGCACCAATTATGAAATACAGGTTCAATGAGTTTCTTGATGAGAACATAAGAAATGATGTGCCTTTTAAGGTTGATTGGGTGATGGGCTCCTGCATGTTGACAAGAAGAAAAATCTTTGAGACATTGGGTGGTTTTGATGAGGCTTTCTTCCTATTTGAAGAGGAAACTGAGTGGCAGTATAGAATGAGCAAGTTTGGATGGAAGTCTTATATTTTGCCTCAATCAAGTGTTTTGCATGATCATCACAGTTCAACAAGTAAGCTTGGCGATGTTTTTGTTCATTATCATGAATTTCGCAGCAGATTGATATTTGATTCAAAGAGGTTTAAAGGCATAGAATACATTGTAAGGAGACTGCAGATAGCATTAGGACTTTTTCTTCGCATTGCTTTGTTTAAACTCAAGTCCGTATATAGTGAACTGGCTCGACAAAAGTGCAGAGCCTTTTATGATCTTTGGCTTCTGAGTATTAGAAATAAAGAAAAGATACTTCAAGATAGATACAATTTCGATGAGAAATACCAATTATTTAAAAGCTAAGATTCAGATCCAATCCAACTTCTAGGGGTATATGAGAATTCTCGTTAACGCCACAGCAATGAATGCACGTGGTGCATTTTCGGTAATGGATTCATTTCTGAGTGATATGAATAAGTATTACTCGGATTTTAAAGATATGGGTATAAAAATGCACTTTCTGGCTGCAAACGAGAAACTATGCAAACATTCAAATGATTCACTTGTTATTGATTTGGTAACATATCCCAAGCAGAGCTGGTTACACAAATGGAATTATGAAAACAGAATACTTCCAAAATTGTTTAAAGATAACAATTGTGATGTCTATCTTTCGATGCAGAATTATGTATTAACGGGTATATCCAAACCGCAATTTGTTCTAATGCATCAGCCCATTCCGTTTTCAGATCTAACTGTTGGAGATTTGGAATTTACGAATTGGTTGAAGTACGGTCTGATTTTCAAATACATTCTTCGGAGACAAAGAAGAAAAGTTACAGGCGCAATTGTGCAGACAGCATGGATGAAGCGCGCTTTGATCGATAAATTCGGATATGACTGTCCTATCGAAATAATAAGACCGCCAGTAACAGATATATTAAACAATGACCGACCATTGCCAAAATCCATTGAGGGGTTATTTAAATATGACGGTATAAAGTTGTGTTATCCGACTAATACTGATAAATACAAAAATAATGAAAGGCTGTGTCAAGCGATTAACCATTACAACGAAAAAACTTTGAAAAAAGTTACACTGTATTTAACAATTGATGGGAAATCATCGGAGTATATCAAATTCTTGGGCAAAGTTCCTTATGAAAGCATTTATACGCTTTATAAGAACATTGATGCTGTCATTTTTCCTTCTTTAACTGAAACGCTTGGGTTACCTTTGCTTGAGGCGCAATTGAATAGTATACCTGTTATTGCGTCCGATTTGCCTTATGCCAGAGAAATGTGCGGGGATAATTGCATCTATTTTGACCCGAGAAATGCTAAATCAATTGCAGAAGGAATTAAGAGTTATGTTAACAGAGGGAGAACATACCGTTTTGAAAAGATACCGACAAAAACCAGCTATTTTGATTATATTACCTTCATTCAACGAACATTGAAAATTTGAAAAACATGTTTTGGCTTAAGGCAAGTGGGTAAGCTGAAGAAAAATATCAAGTACATTCTGAATAAAATTACCGGAAGAAAACTGCATAGAGGTAAATTGCCAAAAAATGAGAAAATTCAAAAGGTTCTTGTAATTTCATTGTACTTCACAGGTGATGTGTTGTTCCACTCTGCAGTAATAGAAGCGCTTGGAAAGATATATCCTAATTCGGAACTGGATGTCTGGATTAAAAGCAAAGGCAAGTCTCTTTTTTTAAATGACAGCAGAATTAATAATGTAATCCTTTTTGATAACTTAAAAACATCCGGTTATGGTGATAGCGAATCATTCAGTTTAAGAAGAACAATTGATCATGTTAAGCAATTGAGGAGGGCCAGGTATGATCTCATTATTGATCTTACAGGTAAGTATTCTACTGCTTTAACAACATTGTTTGCAAAACCCTTATATTCAATTGGGCTTAATTATGATTTTTTTGGTTTTTGTTATGATAAATTTGTTTACATCAATACGGCATCGGAGCCGGGACACTTAATTGAAAAGTATCTCAACGTTCTTAAGGATGGCCTTGAACTTGAAGAGAATGAATGGATCAAAGTGAGAAATGATGTTAGAACAAAACCTTATATTTACACTGATAAAGAAAGTTCAGGTGCAATCGATAATCTATTCCGGATCAAGAACATTAAAGGTAAAGACTTTGTTGTTATCCATCTCACATCTGGTTGGGCAGCAAAAGAACTTCCTCCAGGCATATTTGGGGAAGTAATTGATTTCCTTGAAGGAATTGGTTACAAGTACTTTTTTATTGGTGATAAGAACGATGAAAATCGTTTAAACGAGTTATCGAATCTGATTACTGATAACAGCTTTAGTTTGGAGGACAAATTCTTAAGATTGTCTCTTATTGAGTCTGCCGAGCTTATTAGGAGATCAGCTTTGTTGATAGGGAGTGATTCAGCGCCACTCCATATTGCAGGTGCATTTGATGTTCCTTCATTAGGTTTATTTGGTCCAACAAACCCGGATTTTTCTAACCCCTTAGGTGACATTCATAAATATATATATCACAGATTACCTTGTTCTGCTTCAGAAAGTGAACAGTATTGTACAAGAAGCGGCGGTTTTGCATGCCCTTTATATGAATGTATGAATTCGATCAGAAGCAATGAGATAATTGACCAAATTGAGAAACTTCTTGGCGTGAGCAGGGCTAAACTGATATGATAAAGGTCCTTCAGGTAGTGTGCAATAATGAGTTTAACGGAACTGAGAGGTATGTAGTTGACCTTGCCAGACACTTGCCAAGGGACAAATTCAAAGTCTTCGTAGCAACCCCAAAAATCGGTCCTTTATCTTCAATTCTTAGAGAAAGTGGTATCGATGAGGTCTGTTACGATAACGGCAAATGTGGGTTTTATTCCTTAAAGGGGCTTAAGAATCTCTACAGGATCATGCGGGATCTAAAAATAGACATCGTTCACGCAAATGCCAAAACTCAGCCGTGCCTTATTGCAAAACTTGCTGGTGTCAAATTGATTGTGGAAACAAGGCATGGTATCTTTTATTCAAAGGAACAGCTGGATGATCTTTCATTCGCAAGGAAGTGTTATGAATACTCCAAACAATTCTTTGTGGATTATTTCATTGCCACATCAGAAAATGACAAAGCAAAATTAGAAGATCAATTTCGTATAAATAAGAGAAAGATTGAAGTTATCTACCTGGGAATAGATTTTGATGAAATAAAGAATAAGGGAATAAATATATTTGAAACCCAAATGGAAAAGGAAACCGGGGTTTTCCTGATAGGGCATGTTGGTAGGATGACATATCAGAAAGCACAGGAATATCTGATAAGTGCATTTGCAATCATTGAAGCAAAGTATCACTTTGCCCGCCTTGTATTAGTTGGAAGCGGAGAGAATGAAGATAAGCTGAAAAAGCTCGTCAAAGAAATGGGCCTTGAGGACAAAGTGGAATTCAGAGGTTACATAAGGGATATTTATAAAGTAATGCAGACATTCAATATCCATGTATTGACATCCAGATACGAGGGTACCGGATATGTTAATCTTGAAGCAATGGCACTTGGCGTACCATTTATTACGCCGGACGTTGGCGGCGCAACAAATTTTTTCACAAGCGGCGTAGATTGTATGATCTCCAGACTGGAAGATTCAGCTTCGACTGCTCTTGCAATTGAAACACTGATCGCAGACAAAGAATTGAGAGACAATATAATACGCAATGCATTTGAAACAGTTGCAAAATACCCGGTTCAAAGAATGGCAAAAGAGACCGGGGAGTTTTACTGCAGAAGATTGAGCAAATAGTTCGATATTCAAATCCAAGATGACCCTTTACAGAGAATTTTCCATATTTTCAGCCTAATTTTCGTACTGAATATTAGAATTGTATTAAAACAGGGATAATACAATATTTGTTGACTTTATGCAAGAAAAAGCGCAATTTGACCTAAGAATAGTCAGCCAATTGTTTTATCCAGAAATGGTGAGTTCAGGTCAGGCATTGACCGAATTAGCGGAAGAGCTGACTTCTCTTGGCATTTCCATAAAGGTGATTGCAAGTCAACCTACCATTCTTGAAAACAGCGAGACAGTTTCTAAAGTTATAGATTATAAGAATATAAAGATTGTAAGGACGTGGTCAACTCGTTTCCCTAAATTGTCGTTTTGGGGAAAACTGCTGAATCTGACAACATTCTTCTTTACTGCTTCGTTCGAAGTGATTCTAAAAGATAGGAAGGTTCCGCTCCTGCTTGTTACTAATCCGCCGTATCTTGCTGTGCTGGGATGGCTCAACAGGATTTTGAACAGAACAAAATACGGAGTATTATTATTTGATATAATGCCTGAACAAGCAGAGCTATTGGGGCTTCTGAAGACGGGAGGCATTATGGCGCGCGTCTGGAGAACATTTAATAAGCTTTGGTACAGGAAAGCTTCCTATACGGTTGTACTGAGTAAGGATATGCTTGAAGGTGCAATTGACAATGCATATCTTAAAGGAACAAAACACGAAGAAGAGTGCAGGAAGAAGACACATGTAATTCACGTTTGGTCCGATGACCGTATTATTAATCCGATGAAGAAGGCAGATTCAAAACTTGCAGAAGAATTTGGAGTAAAAGACAAACTGGTAATTCAATATTCCGGTAATCACGGAAGATTTCACGATATTGAAACGATTCTCAGAATAGTGGAAAGGATGAGAGAAAACGAGAGTGTTATGTTCCAGTTCATAGGAGAGGGTTATAAGAAGAGGCTCGTCAATGATTTTTATGCTGACAAACAGCCTAAGAATATGTATGTTGGCACTTATGTGCCAAAGGAACTTCTCTCTGATTCACTTGCGATGGCTGATCTTGGTATAGTAGCGCAATTGCCCAAACAGGAACGAGTCTGTTACCCCTCAAAACTGCTGGGAGTTATGTCTTCGGGAAGGGCTGTGCTTGCAATATGTGCTCGTGGATCAGAAATGGCAAAGATGATAGACGATAATGAACTGGGATTCACGGTAGAAAATGGTGATATCGATTCTGCAATTAAGATCATTAATGATTGTATTGAAGACCCTGAGCGATTGAAGAGATTCGGAGTGAATGCAGCGGTTTATGTTAGGAAGCATTTCTCATTGAGGCATGCAGCTGAAAAATATTTTGAAGTTATTAGACGTAACTGACAAGTTTCTCTATAGAGTTCTTTGATAACTAAAAAGAAGTGAATTAAAAGCAATTATATTTGTCAAAGACATCTGAAAAAATACTGCTTTTTCTGTCGGACTTCATTTTCATAAATGCAGCGTGGACTGCCTATTATCTCATTAGGATTGAATCAGGTTGGATCCCATATAGCAGCCCAACCAGTTTTCTGGTACCGCTTTCGGCAGTTTATTTGTATTGGCTGGTATTTTTTTCATTTGCTGGCCTCTATCAATATTGGTTTGTAAGATCTAGATTTGACGAATTTTCATCTGTATTCAAAACCATTTCATTCGGATGTTTTATCCTGTTCTTTCTAATATTTCTTGATGATGCGCTTTCTGATACCAAGGCAATTTCCAGAATGCTTATTCTTATTTACTGGTTGTTAATGGTGATAAGCGTGGGTGCCGGAAGAGTACTTATCAGAAGCTTCCAGATGAATCTGCTTGAAAAGGGTATTGGGCTCAGAAACTCGATAATTATCGGCAGTGGCAATAGGGCTTTTGAGCTTAAAGAACTTATACAGAAGTTCCCTCAGCTAGGATATAAGGTGATAGGGTTCATTTCGGTTAATGAAAGATCGAAGGCTGGCAGCGGAATACTTGGGACAATTGATTTGCTTTCAGCGATAATTGAAGAGCGCAAAATAACCGAGGTTCTGATTGCTTTGGAGGATGATGAAAAGTCTAAACTGTTTGAGGTAATTAACAGGTCACAAAGAAGTGAAGTAAATCTTAAAATACTTCCGGATACATATGAAATTGTGAGCGGGCTGGCAAAAACTAACCAGATCTATGGAGTTCCTTTTATTGAAATAATGCCGGAGATAATGCCCTATGGCTCTAAGCTTTTCAAGAGAATATTTGACATTATATTTTCTTTTATTCTGCTTGTCATTCTTTCTCCGGTACTGCTGTTGACGATTTTTCTGATTAAAGTAACTTCAAAGGGACCTGTTATCTATAAACAGTCAAGAGTTGGTAAAAACGGAAAAGAATTCCCTATGTATAAATTCCGTTCTATGATCAAAGATGCAGAAGAATACGGACCGGAATGGGCAGGTGAAAGTGATCCCAGGATTACAGGAATCGGGAAAATAATCAGAAAAGTATATCTTGATGAAGTGCCGCAGCTTATTAATGTTATTTTAAATGATATGAGTATAGTTGGTCCCAGGCCGGAGCGACCTTTCTTTGTTGAAATGTTAAGCAAAGAGATACCGTATTACTATAAAAGACTTTCAATCAAGCCCGGGATTACGGGTTGGGCGCAGATCAAGCATAAGTACGATGCATCACTTAACGATGTAAAAGAGAAACTTAAGTATGATTTCTTTTACATTGAAAATATGTCTCTAAAACTGGATTTCAAAATAATGGTAAATACTTTCCTTGTTGTAGTATTTATGAAAGGGCATTAATGCTTTATGAGTAATTTAAAGATCCAAATGGTGGATACGAGAACACAATATCTTAAGATAAAAGATGAAATTGATTCTGCCATAAACTCTGTAATTGATTCTTCGCAGTTCATTCAGGGTCCGATTGTAGGTGAATTCGAAAGGAATGTTTCTTCATATCTGAATTGTAAGCATTCAATTGGCTGTGCCTCAGGCACTGATGCACTTCAAATTGCTATGATGGCCTTAGGTATCAAACCCGGTGATGAGATAATTACAACTCCGTTTACCTTTGTTGCAACAACAGAAACAATAGCCCTACTTGGTGCAAAACCTGTTTATGTTGATATAGATGAAAAGACGTACAACATTGATGTAAACAGAATTGCCGAAAAGATCACAAAGAAAACAAAGGCAATTATCCCGGTTCACCTTTACGGGCAGCCCGCCGAAATGGACAAGATAATGGAAATTGCCCGGGCCAACGGCCTATTTGTGATTGAAGATGCTGCGCAGGCATTAGGTTCGGTTTACAAAGGGAAAAAGATATGTACAATAGGTGATATCAATTGCATAAGCTTTTACCCAAGCAAGAATCTTGGAGCATTTGGTGATGCCGGTATGCTGACAACAAATAGCGATGAACATGCCGAGAAGATCAGAATGATCACTTCCCACGGATCCAGGAAAAAATACTATCATGAAATACTCGGGGTGAACAGCAGGCTTGACTCAATCCAGGCGGCAATTCTGAATGTTAAGCTTAGATACCTCGATGAGTATTGTAATGCCAGAAGTTCAGCTGCAGCAAAATATAACAACATACTTGAAGGTGCAGTTGATGAGCCATTTGTTTTACCGGACGGCAAGCATATTTATCATCAATACTCAATTAGGGTGAAAAACAGGAACGGAATGCAGGAATTCCTCAAACAGAACGGTATTCCTTCAATGATTTATTACCCGGTTCCGCTCCACCTTCAGGAAGCGTATAAATATGACTATAAAAGAGGTGACTACCCTGTATCAGAAAAGATCGCAGAAGAAATAATCTCCTTGCCGATGCATACTGAGCTGGATGATGAACAGATATTTTTTATCACTGAAAAGGTTAAGGAGTTCCTTAAGAACAACATATAGAGCAATATTGAAAAGAGCTTTAATCATAATACCAACCTATAACGAAGCTGAGAATATAGCAAATATTATCAAAGAGCTTCTTGCAATAAGTTATCCTGAGGTGACTATTGAGATACTTGTTATTGATGACAATTCTACCGATGGTA
The DNA here is from genome assembly GCA_030835025.1 of Ignavibacteria bacterium. Classification (GTDB taxonomy): domain Bacteria; phylum Bacteroidota; class Ignavibacteria; order Tepidaquicellales; family OLB5; genus OLB5. Next base: position 44,451 of record JAUQWS010000074.1, on the reverse strand, counting down.
CCTCTGGACTAGTAAAATCACTGAATGATCTAAGGGTCCATATGATTGAAAGGCCTTCAAAAATGGGACTGGGCACAGCGTATTTGAGAGGATTCAAGTACGCTTTTGAGAATAATTATGATTATGTTTTTGAAATGGATGCAGATTTTTCTCACGATCCGGAGGCAATTCCCTCATTCCTTGATAAGATCAAAGAATATGACCTTGTAATAGGCTCAAGGTATATCGAAGGTATTGCAGTAGTTAACTGGCCGCTGAGCAGACTGATGATAAGTATTGGGGCAAGTTATTATACAAGGATGATAACATTTCTTCCTGTAAAGGATGTTACAGCAGGATTTATGTGTTACCGCGTTCCATCATTAAAACAAATAAACCTTGACGAGGTTAAGTCTAATGGTTATTCATTCCAGATTGAGATGAAATTTAGAATGTGGAAAAAAGGCTTTAAGATCACTGAAATACCGATCGTATTCATAGATAGACGGGCAGGAGTATCCAAGATGTCGAGGAAGATTGTTTATGAAGCTTCTTTTATGGTTTGGAAACTGAAGTTTATGTCAATTTTCAACAAACTATAGATTTCCAGAGGCCATATAGTGATCGATATATCTGTCATAATAGTAAATTACAATGTAAGAGACCTGTTAGAACAGTGTATCAATTCAATAATTAAGGCATCAAAGAACCTTAAAGTTGAGATAATTGTAGTAGATAACAACTCCTATGACGGCAGCGTCGAGCTTCTGAGATCAAAATTCTCATCAAATTCCTCTATCCGTATTATTGAATGCCAGGTAAATCTTGGATTTGCGAAGGCGAACAATCTTGGCGCTAAAGAAGCTCGCGGAGAGTATTTTCTCATACTGAATCCCGACACAATTTTGCAGGAAGACACCCTCGAGAAGTCTCTTGAATTCTACAAGTCGAATCCGAAAATCGGAGCTTTGACCTGTAAGCTTATTCTTCCGAGCGGTAAGCTTGACCTTGCGTGCAGAAGAAGTTTTCCCACTCCTTCAGTTGCTGTTTACAGGATATTAGGTCTGAGCCGCATTTTCCGAAGGAGCAGAACTTTCGGAAAATACAATCTGACATTTTTAAGTGAGGATGAAACTTACGAGGTAGATTCCATCGTTGGGGCTTTTATGTTTATGCGAAAATCGATCTATGATTCATTGAACGGTTTTGATGAGGATTATTTCATGTATGGAGAGGACCTGGATCTTTGTTACAGGATAAAACAGGCCGGGTACAAAAATTACTATTTTCATGAAACTTCAATCATCCATTATAAGGGTGAAAGCACAAAGAAAAGCAGTCTCTCATATGTAAGCAATTTTTACGGAGCAATGCAGATATTCGTGAAGAAGAATCTAAAGACTAGATTCTGGCTTATGGATATTCTTATCAAGATGTCGATCTTTTACAGGTCCGCATTTTCTTATTTTAAACGATTTGTGGCATCGTATTATCCGTTTCTGCTTGATTTGGCATTCATTGTAATCGGAATGATTCTTGCGATTTACTTGAGATTCGAGTTTTTCCCTCTTGAGGCATACTCTGTGGTTATATTTGTTTATACAGCCGTGTGGATGATCACACTTGTTTTAAGCGGAAGTTACGGCGAAGAGAACAAGCTCTCGCTTGTCAAGCCTTTTTACGGAATACTTATCGGTTTTTTCATTAACTCCTCATTCACATATTTCTTCAATGAATATGCTTTTTCGAGGGCAGTTGTCCTCAGAACAGTTTTTAACGCATATTTATTCATTGCAGGATGGAGGCTCATTTCTAAGATAGTTAATTATTCAAAGAACAAGAGCATCTTTCGTTCTGCTAAGACCCTTATTATAGGTAAGAACGATGATACGGAGAGGTTTTTATCGAAAATCAAGACCAGAGTTGACAGCGAATACGATTTAATCGGTCATATCTCGCCCGGTGTAAATCATGAAAAGGGATATGTGGGTAACCTGAATAACCTGAAAGATATTGTTGCTGCCAAAAAGGTGAAGAATATTATTTTTGCAAAGAATGAACTGACAAATCAGCTAATACTTGACCTTATGTGGAACCTGAAAAATTACAATGTCAATTTTAAGATTCTATCTGAAGATAATGAGCTGATACTCGGGAAATCACCGCTCGATAAGATCGAGGATATATACCTTATACAGATTGAATATAATATCAATAAGAAAATCAATATATTTGTAAAGAGAATTGTTGATATTGTGATTGGATTTGCAAGCCTTTTGACACTTTATCCACTTGCGATTCTTGCTGCAAGAGTGTTGAGGCTGGATGAAAGAAGCACAAAATTTCTGAAAAAGGTCAGGTTAATTCCCTCGGTTATTACGGGAGAGTATAGTATGGTTGGCAGGGCTACATGGGATACATCTTCATACGGAAAGCAGTTTTTAGGCAAAAAAGGGCTAACCGGGCTTGTCCAGATCAATTTCTACAAGAACCTCTCTGCTGATGAGATAGAGTATTTCAATTATTATTACGCTAAGAACCAATCAATTACACTTGATATTGAGATACTATTGAAGACTATATCACTATTTTTATTTAAGAAGAACATACCGGAACTATGAGCAAAAATGTTTTAGAGTTTGAAAAACCGATTATTGAGCTTGAACAGAAGATTGAGGAAATGCGCGGACTTTCGGACAGTCTTGATATTTCTAATGAGATCAGCAAGCTGGAAAAAAAAGTGAATGAATTAAGAAACTCAGTTTACAAAAACCTTACACGCTGGCAGATAGTCCAGATAGCCAGGCATCCCGAAAGGCCTTACAGCCTTGATTATATATACCTTATGACAGAAAACTTCATAGAACTACACGGCGACAGAACTTTTGGCGATGATAAAGCAGTTGTTGGGGGTTTTGCTACTCTTGATGGAAAACCTGTTATGATTATCGGACAACAAAAGGGACGCGATACGAAATCTAATATTTACCGTAACTTCGGAATGATGAATCCCGAAGGCTACAGAAAAGCTCTGCGCCTAATGAAACTTGCGGAAAAATTTAATAGGCCCGTTGTAACACTTATCGATACCCCAGGCGCAAATCCGGGTATGGAAGCTGAAGAACGCGGACAGGCAGAAGCAATTGCAAAGAACATTGAGGAAATGAGCAGGCTTAAAGTGCCGATCATTGTGTCAATAATTGGAGAAGGAGCTTCAGGCGGAGCGTTTGGCATAGGAGTAGGAGACAGAGTTCTAATGCTGGAGTATTGTTGGTATTCGGTTATTTCACCGGAATCCTGTTCAAGCATTCTGTTCCGCAGCTGGGAGTATAAAGAGCAGGCTGCTGAAGCTCTGAAGCTGACTGCAAATGACCTTGTAGAACACAAGATCGTTGACAGGATAGTTCAGGAACCACAGGGCGGAGCCCATCGTAATCACAGACAGGCTGCGGATTTCCTTAAGGAAGCTATCCTTGAGGAACTTAAACCTTTAGAAAAAATAGATCCCGGGAAATTCCTTGACCTGCGCACAAAGAAATACAGTGCTATGGGGTATTGGGAAGGATAAAAAGGTAACTTAATATGTCTATTGTTGATAAGTCTGCCAAGTTTCTCATAAAAGGCGGCAAGCCTCTGCGCGGATCTTTAAAGATTAGCGGAGCAAAGAATGCAGCATCAAAACTCATCATAGCATCTCTTCTTACAAATGAACCGGTCCACATTTCAAACTGTCCTGTTAGCATAGGCGAGATACTTGTCACAAGGAAAATTATTGAATCGCTTGGTGCTAAGTTCAGCAAATTCAAGAACAATGAAGTAATTGTACAGACAAAAAAGATACATGATATTTCATTTTCTGCTTCTCTTGGTCTCATAAACAGAATTGGCGTGTTAACAGCCGGTCCTTTGCTGCTCCGAGGGGGGGAAGCCAGAATACCCAAACCGGGTGGGGACCAGATCGGGAACAGGCCGATTAATTTCCATCTTGACGCTTTTATTAAGCTTGGAGCAACTGTAAAAGAATATAAAGATTATTACCTTCTCAGGGCTAAGCGGCTTGTTGGAACAGATATAACACTTCCGTTCCCTTCGGTTGGAGCCACTGAGAATATCATTCTGACTTCATCTCTTGCTATCGGCAAAACAACTATACAAAATGCGGCAATTGAGCCTGAGATAATGGACCTTATCATGCTTCTGCAGAAAATGGGAGCCATTATTGACGTAAAGACTGACAGGACAATTGTCATAACTGGAGTAGAGAAACTTTACGGTGCTGAGCACCGGGTAATTCCCGATAGACTTGAAGCGGCATCATTTGCCTGCGCTGCAATTGCTTCAAAAGGCGAAGTAATGATATATGACGCAAGGCACAGGGATATGATTACGTTCCTCAATACTATAAGGCTCATTGGTGCGGAATATTCTATCAAGGATGACGGAATTAAATTCAGTTACGAAGGTGACCTGAAGCCGATAAATATAGAAACAGATGTCCACCCGGGATTTATGACTGACTGGCAGCCACCGATGACTATTCTGTTGACTCAGGCAAAAGGTATTTCAACACTTCATGAAACGGTTTATGAGAACAGGTTTGGATATATAAAGGAACTGAACAAAATGGGAGCCGATATTGAGCTTACTAATGATTGCCTCGGCTCACCGTGCAGGTTTTACGGAACGAATTACTATCATAGTGCAGTGATCAAGGGCAAGACTCCATTAAAACCGGCTGAGATAGTGGTGCCTGATATAAGAGCGGGATTTTCGTATCTGGTTGCAGCGATCTTGGCAAAAGGGGAAACTCTTGTTCACGGGATTCATTATATCGATAGGGGATACGAGAATATTGATCGCAAGATGGGTAAGCTTGGGGTCAATATAAGAAGGATTCCTTAGTTCTTTAAGCTGACTGTGTCTGTAGTTTCCTTACAACCATCATTGCTGCCAGGTATATCAGTGCAGATAACACGAATACAGCCCTGAACCCGATGCTCATTGAGAGCATTACCACAAGTACGCTCCCTAGCACAGAAAAGAAACCATTAACTCCCCAGCCGTAAGCCACCAGGAATCTTGTGTTATTATCAATCTTGCTCATTCCGTAAGGAAAAGGAATTCCCATAAAGAAAGCAAGCGGCGCGATAAGCACGATTGAAATCACAACCCTCCAAACTAATTCAGCACGTACAAATAAGTCGAACAAAACCGGGTTAAGTAACCCAATAATTAGAGTTAGCCCGATTATTATAAAGTAAATTATAGAGCTATTGTTCTTAAAAAGTGTCAGGATTTTCTCAGAGAACATGCTTCCAAAGCCGGAAAAAATCAGCATAGTCGAAATGACAGTAAGCATTGTGTAAACCGGTTGACCGAGGAACAATGTAAATTTCTGGATCAGGCATATCTCTATGATTATATATCCCAATCCAAGCAAAGCGAAATAAGTTAAATACTTGCCTTTTTTCACATCTTTGGTTAACGGGTCTTTGCGAAACTTTATATAAATAGGCAAAAGAATCAGAAGTCCACTCAAAACAACGGTTTGCAGCAAAAGGACAATGAGAGTCGCTTCTGCAACTGGTTTTTGGACAAGTGATATCATTGCCCGGTCAGTTTGAGAAAATGATTCCTTGATGCTGCCGAATCCAACATCCATAAAATCGGTATTGTGTTCAAAATATGGATTATCATCAGTTGCAGGAAGCAGTTTCCTGTCCGGATATTTCTTAACGGTCTCGTAAATATCATTACTCTGAACTATATCATTAAAAATACCTTCCTGTTTTGAAGTAGGGTCGTATACAGTTTCAAGATTCAGCAAGGCAGCCATAGTCTTGAGCCTTTGTATATCAAATTCATCGAAACCGCTCTTTTTGAAAAGTACTCCGGAAAGATAGCTTACATCAACTTCAAAATCACTCGGCGGTCTTTTGAAAATGAAGTATTGCGACTTCGTATCGCTCCCGCCGTTTTTCTGCTGCGCAATCTTAAGCGAAGTCACAAGCCTCGGAATTTGAGTTTCAGGTCTTGTTATGTATAATATGCCGTTAATATCGAGATGCTGAAGGTATTCCCTCAATGCTTCCTCTGTCAGTATATAATTTTCTACAAGGCTCATTGCGCCGCTGTTTGTCGCAGATGCTGATATTGTGTGAGCGCTGATTATCACGTCATACTTAATTCTCTTACCCCTAAGCCAGCTTCTTGCATCGTCCGTGATTATCTTAACCCGTTTATCGTTGGCAATTCCACCGGTCCAGAAACTCTTGAGGTCGTGTTCGATTAGGTCATTCAGTATGGGGTTTATCTCAATAGCCGTTACTGACTTAGCACCGAATGTCAGAGCAGAAAGTATCTCGCCACCGCCACCTGAGCCAAGTATAAACACTTTTGCTGTATCATCTTTCTTGAGGAACATTGCAAGGTTTGACGCATCAAAGGGCGGCCTGGATGAATCAGTAATCGCTTCAACTTTTGGAATATTGGTCGTTGAATTTCCCGCATCAATAATTGCAGTATAAACCGGGTAATCATCAACGTTTTCCCCGTCGTCCTTCATCACATCCACTCTGGAAAATGAATTCCATTTGGTAAGCAGCCTCTGGTCGGGATTCTCTTTCATGAAATTCCCGTAAACTTTGTTTGATGAGATTTGAATCGGTAAATATGAATCCGGATCTGTTAAGAAAAGCCCGTTTACAGAAAGCAGTATAAAAGCAGCAAACAGGCTGATAGTCTGCGCCCTGCTTTTTTCAATTGCAAAGACCATGCACCCGATGCATGCGATTATGGAAGCCGCGGCAATACCACCTGAGCCCCCGAACACCGGCAAAATTAATATGAACACAAAGCAGCTCAATCCTGCGCCAACAAGATCAAAAAAATACAACTTGTTAATACTGCTCTTAAACCTGGTAAACAATTGCCCTATGATAAGTCCCGCAAGGAAGAAGGGGAGAGTGATCAGGATATAATATATCGGCAAATAAACAAATTGAGCAGAATCCACAAATAGACTGAAAGGGTCAAAAGGAATTCGGTTAATTGCTACAAAAGAAATTATGATTGAAAAAGCATATGCAAATGAAGTAATGGCAAGGAACGAATTAATCTCTGCTTTATTTATCCATTTTGATAAGATTATTGTTACTCCGCTTATTCCCAGTCCGAGCAGCGCAATGCTTATTATCATAAAAGCAAAATGGTACCACAGTGATACAGAAAGAACTCTGATGAGAGTAAACTCAAGCATTAACACGCTTAAGGATACAAGCAAAAGTCCTATCTTGTGTTTTATTGTCAGGACCTCTTTTCGGATTTCCTTTGACTTAGATTTGCTGCTCATAATTCAAAGTTTAGACGGTTTTATTGGATATGATAGTATCGTGCAAATACTTCCTATTCTTGTCCGGATAATCAGTGCTGTAGTGGAGTCCCCTGGATTCTTTCCTCATCAATGCAGAGCGGATTATCAGGTATGAGATCTGAGCCATGTTTCTCAACTCAAGCAGCTCCCTGTTTACCTTCGTTTTCTTATAGAAGACTTCTGTTTCATTCATAATGAGTTGAATTCTCCTCAGAGCCCTGTTTAACCTCAGATTCGACCTAACTATTCCGACGTAATTAAACATTATTTGCTTTATCTCAGTCCTGTTCTGAGAAATAAGCACCCACTCCTCAGCGTTCTCGGTTCCGCTTGAATCCCAGTCCGGTATCTTTAGCTGATTTGGTTTTCTGAACTTTATTGAAGGGTTGCTGCAGATCATTCCTGCTTTATCTGCATAAACAAGTGCTTCCAGAAGTGAGTTCGAAGCAAGCCTGTTTGCACCGTGTACTCCTGTCATAGCTGCTTCGCCGAGGACAAAGAGATTTTTGATCGAGGTTTTGCCGTTAAGATCGCTCACGATTCCGCCGCAACCGTAATGTGCTGCGGGTACAACAGGAATGAATTCACGGGAAATATTGATCCCCACCGAATAACACTTCTCATAAATATTCGGGAATTCACTTTTCAATTTCTTCAGCGCAATACCGGTTGCATCCAGATATACATACTTATCACCGCTCTTTTTCATTTCATTATCTATAGCTCGCGCTACAATATCCCTGGGCGCAAGTGATTTCCGTTTATCGTATTTCTGCATGAATTCTCTGCCTGATCTTGTCTTCAGGATTGCGCCGGCACCCCTTAGAGCTTCAGAGATCAGGAATGATTGAGGGCTGTATTTATCACCGGCAGCCTCATAAAGACTTGTAGGGTGAAACTGAACGAACTCCATATTCCCGATCAAACAGCCGCTGCGGTATGCCATAGCTATGCCATCTCCGGTAGCGATAACAGGGTTGGTTGTATGCAGATAAACCTGCCCAATTCCCCCTGTGCATAGAACTGTTACTCCCGATATTACTGTCAATATCTTCTTGCTTTTCTCGTCATACACATAAGCGCCGTAACAATGCCTGTTGGCAATTCTTTTGCTTTTTGTGATATTATGCTCGGTTATAAGATCAATAGCGGAGTGGTGTTCAAAAACCCTGATATTCTTGTTTACGCTTATTTGGTGAAGTAGCGCGCGTTCTATTTCTTTTCCGGTAAGGTCCTTGGCATGTACGATCCTTTTCCTGACGTGCCCGCCTTCTCTTCCAAGATCAAGCCTGCCATGCTCCCGTGAGAATCTTACTCCAAGATCGATGAGCTCATCGATAAGTGCAGGGCCGTTCTTTACGATCTGTTCAACTGCATCAGTGTGGCATAAACCCGCTCCGCAATCAAGAGTATCTTTTATGTGAAGTCCGAATGAATCATCAGGCGAAATGACCGAAGCAATTCCGCCCTGAGCATAATTAGTGTTTGATTCAGCCTGTTCTTTTTTGGTAATAATAAGTACCCGCCGGGTGCGGGCTGCCTTCAAAGCAAATGAGAGTCCTGCAATACCGCTGCCGATAACCAATATGTCAGTTTTTAGCCTCAGTGTTTCCGCAGATATGGTTTAAGAATACTTTGCAGTAATATCTTCTTCAGTTTTTGCCCTTATGAATCGGAACTCCTGGAATGCCAGTGTCGCGTCTTCCTCGAGAGAGATCCTGATCAAATATTTAAAAGAAAGTCTTGTAATGTTACTAATTGTGCCTTCTCGCATATGCTTGAACACGATAGGATGTACTTTTAGCAAAAGCTTTCCTGAAGATTTGGTTTTATCCAGTTTATAACGCTTTATCCAGCGTTCAATTCTGGTGAGTATGTTTGTGGAGCTTTCTACAATTCCGCTGCCGCCGCAGAGAGGACATTGCTCAGTTATTGAGCGTACTACATTCTCTCGCACTCTTTGTCTGGTTATCTGCACAAGCCCGAATTCTGACATCGGCAGTATGGTGACTTTTGCGCGGTCTTTGCGGAACTCCTTTTTAAGTTCGTCGTAGACTTTTTTCTTGTTCTTGTCGTCGTATACGTCAATAAAATCAATTACAATAATACCGCCAAGGTCACGCAATCTTATCTGCCTTACTATCTCTCTTGAGGCCTCTAAGTTTGTCTTGAGCGAATTCGTTTCCTGATCCTTGCTTTTTGCATATTTGCCGCTGTTCACATCTATGACGTACATTGCCTCGGTCTTTTCGATAATAATATGACCGCCTATTTTCAAAGGCACGTTCTTTCCGAGTGTCTGATGTATTTCAGCCTCTATTCCGTAAATATCGAATAGAGCTTTGGATCCTTTATACATTTCTACTTTGTTGATAAGCTCGGGTGAGTTTATCCTGACGTAGTTCTGGATTTCTTTATAAATCTTCTTGGAATCAGTAATGACTTTTTCAACATCATCGCGGAAAAGATCGCGTATCACACTGGTAGTTACCGAAAGGTCTTTGTAAAGCAATAGCGGGGGAGTGCCTGTCTTAACAAGCTTTTCAATTTCTTTCCAAATGTTGTGCAGATTCTCGAGGTCTTCGACAATTGCTTTCTCGTCCTGTTCTTCTGCAACTGTGCGAAGAATTGCCCCGAACTCAAGACCGCGTGAATTGCGGTAATTGCGAACAATGTTCTTCAGCCTGCGCTTTTCTCGCATGTTCTGAATCTGTTTGGAGGCGTTGACCTTGTTTTCGAATGGAAGGAATACCAGATATCTGCCGGGAAGCGAAACTTTAGAAGTAACCCTGACGCCCTTGTTGCCGACAGGCTCCTTGGTAATCTGGACTATTATCTTCTGTCCGCGCTCAAGCCTTGGCTGCTGAGGCCGCCTCCGGCCCTGATAATGGTTGTTCTTTTGGGGTGGTGGAGAATCTTCCTCATCGTCTTCATCGTCGTCGATATCGGAATCGTCTCCAAGTAAGGCTTTTAAGTCTTCGACCTGGTCTCCAACATCGGAGAAATGCAGGAAAGCATCCTGTTTAAAACCCAGATCTATAAATGCTGCTTTAATGCCCGGAATGACCTTTGCAACACGGCCGAGGTAAAGATCGCCTACGACTCTTTCGTACTCTTCATTTTCTATGAAAAGCTCCGAAAGCTTACCGTCTTCTGTTATTGCAATTCTGATCTCATCGGCATTCTCGTTGATAACAATCTCTTTTTTCATTTAATCCTGATTTACATCTTCGTAATCGGACTAAAATCCACAAATAACTCTTTTATGGCAGTCACCGCCGGCGCAAAGCGCCTTCGGAATTTCCTGCTACGAGTTCATACTCTTCAAAAACTCTTTGTTGTTTTTAGTCCCTTTCATTTTTCCTAAAAGGAATTCCATAGCCTCGACCTGTGAAAAATCGCTGAGAATTTTCCTGAGCAGCCAGATCTTGCTCAATTCTTCTTCATCAAGAAGCAATTCTTCTTTGCGTGTTCCTGATTTATTCAGGTCTATGGCGGGGAAGATCCTCTTATCGGCAAGTTTTCTATCGAGAACAATTTCCATGTTGCCTGTGCCTTTGAACTCTTCGAAAATAACTTCGTCCATTCGGCTTCCGGTTTCAACAAGTGCAGTAGCTATTATGGTCAAGCTTCCGCCTTCTTCGATATTTCTTGCCGCACCAAAGAATCTCTTCGGCCTGTGCAGAGCATTTGCGTCTACACCGCCGGATAAAATCTTTCCGCTATGCGGAACAACTGTGTTGTGTGCTCTTGCAAGACGGGTAATGCTATCCAGCAATATCACAACGTCCTTCTTTGCTTCTGTGAGCCTCTTTGCCTTCTCAAGCACTATATCAGATACCTGAACGTGCCTCTCCGGCGGCTCATCAAATGTGGAGCTTATAACTTCTGCCCTTACCGAGCGCTCCATATCTGTTACTTCTTCCGGCCTTTCATCTATCAGCAGCACTATCAGCTCAACTTCGGGCTGGTTTTTGGCAATTGCATTCGCAATCTGCTGAAGCAATATTGTTTTACCCGCTTTAGGAGGGGATACTATCATACCCCTGTTTCCTTTACCTATCGGTGTGAACAGGTTCATTATCCTGGTAACATATTCGCCAGGAGCTGATTCCAGGTTCAATCTTTCATTTGCATATAATGGCGTAAGGTTATCAAAAAGTGTTCTTTCACGCATCTTCTCAGGCTCAACGCCGTTGACCTTGTCTACTCTCAAGAGCGCAAAGAACCGTTCACCGTCTTTGGGCGGTCTTACCTGGCCACTTACTGTATCGCCCGTGCGGAGTGCAAACTTCTTTATCTGTGAAGGAGATACATAAACATCATCAGGAGAAGAAAGGTAATTGTAATCCGAAGACCTCAAAAAACCGTAACCGTCCGGCAGCACGTCAAGGACTCCCTTGCTGTAGGCAACTCCATCTGCCTGAGTGCCTGTTTCCAGAATTTTATAGATCAGTTCCTGTTTTCTGAGGTCGCTGTATCCGTTTATGTTCAAACTTTTTGCCAGTTCATATAGCTCTGCTATCTTCTTCTTCTTAAGCTCAGCAACATCCATAGAAGGCTTAATTTCATCTTTTTTATCCGATGCCATAATACAATGTGATTAGTTTTATTAATTTAAGATTAGTATAACTGGAATGTAATTTGCGGTGATCTTGTGAGTAATCGCTAATTTTCGAATTATTTAAATCCGGGTGTAATTCTGATGTGATAAATATCAATACAAATATACATAAGAATAGCGTATAATTCAATAGCTAATTCAAAATTATATCGCATTTTTGAGTTAAATTTTCATTATTTTTGTTCATAACAATCCGTTTAACCCGGAAGATGAAAAGCCTGTATTCAATATTATTGGCAGTAATTCTTCTTTCCTGCACAGCATATTCTCAGGAAAGCAGGCTTGTCTATCATATTAAGATAGACGGTTCTATAAATCCTTCCACTTCTGATTATATTCACAGAAGCATTGAAGAAGCAAAGAACAAGAATGCCGAGTGTCTTGTAATTGAGCTTAACACTCCGGGCGGACTGCTTAAATCAACCCGTTATATTGTTACCGACCTTCTTACATCACCGATACCTGTTATAGTATTCGTTTCGCCCAGCGGTTCGCAGGCGGCAAGTGCAGGAGTATTCATCACTCTCGCTTCAAACATTGCCGTTATGGCGCCGGGAACGAATATCGGTGCGTCTCATCCGGTTAATACGCAGGGGGGAATGGATTCCGTAATGAGCGAAAAGGTTACAAATGATGCCGCAGCATTTATCAGAAGCATTAGCGAAAAGCGCAGGCGGAATGTGAAGTGGGCTGAAGATGCCGTAAGGAAAAGCGTATCAATTACAGAGACTGAAGCATTAAAGGACAGCGTTATAGACCTTATTGCAAATGATATGAACGACCTGCTTCAGAAGATTGACGGGCGCGAGGTTGAAACATCAACGGGCAAAAAGATACTCAGCACAAAAAATTACACAATTGTAAATTTTGAGGAAGGCTGGTTCCAGAAATTACTTGGTATCATCAGCGATCCCAACATTGCTTATATTCTTATGATGATAGGCATGTGGGGGATTATACTTGAATTTTACCATCCTGGGGGGATACTACCCGGAGTTGTTGGAGTTATCTGCATAGTGCTCGGTTTATATGGACTGCATACACTGCCCATAAATTATGCGGGGCTTGCACTTATCGTGCTTGCAATAATACTCTTCATTGCAGAAATAAAAATAACAAGTTACGGCATGCTGACAGTCGGGGGTGTGATATGTCTGTTCTTAGGTTCGATGATGCTTATCGATACGTCCTCGCCGCTGGAGGCTGCCATTGATATATCTATGGGTGTAGTAATAACAACAGTAGTTATAATCTCGCTTCTGTTCATGCTGCTTGCGTGGCTTGTAATAAAAGCACACAGGCGAAAAGCTATGACAGGTGAATCAGGAATGCTTGGCGAGATTGGTGAGGTGTTCGAAGATATTACAGGCGGAATCGGCACTGTCAGGATCATGGGCGAGCTTTGGAAAGCGGAGTCAAATGAGAGTATTCCCAAAGGCTCAAAAGTTAAGGTATCAGGGGTTAGAGACCTCACCATCAGAGTTCAAAAAATATAAGATAAATTTACAATTAAACTATAAGGAGCTATCATGGAGGCAGTAATAATTACATTCGTATTTTTTGTCCTGCTTTTCTTTATCATCGTGCTCTTCAGCATGATAAAGATATTGAGGGAGTACGAAAGGGGAGTAATATTCCGCTTAGGCAGGTACTCGCAAACCAAGGGTCCGGGACTCATAATTCTTATACCTTTCATAGATAAAATGGTAAAAGTAAGCCTGCGAACGCTTGTAATGGATGTTCCGTCGCAGGATATTGTAACGCGCGATAACATTTCAGTAAAAGTGAATGCAGTTGTATATTTCAGAGTGTTGCAGCCGCAAAAGGCTGTGATTGAAGTGCAGGACTTCTTGTTTGCGACTTCACAAATAGCTCAAACTACACTAAGGAGCGTTCTGGGGCAATCAGAGCTTGACGAACTGCTTTCCGAACGTGACGCTATAAACAAAAAGCTTGCAGTAATTATTGATGACCATACTGAACCTTGGGGCATTAAGGTTTCTAATGTTGAAGTAAAACAGATCGACCTACCGCTTGAAATGCAGCGCGCTATGGCACGCCAGGCTGAGGCAGAAAGGGAACGCCGCGCAAAGGTTATTCACGCTGATGGTGAGTTCCAGGCATCACAGAAGCTTGCAGATGCAGCCGAGGTAATACAGAAACAGCCGATATCCCTGCAATTGAGATACTTGCAGACTTTAACAGAAATTGCAACAGAGAAGAACTCAACAATTATCTTCCCGCTGCCTATTGACCTGATTACGAAGTTTATGAATATTATTGAAGGAAAGAATAAGAGCTAAAAGTTTTCATTGAGGTCTAGTTTAATATTTTTACAAGCAAAAAACCCCGACGGACTTTCCGACGGGGTTTCTTGTTTTTATAACTGTACGTTTTGTGCTTTTTACTGTGTTTTGTAACTTGTTGTTACTTTTTCCTCTTCCTCATATGGTAAGAGACTGTTTTTTATTTGCCTATTTTAACGAGCTTAGGCTGGTATTTCAGTTTTGTTAAAGTACTCAGATCTTTCTTTGCAGTCTTCTGCTTTTCGAACATTCCCACCAGGACCTTGTATGTTATAGTCTTGGCCTGTGTAGCCGGGTCTGTTACTGTTATCTCTTCAAGGAAGATCTTGGTAAATCCGTCTCTTTCGAGTCTGCCGATTCTCCTATCGGCCAATGATTTATCAGTGTATATCCCCACTTCCAATGAGTATCCTTTAACTACTGCCAGTTGGTTTGAGATGTCATAGAACCTTATCAGCGAATCTATATCCGAGATCTGCTGGTATAGGTTTGACTCCTGTACCTTGTCTGATTCTGTCTTCGGTGTTACTACCCTGATCTTGAGGTTACCTTTTGATTTAAGGTTCTTGTTCAGCTCAAAATCGTTCGAGGTTCCGTCTTCTCCGAGGAACTCAACGAACACCTTGGAATCAGCATCGACGTTGTCGTTTAAGAGTTCAGTTGTTTTGAACTCATTGGTATCAATTTCAGTGATATCAATCGACTCGTCGGGATCAATCCCCTGGCGAAGCATTTCAGCTTCATCTTCAGTAATTTGCTCGATCTTAACCTGTGCAGTACCGCCCATATTTATAGCTTCCTTCGAAGCTTTAGAGAGATCAATGATCCTTCCTCTGATATACGGGCCCCTGTCGTTAATTCTTACCACGGTGTAGAGATTATTCTCCAGGTTTGTAACCTTCAGCAGGGTACCGAAGGGTAAGGTTTTGTGAGCAGCGGTGAATTCATAGGTGTCAAAACGTTCGCCGTTGGCGGTTTTTCTACCATGGAATCCAGGGCCGTACCACGAAGCCTCACCAATTTCTACAAAGCTAGAGCCGGTAGGATCTCCTTTTGGATAAGCGTTATCGGATATTGCACCAGTAAGCACGAGTTGTACAGTTAAAAAAGAGATTAACCACAAGATTTTTGTTTTAAACAATCCATCTCCTTTCATGTTTATGTTAATAAAATGACTGTCGTGAAGCACATAGCATATCAATAGCACATCAATATAACAGACAGTCTTGCTCAATCTGTATTGTCTCAACAACACATCCTGAAGCGTTTCTCTCTTTAACTATGGCGCCTCTTTTGCGCCACACTCTATATTAAAAGAACTGTAATTCTTTAAAACATTATACTTTTTAACCTTACAACTTTATAACTTTCAGACTGTTTTTAGCTTGCGTTTATGTTTTTCATTGGAAGGATCTTATCCTTGCCGTCAATAAAAGTAAGCCAGTTGTGTTTATCAATTCCCTGTTTTACGATATCAAAAAATGCCTGCTGAAGTTCTTTTGTTACTTTGCCCGGCATTCCGTTGCCAACCAACATCTTGTCTACGGAGCGAATAGGTGTTATTTCTGCAGCTGTTCCGCTGAAGAACATTTCGTCTGCAAGATAAAGCATTTCTCTCATCAGGTTACCTTCGACAACTTGATAGCCCATTTCCTTGGCAAGCGTCATAACGGATTTGCGGGTTATTCCGCCGAGAATGCCGTTATGAATACCCGGAGTGTAGAGAATGTTATCATGTACAACAAACAGGTTCTCGCCGCTTCCTTCACCTACATGCCCGTTCACATCAAGTGCTATCCCCTCAGAAAACCCGTTAACAATGGCTTCCATCTTGATAAGCTGACTGTTCATATAAGCTCCGCCGATTTTCGCCATCGTAGGAGTAGTATCGGGAGTGCTTCTTCTCCAGGACGATACACAAACATCAATTCCGGCTTCGTGCGCTCCCTGTCCGAGGTATGATCCCCATTCATAAGCTGCAATTGTAAGCTCAACCGGGTTTTTCAGGGGATTGACGTTCAAGTCTTCGTAACCCCTGTAAGCTATCGGCCTTATGTAGCAATTTTCAAGATCGTTAGCTCTTATCGTATCAATTATTGCGTCAAAGATCTCATCATATGTGTATGGTATCTCTGCGCGGAACACCTTAGCTGAAAATATCAGCCTCTTAACATGATCTGCCAGTCTGAAAACTGCCGGACCCTGTTTAGTCTTGTAGCATCTTATTCCTTCAAAGAACGATGAACCATAATGAATAACATGTGATAAAACATGAATTTTAGCATCATCCCAGTTGATGAGCTTACCATTCATCCAGATTTTTTCTACTGATTTAACTGCCATAGCATGTAAAGTTTAAGTTATTAAATAAGACTTTTTCTGTAAATCCTGTATGTCTTATATATTCTCGCTCCCAGTTTTTCGGCTGTCATCCTCATAGGCATATTGTCTTCCAGAACCCAGGATATCTCGGCACCGGTGTATCCGTTCCTGTTTCCTGCCTTTATCGTCTCAAGGTAGAACACAGAATCAATTGCCTTCTTTTGATATTCGGGCTTAACACCCATTATGATAACTCTCAAAAAATCTATTTTCTTCTTCCCTGTCAGTATCTTAAGGAACCCGAACGGAAGAAGCCTTCCATTGACTTTCTTAAGCACCTGGTTGAAATCGGGGAGAGAAAGCGTGAAACCTGCCGGGTCGCCTGCCACTTCGGCAAACATAACTAGGTCGGGATCCACAACCATCTTCAGCGATTCTGCCATGTAATCAAACTCTTCTGTTGTAATGGGTACAAATCCCCAGTTCTTCTCCCACGCACTGTTGTAAATGTTCTCTATTTTGCGAACCTCGTTAGTTAGATCTTTCATGTTGATATTATAGGTCTTTACATCAGACCTTTTCTTGATCAACTCACTCATTCTTTCAAGCTTTGCCATCATTTTCTTGTCATTTATCACCTCTGCGGGGATATAATATGCGTACAGGTCATTTGCCTTCAAAAAACCAAAATTCTCTATCTTTGATTGGTAATGGGACGGATTGTAAGTCATTAAGAATACGGGAGATGAGTTGAATCCTTCTACTAAAAGGCCGCATTCGTCGTTGGTTGAGGGGTTTACGGGACCTAAAATCTCGTCAAAACCCTTCTGTTTTACCCAATCACAAGCAGTATCCAAAAGGAGGTCAGAGACTTCTTCATCATCTATGGTATCGTAGAATCCGAAGAAACCCGCCTTATCTTTATGGAAATTATTGTGGTTATCATTTTTGATTGCCGCAATTCTGCCTACAAGTTTGCCATCTTTTTCGGCGAGAAAGAGCTGTACTTCGGCATGTTTAAAGAACGGATTTCTTTTCGGGTCTAAATTTTTTCTTACGTCAAATATCAAGGGCGGAACCCAGTATGGATCACCCTTGTATAAATCCCAGGGAAGCTTAATGAACTTCATCCTGTCCTGTTCATTTTCAACTTTTCGTATTTTAATCACTTCAGTCTGATCCCGGATTTACAAGTTTTTCGTAAGTCCCGAAAAATTGTATTTATAAATATACCGGTTTTTGTTTTAAGATACAATCAAAATAGCCGGTCTGTAGACCGCGGCAAATCTCTAGAGACGTTGAATTAATATGTAAGCCATAAGAAAATTAAACAAAAAGTATTTCTGCAATACCTATATAAATATATAAGTTAAACAATAGAGTTAAAGTATGGAGTCAAATTATGCAAACGTACTTGGGTTTTGAAATCGTCAAAAATTGGCTTAATGAAGTGTTTCTGAATACATTTTTGACTATTTTAGGGAAAATTGAGAGGATTTAGATTGAAGCTAAGGATACAATGCTTATTATTGGTGTTATTTGTAATAGTACTGTACTCAAACCGGGTATTTGCACAGGATAATTGGTGGAAGGATAAGAAGTACAAGAGCGAGGAGAAACAGAAGAAGTTTAATGACTGCAAACTGGCTTTTGTGAACATTGCAGATGGCCTGATGTACTCCAACGTAACGTATGTTAGCCCTTACTTCCAGAGCGAGATATACCTGAATATGCTCAATAATGAAAAAGGATACTATAACAGGGAGCAATCAGCCTATATCATAGAGAATTTTCTTTCATCTTATCCTGTTTCGTCATTTAAGTGGAAGAACTCCAGCCGCTCAGAAAGGTATGCATTTGCACTCGGAAAGTATAAGTACAAAAAGAGCGGTTTTATAAATACATTCACAATATCGGTCTCTTTGAAATATGTTAACGATCTATGGCTGATTGACCAGGTAATTGTAAACTAACCCCGAAGGCATAACAACACTATGTTTGATTTTTCTTCGAAAGATATAAACAGGTTCAAATTGCTGGGTTACCTCTCGCTCCTTATGTTATTCGTTATTCTTTTTTCATTCGGTGTCAGGTATTACTTCTCAAAAGCAATTATGGACGACTGGACAAGCATTGCTGATGAGAAGAAAAAGGAAATTCATGTCGAGTGCCTTAATCTCTTTTACAATTACCAGAACCAGACTTCTCAGTTTTCTTACCAGTTATCCCGCAGCAGGAAGCTTATTAACTCTGTTACCACCCAAAACTCCCGGAAATCATACGAAGCGCTATTTGAGTTTGAAAATTATGATCAATTTAATATCGAGATATTTAATCCCAGACTTGAGATCTTTTTGTTCTCCGGAAGGCAGATAAACCCTGATATCACTGAGCTTAAAAAGGCATTGAATGGGGAAAGGTTCTCAACTGTCAAAGAAGTTGGTATATATACATTCATCGTAGTTTTCGATCCGTTGAAAAATGAGAGCGGAATAACTGAAGGGGTTCTGGTCACTTCCCGGCTTCTTGATATTGGGTATGACATCCAGACACGCTTTTTTGATAAGACGGGGTTAAAAAGGGAGATCTTTGAGAAATACCATATTGATGTCCTGTTTGAGTTTGGGGGCACGAACCTTGCAGGGACCCTTTACGATACTACTTCGGGCGAGGTTTCCATCATTAATCTTAAAAACATCAACCAGGAATTTACCGGAAGGATAATTATACCTAATCTTGACCAGTCATCATATCTGCTTAGTGTCATAAATAAGTTTGATAACATTATAGGTTTTTTGGTTTTTATTCTTAATCTTGTGCTGATTTACTGGGTAATGTATGCTGCTTCAAGGGCAGAATCTTACACGGTCAGGATCATAATGGTTTCCCTCGCATTGCTTCTTTCGAGGTACTTATGGCTTGCGCTTAATTTTCCTGGGAATCTGATAACCGAACTTGGGATAGATATCTTTTCACCGGTACACTATGCCTCCGGTATAGGGTTTGGCATGTCTAAATCACTTGGGGAGCTGTTTATTACTTCCGTTGTGCTGCTGGTTATATCCGTTTATCTTGGCGCGAATATGCTGAAATTCTACAAAGCCGAGATACCCAAGGGCATGCCGCTTTGGCAGACAGTGGGGATAATTCTGCTTGTGGTGATACTGATATTTGTTATAATGAACTTTTATGGTTCAGTAATTCACAGTCTCATCTTTGATTCAACCATAAGATTCGTTGATAAGACTGATATTTTCTCTCTCAGGCAGCCTGAGCTGGTAAGCTCAAGATTGATAATACTGTGTTTCTCGGCAGCTCTTCTGATTACACTTCTATCTCTCGGACTATTGATACAGAAGAACCTTAACCCGTATATTGCAGCCAGCAAGTTCATGAGGAAAAACTCGGTTCTTTTGATATTCGGTGGACTGATACTGCTGAATGTAATATTATCTGCGTTTTCAGTTGGAACCCTTGATTTCACTCTATCTCTAAACCTAAGGGTGCTCATATTTTCAATTGCCGGTCTCTTTACTTATTATGTTTACAGGCAGTTAACACTTACCAGGGATTTCAAGCTGATTTTAATGCTGAATTTTTCCCTCGTACTTTTAGCATGCGCTGTATTTGTACCTGCATTGCTGCTTAATAAGCTTGTGACCCTTGAGAATAAATATCTCGAAAAAGCTGCAAAAGAAGTCTCACAGCAGTCAAGCGATAAGATAAGTTTTTTGATCTCTTCAACACTTGGTGATATTTCAGACGATGTAATGCTGGAAAGTGATATTAAAAACAAGAATAAATTCAGCAAGGTGGCATTTAACATTTGGGCAAGCAGCAAGTTCTATGACGAAGACCTTAATTCAGCGGTTTTTGTACTCGATACTTCAAAGAAGCTCATCAGTGATTTCAATATCAATCCTGATGAATTGCCGTCAGACAGCGTCATATCATTTACTCTGCGCAGCCAGAACAAGAAACAGGCGCAGGCAGAAGAAGAATTAAGCGAAGACGGCGAAGAACCGGAAACCCTTGATATGAATCTTGTCATGAACTCGATGATCTCTTCCGAAGCAACCAATGTACTGCAGAATACCGAAATGAAGTTCTATTCCGCAATGATACCGCTGGAAAGAACGGACCTCAGGAACAGCAAGTTCAGTAATGCTATTGGTTATGTAATAATCGCTGCCGGATATGACGCGAAGAACTTCCTTACTCAAACAAACCTGGGAATTTTCAAAAACTTCACAAGAGATAATATCCTTAATAAGCTTACTTCAAATCCGGTTATTTCGGAATTCTCGCAGTCGGAGCTTGTAGGCTCTTCAAACAAGGATGTTTCCAAGTCACTTACCAAATCTCTGGGTGCATTCCGCGAGAGCGTTGCTGATAAGATAGATAAATCAGCCTTAAGATATGATGAGTTTGAGGACGAAATTTATAAATCATACTACGTATTGACCGAAAGCAGAACAGGAAGCGGCGAGAAGATATATGTAGTAAGCGTCAAGGTGAACGATTTCAGCCTGAGTACTTTCTTCTTTTTCCGCTATCTGCTCTTTGTAGTGCTAGTGTACATAATTGTTCTTGCAGTGTATTTGCTTTATAAAGGATTTAGTTATCTGCTTGATACTGAATCAGTGAGGTTTATCAGTTTTGGCTTCCGGGAGAAATTATTTGTCTCGTTCCTGCTTGCCTCTGTTATTCCGATAGTTATACTTGCCATATACACAAGGGAGTTCGTCAACGATAAGAATGATGATTTCTACAAAAACCAGCTTCTAAGCGACCTGCGGCTTGTTGAGCAGTATGTGAAAAATAAAACAAATCCGGAAGACATAAATCCCGAGAAGCAATCAAAAAAATCAACTTCAATAGGTTTTACGAAACTGTTTGATAAAGGATTTTCTGAGTCAGATAAGAACTTTAACTATTACTATAAGACAAAATTAGCAGCAACAACCAGCGAACAACTTTATAAATCGGATCTGCTTGATACAAGAATAAGCGGGAGCGCGTTCTACAATATTGCACTGCTTAAGAAGGATTACTTTTCTGAGAACCAGCAAATAGGAGATTATACTTTCATAGTGGGCTATAAGCCTGTTTACGATAATTTCAGTGACTTGACCGGGATAATATCAACACAGACTGTATTTAAGCAGAGCGAAATTAATCAGGAGCTCACAGAAAGCCTTGTTTACATACTGGGTCCTTATTTTGCCGCAGTAATTGTGCTGATTTTCATTGTGAATTTCCTTTCATATAGGATATCCAATCCGATACTCAAGCTGCAAAAGGCAACAGAACAGCTATCAAGGGGCAATATTGATGTGCAGGTGAGGTCAAACAGCAAGGATGAGATTGGAGAGCTTGTCAGATCGTTTAACAGGATGATAAGGGAGCTTAAGCGCTCAAGGGCGGAGCTTAAAAAGGCTGAGCGGGAAGGTGCATGGCGGGATATTGCCAGGCAGGTTGCACACGAGATAAAGAATCCGTTGACACCAATGAAACTTGCAATGCAGCACCTGTTCTACACATATAACCACGGTTCCAATGATTTCAAACAGATAATACAGACAACAAATAAGCTCATCATTGACCAAATTGAAACTCTGAACAGGATAGCAACGGAATTTTCGAATTTTGCAAAGTTGCCCAGCCGCAATTATGAGTTGCTGAACATGAATGAGATATTGAGTGATGTTGTGAAACTTATGAATACAGGCGGAAAGATCCACCTTGAGCTTGACCCTGCGCTTAATACCGGTATGGTAATGGGTGATAAGGATGAAGTCCGAAGGGCTCTGATTAACATTATCAAAAACTCAATGCAGGCAATTGAGGAAAGCGAAGATATGGCAGGAGCAGGCAAGATAGATATTAAGAGTCATAAGTATAATGGTTATTATTCGCTGAAGATCAGAGATAACGGAGTTGGAATGGATGATGAAACTCAAAGCATGTTGTTTGAGCCGTATTTTTCAACCAAGTCAAGCGGTATGGGTCTGGGACTTGTGATAACCAAAAAAATTCTTGACGATATGAAAGCAAAAATTACCGTAACCAGCCGGACAAATTCAGGTACAGAAGTTGAAATAAGGTTTAAGATAGATGAAGTGAAAACTGCCTGACAACTGAGGCAGCAAAATATGCTAATGAATAAAGACATTATTTCATTGAAAACCCCTTAAATATATGTTAATTTAAGGCAACTAAAGCCTTGTAGTTATGAAACGACTCATACTCTTTGAACTCATCCTCATTTTCTTCGCTACCACATTCGAGCGGGATTCACCTCCCGGCTGGTTCCAGCAGACCATTTCTCTTGGTAATAAAATAATTACAGATATCCAGTTCCTTGATTCCTTGA
This sequence comes from Ignavibacteria bacterium, assembly GCA_030835025.1. GTDB lineage: Bacteria > Bacteroidota > Ignavibacteria > Tepidaquicellales > OLB5 > OLB5. The sequence continues at coordinate 21,472 of JAUQWS010000074.1, read as the reverse complement.
ACGGCTGGGCTGTAACTGATGCCGGCCCTTCATTTGATACGGCATACGTTTTTAAAACCAGTAACGGAGGAGTTAACTGGGATTTCCAGTATAGATTCTCAGCTGCATTTTATAAAATACAAATGATAGATTATGATACCGGTTATATTGCCGGAACAACAGGTTTTGGGAAAATGTGGAAAACAACTAATGGTGGGATAAACTGGAATATTGTATCAAATTTTTCAGCAAGCCCGATGACGGATTTACATTTTGTAAACGTAAACACTGGTTGGATATGCAGTGATGATATATTGGATGGAGGAGTGCTTAAGACTACAAATGGCGGAGTGAATTGGCAGACACAATTGGGAGTAAGTTTTAGACCAGATAAGATATACTTTCTTAACAGAGATACAGGGTGGGTAAATTCTAGAGGAACAGTTAATAGTGGATTATATAAAACAGTAAACGGTGGTATTAATTGGAATTTTATTGACAATATAGGGATGAGTGATATTTACTTCTTTAGTCCATTAATTGGAATTAGAACTTCGGGGGCTTTTTATAAAACTACAGACGGTGGTTCGAATTGGTATCAAGCTACAGGAGGGTTAACAGGTAGTAAAATTTCTTTTGATTCTGACTCAATAGGTTGGGCCGGCTACAATTTAATATACATACCAAAAACAACTGACATGGGGGAATCATGGTTTTTACAGACAACAAACATAAGTAATCCCTCCGTGAGTTCAATAGATTCATTGCTTGCATGGGCAGGCGGGAACGGTATAGTACATACAACAGATGGAGGCGGACCCCCGGTTAGCATAACGATATTGAGTAATGAAATACCGCATGAATTTTTACTGTATCAAAATTACCCCAACCCTTTCAACTCAATGACAAAGCTCAAGTTCCAGGTTTCGAAACAGAAGTATGTGAAAATCAAGATATTTGATATTACAGGCAAAGCGATTTCTTATTTGGTAGATAAGAAACTGGATGCAGGTACTTATGAAACGGACTGGAATGCGGCAGATTTTTCAAGTGGTATATATTTTTATTCTCTGATAATCGATGGGCAATTAATTGCAACAAAAAAAATGATTTTAATCAAATAACAATAAATATGCTTTAATAATTAACCAATACTTTAAAACCCAAAAATTAGAAAGCTATGAAGACCCTGAAAAAAATATTAGTAATCCTTGCTTTACCTTTAATTTATTTTTTGATCGCTTCATCCTTTAAACCAACTGAAAACCTTACAAACACTTCAGAAGAAACAAAACCAATTGAATTCAAATCCGGTATGGCATTAACACCCTCATTTGAAGTTCCAAAAGATTTCACGCATTTCCTGCTCAATCCGGGCTTGTGGGATTCACCCAGGGGGTGGGATTTTAATTATTTCTGGGATTATTACCGTGATACGCTTAACTTTAACGGCATCCAGGTATATGATTACGGAAATTCAAGGACGGGATATTTTGACCAGATACATAGCCAAAGCCAGGTAGATACTTTGAACGGTTTTATAAACGGCACAATAAGCCGCGGGTTAAAGCCGATGTTTACAAGGAGGAACCTTGAATTGGTGGCAAGCTACGGCAGGCGAATGTCTTTTGAGGGCGAAGGCGGCAATGACTATTATTCGTTTCAGAACAGGCTTGTTGCTCCAAGTACAGATAGCGGCAGATCAGTGCTTTTTGCCTGCGCTACATGCCCGCCGCCGGAAAACCCGCAGGCAAACAGGCTTTGTTACGGTATAGATGAAAATTACCAGTTCGCATCTACTTATTTATATCCATGGGACCCACCTATTGACTGGCACCTTAAACCGGTTATGAGAATAAGGGAGAGTGATTTCAGCCCAAATGATACACGGCCCGTTGTTGCAATATATACAAAGAACTTTCGGGGCGATTACATTGATACAGTGGTAATTAGAGTCAATAATTTCAGAGATGGAAATAATAATTACTTTGGTCAATATAAAAGTGCTTTTACTTTTCTGACATCTCAAGGTGGTAATGACTCTTTACAGATTTCCGGACGTCGTGATACGATAACCGGTTTGCTTTATGGTTATGAGCTTCCAAATGTTGCAGAGAGCCTGATTGATTTTGAAATTCACTGGTTCGGGGAAGTTGATGTATGGTTCGATAAACTAATTGTAGATAACGATCTGGCAAACAGGCTTTTTAATCCGAGTACATTATTAAATTATGATCCGTATATAAAACAGGAACTGGATAATTACTGGGACCGCATGTTCATGTATACCATAGATGAGTGTGTTACAACTGCCCTGCCCTGTGTAAAATATATACAGGACTATATCAGGAATTACAACCAGCAGTACGGCAGAAACTGTATAATGAGCTATGCCACCTCAAATAATCTGAACGCTTATTTTACAAAGCATGATGAAAATGATTATAAATTATACCTCGATTATACTCACCCGCAGGTTTTCCAGGTTGATGCGCATGCCATACAATTCCATGATCAGGGAGAGCCGGGCTGTATACCCGTGGGTCAGTTTGACTCTAGCTTGCTTCATTCTTACATTCCGCAGGACTGGAAAGTCAGCAATAGTGTATATAACGAATATATTCAGGAAGTGCTGGGGAATAAATCGGACCTGATGTGGATAAGTGACGGGTCATTGGTATATCAGATCAACAGGACCCGGACACAAATTGCGCAAAGTTCACCTTCTACCAGGCTGACAATACAGCCTGCAATCCAGGGCTGGCTTATAGGTAATACAAATACCGGGTTATTCCGTTACGGTGTACGTGAGCCATTGAACGAGGAGATATCTGCCGAGGCATGGATAGCACTTGCATGGGGCGCGGATAATTTGTGCTGGTTCTGGCTTGCCAGCCAGGGACCGGGAACAGGGCCACCGCCGGAGCCGGAACAGAGAACTAAAATTCTTAATGAGGATACACCAATAGCCGGTGATACACAATTTTGTTTTGGAGTTTTTACCCAGCCCGGAGTGCCGAGGAGACAGAATTGCTATGGACAGAATAAGTTTGACTACCTTAGAGAAATGAACGCAAAAATATTGAATTTAAAACCTACACTTGATGCAATTGAATGGAAATCTGCTTACACCACCCCCGCCGATGGAATGGGTCATGAATATATATATGATATAGCGAGTATTATACCCGGCAGAACAGGTATGAACCCATGCATCGAAAACTGGCCCCCGAACAGTCCTTATCTTGATTGTTCTTATGAAACTTTCTGGGAAATGGGTTTTTATCAGCCGGTAGGCAATGCAAAGTATTTCGTAATGGTAAACAGAAGATGTGTACCTGCGAAGTATGACGGTTCGGATAGGGGTGAAGCACGTATATTGTGGATAAAATTCGATGCAAATGACCTTCCCGGCTCTGATAACTGGAAGATTACCGATGTTTCCAAACCGGGATCGTCTGTAACATTCAGTAAGAATTTTAGCGGGTATGTTAATCTTAACAACAGTGTCGATTCAATTGGTCTCTTTATGCCCGGCGAAGGAAAGCTTTTTAAGCTTGAGCCTGTATTCCCTTCAGGCGGTGAGCTTGTGGCAGATGAAGTAATAGAAGGTAACTTTGTGCTTGCCGATACAATAATATCCAACGGACATAATATTACGATCACCGGCACAAATTCAAGCCTCAGTTTTAGTGACTCTGCCTGCATAATAATGAACGGCGGAACCTTTACGGTTGATGACGATACGGAAATGACGGGTCCAAATGACAAGGTTACTTTTAAAGCCGCAGTCACAGGTCACAAATGGGGCGGACTCAAATTTAACGGCACCAATGTTAAGATATTTAACTCCAAATTCGAGGATATAGCTTCACCTGAAGTTAACTACGCAGTAAAAACAGCAAACTGCCCGCTTGTTGATATAAGGTATAATATCTTCACCAGTTCAACTGATACATCAGGCGGAGTGCAGGCTGTATATACTGAAAGTGAAATGCCGTTTTCAGGTCTCTACATTACATATAATACAGTTACAATGAATAACAGCCGCGGAAATGGTATTTGTGTCCAAGGATTCTCAGGACTGACTCTCCCTGTTTACATTATGAATAACACAATGACATCAAACGGTTATGCAGCGGGAGTGATGCTTTCAACAATAACAGGCGGAGTTATTAAAAATAATACCATTACCGGATTTTCTACCGGTGTCAATACCCTTTTTTCAACCGCTGACCTTTTTGGTAATACTATAACCAATACAACGGGTGAATCCAAAGGCATATTTACCTCAAGCGAAAGCTCGATTGGTATGATGCCTTCAGGTACTACGTGGCTTGGAGGGTATAATATCATTACAAATACTACAGGCTCCTCTATTAATTTGCAGACGGATAATTCAGTATTCTTTACCGATGGGGGCAGGAATAAATTTGACGTAACAACATCTGCATCACCAACCGCTTATCACATGTACGGCTCATTCTGGGACGGCTCATATTCATATCGCCAGCGTAATAATTGCTTTAAGCTGGATGGCACTGCAATAACAAGTCCTACCATGCCGTATAATTTTGTAGTAATCGGTATGAATCAGGTCTCATTGTCATTTTTGAGCTATGATTGCAGCACAACTCCACCCGCAGAAGAGGATATTGTTGATATCGGCAACGGATTGTATGATACGATACCAAGTTCAGGTGGAATGGGTTCCATAGAGCATCAGAGGGGGTCTGCTGCCGGAATGACATCTGAATCCCCATCCGAGCTTTACAATGCTATCAGAACAGCTATGCGCCACAGGAATTACACTAATGCAAAATCAAAATGCTATGAGCTTATAAACACTTATTCAGATAGCACTGAAAGCATAGCATCATTGCAAACTCTGTTTATGTCAGTAATAGCAACCGATACCGGTGAAGTTTCTTCACTGAAATCATTTTATGAGGAACTTATACTTAATCACGGTTCAAATACAGCGCTTGTCAAAATATCGCATTATCTAATACAAAAATGCAAAGTGCAGCTTGGACAGTATACCTCGGCACTCAGCGGATTTGAACAGATAATAAACGCTAACCCAACTTCATACGAAGGTCTGTTAGCACGTTGGGACTACATGGCAACAAGTCTTCTCGCCCCCGGTGGTGGAGCAATCAGCAATGAACAATTAACAATGAGCAATAAATCTGATGAATCTGAAGAATTTGACGAATCTGATAAATTTGATGATTCCGATGACGATAAATCACCGTTCACAAAGGAACAAAGGAAAGTAATAAACAATTCTGTAAAGGAAGTGTACAACATATCAAGAACAAATGACGCCGAAAGAGTGAAAATACTTGAGGAAAGAGCAAATGACGGTGATATCGGTTCAAAGAAGGAACTTGAGAAAAGATCTACACTCAAGGAATTAATCAAGACTCAAAAACCGAAAGATGCAATTGAACATTTGAAGATAGTAAGCAGTGATATCCAGAAGGTATTTGGTTCGACTCTGCCTGTATCAGACAAGAAAGAAAACGAGAACATACCACTCGTATTCAGGCTATCGCAGAACTACCCGAATCCGTTCAATCCGGTAACAAAGATAAGTTATGATATTCCAAGAGATGCTAAAGTGAATATTACAGTTTATGATATTCTAGGAAGAGAAGTAACTCATTTGGTGAACAACGAAATGAAAACCGCAGGATTCTACATTGCTCAATTCAACGCTATGAATTACGCATCCGGAGTGTACTTCTACCGCATCGAAGCCGAAGAACCAAATGGCACTAAGTTTGTGGATAGCAAGAAGATGGTCTTATTGAAGTAAAGTTAGATTCTTTAAAAGCAACAAACTAAAAAAGGCATCTCTTAAGAGATGCCTTTTGAATTTTCATACCGTAAATTAACTATCTTTTAAAGTACCAGTACTTTTCATCTTCGTAAAAATATTCCATGCCGTAGTGTTTTCGTATCAGGACCTTAAATACAATAAATTTGCCGGGAGCTTTTGTTATCTTGGGGTGTCTGCCGTAATCACTGCAAGTGCTTAACTCAAAGAGTGTAGTCCTGAGTATCTTGCTCGGTTTATATTCACCCACATATATGGTTTTATTTTCTATCATTTAATCATTTCCGCTGACGTAAATATAAATATACCAAAAACCAATGACAAGGAAAAACTAAAGATTATAATGTAAATACGGTATTTTCCTTTTTGCTTTTTTTGCACCAGTGTATACTTGTTATAGCTTGACAGAGAATTTACGTTATCATCCTGCATTGATTCTTCCGGTGTATTTACGGTATAAGATGCACGCTTTGACTTCTGATAACTGTATGCACTACATAGATTCTTAAATTGAAATTACGATAATAAATGACTAATTTTGTAAAAATTATGCAAAAAATCTCAGGTTTTGCTGCTATTATCGGAGCTCCGAATGCAGGTAAATCAACCCTGCTAAATGCCATTTTAGGGCAGAAAATATCTATTGTTACTCCTAAGCCGCAAACCACACGAAATAAGATCTTCGGCATCTACACCAAAGATAATTTGCAAATAGTATTTGTTGATACACCGGGAATACTTGACCCTAGATATAAGCTTCAGCAGTTCATGAAACGCGAAATTGAAAGCAGCTTCACCGAATCAGATGTGATTCTCTTTCTGGTAGACGCAAATAGATACGACTCGGACGAACTGAAAAAAATGTACGAAAAATACGACAAAGAGCTAAAAGACAAGAAGTTATTCTGCGTTATTAATAAAATTGACCTCTTGAAAAAAGAAGAAGTGCTGATGATGATAGGCAGCATTTCAGAAAGCCTGAGGTTTGACGAGATAATTCCTGTTTCGGCAGTAAAACGTTTTAATGTTGATGACCTTGTAAAAACAATTGCCAAATATCTTCCCGAAGGCGAGTTCTATTTTGATGCAGAAGCTGTAACATCACAGCCTGAGAAGTTTTTTGTGTCGGAGCTTATAAGGCAGAACATATTGAGGCTATTCAAAGATGAGATCCCTTTCTCGGTCTACATAGATATCGAAGAGTTCAACGAGCGTGAATCAGGGAAAGATTACATCAGGGCAAACGTTCTTGTGGAAAGAGATACTCAGAAGGCTATATTAATAGGAGAAGGCGGTACAAAGATCAAAAAACTCGGAGAGCGGTCTCGAAAGGAAATTGAAGAGTTTCTCGGAAGGGAAGTATTCCTTGAGTTGTTCGTAAAGGTGCGCAAGGACTGGAAAAATGATGAAACTTTCCTTAAGAAGAATTTCAATAAGCTTGGTTCATCAGTGGCGTAAAAAGTTATTAAGAACAATTGCAGAACAGTTTTAATAAATACAGGGAACTGATAGAGAAAAGGCTGGGTGAATTCCTGAGCGGAGAAACAGAACGCTCCAGATATTCCAAATGCGGTGCAAAATATCCTTATTCACTTTACGATCCGCTTAATTACATAATGTCCGGCGGAGGAAAAAGGGTGAGGCCGATCCTGGTTCTGCTTTCGTGCGAAGCATTCGGCGGCGATGTGAACAATGCTGCAGATGCTGCAATAGCAGTTGAGATACTTCACAACTTCACGCTTGTCCATGATGACATTATGGATAATGCAAATACCAGGCGGGGCAAAGAAACTATTCACAAAAAATGGGATACTAACGCTGCAATCCTTGTGGGTGATGAGCTTATCGGGCTTTCATACCGTTCACTGCTTCGCTCCAAAACCGGCAATGTAGCAGGTATTGTAAGAGCCTTCACAGACGGCGTGATTGAAGTCTGCGAAGGGCAGGCGCTTGATAAAGAGTTTGAAACAAGTACCGATGTAACGCTGGACGATTACATTACAATGATCCGTAAGAAGACAGCTGAGCTGCTTAAAACATCTGCAGTAATGGGGGCAATAATCGGTAATGCAGATGAAGCGGGAATAGCCTCTATTTCCAAATATTCCGAAAATATTGGCCTGGCTTTCCAGATTCAGGATGACCTGCTGGATGTTATCGCCGATGAAGGTGAGTTCGGTAAGAAAATTGGCGGGGATATACTTGAAAGAAAGAAGACTTTCCTTTACCTCAAGAGCCTTGAGCTATTGAGCGGCAGTGAAAGAGATGATTTCATGTACCTGTATAATTCAGAAGTTTACGATTTGAAAAAGATTAATGATGTTATCTCGGTATACAGCAGTATTTGCGTGATTGACTCTGCAAGAAAAGAGATTGAACGTTATACTGAAATTGCCAACAGCTCGCTTAATTGCCTGAAGACAACTAATGCAAAAATGAAGCTGGAGAAGTTTTCTGCTATGCTGCTAAACAGGAACTATTAAACGGGTTAATGATAGTAAGGACATCGAAAATTGTGAATAAAGCCGGAATGCATACAAGACCTGCATCTATGCTTGTGAAGATAGCATCAAAATACAAGTCAGAGTTCTTCATAATAAAAGATGGTTTCAGAATAAACGGTAAGAGCATAATCGGGGTGATGACACTTGCTGCGGAGCAGGGTTCAGAAGTGAGGCTTGAGTTTGACGGAGTAGATGAGGAGAAGGCTTGTAAAGAAGTTGTGAAATTTTTTGAAGATGGTTTTGGTGAACTGTAAACATAAGATTTGACAAAGAAAGAACAAATATTCAAGGGTTTGGCTGCATCTAAAGGGATTGCATTCGGCAGGCCTTTTGTGTACAGTGTTGAAGCGCCGACTTATGATATTACAAATAACGGCGATTTTTCCTCCGAGAAAGAGATCAGCGATTATGAGAATGCAATTTCCCAGTCAGTTAAAGAGCTGAACAAAATATTCAGCCTTGCCAAAGAAAAGCTGGATGATAAGAATCTTCAGATATTTGATGCCCAGCTCAGCTTCCTGTATGACGAATTCCTGAATGCGAAAGTAAAAGACAGAATTGCCAGAGAATCAGTTCCCGCATATCAGGTGTTTACTGAAGAGATAAAGGTCCTTGAAAGCGCAATTCTGTCTTCAGGAGATGAGTATATGCGCGAAAGGATAAACGATATTAATGATATTAAAAACAGGGTACTACGCAATCTTGTGAAAGGAAGACTCGTCTCTAAGATCACAGAAAATTCTATTGTTATCGGCAGAAATCTGACGCCTGCAGACACTATACTTTTCAGCAACAGGAATATGCTTGGCATAGCAACGGATCTCGGAGGAATAAACTCTCATGTAGCGATCATAGCCCGGTCGCTCAGCATTCCCGCAGTTGTAGCAATGCATGATATTTCCATCAGGATAAACAGAGATGATTACCTGATAATTGACGGTTATAAAGGCGTTGTCATCAAAAATCCTGAAGAAGAAACAATAATAAGATACAAAGAACAGGTACAGAAAAACCTTGAATTTGAAGCTAAGCTGGTTGAACTGGAGAAGCTGCCCAGTGAAACCAAAGACGGGAAAACTATTCAGCTTTCGACTAATCTTGAGTTCAATAATGAAGTAGATTATGTTGTAACGCATTTTGGCTGTGATGTTGGCCTTTACAGGACTGAACACCTGTTTATGGAGATTGGTGACTTCCCCGACGAGGAAGCACAGTACAAGCAATACAAGTTCCTTGCAGATCACATTTCACCGGGTATGGTTACTATAAGAACCTTTGATATTGGCGGGGATAAGATACTGCCAGAATCACAGAAAGAGTTGAATCCCTTTTTGGGCTGGCGCGGCATCAGGATATGCCTGGATAAGAATGATATGTTCAAGGCACAACTGAGGGCAATACTACGCGCCTCCACAGGAGGTAATCTTAAGATTATGTTCCCGATGATCTCTTCAGTAGATGAAGTGGTAAGGATCCGTGAAATATTTGAAGCGGCAAAAAGTGAACTGCGGGCCGCAAAGATCAGGTTTGATGAGAACATCAAGATCGGAATAATGATAGAAATACCTTCGGCAGTATTGCTGGCAGAAGAACTTGCGGAGCTTGTGGATTTCTTCAGTATCGGAACCAACGACCTTGTACAGTACACGCTTGCTGTTGACAGAGACAGCAGTCTTGTTTGTGAGCTTTATGATAAGTTCAACCCTGCGGTTTTGAGGCTGATCAAGATGCTTACTGATGCTGCAGAAAAACACAATGTACCTGTCAGTGTTTGCGGTGAAATGGCATCGGACCCGTATGGCAGTCTTTTGCTGATAGGTTTGGGAGTTAAAGAGCTTAGTGTGGAATCAAAATCATATCTGCAGATAAAAAGACTGATAAGGCTTGTAAATTACGAAAATGCATCAAAGATAGCGGCAAGGGTATTGAAGATGAGTACATCGAAGGAAATTACGGATTACATAGAAGAATGTTTTAACAAAAATATCGGAGAGAAACTGAAGTCATATGATAACTAAGTCTGATATAAACCTGCACGATAGTGCAAACATGTTTGATGTGCTTGCAAACTTCGGCAAACAGATAGAAGATGCTTTTCTAATTGGTGATTCAGTGATTCCGAAAGATTATCTGAAAGATATCAGGAACGTTGTTGTAACGGGCTTAGGGGGTTCTGCAATTGGCGGTGATCTGTTGAGAAGTTTTCTGCAGTATGAAATAAAAGTACCTTTTGCTGTTAACCGCAATTATTATTTGCCTTCTTACGTCAATGAGAATACTCTTGTGATCGCATCAAGTTATTCCGGAGAAACCGAAGAAACACTCTCAGCTTATGAAGATGCAAGGAAAAAGGGTGCTATGATAGTCTGTATTTCTTCCGGCGGAAAATTAAGTGTAATGTCAGAGGGTGAAGGATATCAGCTTATCACTGTTCCAAAGGGTTTTCAGCCAAGATGTGCCTTAGCTTACTCTTTTTTCCCGATGCTTATGCTTTTGAGTAAGTTAGGGCTTGTCAGGGATTACTCCGATGACATAACCAGGCTCGTCAGGTTCATTGCAGATAAAGCAATAATATATACTTCTCCTGAGTCTGAAAATAACAGTGCTGTTCTGAACGCTGAGCATATATGCGGTAAGATACCCATTATCTATTCCTCAAACGATCTGCTGGATATTGTTAATTTAAGGTGGAGAGGACAGATCTCTGAAAATGCAAAGTCATTGGCTTTTGGCAATTACTTCCCTGAAATGAACCACAATGAAATAGTTGGGTGGCAGGAAAATTCAGATTTTTTGCGTAATTTTGCGGTATTGTATTTGCTCGATAGGGACGACAACCCCAGGCTGAGAACAAGGCAGAGAATTACAAAGCAAATCATCAGCAGTTACAGAGGACTCGATATCGAGATCGAGTCTGAAGGCAGTACAAAACTTGAAAGAATTTTTGATCTCGTATATCTTGGTGACTGGGTTAGCTACTACCTTGCAATATTATATAAAGCAGATCCTTCGCCGATAGAAAAAATAAACATACTGAAAAATAAATTAATGGAGAATTGATCCGTGTGGATTGACTTATTGATTTCACTTATAAAGATCACATTAATAGTAAATGTGCTGCTGGTATCTGTTGCTTATGCCGTATATGCAGAGCGCAGAGTATCGGCTTTCATACAAAACAGGTACGGACCCAACAGGGTTGGTTACGAGGGTCTGCTTCAATCCTTTGCAGATGTAATTAAGCTGGTATTTAAGGAAGATATTGTTCCAAAGAAAGCTAATAAACCGATACATACTCTTGCACCGATGATCTCGATCTTCGTATCGTTAACCACAATAGCAGTTATTCCTTTCGGTTACCAGATTGAGCTTTTTGGAAGAGTTATCCCGCTTCAGATCACGGATGTAAATGTTGGTATTCTTTACATTCTTGCTCTTACATCGCTTGGAGTCTACGGTATTACGCTCAGTGGATGGTCATCCAACAGCAAGTATTCTCTTTTTGGGGGTATCCGCTCCAGTGCGCAGATGATAAGTTATGAGCTCTCTATGGGACTTTCGATAGTGGGAGTTATACTGATTACCGGTTCTCTGGGGCTTCAGGATGTAGTACTCCACCAATACGGCTGGAAATGGAACATAGTCCTGCAGCCGCTGGGATTCATCATATTCCTTGTTGCTGCGTTTGCTGAAACCAACAGGGCACCATTTGACCTTCCCGAAGCAGAACCGGAACTGGTTGGCGGTTATCATACTGAGTATTCTAGTATGAAGTTTGCACTGTTCTTTCTTGCGGAATATGCAAACATGATCATTTCATCCACAATTATTGTGACTTTGTATTTAGGCGGGTGGCAGTTCCCGTATCTGCAGGAATTTGGCTTGTCTCCATTGATGACAAGTATTTTGCAAGTGTTGACATTCTGCATCAAAGTAGCATTTCTGGTATTCTTTTTCATATGGGTAAGGTGGTCGGTTCCCCGTTTCAGATATGACCAGCTGATGAACCTAGGTTGGAAGGTAATGCTGCCGCTTTCGATACTGAATATCATTGTAACGGCAATACTTGTTTCTGTGTTAAAGTAATTAGGTATTTTTAAACTATTTTTATAAGGAAAATGAAGAAATTATCTATAATTGCGGTTTTTGTATCGTTTTTTGCAGTAAATTTCTCTTATTCTCAAATGAGTGATTTCGATCTGAACGACCTTGACGGCAGCAGTGTAAAATTATCAGAGCAGTTGAAAAAGGGACCGGTCCTCCTGCAGTTCTGGGCTACATGGTGCATTCCCTGTAAGGAAGAAATGAAAGTGCTGAATGAACTTCACGGTAAATATAAGGATTCCGGATTTGTTTATATCGCCGTAAGTATTGATGACCAGAAATCTGTATCTAAGGTAAAACCATTTATTGAGTCCAAAGGTTATAAGTTCATAACGGTTTATGATTCCGATAAAAATGTATTCAACAGCTTCGGCGGTCAGGACCCGCCGTACTCCGTATTTCTTGACAGGAACGGAAATGTTTTCAAAACATACTCGGGTTACATTCAGGGCGATGATGCAAAGCTTGATTCTGATATTAGGGAAGCGTTAAAGATCGGGAAAAATTAGGCCATGAATAAAATTAAGGGGGCAGTAGTTTTATCTGTTATTGTTTTATTGTGCTTTTCAAGTGATGTGTATTCTCAATTTAAGCTTAATGTAAAAGTATCGGCCAATAATCTTCTGCGTTACGGAATTGGCAAGGAAAACAGCGTAACCGGTGATAACACAAAGAAATATTTTGAAGAGCTGGCTGATGTGAGGCTGTTTGTAAATGATTTTACTGCAGGTATAAGATATGAATATGATGACCCGATCGAATTCGGTAAGGGTACAAAAGGCATATCCCGAAGATATGTAGAATTCAAGAAGGATGATTTTACTGCACGGGCTGGGAATTTTTACGAACTGTTTGCTAAGGGTTTGACACTTAACGCTTTTGAAAGCCGGCAACTGGGATGGAATACAGAGTTTGACGGCGTCAAAATAAATTATAAACATTCTTTCGGAAAGAAGAAACAAGTGAAGTTCAGCGGAACAATTCTGGGAGGCGGGATGAATTTTACCGATTTTCTGGATACTGCAAGAACAGAGGTCTATTCTATACGGGCAGGGAACTTTAGTTTCTCGCCCCATAAGGTTTTGACGTTTGGTGGTTCATACTTGTATACCGATGGTGAACTTCCTTCAGGCAATACCGCAACCAAGATCCACGCTGAAATTTTTGAAGGAAACCTGGGTTTGAGCTTTAAAGGATTTGATGCATTCTTTTCTTACGCCAACAAAATTACAATAAGCGATCCCAATGCGATCTATACCCAATCAAAAGCACCTCGGGGTGACGGAGCTTACGGTATGCTTTCTTACACAAGAGAAGGATTTGGAATAACAGTGGAGTACAAGAATTACAGATTCAATCTTGTTACGCCGGACCAGCGTAGTTCAACTAATCCGTGGAAGGCTTTGCCGTTCCAGAATTCTCCTTCAACAATAAAAGTGTATTCAACTACTCTGCTTTCAAGATTCCCGCATAACGTTGATTTTAATGATGAGGTCGGTTTCGGAGTAGATGTATTTTACTCTCCGGGAGATAAGCTTTCATTGAATGCTAATGCATCTTTAACAAGCAGACATTATGATTACCGGGATGTTGATTCTACAGGCCTGACCAGATACGAGAGAGTAGACAGAACTGCTTACCTGCCTTCGACAAGCAATGAATTCTCTCCATACTGGGAAGTGTTCTTAGAAGCAGAGTATTATGCTTCAAAAACTCTTAAGACAAAGCTCGGAGTCTCCAGAAAGACCAATATCCTGTACAGCATAGTTGATCCTGGGAGCTCTGACATCATAAGGTCATTTACAGTTCCGCTTGAGGTCCAGTATACATTTTCAAAGGTTTACGGAATTAAACTTGTCGCAGAATTTCAGGAAGCATACAACAGCCTCAGGGCAGGGGATAAGAACTATTGGAGCCAGCTGACCACTCTGAGCATTTCACGCTCTCCAAGCATCATACTTTCGGGTGTTCTTGAAACGACAAATGACGAAGAAGACCCTTCCGGAAAGAAAGCATGGTTCAAAGGCGAACTTGTTTATAAGTTTACATCTTCCAACACTGTCATAGTTTCTTACGGAAGTGAAAGAGGAGGTATTCAGTGTTCAAGCGGTATTTGCCGCTATGTAAATCCTTTTAACGGCTTCAGGTTAACGCTAATAAATAACTTTAATTAATATGAGTTACATCAAACAATTAATAATTGCCTTAGTATTTTTACCAATTGTGGTTTTCTGGGGATGCGAAAGTAACGATGAGCTGCAGCCTCTGGCTCCCGCTCCTCCCAATACAGATACTGTCTCCAAGAAAGTTATGGTTGAGTTCTTTACTAACGCAGGCTGCAATCCCTGCATAGCAGCTCATGGATATCTTGACGGCATAACTTCACTTTCAGGGGTTACTCATAACGACACTAATGTAATAATTGTGAGTTATCATACTAAGTATCCGTATATAGGAGACATTATTTATCTTGCTAATATTCCTCAGAACCAGGGAAGAAGTGATTACTACGGTATTAATTTCACCCCGCAGGGCAGGCTTGACGGTGTGAATATGAACCAGTTTTCATCTACTGACTGGACGGGTCAAATAAATGCAGAGCTTAACACTACAATTTATCTGGATATTGCATTAACAAATACTTTTAACCCCAACACAGATAGCGGCTCTGTAACTGCGAATATTGGACTTGTTAATAGTCTGCCGTCATCGAATAATGTTCTGCATATTCTCATTACGGAAAACAATGTTCCTTATCCAAATGCTCCTAACGGTATCACCAGTCCTGATGATGTTATGAGAAATATGGTGACCGGTGTGAACGGCGAGGCAATTACAGTTGGACAGAATAATACAGTTACAAAACCATATGTAATATCTCAGAACTGGAATGAAGATGAGTGTTTTATCACGGTTTTTGTACAAAACCCAACTACTAAAGCGGTTTTTGGAGTTGAAAGAATCAAAGTAAAGCAGTAGTTTTGTAACGCAGCAGGAGATGTGTAGGTAAGGGTGCGCATCGTTCTTAGTAGTAATGCTCCCAGTATTACGAAACGACCTGCTGCATTTTTATTGGTGTTGGTTACCTAACAACCTGCAAATAGCTGAAACAGTGATTTACATTTCAGTTTAATGAGTTAGTTTTGTTGTAAACATTGGGGGATGTTATGAAGAAGAAAACATTTGTTCTGCTTTTCTTGCTTGTTTCGCTATTTGCTTCACACCACACCGGAATCTTTTCTCAAACTTCACGTATGGTTTACGGAGTCACAATCGATGCAGTCAATAATCTAAACAGCATCGTTGCATCGCTTGCCCATCATTCATATAGAATGACAACACGCATAGTTTTTGACGAGTGGCAGCCCGCAACAAATTATGCTGTTGCTGTTAACCGGATTGACAGTGTAAGTAATATTATGGGAGAAATCCTTGACAGTTATTATGTAAAGGATTATTCCATCCAGCAGTACAAGGACCGCTCAGATGAATACATAACAGCATTCGGCGGCAAGGTTGATATCTGGGAAATAGGCAATGAAGTTAATGGCGAGTGGCTTGGACCAAGAGATTCGGTTATGGCAAAAATATTTTACGCATTTACAAGAGCAGAGAAAATGAACTATGTTACAGCAATGACACTTTACTATAATCACAATTGCTGGTCAAATCCGCGTCACGAAATGTTCAGGTGGATACACGAAAACGTTAACCAGAAAATGAAGTACGGTTTGGATTATGTGTTTGTATCTTATTACGAGGATGACTGCAACAATTACCAACCGAACTGGCAGCAGGTCTTCGATAGCCTGCATGTTATTTTCCCGAACTCAAAACTGGGAATAGGGGAGTGCGGCACTTCATATTCCAACAGGAAGGAAGAATATATTAACCGGTATTACAGTATGAATATCACTTCAAAGGGATTCATCGGTGGTTACTTTTGGTGGTATTACAAACAAGATTGCGTGCCCTGGACGACAAAGCCTCTCTGGCAGGTCCTGGAAAATGCAATTGTTGGAACGAATGTAGTTGATGATGGCGACTGGAGAAGATAATAATTTGAAATCAATGATCTGATTTCTTCAGATGGGGCTCTGAATAATATTCTCTTATTTCTTCAAATTTCGATATAAGGGGCTCGAGTTCTTTTGTCGACATAAGTTCCATCCTGAATTTAGAGACATGCGGGAGACCCTTAAGGTAACCGGCGAAGAATTTCCTTATATGCAGCAATCCCTGTTCCCCTCTTGCCTGATAGTTCAACCTGATATGCTGAATACAAACATCGATTTTTTCATGGATCGTTGGCTCATCATATTTACCTTCTGCAAGGTATTGTTTTGACTGTTTGAATATCCACTGATTCTGGATCGCTCCTTGCCCTATCATAACCGCATCCGGTTCATAGCTTTCAAAAACAAACTTTACATCTTCGGGAGTCTTGATATTTCCGTTAAGAATTATAGGGACAGTTACACCAGCATCCTTGATCCTTTTGACCCAGCTCCAGTCGGCTTCACCCTTGTTTCCCTGGCTCCGCAGTCGGCAATGTACTGTCAAAGCTTTTATTCCTATAGATTCCAGCATCCTTGCAACATCAAGAATAACTATAGAATTTTCATCCCAGCCAAGTCGGGTCTTTAGTGTAACGGGTAAACTGGTATTCTGCATTACTGATTCCGCGATTCGCTGCATCTTAGGCAGGTCGCGCAGCAATCCGGCGCCTTCTCCCCGCATAGCAACATCTTTCACCCAGCATCCGCAATTGATATCGATGAAATCGGGGTTAACAGATTCACATATACGTGCTGATTCAGCCATAGATTCTTCATTGCCGCCGTATATCTGTATTGCCAGCGGCCGCTCTTCTTCATAAAAGAACAGCTTTTCCTTTGCCTTACGGGCATCGCGGATCAATCCTTCGCTTGAGATGAATTCAGTATATAGAATATCAGCTCCCAATTGTTTGCAGATAAGCCTGAAAGGCGGCTCGGTCACGTCCTCCATTGGGGCGAGGACAATGTTATTTTTGAAATCCGGCAGCATTATCTGAATGTATTTGTACTATGCCTGTATTTTTCTTTCAATAATGTTAAGGACATAAAAGTTGCGCCGAGCATTACAATTCCACCGGTTAAAAACGGTGCCGCAAAGCTAACGAAATGATAAACGAGTCCGCCCCATGTGGGGCCAATAAACCTTGCAAGTGATGCCAGCGATTGTGTGAGCCCGAGTATCCCGCCCTGCTCGTCAGGGTTAGTGAATTTTGAGATCAGTCCAAGTCCTATGGATAAACAGAGCCCGTTACCTAAGCTCATAAACAAAATGCTGCCAAGCAGAAGAACCAAATGATGGTTCGAAAATGGAATTGTACCAAGACCTATTCCCATTATCAAACATGAGACTATAAAGACCTTCCTTTCATCAAAGACCTTGAGTATGGGCCGTATTAACAAACCCTGAGTAATAGCCCCAACAAGTCCCGAAAATGCGAACAGGTAACTTACTTCTTCAATATCGTAACTGAAACCCTCTTTACTTTCTGCATATAACTGAAATGTGGAGAATATGTTAGATATGGAAAAGACTATCACGAAATAAAGCAGGATCAAAAATCCGACGTGCGGATGCTTTAAAGCATCGATAAGCCTTTTTATGCCATTTTTAGGATGGAAGCCGGACATTGATATGTGCACCCGCAGTTCTTTAGGAAGTGATTCATTGACAAGTAACATTGTTAAGAAGAATGCAATCAGAGATAACCCAGCTGATAAATAAGTCGGAAAATCATATCCGAATCTCTTGGCAAGGAAACCGCCGATAAACGGTCCGAAGACAAAACCAAGCCCGAACGCAGCTCCGATGAGTCCCATGCCCTTGGACCTGTCTTTTGGCGGTGTAACATCCGATATGTAAGCCATTGCTGCCCCAATGTTTGCGGAAAAAATTCCCGCAAGCGCACGTGAGACAAGAAGAAGCGGAATAGATTTAAGTACTCCGCTCAGCACCATTCCGGTAATGATATATGAAAATACATTCCCGCCAAGTCCAAACAACAGGATCGGTTTCCTTCCGTAAATATCGGATAACCTTCCCCATAGCGGATTGAAAACGAATTGCATGAGTGAAAATATTCCCACAGTCAGCCCGATGAGTGATTCATTCATTGCGAGTTCATTCTGCGCAAAAGTCGGCAAAATAGGAATAAGTATTCCGAATCCAAGCAGATCTATGAATACAGTGAGAAATATTACAAATATTCTTCTATCCAATTTGTGTTATGCGATTCCTTTCAAATTTTTTATTTTGGGCTGTTAAGGCAAGAAAGTTGATACTCGGGTTAAACTCTGCTTTTCTTTCGCTTATCCTCTCCCCAAAGAAGCTTTCCCGTTAAGACTTTGAAGTAATTACTGTTCATACTCTTGGCAATCTTTATTTTGTATGGGGCTTTGCTGATTTCTACTGTTGTAGGTGTTTTCAATCTAATTATAGAATTCCCGTCAGCCACAATATTTACCGGAACCCTTGAATTGACCTTTACTTTGATTATTCCGCTGTCAGGCAGTATCACCGGCCTGGCTGTCAGTGTGTGCGGAGAAAGCGGAGAGAGAATAAAGACGTCAGTCTTGGGATATACAATTGGTCCCCCTGCAGAAAGTGAGTAACCGGTTGAACCTGTTGGTGTTGCAAGAATCAATCCATCAGCATGATATCGGTTTACAAGCTGATTATTGTAATAAACGTAGAGTTCTATTGTCTTTACTATACCGCTTTGGTTTATCACGATCTCATTCATGCCATTAACCCGTGTATTTGAGCCGTTGGGCCTTGCTGCGAGAACGGTTCTTTCATCGATCCTGAAATCACCTTTTATTATTTTGGAGATAAATGAAGGCAGCTCTTTAGTTGATGTTTCAGCAAGGAACCCCAGCTTGCCGAGATTAACCCCGATTATGGGAATGTTTTTCGAACCTACAAGCTTTGCTGTGGCAAGAAATGTACCGTCTCCGCCGATTGAGATAATATAGTCACACATTTTTGCAAGCTGGTTATCCCTTTTGACAAGTCTTGAAGGAAACTTCACCTTATAATCAGCGGTCAGCAGGCTTGCGGCGCTTTCTTCAATTACGTAATCTACTGAGTGCTTTTCAAAGCTCTTCAGAAGCCTCTTAATTACTGCAGCAAGGTCGGGCTTTTCAATATTTCCCCTGATTCCAAATATCACTGGTCTGATTTATCCTTCTCTATTCCGCTCTCCGGTTCAGGCTTATCCTTGGCTGTTGATTCTGATTTGTCTTTGTTTGCCTCATCAATATAATTGAGCTTTAGCTGGCCCAGCAGGTTTTCCAGGAATTTTGACTCATATTCGTCCAGGTTCCCTTTTGTTTTCTCTTTGAGCATATCCAGAATATCTATGGAAAACTGGGCTTGAATGAGATTTCTTTCGGTCTTATCCGTAACCGGATTTTTGATCTTGCCCATTGCAATCATTGCGGACATTTCAAATGAACCTGCCAAATACATGAACATCTGGGTATTTTTTTCATTAACTTCCATTATTCAACTCCCTTTGTTTAAACGATATAGCTTTGAATATTTAAAAAACACATGAATACTTGATAAGATGCAAAGCACAAGTCCTATATACCCATCAAGCATTCCTAATCTCAAAAAATACATCTTAAAAAATGTAAATACAGGTCGAAAAATTATATCAAATAGTCCGCCTTTTTTTCCTTTTGCATATAAACCATGGGCAGAAAGACTTGTATAACTGTTCATTTTATTGATGTAATGCTCAAAATCCCGGTCCGTATAATGAAGAATCTCACTCTTGAGTCTGCGGACTTTGCCCGAATAGACTGCCTTTTCATGCACCTGCTCGTTGCTGAATCTAATGCCCGTTGACTTTTTGAACAGCCTCAACGTATAGTCAGGGTACCATCCGCAGTGTTTAATGAATTTGGTGATGAAAAAACTCTTCCTGTTAATTTCAAATGCTTCAGCAGCGGGATTGTTTTTCACGATCTGTTGAATTTCGGCGCTGAGTTCGGGAGTAACCCTTTCATCAGCATCTATCCATAATATCCACGGTCCTTTTGCTGCATCAATTCCGAGGTTTTTTTTCCCGCCAAAAGTTAATTTTTCAGCCAAAATAACATTAGCTTTCAATTCGCTGGCAATCTCTGTTGTCTTGTCAACGCTGTTTGAATCTACCACAATTATCTCATCAGTCCACCCAAGCGATTTGAGGCATTCCCTGATGTTCTCTTCTTCGTTATATGTAATTACGAACGAGCTAATCATTTGCTTCGTGCTCCGGTTTGCGGAACTTCCATACTGTGAAGGCTAAGGCAAGATTGAACCAGAATACTGCAGCAAATTCTGCGTCACCAAAATTCCACTCAGTGAGCCCGCAGATCTGCAGCGCGATCATTGAAATTATTGAAACAAGCGCAAGAATATTCAGGAATTTGTCATCTTTAGTCTTAAAATAGATCTTTAACTGGTTCAGGAACAAATAGAGCATTATCACAAACCACGCGAGGAATCCCGCAAAGCCAAAATTTACCAGGATCTGAAGCGCAGAATTGTGCATGTGGGAACCTTCTCCATGGCGTTCTGGTGTTTTGTATTTGCTGTACAACTCTTTGAAATTTACCTCACCGTGTCCGAATACGGGGCTACCTTCAATAATTTTCTTTCCCGTTTCCCATATAATGAATCTGGTTATGTTGCTCGGGTGATTAATGTTCCCAATACTCAGCATTCTGTCTTTTAATCCATCGGGCGCAAATATTAAGAAGAGCGCAACCAGGGAAAGCAAACCCAGAAGGAATTTCCTGTTTTTAAGAATGCCAATAATCAGCAACCCTGCAAAAATTCCCAAAATTGCATTTCGGGCGTTTGTCAAATAAAATGTTACAATAACCGGCAGCGAGAGTAAAAATAGGATATACTTCTTTGTAATATGATTCTCCTTTGTCAGCAGGAATGGAACAAGCAGCAGAAGTATCATCATCTTTATCTGCCCGTT
>JAUQWS010000073.1 GCA_030835025.1 Ignavibacteria bacterium | reverse complement strand
TGCTGCTGCTGTTACAATTAATTTTGCTGTTTCTTTTTCCATTTTTATTTTCTTTGTTTTGTTATTTAATATTTCTTTTATTTTTCTTTTGCCTGAAATCCTCTATCAGCATACTGCACGCCCTGCTGATTACTTCGTCTTTTGAGCTGTTTAATTTTGACTTAAGTTTCTGCACCATTCTGTGTGTTTCTAGCCTGAGCCTGTACCCCTTTGAAATACCTTCTGCAGCCCCTTTTTGTTTAGATCTCATTTTTCCTTCTCTTTTTGTGCACGTGCACTTTTGATACAAAGATATGTTTTGAGGGCAGGGCAGTTCAAAGAGATTTTTTGAAGTGTTTAAGTAAAAATAGGGCCAAAGTTGGTTCAAAAATCCAGAAAATCGCGCCAATTCGCCATTTTCTTTGTGCACAAATTCAAGTAACTTTAGCGCGGAATGATACTGAAAAGACTAGTAGAAATACTGAGGACATTTGACAAGGCGGAGCTTAAGAGGTTCGGTAAACTGGTCTCCTCCGGCTTTTTCAATACAAACCGGAGTGTTGATAAGCTTTTCAGGGCAATTGCCAGGCAATATCCTGAATTTAAGGAAGAGAAGCTGGGTTTTGAGTCATTGTTCAGAATTGTTTATGAAAACAGAAAATACGATGAGAAGACTTTCAGGTATCTTATAACGGAGCTTTCACAACTTGCCGAAAGATATCTTGTACTTAATGAATATGAAAAGGCTCCGGTAAAAGAGAAACTCATACTCTCAGAAGCTTTGTTAAACAGAAGGCTGTTTACTCAGGCGGCAAGAACGATGAGAGCGCTTAACAAAGACCTTGGTGATAATAATACCTTCAGCCTTGACCTGATCCAGAAGAAAATGGAGCTGAATATCTTATGGAATGACCTTAGTGTTTCGCTTGATAAACAGGAGCCGATGATGGATAAGCGGACGGAGCAGACAGAACTGCTGATCTATTATTCGGTTGTTGAGCTTTCTAATATGCTCAATGTACTGGTTGGAATAAAAAAGCTCTACAATCTTGAATATGATGAAACGGTTATTAAACCGTATTTTGAAGGTATCGATTATAAGGGCATTTTAGAAGCACTAGACAACAAAGATCAGGAAGTTAAAAAAAGAGACGGTTTGCGGTATGCATTCAAAGCATATCTTTGCTATATGATTACGTTTCTTGACCCGTACGATGAGAAATATTTCTACAGGTTAAAAGAGATCGTAACAAAAAACGCGGGTCTATTCTCGAGGGAAGAGCTGTTTAATCTTCATACTTCAATCGGTTCATGCTGCAGCCTCAAAAGAGAAACGATTGATGATGTAAAGTACCTGAAGGAACACTTTGAGATAGAAAAATCTTCTCTGAAGGCAGGTCTGCTTACTCATTCCGAAGAACAGTACATGCAGGTGAACGGATTTTTGCTGTTGTTCCGGACTTCGCTTGAGCTTGGTGATATTAAGTGGGCGGAAGCATTTGCAGCAGAATACGAACATATGCTCTCCCCGGAAATAAGAGATTCTGTATCACATTACGCTGATGCATGTTTATTATTTGAAAACGGAAATTATACTGCATCAATTGGAAAGCTGAACAAATTAAAATTTCCTATACAGGGACTGAAACTTCTTGTAAGGGAAACACTTCTCAAAAATTTTTACGAACTTGGGTACTTTGAAGAAGCATTTTCGCTGATAGATTCGTTTACTCATTTGCTGACGAATAACAGGAAACTGAATCCGGGAACCAAAGACCGTTACCTGAACTTCCTGGATCTGACAAAGAAATTGTTAAATCTGAAAACCAGAACAGAATCAAAACTTGGTGCTGAAAGACTGGAAGAGATGATAATTAAGAGCCGGGTTCTTACATCCAAAAAATGGCTACTGTTGAAAGCCGGACAATTAAGAAATAAGAAGAATTAGTTCTTTCACTTTCCCAGCACTTCTTCATAATAATTCTCGTACTCAGGAATGATTTTCTCTGCAGAAAACAGGTTTGTAGCCCTTTCCAAGGCGTTTTCAGAAAATATTTTGTATCGCTTGTGGTCACCCAACAGCCTTGTTGCATAATCAGCCATTTTATCCACATCGCCGATCTCAGCAATATACCCTGTTTCACCGTGCAGATTAAGTTCAGGTAATCCGCCTGCATTTGAAGAAACTACAGGAACGCCGCATGCCATTGCCTCAAGGGCTGAAAGCCCGAAACTCTCAGACTGAGAAGGCATAAGGAACAGATCGGCAATTGAGAGTATTTCCATAAAAGACTCCTGTTCACCATAGAATTTAACTTTGTCATCTACTCCCAGATCCTTAGCGAGATATTCGCACTTACTTCGCTCGGGTCCGTCTCCTATCAATAACAACTTCGATGGAATTTCATCATTCACTTTCTTGAAAATCCTGATTACGTCATCTACCCTTTTGAGCGGGCGGAAATTGGAAGTGTGTACCAATATCTTTTCGCTGTTTTTCGTGAGCTTTTCCTTAAGGCACTCGGTTTCTTTGTTAATGACCTTCTTGTATATACTCAGATTGATGAAGTTCGGAATAACCCGTATATCTTTGTTTATATCATACTGTGATTGTGTTTTTGTTTTAAGAAATTCAGAAACTGCAGTAACACCATCAGACTGTTTTATTGAAAACCGCAAAGTAGGAAGAAAACTGATCTCGAGTCCGGTTAATGTAATATCAGTACCGTGAAGGGTCGTGATGATCTTAATATTGCTGTTACCCTTTCGCTTAGAAAGCACTTCTTCCTTGATAATTTCCCTGGCAAGGTAGGCACTTGTTGCGTGAGGAATTGCATAATGAGCGTGGACGAGGTCGAGTCCGTTGAATTTTGCGACTTCAACTATCTTACTTGCAAGTGCAATGCTGTATAGCGGAAAATCAAAAAGAGGATATGATGACATTTCAACTTTGTGGAATGAAATGTTATCAGAGAATGATACATTAAGCCTCATAGGCATGCTGTACGAAATAAAATGTACTTCATGCCCCCTGGCAGCAAGCTCTATGCCAAGTTCTGTAGCTACAACACCGCTTCCGCCGTAAGTAGGATAGCAAAGAATACCTATTTTCATAAATTACATTGTTTTACCTTAGGATTCGGAGGGCCGAACAACCAAAGATCTTTTCTTGAGTGAAACCTAAAATAATAAATATTAAGCTTACTTACTATTGAGAGAATTATGCAGTCGGAGGTAATGAATATCAAAATTTTCTCCCGTCAATGCCAATGTGACATAATGCGAAATCGTATTTGACAGGGTCTTCGGGATCGAATGATTTCAGTCTTTCTGTAAGTTCAACTGCAAATTTCAAGTCTATGGTTTTCCTCTTCACAAGCCTTAGCTGCTTTGAAATCCTCGCAATATGTGTATCTACCGGCATAATTAATTTATGTGTTCCCACTTCATTCCACAACCCCAGATCAATTTCATCTTTTCTCACCATCCAGCGCAGGAAGAGATTCATTCTTTTGCAGGTGCTTCCGTTAAAGGGGTTTGATATCAAATAATGAGTGTATGTTCCGTATTTCTTTTTGATGTCTCTGTTCAATCTGCCGGTAAATCTGCCGAGCGCACCAATGATATTCTCCTCTGAATTATTCATTGAAGAAATGAACAGGTTTTTCAATGTTGAGTATTCTTTCAGTACCAATGCAAGAGAAGCAAACAAAGAGATTAGGTCACCTGCAGTGTTGAAGCGGTAATTTAACCCGCCAAGGAATTTTTTATCTTTTCGTTTCTCAAAATTTATGGTAAATTCGTACGGTTTGTTGCCGGTTCTGACGAGGATTTTCTCGATAAATCCATTTATCAGTTCCACCGAGCCATATGCGTAAGCTGCAGTTACAAGGCCGATAAGCTCGATATCTTTTTCGTCTTCAAAGCGGTGGAGTGTCCAGACCGGGTCTTTGGACGAGAACTTGTGCTTATAGCTTAAGTAATGACTCTCTAATTTTTCTTTTAAACCGTAAAGCTGCATTAATATTTTTATATGACGAAAATTTTCCTGTTTGGCAGCAATTCAATAAAAAATGAGTTCAGAACGCTCCTTAAAGATAAGGCTGAGTTTACGAATACTCTGGACAACAAAGTTACTCTGGTAATTGATTCAACCAATTACCCGGCTTCAAAAAAGCGGGATAATATTGAAACCATTGACAAGCATTGTACGGCCAGTATTCCTGTACTGACTTCATCGCTTTGCATACCGGTTTCAGAACAGAGCACATACAGCAAGCTCCCCGCAAGACTAATAGGTGTCGGATTATACGACACTTTTTCCGGTGCAGGCAGGATTGAAATAGCGCCTTCAAAAATAACTGATGCAGCTATTCTTAAAAATGCAGAAAGTATTTTGTCAGAACTTGGGATCGCTTTTTCATCTGTGCCCGATAGGACAGGGCTTGTTTTCCCGAGAATTGTTTCTATGATCATAAATGAAGCCATTCAGGTATATTCCGAGAAGATAGCCTCAAAGGAAGATATAGATACGGCAATGAAGCTGGGGACTAATTATCCGTTTGGTCCGCTTGAATGGGCTGACAGGCTTGGAATTGAGCTGGTTTACAACATCTTGTCAGCACTGCAGAGGGATTTTGGTGAAGACCGTTACCGTCCGCACCCTGCTATGAAAGAAATGGTGAACCTTAAGCAGAAGTTCTATAGTTGAGTGAAGTTCTATTAATAAATAAGCCCGTCAAAATCAGGAAATTCAATAACTCCCGGTTTTACCCAGGCAATGTTTTTATCTTTTCTGAACCACGTTAACTGCCTCTTGGCAAAGCGCCGGGTGTTTTGTTTGATCAGTTCAGTCATCTCTTCAAGTGTCAGCTTGCCATCTAAGTAGTCAAATACTTCTTTGGCACCAACAGTATTAAGTGAGTTAACAGTTCTATAGTGCAGGCCTTTTTCCTTCAGTTTCCTTATTTCGTCTATCATTCCGTTCTTAATCATAAGTTCTGTTCGCTTATTGATCCTTTCATACAGTTCTTCTCTATTCCAGCTGATGCCTTTCATCACAGGTTCAAATTCAACTGATATCTTTATCTTTCGCTGAACGGAAATCGGCAAGCCTGTTGAGTAATAAACTTCCAGTGCGCGGATAACACGCCGAGCTGAGATCTCTTTCATGTTTTTAACAGATTCGGGATCGATATCCTTCAATTCATTAACAAGCGAATCCAGACCCTCACTTTCCAGCCTTAGGTTCAGCTCTTTTCTGAAATTGCGCTGTTTTAGAATGAATTGCTCAGTACTGCTATCGTCAAGCTCAAAGAATCCGTAGACAAGAGAATTAACGTATAAACCGCTTCCTCCTACAATTACCGGAATCTTTCCAGCTGCAAAGATTTTCCTAATGATCTCTCTGCCTTTTTTACCGAATTTGCCTGCATTAAAATCCTCATTAAGCTCCAGCTCATTTATGAAATAATGCCTGAATTGACTGAGTTCTTCTGCATTTGGCTGAGCAGTGGTAATGGGAATATGTTTATATACCTGCCGGGAATCAGCCGAAATTATTTCGACTTCTTTGCTGAATCTTTTTTTAAGCCTGCTTGCCAACATGAGGGATAATTCGGTTTTACCTGAAGCAGTTGGTCCGATAATTGTAATTACTTTGGGTTTGAGCAGCATATTATTGACTCGCCGTATGCCAGCCTTCCTCACCTATCAAAGGAACAAACCTGAAATGTTCGTATATCTTCTTATCAGTGCCTTTTTCCCTGCGGGTAATTACAAAAAGCCGCTGTGATTCCTGTGAACCGACGGGAATAACAAGTTTACCTCCAACGGTTAGCTGCTCAACAAGTGAATGCGGTACATCGGGAGCGCCTGCTGTAACAATTATCTTGTCGTAGGGAGCATGTTCTTCCCAGCCTAAGGTTCCGTCATCAAGCTTAAAATGGATTTTATAGTCCATTTCGCCCAGTAATTTCATCGCGTTTTGATAAAGTTTCTCAATTCTTTCGATGGTATAAACTTCTGCGCCAAGCTCCGCAAGTATTGCTGATTGATAACCTGAGCCAGTTCCTATTTCAAGAATTTTTTCCCCGGGTTTAAGCTGCAATGCCTGTGTCATATAAGCAACGGTAAACGGCTGAGAGATGGTTTGGGCACATTCGATCGGAAGTGCATTATCATCATATGCAAATTTCCTGAGTGCTGAGGAAATGAACTTTTCTCTGTTTACATTGTAGAAAGCTTTCAGAAGGGTTTCATCTTTTATTCCTTTTTGCCAAAGTGTTTCTACAAGCCCTTTCTTTTCTTCTTCTATAAGGAGCATTTCCGTTTTTATTCTTCTTCCATTTCTTCAAAGATCTCTTTTACTTCTTCTTTTACATCACTCGTCTCAAGTTCCTTTTTCAGCTCACGCCTCAACTCCTCAAACCCGGAGCATACTTTCATATTACCGTCTTCAGCAATGGATATGCCCCCTGTCTCCTCAGAAAGGATGATCACCAGAGCATTAACATCTTCTGATGCACCAAGTCCGGCGCGGTGTCTTGTACCAAGCTTCTTGCTGCCTATTTTCTCAGTAGATGAAAGCGGTAAAATGCATCTTGCGGCCTCAATAATATTGTTATTTACTATAACAGCACCGTCATGAAGGGGTGATTTAGTATTAAAGATCGATATCAGCAATTCTTTGCTGAGTTTTGCCTGGAGTGGCTCCCCTGTTTCAACAAAAGATGTTAGCCGGTCACCTTTAGATACAACTATTAATGCTCCCTGTTTTCTTTCTCGCAGCTCTTTGAGTCCGTCTATTATCTCGTTAATAGTTTCACTGGCATTTATCTTAAGGAAATAGCGTGCAATTCTGGTTCGTCCGATAACAAGGAGCAAGCGCCGTATTTCCGGCTGGAAAAGTATTATGAATGCTATGACCCAGATATCGGTTAACCGGCTGAAGATCCAGCCAAGTGATTTCATATTGAAGGTTTGGGCAATCAGAGATGCAATAATTATGAGTGTCAAACCAAGGAATATTTGTGAAGCAATGGTACCGCGCATAACAAGGTAAAGCTTGTAAAAGATGTAAGTGACGATAATTATATCAATTACATCAATTAAGCTTACGGTTATGAACCCTATTTTGAACAGTTCCATTGCAAGGCAAATTTAACGATTTGTGTTTTTACTTAATAGTTATAAATTAAAATGTTAAATTTGTTCTTCTGAAAAAATCTAACTGATAAATATCTATGAAATCGATTGCCCGTTGTCCCTGGTGCGGCGAAGACCCGCTTTATGTAAAATATCATGATGAAGAATGGGGAGTCCCCGTTCATGATGACAAAAAACTGTTCGAATTTCTGGTTCTGGAAGGTTTCCAGGCTGGATTAAGCTGGCGCACTATATTGTATAAAAGAGAGAATTTCAGGAAGGCATTTGATAACTTTGATGCTGAGATAATTGCAGGTTACGGCAAACGTAAAGTCAATTCATTATTGAAAGATGCGGGTATTATAAGGAATAAACTTAAGATTGCCGCTACTATTACAAATGCGAGAGCTTATCTTGATATACTGGATAAAACCGGTTCATTTGATAAATACTTGTGGCAATTCACTGATGGCAGGGTTTTAAAGAACAAGTGGACCTCGCTAAAGCAGCTTCCTGCAAGAACAAAAGAATCAGACGCAATGAGCAAAAAACTTCTCGAAAACGGATTTAAATTTGTGGGCTCAACCATTTGTTATGCACACATGCAGGCAACGGGAATGGTAAACGATCATTTGGTTGATTGCCACAGATATAAGAAGGTTTGAGTGCTAATAACATATGCATCTATACTCACTTTGCAGGATTTATGTTCATTGTTTAAAAATTTTCAATAGGTTATATTTGTTAATATTCAACAGGAGAGCTCGCATAATGGTATTGCAGCGGTCTTGAAAACCGCCGGGCGCAAGCCTGTGGGGGTTCGAGTCCCTCGCTCTCCGCAAAACCATATTTGACAAGGGGTTAAAGCCCCTTGTTTCTTTGGAGAGGTGCTCGAGTGGTTGAAGAGGCCACCCTGGAAAGGTGGTATACCGGCAACGGTATCGTGGGTTCGAATCCCACCTTCTCCGCAATGATCGTACCCTTAAATCTCTAGGTCAATGATTCAAAAGAATGCCCGATTTTCACCCGGCGTTCGAATACAATTCGGTTTCAGTAATATTTCAGTATTACCAGTTTCTTTACATCATTAAATAATTTTAACCTACCAGAAAATTCTCCGGCGGGATAGCTTCATAAGCTGTACTGTTTGGAAGCATCCATTCCAAATATAATTGTCCATCACCTTCATCATTGAACCATTCGACCCTTATCGGATAATAGGTTTCTGCGGCAAATAAATAAACTCTTGCAGATTCCCTTGATTCAAGCCCATGAGAAGAATTAAAATCAATCAGCAAATCATCGTCAATCCATAACAACGAACCATCATCACTGCTCAATCGGAATTTGTAATAGCCCTGCATAGGAATTTTAAGCATTCCCCGAAGTTCAACCATACAAAAATAGTTTGAGTTTATACCGCCCGGCAGAACGTTCCCTGTTCCGAATAAATTTGTTCGTTCTGATGCAACACCCTCAATAGTTTTGTTTTCAAGGTTTACAACTTTTATCATTGAAGCACTGCCATGTGTAATTGTTGACGAGTCAGAATATACAGTCTGTATAAGCCCGTTTTGCAGATTTAAAGATGATAACCGCAATCCTGCATGCCTTTTGGTCATACTCTTCTTTAATACATTAACACCCTGCTCAATGAGCATTGAAGCATTGAAATTTGCATTTACTGCAGTAAAGACGCAATATCTTTCATTATCATATCCCCAGCAGTAACGGAAATCGGCATTTACTTCTCCTCCACCGGGTCCGGCCGCGCCGTTGTGATTCAGGTATTGTAAACGTCCAATTTTACCATGGTCAAAGGCTTTAAAGCCGCTGTCTTTAAAGCTTTCATGTTCCAAATCAAAAACAGCGGGAAACAGTCCGTTACCAATCTGTCCGCCATTCATTATATTATCAAACCATTTGCAGAACTGTATCGCGCTCATATACCACCCGCCGGCAGCAGAATAACCAGTATAGTCTGGATGGAGTACTCTGCCCTGAAAATAATTGTCCCCAACAAATTTGTAATACCTTGCGCCTCTGACAGGATCAATAACTTTTCTTTTTATATCATCATAATTATGATCACCTCTGAAGAGTTTTCCAATTGCGTAATCTTCAAATCTTCTGCCTGTTACCGATTCTATTATAGCGCCTATAAGCGTATAATTATTGCTTTGATACTGATGCCAATTCTCACCGGCATCCAGCTTTAAAAGAGCTGTTACATAAGCCTTAAGATCGAAAACCACTGGACCACCATTAGATGGTTCATAATGAATCTGCTTCCATTCTGTTGCGCCTGTATCCGCTAAGGCAACGTACGAGCTTATACCCGAATCATGATACATAAGCTGCCTGAGAGTTATATCCCTTATATTTGCTCCAGGATATGTACTGCCGGCCGAGATATAACCACTAATAAGAGAATGGTCAAGATATGGCTCTATCAATGGCCACATTTGAGAGTCTAAATCGATTGGTGTTCTATAATCCCTGACAAAATTCCAAAAAGGAAGCTCATTTGGATCAGAGGGAGCAAGCATCGGATCAGCATCAAGAGCAGCATGGATGCTGTTCCATTCTTCTACCATTCTGATAAGCGAAAGCGCTCCAAAAATTTTGCCGACACTTCCTGTATGAATTATTGTATTCGGAGTCATAGTGCTTACACCGTCAGGCGAGCCGGGCATCCTTGCCCAGCCGAAAGAACCATCCGCAAATGGAATACCGTTTTTGGT
>JAUQWS010000072.1 GCA_030835025.1 Ignavibacteria bacterium | reverse complement strand
CTCACAGAAAAAGGAAATGTGATCCTGAAAAAATCAAATATCTGGAAATGAAACTCATACTGATATCATTATCTTTTACCCTGTTATTTCTATTATATGGCTGCGGTAACAATACCGAAAATAATTCCATAAAAGCATCCGGCACAATTGAATCTGTAAACGTCACAATAAGCTCTAAAACTGCAGGGCAGCTTAAGCAGCTTTATTTCAACGAAGGTGACAGGGTTAAGAAGGGGGACCTTCTTGTTGAGATAGACCACGAATTGCTGGATATACAGCTTCGCCAGTCAGAAGCCGGAGTTGACCTTGCAAATGCTCAGTTAAAACTTCTTAGAAGCGGTGCCAGGCGTGAAGATATTAAACAATCCGAGGAACTGCTTAAACAGGCTAAAATAAATATGGACCTCGCAAAAGTTGACCGTGACCGGGCGGAAGAGCTTTATAAACAGGATGCAGCCACAACTAAGCTTTTTGACGACGCAAAGGCCAGGTATGACCTTACGGTAGCTCAATATAACTCCGCAAAAGAGAATTTATCAAAAGTAAGGACCATAATCAGGCCGGAAGAAATTGAATCCGCTCAGGCTAACCTGAAAAGAGCCGTCTCGGCAGTTGATCTGCTGAAGAAAAGCATTGAGGACTGCAAAGTATACTCACCTGTTGACGGATTTGTATCCAAAAAATTCGTCGAAGCCGGTGAAAATGTAGCACCTTCTTCATCGCTGCTCAGGGTTTCCAATCTGGAAACGGTGAACCTGGTTATTTATGTACCGGAAACCGAACTTTCAAAAGTGAAGCTGGGTCAAAACGCAGAAATAACAATAGATGCTTTCAAAGACAAGACCTATACAGGTAAAATAATATTTATTTCACCGGAGGCAGAATTCACGCCGAAGAATATTCAGACTCCCGAGGAGCGCACAAAGCTGGTGTTTGCAGTGAAGATCGAAATCCCGAATCCGCAGTTTGAACTCAAACCGGGGCTCCCCGCCGATGCAAAGATCCTGTATCAATGATCAATCAGCAGTTAACAATCAGAGTAAGCAATTAACAATCAGCATTGGCAATCAACATTAATACAGAGACAGCAATTGTAATTAACGGCTTAACAAAGACATTTGACAAACTTGTTGCAGTTGACCATATATCTTTTTCAGTCGTGCGCGGGGAAGTCTTCGGGTTTGTTGGGCCTGACGGCGCAGGGAAAACAACGCTTATCAGAATGTTGTGCGGACTTGCAGAGCCTGACTCCGGAACTGCCTCAATACTTGGTTTCGATCTCAAGAAACAAAGCAACAGGATAAAAGATGAGATAGGATATCTATCACAGAAGTTCAGTCTGTATTCCGACCTGACTGTTGATGAAAATATTGAGTTTTTTGCTGAGCTTCACGGTGTGAAGAAATACAAAGACCGCAGGAACGAGCTGCTTGAATTCACCAGGCTGAAGAAATTCAGAAGTTTCCTCGCAGGGAAGCTTTCCGGAGGAATGAAGCAAAAGCTTGCCCTCTCATGCACTCTTATACATAAGCCCAAAATAATATTTCTGGATGAACCAACAACGGGAGTTGACCCTGTCTCGAGGCGTGATTTCTGGAAGATACTTTCAGAACTCCACAATGAAGGGGTGACAATTGTTGTTTCCACTCCCTACATGGATGAAGCCGAAAGATTCAGCACCATTGCCATGATGAACGCCGGAAAGCTGCTTATGAGTGAATCTCCCAAAGTAATAAAAGCATCGATGAAAAGAGTTATCATTGAGCTTGTCACTCCAAACCTGCGGGAAGCCTATAAGCTTATTACCGAAAATTTTGAGGCTCAATTATTCGGCGACAGAATAGATGCTGCAGTTGAGAATTATGATGAGGAATTTCCAAAGATAGAAAAATTGCTTGGCTCAAACGGAATTAAGATAGATTCATACAGAATAAAACCTGTTTCACTGGAAAATGTATTCATACATATGCTTAAAGCCGGATGAATTCAATAGAAGTTAAGACTTTGACAAAACGCTTCGGGAAATTCACATCAGTGGATAATATCTCCTTTGATGTTAAACAGGGTGAGGTGTTTGGATTTTTGGGAGCTAACGGAGCGGGTAAATCAACCACAATAAAAATGCTGTGCGGAATACTTGAGCCAACAGCAGGCGATGCAATGGTTGGCGGTTTCAGCATTAAGCGCAATCCTGACGATGTAAAAAAGAATATCGGCTACATGTCGCAGAAATTCTCTTTGTACAGTGACCTTACAGTTGAAGAGAATATCAACTTCTTCGGCAGCATATACGGACTTGAAGGAGAAAAACTGGAGGAAAGAAAGAAATGGGTGCTCAAGACTGCGGGTCTTTTAGATAGAGCTGATTCTCTTACGGGCACACTTTCGACCGGACTGAAACAAAGGCTTGCCCTGGGTACAGCCGTAATACATGAACCGAAGATAGTTTTCCTGGATGAACCAACAGGAGGAGTCGACCCTATTTCCAGAAAGAATTTCTGGGATCTGATCAACGATCTTTCACAAAGCGGGATAACGGTTTTTGTGACTACCCACTACCTTGATGAGGCTGAGTTCTGCAACAGAATAATGATGATAGATGCAGGGAAGATAATCGCAGGGGGTTCGCCCGGTGAACTGAAGGAAAAGTATTTAAGCAACCCGATAATCGAAATTGAATGCGATGAACCTGATAAAGCGGTTGCAATTCTCGATGTATCAGAGCTGATAAAGAGCAGCGCGTATTTTGGAGAATACATACATGTCACTCTGAGATCTGAAGACTCGGAGGATACAATGGGGAGAATAGAACAGCTAAAGAAACAACTTGAGGATAAAGGAATAGGAGTAAGAAGAATTAACAGAATTGCTGCATCACTGGAAGATGTGTTTGTAAATCTGCTGGAAAAAGAATGAGTAAGTAAAAAGTAAAAAGGCAAAAGTAAAAAAAAGATTTGGTCTCTCTGCGTTCGATGTGTTCCCCAAGCTCGTCCGCCGTGGCTGATTGGGAACGAAAGAAAAGCTTTACATATTTAAATTAGTCCCCCTTTTAAAGGGGGATGAGATCTTGGAAACTCAAACAGGTTACAATTGAACTATTTTTAGATACCCCGAAGAATATAGATGGGGATTTGGATGTGGGAAGAGTAAGATAAAATCCCCATTAAAGTGTTGCGAAGGAAGAAACTAAATCTTCAATCGAAATACAACAGAAAATGACAGTCTTCATCCCCCTTTTTAAGGGGGACTTAAAAGCAGGAAAAAAAGAACCCCCCTTTTCAAGGGGGATCTAAAAACAAAGAATGTTATACAGAATATACGCAATAGTGAAAAAGGAGTTTCGGCAGATAAAGCGCGATGCAAGGACTCTTTATCTAATTTTCATTTTCCCCGTATTCCTATTGATGCTGTTTGGATATGCCCTGAGCCTTGACGTAAAGAACATAAAAATTGCTGTACGCAACAACGACAATTCGGAAGAAACCCGCGATTTTGTTGAGATGCTCTCAAGCTCAAGCTACTTTAACGTTGTGGCATACATTCACGATGAAAAGGACGTGAATAAATATCTGGATGAGAAGCTTGCCCAGTGTGTAGTTGTATTTCCCTCAGATTTTACTCAGAACCTTCGCTCCGGCAAAATCGCTAAGATACAATTCCTTATTGACGGTGTTGACGGTAATACTGCAACAGTAATTATGAATTATCTGTCAGCGGCGACCAGGTTCTTCAACGGCAAGTTCACGCAGGAATTCCTTGATAAGAACGGAATGAAAGCCGTACTCCCGATAGATCCCCAGCCTTTATTCTGGTACAACCCCGATCTTAACACAACTAAATTCCTCATACCGGGGCTGTTTTCTATGATACTTATTCTTACCGCAGTTATTCTCACTTGCTTATCAATTGTCCGTGAAAAGGAACTGGGATCAATGGAGCAGCTCAAAGTTTCACCGCTCGGTTCGGTTGAGATGATAATCGGAAAAACAATTCCGTACACTGTTGTAGCTTTATTTGTGGCAATGTTCACTCTTATATTCAGTATGCTCGCATTCGGTATAGAAATTAAAGGCAGTTACCTGCTGTTGTTTGCAACAACATTAATTTTTCTGATCGCATCATTGAGCATTGGAATTTTTATCTCAACGGTTTCAGATTCGCAGCAGGTGGCATTCCAGTTAGCTTCACTGGCAACAATGCTGCCTACCTTCATTCTTTCAGGCTTCTTATTCCCTATTGAAAGCATGCCGTGGCCAATACAAATACTTACAAATATCACTCCCGCAAAATTCTACATAGTGATCTTAAGATCCATAATGCTCAAAGGTACAGGTATCGAATCATTCTGGAAGCAGATAATCAGTCTTGTGATATTCGCAACGGTTTTTTTGGGAATTGCCACATTGCGCATGCGGAGGGCAAAGACCTGATGAACCTGATACTTAATTTCATTAAGAAAGAGTTCCTGCAGTTCAAGCGAGATAAAAGGATGTTCGCTGTAATCCTGATAGCTCCGGTTATCCAGCTTGTTTTTCTTGGTTATGCTGCAACTCTTGATGTAAAAGAAATAAATACTGCCGTTTGGGATCAGGACAGGAGCGTTTCCAGCAGGGAGTTCATAGAAAAATATGAAAAATCCGGTTACTTCAAAATTCTTCACTATGTATCAAGTTATGAAGAGCTTGAAAAACTGATAGATAACGGTGAAGTAATAATGGCAATTGTTATTCCCCCTGATTTTGAAAAAGATATGTTAAGCGGAAGATCAACATCTCTTCAGACTATATTTGACGGCTCAGACGGGAATAAGGCACTGATAGCCGCAGGATATTCGCAGGGTATAACTATCAGCTATGCGGCGAATATCCTGAACGAACAAATAGAGCGTAGCGGAAGAAAAAATACCATACTCACGCGCGTACCTGCAATTGAGGCAGAAACCAGGGTATGGTATAACCCGGATCTGCTTACGCGAAACTACATGCTGCCCGGAATTGTGGGACTGCTGATAATGATAGTGACTATCAATCTGACATCACTTGCAATTGTAAAGGAAAGAGAAATAGGAACGTTTGAACAGCTAATTGTTACTCCACTGAAATCTTACCAGATGATAATAGGAAAGCTGGTTCCGTTTTCAATACTGGGTTTTGTATCAATCACTATAGTTATAACCGTAATGCGTTTCTGGTTCAATATCCAGGTACTGGGCAGTGTGTTCCAGCTGTATTTTGCTTCTCTGCTTTTCATGCTGAGTACACTGGGGCTTGGACTCTTTGTTTCCACAATATCCAAAACACAGCAGCAGGCAACGATGACATCATTTTTCGGAGTGATGATGCCGATGATCTACCTTTCAGGTTTTGCTTTTCCGATAGAGAACATGCCGGTGTGGATACAATACATAACATACGTAATACCGTTAAGGTATTTCATAACAATAGTTCGCGGAATAATCCTCAAGGGTGTAGGGATCGGGCAGTTGTATGACCAGTTCATAGCTCTTTTTGTTTTTGGCATATTCATCTTAACACTCAGTTCACTCAGATTCCGGAAGAAGCTGGAATAAATAAGACTGTATTCGACTTCTGAGAAATGGCTTAAATTTATTGAATTTTCCGCATTTTTTAGCCCTTAAATACTTGCATTTATTTATAATTACATATATATTTGAGTAATTTCCAATGAAAAAGCCACTGAAAATAACAAGTACAGCTTGTTTGGTGATTATACTGGTTACCGGATTACTGTATGCTGCAACGGAGCTTCAATATTTTACAGGAAAGAATGAAACAGATTCAATTCTTTTAGAGTGGAAAACCGGAACGGAAGATAACTTAGCCCGTTTTGAAATAGAAAGAAGTGCATCTGAGCCAAACAGTTTTGTAAATATCGGGAACGTTACAGCAATTGGACATAATTCATATTATTATTTCCGTGATATTGTAACCACAGGCAACTATAGCTCAGTTCCAATATACTATTACAGGTTAAAGCTTGTGGATAACAACGGTAACCATGTTTACAGCCAAACAATAACAGTTACGCATGTGATATCCAGCGTAAGAGACACCTGGGGCAGTATAAAGGCAATATTCAGATAGGTCCTAAGCAGCTCTTTGCAAGGCTGTATTCATTTCCGAAATTTCAAAACCTTACATTTCTTTTTATTTAGGTTATAAAATTTCTGTTAACAAACATATTCTTTCTAAACTAACCTAAAGGAGAGTCATGACTGACAATACTTCAACAAGACCGGCAGTAGCATCAATCACACAGGCAGAAATAGAAGACGGTAAAGTAATGGGTATTCTTGCCTATATCCTTTTTCTTATACCGCTTTTTGCAGCAAGAGACAAGAAGTTTGCAATGTTCCACACAGAGCAGGCAATAATTCTGTGGATAGCTTTTATCCTGATATACATTGTTATGATGGTATTGACAATTGTTGTTAACCAGATAAGCAGCACATTAGGATGTGTAGTTTCAATTCTCGGAATTTTACCCTGGCTGGCTTATTTAGTATTATGGGTCATGGGATTGCTTAACGCTATCGGCGGCAAAGTAAAAGAGCTTCCGGTGATCGGTTCTTACGGCGCCAAACTAAACTTAGTAAAATAACACACTCACTTCAGGAGAAAATAAATGGCAGAATCTACAAGACAAGTTAACTTTACGCAGGAAGATGTGAACAATGGAAAAACTATGGCTATTTTGGCCTATCTGATCTTTTTTATTCCGTTGTTAATGGACGATATGAAAAGAAACAACTTTGTAATGTTCCACACAGAGCAGGGTATCGCCTTGTTCATACTTAATATACTTGCCGGAATAATCGGAACAATTACCTGCGGCATAGGACTTATTCTTTACATTCCATGGATAATTTTCCTTATCATGGGAATAATGAATGCTTCCAAGGGTGAAGCAACTCCGCTCCCGATGATCGGGCAGTTTGGAGAGAAGTTCAATCTGGTAAAGTAAATTAATCAGGGTTTCAAACTTTAGGGCGCATTCTTTATAAAGAGTGCGCCTTTTTTATTTGGGGTTTTTATTTATGACATGTAACAGCGGCTGTTATATCAAAGATTCATTCAGAACTGCGTGGTATGCAATAAGTGCATGCATACTTGCCGGGCTTATCGCGGGATTTGTTTTGCCTGAGGAGACCCTTACCGGACTGACACCCGAGTGCGAACTGAAAGCAAAACTCGGCACTGAGTGTTCTGCTTGCGGGCTTACCAGGGGCTTTTTGAGTATTTCAAGCGGGAATCCGGAATCGGCTGCTTCTTACAACAGCGCATCATTGCCGCTGTTTGGATTGTTTTCGGTAAACAGCATATTTTTCCTTTACTTCGCAATCATGGAACTTTTGCGGAAAAGAAAACTTAAATAGAAAGTACAGAAAATGGGAAAAGCAGGATTCATTCTCGGAATCATAGCTATAATAGCAATGTGCGTTGGATTTGTACCATGCTTTGGGTGGAGCTTCTGGTTCACCCTGCCTCTGGCATTTGTTGGGTTCATATTAAGCCTTATCGGGGTCATAAATTCAAATCCTGCCTACGCACAGCAAAAAAGCCAGGCATCAATCGGCATGGTGCTGAATATCGTTACATTGGTTTTAGGGTTTATTCGCTGGGCAATAGGCGGATTCATACTCTGATCAGTGTGACTCCCAAGCAATGACTCTTTTCTTTACAGTAAAGGGGTAAATTTGAACGGAAGCGGCAGATTTTGTGAAACTAAATCTGCTGTTTCTGAGTCTAATATAGAAGAGGCACAGAAAATCAAATTGAAAAATGAATAATAATGAACAATTAAATCTCTTAAAGATCTTTTTCCTTATTTCTGGGATCCTGAATATACTGTTTGCCGTTTCTTGGATCTTTTATACTATCATAGGGGGACTGATAACATGCGGAATAGGCTGCCTGTTCGGTGCTTTTCCCGTAATCAGCATAATTGCCTGCGTAATGGATTTTATAGTCTATAACAAGCTCAACAGGCTTGACAGGACAGGGACTTACAGCTCACTTCAGTTTGCTGCCGTGTTTGATATTATTACAATATTGACAGGTAATGTTGCAAGTATGATCTTCGGCATAGTGGCGCTTGTGTTTATGAACAATGAAGAAGTGAAGAAGTTTATGGTTGATAAGGGGATCTATTAGGCAAAAGTAAAAAAGCAAAAGGCAAAAATGTTTTTAGAAAAGCCGGTTTTGATTGCAGTAGATTTTAAGCACAAGTTACAAGTAATGTTAATCGTGAAAAATGATGCAATACGATAATCAGCTGAATGTACTTAAAGTACTATTCTTAATTTCCGGAATATTGAACCTTATTAGCGCAGTAGTGTGGCTTGGGAATACCATTGCAGGAGCAGTGGCTTTCTGCGGACTGGGATGCGTAATCGGAGTACTACCTGTAATCAATACCATTGCCTGTGTTCTTGACTTCATGGTTTATAACAGGCTTAAGAATTTCAATAAATCCGGTACATACGGTCTGATCAAATTCGCATCTATTTTTGATATAATAGTTGTATTAACTCTCAATGTTACCGGTACTGTATTTGGAATAATAGCACTGGTAATGATAAGCAAGCCTGAAGTAAAGCAGGAGATGGTTGATAGGGGAATCTATTAAAGCAAAAGTAAACCCGCGGAGCAGGGCCTGCATTAGGCGCCGGAAAGGCAAAAGTAAAAAATCAGAAGTAAGTAACATTAGTTCAATCCCCCTTGTAAAGGGGGATGTAGTTTAAAAATGCGTTAAAGTTATAATTGAACCAATATATATCTACTTCGAAGAACTTAGATGGGGATTTGAAGATTATTGAAGAACAGGTAAATCCCCATTACAGATTTACGATGGAGTTTACCCGAATCTTCTATCAAGTAAAATTCAAAATTCCAGATTTTCATCCCCCTTTTTAAGGGGGATTTAAAGCACAACTATCCCCTATCAACTATTCTCTGTCAACTATCCTCTGTCAACTGCTTCATTTATTATCTGCTGCAACAGGTTCAAGCTCTGCCGCACCGAAACCGAGCGGTTTTGGTTTCTCTGCGCGGTTCTGGATATAACTTTCTTCTCTGTATCTTCTTGCAACAAGTACAAACGCAATCGCCGTAACAAACATCAGTATTGCGTAGAACCAGAAATATGTCGGCGTGCCTATCGTAATGAAGTCCTGCAGGCGCGATGATACCTGAGCCGTTATCAGGTTGCCTAAAGCAACAGATAAGAGCCAAAGACCCATTACAAAAGATTTCATGCTGTTAGGTGCCTGCGTATAAGAAAATTCAAGACCGGTAATTGAGACCATTACTTCAGCTGCGGTTAAGATGAGATAAGCAAAGAACTGCCACAGGATGCTTGGTGTTCCCCCGTTAATGACCTGTATTTGCGCAACTGCAAGTATAGCAAACGAAAATCCCGCTATAAACATGCCGATAACAATTTTCCTCAGCATCGTTAAATGAAACATTCTGTTCAGCGCAGGATAAAGGTATGATGTAAATAACGGAATGAATATCATAATCAATATGGGATTTATTGCCTGGATTTGCGATGATAACAGCTCGAATTTAACAAATCCAAGGTTCACCCATTTATCCATCTGTTCTGCCTGCAGCACCCACGATGAACCTGTCTGGTCAAACAGCGACCAGAATACAGCAATAAAAACATACATAATGCTCAGGTTCACAATTGCTTTTTTTCCCTGCGGCGAAAATACATCGCCCTTGTACTGTTTCCACCCTACCGGCGGTACTGCTATGAAGACCTTCCTTCCCATGAAGAATACAACTGTTGCAACAAGCATCAAAAAGCCCGGAACACCGAACGCAAGATGCGGGCCGTATCTATCCAGCAGCACGGGAGTCAGAAGCGATGAACCCGCCGCACCCAGATTAATTGCAAAGTAGAAATATCCGAATATTTTTTCAAGTAGATGCTTATTTGTTTTCTGGAATTGGTCACCAACATGCGCAGAAACGCAGGGTTTGATACCGCCGGAGCCCATTGCAATCAGGGTAAGTCCGATAGATAAGCCAAGCCTTGTATCATCAACTGCAAGGGCTACGTGTCCAAGCACGTAAACAACTGAAAGCGTAATAATCGTTTTATATTTTCCCCAAAGTACGTCAGAAAGTATGGCTCCAAGTATTGGGAAAAAATAATTAGCCATTGAAAAAAGGTGATACCAAGTAGTAGCATCGGCATCGGTCATAGGG
The DNA here is from genome assembly GCA_030835025.1 of Ignavibacteria bacterium. GTDB lineage: Bacteria > Bacteroidota > Ignavibacteria > Tepidaquicellales > OLB5 > OLB5. Next base: position 39,893 of record JAUQWS010000072.1, on the reverse strand, counting down.
TCAACTGTGCCCTGACGGCTCATAATGTACTGTGTCATGAAAACAACGAGTATTGTTTTCATTCCGTAATAGCTGAAGCGCTCGGCAAGTTCATTGCCTATGATGTAAGGAATGCCTTTTGGCATTTTGTTGGATATTAACTGATCCTGAGATTGTGTCTGGTCGCTCATAACCTTTTTACATATTTAGTTAAGAGATATTCCTGCAAATAAGCAATAGAATCTATGAGTTTCAATGGAAATTTGTGATACCGGACGGCTAATTATCTCTATCTCTGGAATTATTTTTGTATATTTGTATCCATACCGGAAAAATTCCATAATTACTGCTTAATTGGCGGACTTCATTCATCTACATAACCATTCCCATTATTCACTTCTTGATGCTATCAGCACCATTGAGGGAATTGTTGATGCCGCTAAGAATTTCAATATGCCTGCAGTTGCCCTTACCGATCACGGCGTTATGTACGGCGCCATGGATTTCTATAAAAAAGCCAGAAAAGCGGGAATAAAGCCAATAATAGGCTGCGAAGTCTATATTGTAACCAAAGGCTCAAGATTCGACAAGGGCAAACAGGATGTGCCCGAAGACACTATGCTTGGCAAAGATAAGAACGGCAAAGCAATAGGCAAGCTTTCCAACCGCAAATCGAACTATGACCATTTACTGCTTCTTGCCAAAGACCTTGAAGGATACAATAATCTTATCAAGCTGTGTTCACTTGGACATACTGAGGGATTCTATTATAAGCCCAGAATAGACAGCGACTTGCTTCGCGAACATTCTAAGGGATTAGTTTGTACTTCGGCGTGTGCGGGAGGTGTGGTTTCTTCTCATATTGTGCGCGGTGACCTTAAATCCGCTAAAGAAGCAGCTGAGATATATAAGGATATATTTGGAGCGGAGGATTTCTATCTTGAGATACAGAACCACGGAATGGAAATTGAAGAGCGTGTGCGAGAACACATGCCGAAGCTTGCAAAAGAGCTTGGTTTAAAATTAATTGCTACCAACGACGTTCATTATATCAAGTATGAGCATCACATACCCCACAACCTGTATTTATATATCAATACTGATCTATCCAAAGATAAGGAAGGCAAAGATCTTGAAAGAGAACTGAGGTACGGAACTGACCAGGTGTATTTCAAATCCGCAGAGGAAATGTGTGAATTGTTCAAGGACTTCCCAGAAGCAATAGAATCCACTCTGGAAGTAGCTGATAAATGCAATCTTGAACTGCCAAAGGACGTTTATCACATGCCCAACTTCCCTATTCCGAAAGAATCCGGCGCAAAGACAATTGATGAGTATTTTGAGAAACTTGCTCATGAAGGATTACGGAAGAAGATAAAGAATGTTACGCAGGTTGAAATTGACAGGCTGAATACTGAGCTTGAAGTCATAAAGAATATGAATTTTTCAGGTTACTTCCTCATAGTTGCTGATTTTGTTAATCACTCCAAACGAAACGGAATATTCGTCGGTCCGGGCAGAGGAAGTGCGGCAGGCTCGCTGGTATGTTATGCGCTTGGTATTACAAATGTGAATCCCCTTGATTACAATTTGCTTTTTGAAAGATTCCTGAACCCCGAGCGTGTATCAATGCCTGATATTGATATTGATTTTCAGGATGACAAACGCGATGAGGTCATAAATTACTCAAAGGAAAAATACGGTGTCAACTCTGTTTCTCAGATTGTAACTTTCAATAAGCTCAAAACCAAAGCTGTATTGAAAGATGTTGGCAGGGTTTTGAACTATCCTTTTGATACGATCAACGAAATAACCAAGCATGTACCTTCGATATTCGGCAAGATAAAATCATTGACCGATTGTTACAGGGATATACCTGAATTCAAACAATACTTTGATCAGGCTAAAGAACGTAAGAAACTGCTGGATTACGCTGTAGTGCTTGAGAACCTGAACAAGAATGTGAGCATGCATGCATCGGGAGTTGTTATAGCTCCTTCGGATATTACTGATTATGTTCCTGTGGCAAAGACTCCCCAAGTCGATAACCAGTTCATGACTCAGTATGATATGAAGATGCTGGAAGATGCCGGGCTTATAAAAATGGATTTCCTTGGACTTAAGGAACTCAAAATACTCCAGCAGGCAGTTGACCTTATCGAAAAAAGAAAAGGCATCAGGATCGACCTTGAAGCCCTGCCGCTGAACGATGAAAAGACTTACGAGATTTTTTCCAGCGGCCACACAATCGGCATATTCCAGTTCTCAAGGCCAAAAATGCGGGAATACCTCGCAAAGCTGAAACCGAAGGATATCAATGACCTTGCAGCTATGAATGCTCTTTACAGGCCGGGCCCGATGGATCTAATACCTGAATTCATCGAAAGAAAGCACGGCAAAAAAGAAGTTAAGTATCTGCATAATGACATGGCTCAGGTTCTTGAGGAAACCTACGGCATAATTGTTTACCAGGAACAGGTAATGCAGCTTGTAAGGGTGATTGCGGGATACTCGCTCGCCAAAGCGGACCTTGTAAGGCGGGCTATGGGCAAAAAAGACGAGAAGCTGATGAAAGCCCAGGAAGAAGAGTTCATTAAAGGAGCCGCGGAAAAAGGCTATAATAAGAAGACAGCGAAAGAGATATTTAAGTTAATACTGAAGTTTGCGGATTACGGGTTCAACAAATCCCATAGTGTTGCATACTCCATACTTGCTTATCAGACGGCGTATTTAAAAACGCACTATCCGCTTGAGTTCATGACCTCGCAGCTAAACTGCCGTTATGAAGATATGGACGAAATGGTCCTTTTGATAAACGAATGCAAGAGGATGAAGATAACTCTTAGCCTTCCGAATGTCAATGTGTGCATGTCCGATTTTACAATTGACTTAAACGCTGAAAACAGGATACTGTTTGGCTTAAGCGCCATAAAAAATGTGGGCAGAAATGCAGTTGATATTATAGTAAAGGAGCGCGACGAGCACGGCGAGTTCAAGAGTTTTGTTGATTTCTGTTCAAGGGTAGATCCCAAGGTTGTGAACAAGAAAACTCTCGAGGCGCTTATATATGCCGGTGCATTTGACTGCCTTGATCCAAACAGGAAGAAGCTTTTCGATTACTTCGAGGCAGTGCTCCACAGGTACGGAACGAAAAAAAACGACACCAAAGGTCAATCATCTTTGTTCGGCGGCACTGCCAAAGAGGTCGTCAGAGATATAATACTTGAGCCCCTCGGAAACAATTACAGCGACTGGTCTGACCGCGAAAAGCTTTCCAGGGAAAAATCAGTGCTTGGTCTTTATGTGAGCGCGCACCCGTTAAGTGATTATGAGAGTGAGATCGCTAAACTGAATCCGCTCAAGTTTGGAGACGTCGCAGATATCGATTCAGGTGAGTTTGACCTCAATAGCCTTCAGAGGGTAAGAATGTGCGGAATAATAAACGACCTGAAGATAAAGCAAAGTAAAAAAGGCAACAGGTTTGCAGTCTTTATGCTCGAAGATTTCACGGGGCAGGGTGAGTGCGTTGTTTTCCCGAAGACCTATGAACAGTACAGGGAGATCCTTGTATCAGATACAATTGTTACGATAATAGGCAAGGCTGAAGAGAACGGCAACACAATCAAGCTGATAGTCGATGAGATAAAGCCGCTATCGCGCGAATCCAGGGAAGAAAGAACCTTTGAAAAACTCACCATCAGGATAGACTCAGGCTCCTTTAATCCCGCCAAAATATATGAAATTAAGAGCATTTTAAACACAACTGAGGGTGAAACAAGCGTATTTATCGATCTGAAAAACGGCAGTAAACAAAGCTTGCTGGAACTGGAAAATGTAAAAATCCATTATGATAAATACACTGAAAAAGTTTTAACAGAGATTTTCGGTAAAGATAATATTATATTGCAGTAACACCACGATTCACTCATAAAGCATAATAACAATCATAACACATATTTAAGAGGAGAGAAAATGCATCCAATAGAATTTACAGACGCTAATTTTGACCAGGAAGTTTTGAAATCAGATGTACCGGTACTGGTGGATTTCTGGGCAGTTTGGTGCGGACCATGCAAGATGATCGCTCCGTTTGTTACAGAGTTAGCAGCGGAATATGAAGGCAAGGCAAAGATCGGAAAGCTTGATGTTGATAACAACCCTAACGTTGCAATGACATACGGAATAAGAAGCATCCCTACAATGCTTATTTTCAGAGACGGAAAAATTGTTGACCAGATAATAGGTGCAGTGCCCAAACAGGCAATTGCACAGAAGCTGGATTCACAGCTTCAGCCGGCATGACAGACTAGATTTACGGACCAGAAAAGACAGGCATAAAACCTGTCTTTTTTATTTTGATGAGTCAAATGCTACTTTAAGAGAACCATCTTCCTGACAAAAACAGAATTACTGACCTTCAAAAGACAGAAATAAACGCCACTATTCAGTCCTGCAGGCACCCAATTTACCTCGTATTTTCCGGGATTAAGCTTCTCATTTACCAGTGCTGCAATCTTTCTTCCAAGGACATCATAAACTTCTACTGAGGTGTAACCGGCAGAAGCTATATCAAACCGGATTACAGTTGAAGGATTGAACGGGTTTGGATAATTCTGATATAAACTGAATTCCGAAGGAATTATACTGCTTATAGGACTAATTGCATTTATAGCCATGCTCGTATCGCCATAGGACACTCCGTCAATTACACATCCCAATAGTGTATGTATATAGTGATATTTATCATTCAAATAATATGAACTATATAACCCAAAGCCCTTCGCATATCTTCTTGTCTTAAATATCCTTGGTACTACAATACTTTCAATATTAATATCAACAGTTGAGACCCCGAAAAGCACAATATTACTTGCTGATTTAAACTTAACATTAATACCATCTGTGCAGTTTCTGTAGGAACTATTGAAACTCTGCTGTCCAAGGCTATCAACGGTACAAACTGTAAATAATGTAAATGCACCGTTGGAAGAGTCGATCCTGTAAAGACCAAACCCCGGTGTTATATATTTCAGATCAATGATTCTGTAACATTTTTGTCCGTTTATAACCGTATCTGAAAGAACGGTTGCCTTGTACTTTTCTGTGGATTGAACAATACCAAAATACCTGACTTCGTAATTGAATACCCATGTATTACCAACCTTTAATGGAAAATACTTTGTGGCATTCGTGTCTACTGCAGAGGCTGTTTCATAAAATAGCAGCAATAGAACAAAAGCGAAATTTATGTATAGTTTTTTCAAAGGATTTTGTTGAGAATGGTTATACAAATATAGCATATTAACGGAGGTTTATTAATGTAATAAACCTGTCTTTTGTATCAATTTTTAGCTAATTTTACAGTGTATGTTATCAATTTCTCAGATAATTATCTTACTTACTGCCCTCATTACGGCTGTGCTGATATCATTTCTGCATTTATCTGCTTTGCACAAGAACAGAAGACTGAACCTCAGATCTGAAATAATAAAGTATTTTGTACCTCTTCTGTTCATCTCATTAGTCACGATTGAAATCACTTACTTCAGGTATTACCTTACTTTCATATTTGATTTCGGCTGGAATGCTGTTTTGTTAACCGGAACTGTTCTTATAGTCGTAACACTGCCTGTTTTGGGACTCATACCTGCGAGAAAAACTAGAAATTTTATTGAATTCCCTTCAAGAGCATTAATTACAGAGCCGGCCATTACGATTCAGCCGATAGAGCAAAGAATCAAAGCAGAGGAGATGCCGGCTGTTCAGGAGAACGATAATATAGAGGAAGATTTGACAGAACAGGTTATTCCAGTCTCTGAAGAGATAGCTCCGCAAGAAACTAATGAAATTGAAGCTGAAATTCCGCTACAAGATAAGATTGAAACTGCTGCTGAACTGACCGTTGAAACAGCTCAACCTGCCGTGGTTGGGGAGAAACCTCTTGAAGAGAAGATAATCACACAAGATGAGCGTAAAACTGAAGAGGTAAAACATCCGCATACAAAGAAACAGCCCGTTAGAAAAACTGCACGTACGAAAACTGCACCTAAAAGCGCTGCTAAGAAACCAGTCGTTCATAAAACAAAAAAGAAATCACCTTGACAAAAGTAATACTTATATTGGTTTTAAGTTTGCATTTCCTGACTGCTTTTAACTGCAATGGTTCCGGAAACGGAAAAAATGAGGTTAAGAAAACTGATTCATCAGGAGAAAATTCTAACAGATATTTCCCGTTATCAGAAGGAAATAGCTGGAGTTATGTAAACGAAGCACCTAGGGAGGAAACTGAGCTTTTTGAAGTCAAAGCAAAGGGTTTCAAAAAGATTGAAAGCGGAGTTCAGCTAAAAGTGAGTTGTTTCCCTTTTTTGACCAAAGATAGTGAGTCACGAACAATAAAGGTCAAGAGCGGCGGTCAAATTGAAATTAGCGGCTATATGGGGTACGAAGGAGTGATAATTCCGGCACAGGATAATTTTAAAGACGGCTTTGTATGGAAGTTCGGTGAACTTACAGGCAGATTGAGCAATTTCAATGATACTGTCAGAACGGAAGCAGGTAATTTTACTGATTGCTTCTACGTAATACTGACTGACGGTTTTACTTTCTCGTATGAAATGTGGTTCAAAAAAGATATTGGAATTGCTAAATGGGGAGCGAACAGAACGAATCCCCCGGTATTGAAACCGATATATTATGTACTTAAAGAATACAAACTGAAGTAATGTACGAAGCTTTCTACTACATATTTGCCGTGCTTTGTATAGCCTCGTGCATGTTCACAGCATTTTCGGAGAAAAGGACTCCTTACTATTTTGCAATTTTTTTATTCATTTATTCCGCACTTCTAGTTTTATTAAATTCAGCCTTGATTGCGCTGGTTCTATTGATGCTTGTGTTTATTTCTGTGATACTTCTAACGCTAATTGAGAAATCTAATTCGATTACAGAACCTGCATACCAAGAGCCTCCAAATGTAAAGAATTATTCATTCCTGTTCATAACCGGTTTATTTACTGCCATTGTATCAAGTTTAGTAAGCTCAACAAGATTACCTGTCTTTGATATTGATTTCACCAAAGTAAATTTCGCTTTAATATTTTCCGTATACCTTCCCGTTATTCTTCTGATGGCAGTGGTGGTCTCAGCTGTTCTGCCTACTGTTTTGTCATCTTTAAGAAATAAGGAGATCATTTAGAATGGCAGTAGGTGTAAATCATTACATAATATTGAGCGCTCTCGTCTTCGGGTTCGGGGTGTACACTGTTATCTCGGCAAGGAACAGGTCAAAGTCAATAATTGGTATATCACTTCTCTTCTCAGCTTCATTACTTAACATAGCAGCATTTTCAGGGTTCAAATGGTTCAATCCGGAAGGACAGATTGTATTTATATTAGTCTCGGTGATTTGTTTGTTGATTGTTTTAACAGGAATATTTTTATCGTACAAAGGAAGTGAAATCAATAACAAGGCGGAATCAAACATTTGACCGAAAGCGTTAACATAACAGCTTTTATAGTATTTACTGTGATTTTGTATGTGATATTGATCATTTACACTCTTTTTCATTGCAGCAAGTTATGCAGAGAATATTCATATGCATTCTTTTCAAAATCGATGAAAAATGAGTTGATATTCAAGATCACCGCTTTTGTGAACCGATCCATTGTGCAGGTAATTCAAAAAATACTCGCAGCATTCGTTTCCTTGCTGAATAGAATATCGTTGATATGCTGTAAGATAGAAGCATTCTCTGCACAAATGGATAGATTCGTATTTGAAGAACCCGTGGATCTGACCGCACTTGTAATAAGGAAATTCTATGGTGAAAATGAGCAATATATGATTGCTGCAGCGGCAGGCTTAATTGTGGTATTTTATTTCATTTTAACTGTTTTCTAATTTTCATATTATTGTGTTCTTATTTTTTGCCGCCGTGGCGGAATTGGTAGACGCGCTAGACTCAAAATCTAGTGAGGGCAACTTCGTATCGGTTCGAGTCCGATCGGCGGTACAACTTATCTCAGGCAGATTCCATAGATCTAAACAGACAGATCGTACAGAAAATAATTGAACCCGGAAATAGTTAATATTCTCTACAATTTTCTGCCTGAGTTAACTCTTTCTCTTACTATTGTGATAATTAATATTCTGCATTCGCTCAGAAAAACCTCTGATACCGGGGTATACATAGCATCTATTACCGGTTTAGCAGCGGCACTGGTATTCTCCTTGCTGCAGGCCTATACTCCAATGCAGTCAGCATTTGGTGGATTGCTGGTACTTGATCATTTGTCATACTTCGGTAAATCTGTTTCTCTTTCAGCAATATTATTGATTGCATTATTTTTCTTCCGTAAGGAGCATTCATCAAATGAGTTTCTTCTCATACCGGCAATAGCGCTTTCATCGGCGATTGCAGTATCTTCTTCAAACCTTGTTCTGACCTTCATTTCTCTTGAATTGATAAGTATATCAATTTATCTTTTGATCTCAGGTTGCGGGAAGCTTTCGTTCAGGTACTTTGTGTATGGCAGTGTGCTTTCCGGAATGATGCTCTTTGGTATGACAATTTTATACGGAGTGTGCGGCTCATTTGATTATTATGCTATCGGCAGTTTTCTGTCACAGAATCCGTTCAATACTTTAACTCTCTCGATCTCGGTAATTCTTATCACAGCAGGAATTGCATTCAAAATGTACTTGTTTCCGTTCAATTTCTACTACCCTGCTCTAACGGAGAAGATTCCTTTAAGGACATTTGGGCTAATCTCTATACCACTGATAACAGTCCTTTCAATAATGGCACTGCGTTTTTATACCATTGCATTCCACGATTCAGGTGATTTTGCATCTGAAAGTACTGCATATAGTTTTGTTGCAGGTGTTAAATGGGACTTAATGTACGCCATAATAGGGACAATTTCTGTTCTGGCCGGCAACCTGGTAATACTACGGCAGTATAGCCTGCGGAAGATCTTTTCGTTCTTGTTAATAGCGCAATCAGGCTTCATTATTCTGGGAATGGCATCTCCTACCATATCAGGAACTGAAGCAATGCTTTTCAATGTTCTTGTATTCACAGCTGCAGGAGGCGGCTTATTTTACTGCCTTAGAATACTTGAAGAAGAATATCAGATAACAGAATTAGCTTCTGTTAAAGGACTTGGGAAATCCAATCCGCTGTTGATAATTGCACTTGTGATCTTTTTAGCTTCGTTCGCGGGATTCCCTTTGACAGCCGGATTCCCGGGCAGGCTTTTGTTAACTCCTGAACTCCTGAAAAACGGATTTGCGGTTCCGGCTGTAGTGTGTGTTTTAAGTTCCATAACGCTGCTGTACTTCATATTCAAGCTGTCTTACAGCGCATTTTCAACCGGGATAAACAGTGATCTCAAATTGGTTAGTAGTTTTCAAAAAGTAGTTTTGATTGTCCTGATATTTTTAGTATTGATCTTGGGAACTTACCCGGAACCGGCAATTAGTTGGGTACGGTTTTGTCGTGAGGTGTTTAAAGCTCAAATACTCTAACTCCAAAACGGTATTGAATCCCTACCCTAATAATAGTATGTTTACTTTGAATAACTGAAAATTAGAAAATCTGATATAGTAAAATGTGTGGAATAGTTGCGTATCTTGGTAATAAACAAGCACTTCCTATAATCATAAGCGGACTCAAGAAACTTGAGTACAGAGGCTATGATTCTGCAGGTGTTGCCTTAATGTTTGGAAATGAAATAGCAGTCAGGAAGACTGCGGGAAAGGTCACAGATCTTGAGGCTGTTTTGAGCGATAACGGATATGATAAAGATGCAAGTATCGGTTTCGGGCATACCAGATGGGCAACACATGGCGAGCCCAACAATACAAATGCTCACCCAATATTTGATGAAGATAACGAGATAGTTGTAATTCATAATGGCATCATAGAAAACTACAAGTCTCTTAAGACAAAGCTCCAGCGCGAAGGTTATCACTTCACAACTGATACTGATACTGAATGTTTGGTTCACCTTATACGCTCACATTATAAGAATGTAAATGATTTTGAGACCTCAGTCAGACTTGCACTTGCTGAAGTTGAAGGTACTTATGGTATCTGTGTTCTCTCAAAATTTGAGCCTGATAAGATTATCGCTGCAAGAAAAGGTTCACCCCTTGTTCTTGGTGTCGGCGAAAAAGAATACATAATTGCTTCTGATGCAACTGCAATAATCCCCCATACCCGCCAGGTACTCTACCTGATGGATGGTGAAATGGTAATTGTAACAAAGGATAAGTTCGAGATAAAGACTATACATGATGAGAAGATAACCAGGGAGCTTGAGGAGATTACCTTTGACCTCGAAGAGATCGAAAAGGGCGGCTATGAGCACTTTATGCTCAAGGAAATTAATGAGCAGCCGGATTCAATTACCAACACAATGCGCGGAAGGATAGTAAAAGATACCGGGCTTGTGAAGCTCGGCGGCCTGATGAATGTGACCGAAAAGCTTAAATATGCGCCAAGAATAATTATCTCAGCCTGCGGTACAGCGTGGCATGCGGGACTCGTTGGCGAGTACATGATAGAACAAATGTGCAAGATCCCCGTGGAGGTTGAATATGCGTCTGAGTTCCGTTACCGAAATCCTGTAATTTACCCCAATGATATAATGTTTGTTATCAGCCAGAGCGGTGAAACTGCGGATACACTGGCAGCATTGAAAGAGGCTAAATCAAGGGGTGCTGATGTTTACGGAATTGTGAACGTAGTGGGCAGTACAATTTCCAGGGAAACCCATGCCGGAATATTCACGCACGCCGGACCTGAAATTGGTGTAGCATCAACAAAGGCCTTCACATCTCAGCTTACCGGACTTGCGCTGATTTCGCTGATGATTGCACAGTACCGGAATTCATTGCCCCATATTGAAATACGCAATATTACTGATGAATTGCTGCAGCTCCCTGAGAAGATCAGGGATATTCTGAAGCTAAATGACCAGATACTTGAAATTGCAAAAGTTTTCAAGTTCTCGCAGCATATGCTTTATTTAGGGCGGGGCTATAATTTCCCCGTTGCCCTTGAAGGCGCACTGAAGCTGAAAGAAATTTCATATATCCACGCTGAAGGCTACCCTGCTGCTGAGATGAAACACGGCCCGATAGCACTTATTGATCAGAACATGCCGGTTATTGTCATTGCCCCGAAAGATTCTACCTATGAAAAGGTTATTTCCAACATAAGGGAAGTTAAAGCCAGAAAAGGGGTTGTTATAACTATTACTGACGAGGATTCAGACGGTCATATTGATGAGTATTCGGATTATATTATTAAGATACCTCACACAATGGAAATGCTTTCACCGATACTTACAACTATACCGCTGCAGTTATTCGCGTATCACCTTGCAGTCCTGAGGGGCTGCAATGTTGACCAGCCGAGGAACCTTGCTAAAAGTGTGACGGTGGAATAAACACCTGATTACATTGATCTTTTGAGCCGGCTTTTTGTGCCGGCTTTTTTGTCCCATATTTTGACATTACATAGAATCTTCACAATAGTTAACTTTGTAAATACTGGATTCTAAAACTCAATCTAAATACAGCATGAAATACATAATTCCAATACTTATTGTTTTATTTGCATTTACAACAGCCGTTTACACACAGCATGACAGCGAAAAAGTTGTGGCTAAAGAGCTTGCAGACGGCACTCTTTACGGAGCAGATATAAACGCAGAACAGAAGGTTCTCACAGTTACTGATATTTTTGCGGACCTTAAGGGCTTTGAAGGCAAAACCGTTGTGGTTCAGGGTGATATGTCCGAAATATGCCGTTCAGGAGGCTGCTGGACAATTGTAACAGACGGGAAGAACAATATCCGCGCGATGACACTACATAAGTTCATCCTTCCAAAGGAAATGGATATAACAAACAAAAAAGTCGTTATCGAAGGAGAGTTTGCAACTAAGGAAATAACGGAAGAGCAGGCAAAACATTTTGCTGAAGAATCAGGCAAAGATCCGAATGAGATTAAAGGTCCGCAGACTATGTACAGGATCAAAGCAACAGGGATAAAAATTCTTAAGTGAGATGTGAAACGTCAGACGTGAAACGGTTTTCTTTTATACGAAGGGGCAATGTGCCCCTTTTGTATTAATTATTCGTCAGATCTGAGGACCTGACAGGAACAAAGCAAGCATTTACACACCCCGTCTTCGCCTTCGGCGAAGCCACCCCTCTCAAGAGGGGAATTAACTGCTCCTATTTACCGGTAATTTGCCTTTCAGGTTTTCGGGAGTAAAAGGGCCGGGTTCAGAAATAAGCTCTCTTGCTGCTTCAACCTGTCCCCAAACATTCCACAGCAGCACTCCCCTTACCCTGCCATCCTTCAGATAGTAAATAACACCCTCTTTGAATTTCTCTTTCCAGTCTGAAAAGGTCTCCAATCGCGGGTCAAGCTCACCAACTGCTTCATAACCAAGCTCAAACATATCTGAATAGAAGAACGGCAGATAGTCATAAGGCTTATTTTCTCCTGCCATGTTCCTGCCCGCATGTTTACCCATTTTATTGGCATTATCTTCGTGCTCAACTCTAATGCGCTTGCCCAGCAGCGGATTATAGAAATTCGCACAGTCACCCGCTGAATAAATATCAGGGTGGTTCGTCCTTAAGAATTCATCAACTATGATTCCGTTTTCAGTTTCAATTCCGGTACTTTCGGCAAGCTCTGTATTCGGTTTTATTCCAACCCCTGCTATAACAGCATCTGCGGTGATTCTGCTGCCCTTTTCCGTTGTAACAATTAGTGAGCCTTCATTCTGTGTTATACCTGCAGCAGAATCATCAGTAAATAATCTTACCCCTTTCCCTCTGTAATACTCGGTCACAAACTCAGCAAGGTCTGAGGGAAAAACCCTTTCACCAAGCAATTTCCCGGGAAATATCATAGATGTTTTCTTACTGTTCATTGTTAGTGCCGCGGCCATTTCAGTTCCGATGAATCCGCCCCCAATGACAGTAAAGTTCTCTTTAGCTGATGCAATCTCCCTTATTTTAAGATAATCACGGTATGTTCTATAATAGATCGCGGAAGTTTCCTCGAAGGGCAGGCTCCTTGGAGTCCCGCCTGTTGCCATTAGCAGTTTTCCGTAAACAAGTTCCTCACCGCTGTTGAGTGTTACCATTTTCTTTGCAGGATCAACAGAAGTAACCAAACAGGTCAGCTTAAGCTCAATAATAAGGTCTTCCGTATGTTTCCATATTTTTTGTTCCGGCGTGTTTTTCCACAACCCCTTGGTTAACGGCGGCCTGCTGTATGGTGGATCTGGTTCGGTACTTATCATGCATATAGTGCCTGTGGGGTCAACTTCGCGAATCCCTTTGACTGCGGCGTCTGCTGTCATTCCCCCGCCGATGATGATGTATTTGTATTCTTTCATACCTGAACTTCCTAACTTCTATATAATAAACAAGGGGGCTGGCCCCCTTGTTCTGAATTAAACCTGTAATTTTAAACGGGCAAAAACCCTGATTCTTAATTTTACTTGGCGAAAGTTATCCGTACAGTTTGAGTCTCAGTTCCCCTGACAAACGTAACGTCTGTTTCTTCGCCCGGTTTGAATTTACTCAGAGCATCGGTATAATCATAAATGTTTTTTATCTCATATTGCCCCAGCTTCGTGATAACATCTCCGCCCAGTAGCCCGCCTTTTTCTGCAACTCCGCCTGATTTAACTCCGGTAATTTCAAGCCCTTCCTTGGTGGATGAATAATCAGGAATAACACCAAGCGTAACGCGGAATCCCATGTTGGATTCTTTCTTTTCTTCCTGAACTTTTATGAAGTCAGGTTTTACTGCCAGTTTATCAACATAGGTTACAATTCCTGTTACCATCTTCAGGATGTTTACTTCACCTTCGGTATTTATAAGCGGCCAGTCATCATCGGGTCTATGATATTGCTTATGCAGACCTGTGAAGAAGAACAGTACAGGAATATCTTTCCCGTAAAAGCTTGCGTGGTCAGAAGGTCCGTATCCATCCTTATTATAAGCCGCGGTAAAGTTTGATGTTTTGTTGAGTGAATCAAGCAGCGGCTGCCATATTGATGAGGTACCCGTTCCGCCTATAGTAAGCTTGCTATCTGTAAGCCTGCCAATCATATCAAGATTTATCATTGATACAATGTTATACTTTTTCATTAAGGGACTTTTTGTAAAGTAAGCCGAGCCGATAAGACCCGCTTCTTCACCGCTGAAGAACATAAATATAATGCTGCGCTTCAGTTCCTTTTTCTTTGAAGCAAAATATTCTGCCAGCTCAAGAACCCCCGCCGTACCGGATGCATTATCATCAGCGCCGTTGTGGATTGAGGCTTCATGGCCGTCGTATAATGAGCCATATTTTGTACCGTCACCAAGGTGATCCATATGAGCGCCGATAACAATGTATTCATTCTTAAGGTTCTTATCCCTGCCTTCAAGCTTCCCAATCACATTTCCTGTCTTAGCCTGGACATGGATAAGATCGGTTGTAAAGCTGACAGTTCCGCCCGAATATTCGAAAGAATCAGGCGTTCTTAAACTATCTATCATCTTTTGAGAATTCAGCATAGAGCCGTATTTGCTGCTTTTGAAAATATGTTCAACAAGTTCTCTTTTCACATTTATAACCGGTATATCAACGTTTTCACCGGCACCAAACATTCTAAGCCTTATCAGCTCGTCTTCTCCGCTTTCGGGTCCTTTTACGACTATAATACCGGCAGCGCCGTTATCTTTAGCAGCCTGGCATTTTATCCTCAGCCTTTCATACTTACTGAAGGGGTTATCGTGTGGATTATTATAGCCCGGTGAGAACTGCAGCAAAACGGCAATTTTCCCTTTGAGGTCAATTCCGGCGTAGTCATTGTAATTCAGCTCGGGAGCGTTTATTCCATAACCCACAAATACCATACTACCTGTGGCAGTTCCGTTGGATGAAAGGAATACCGGTGTAAACTCCCCTCCAGCTTTGATATCCTGGGAGAAATCTGAAACAGAAAATCTGTTTTTCGGTCCAAGTTTTATCTCGCTGACATACTCAAACGGCTGGAGGAATCCGTCTTCGCCGGCAGGTTTAACGCCGTATGACTCCAGCTCACTGATTATGTAATCACGTGTGCTGTAATCGCCCTCGGTACCGGGAAATCTTCCGGCAAGCTCGTCACTGGCTAGGTATTTAATATGATCCATGACTTCTGAAGAGGTGATCTTCGGATCTTTTTTATTTACTTCAGCGGGTACACTGACAAAATAGAGAAAAAACGGTAATGCTAATAAAAAAATGTACTTTGATATTTTCATATTGTTATTGCTGTACTTAGGAAGCTGTTTAAAAATCTATTCTTAACTTACAATGAAAATGTGTTTGTTTACTAGTTTTTTAAAATAAGATTTGGCATTTGAACTTTGAAATTTAACATTTGTTTTACTCCGCCCAATCACAGATAAAGACATTTGTTTCACCTTCTTTTGCGTTGAACCGGTTTGAACAAAATACAAATTTTTTCCCTCCATCATGCAGTGAGAACATCGGAAATCCGTCAAAAGTGCTGTTGTAGGTAATTCTTTCATTGCCGGTTCCGTCAACATTTATAGCATAAAGATCGAAGTTCCTGCCTTTGGGGTCATCCTGGTTTGAGCAATATATTATTCTTTTCCCGTCGGGGAAGAAATAAGGTCCGAAGTTAGCAGCTCCGTTGTTTGTAACCTGCCGCTTTTCAGAACCATCTGCATTCATAACATAAATTTCAAGCTGAGACGGC
Organism: Ignavibacteria bacterium; assembly: GCA_030835025.1. Lineage (GTDB taxonomy): Bacteria > Bacteroidota > Ignavibacteria > Tepidaquicellales > OLB5 > OLB5. Next base: position 24,120 of record JAUQWS010000072.1, on the reverse strand, counting down.
TTAATCAGTCCATCTGCAAGCAGGTCCTGGTATTCCTTAAGTTTTTCTGTGTCATCAAATCTTGATGCCCTGTAAACTATCATGGTACCGTCATATGAATAATAAGCGCCGCCATCGTACCCCGGAATATCAGTAAGCTGTTTCACATCGCTGCCGTCCACATTCATTGAGTACAGGTCAATATCACCATTTCTTGTCGAAGTAAAAATGATCTTATCGCCCTTGGGAGAAATTGTTGCTTCTGCGTCATACCCTTTTACATCTGTCAGTTTTACAAGGTTTTTCCCGTCCGGATCGGCTTTGAAAATATCATAGTCACTGTACAAAGCCCAAACGTATCCTTTGGAAAAATCCGGTTTATTGGGGCATACATCGCTCCCAAGGTGAGTTGAAGCAAACAGAATATGTTTGCCGTCAGGGTAAAAGTATGAACATGTCGTTCTTCCCGTTCCGGTGCTTACAAGTTTAAGGTCAGAACCATCAATATTCATAGTAAAGATCTGGTCGCAATCATAAGGCGGACGTGTTGACTGGAAGATTATCTTTGTTCCGTCAAATGAGAAATAGGCTTCGGCATTCTCACCGCCGTTGGTAAGCATTTGCATATTTTTAAAGTGCTTTTCCTGCGGATAGATCAAAGTATCTGAGTTATTGAATCCGGCTGAATAGTTTTGCTGATCGTGGTTAAGGTATGCAAACCCAAATGATGCAGCAAATATAAATGCGGCAACAAGCAAAATATTTTTATATTTTCTTTTATCCAATTCTGAATATGCTCCTGTAATTTATTGGTTTGATCGGAATTAATTTAATAAATGTTATTCTTCAAATCTTTTTACTTCAAAAACACCTTCAATATTTCTTATTTTATCAATAAGCTCGTTAAGATGGGTAATGTTATTTACCATAAGTATTACTGTACCGTCGAAAAGTGTTCCTTTTGAAGCAATGCTTACACTTTTAATATTTGTATTGCTGTGAACAGAAATGACATTTGTGATCTCATTCAGCATCCCCGGGCGGTCCTCACCGTTAATTCGTATTCCCACAAAAAATTCGTCTTCTACCTGTTCAGGCCACTGCACATCAATTATACGCTGAGGATCGGAAAGAAACAGGTTAGAGAGATTTTTGCAGGATTTCTTGTGTATCTTTATGCCCTCTGTTTTGGAAATAAAGCCTATAATATCTTCCCCTGGTATAGGGTTGCAGCAATTTGCATATGAAAACATCAGGTCCTTAACGTCTCCGCCTGCAATAATCTTGTTCTTTGATGAACGGGCGGATTTTATATAAGTTTCAAACAGGCTTTGTTCTGTTTCCTTGATCTTGGTAAGCTGCGATTTCTCCATGGCTTTTACCCACGGAGATTCAATTTCGCCGCTCAAAAGCTTATTCTTGTCCTTAATTATCTCATAAAGCTCATCAGCTGTAAGCTTTTCTTCTGCTAATGAGTAATACATATTCTGGATGGTGTCAAACTTCAGCCTGCTGAGGAGTTTTATCATTTCATCTTCAGAAAGTGAGAGCTTCATTTTCTTAAGCTTCTTGTTCCACATCTCCCTGCCTTCTTCGATCTTCAGCCTGCGCTCATTATTGAAATATTTATGTATTTCGGATTTTGCTTTATGTGTAACAACAAACTTCTCCCAGTCCTGGTGAGGCTTCTTTATTTTAGATGTAATTACTTCAATCTGGTCGCCGCTTTTGAGTTTTGAATCCAGCGGTACTATTTTTCCGTTTACTTTTGCCCCTATGCACTTATAACCAACTTCGCTATGGATATCAAATGCAAAATCAACAGGAGTTGAATTCACAGGTAGTATCTTGAGGTCACCTTTCGGAGTAAATACATATATCTCATCCTGGTAAAGATTGAGCTTAAGCCCTTCCATTATCTGCCTGGGAGTTGATTCTTTTGAAGTATTATCAAAAAGGTCGCGTATCCAGCTTATCCAGTCTTCCATCTGGTTATCGTTAACACTAATGTTCTCTTTATATTTCCAGTGTGCCGCAACACCCTTTTCTGCAACTTCATGCATATCGCGTGTACGTATCTGCACTTCGACCATTTTACCTTCAGGTCCTATGAGAGTCGTATGTATTGACTGGTAACCGTTCTGCTTTGGAAGCGAAATGTAATCTTTGAATCTTTCAGGGACAGGGATATATATCTCTGAAGCTATGCCGTAAACTGTAAAACAGTCATTCCTGTCGTCTGTATCAAGGATGATCCTAACTGCAAAGAGGTCATATATTTCTTCAAATGACTTGCCGCGTGAGACCATTTTTTTTGCAATACTGTAAAGGTGCTTTGCCCTGCCCGAAACTTCATACTTAAAACCTTCCTTATCAAGTTCTTCTTTTATCGGCTGGATGAATTTATTGACATATCCCTCACGTTCTTTTTTCTTGGCAATTACTTTTTTGGAAACTTCCTTATAGAATTGCCTGTCAAGATACTTGAACGCAAGGTCTTCAAATTCAGTCTTTACCCGCGAGAGTCCGAGCCTGTGAGCAAGCGGTGCATATATTTCCATTGTCTCCCTTGCCATCCTGACCTGCCTCTCGGGATTCAGGTATTCAAGGGTTTTCATATTGTGAAGCCTGTCGGCAAACTTAACCAATATCACGCGCACATCATTGGACATTGAGAGCAGCATTTTGCGGTAATTTTCGATTTGCTTAGCTTCATAGTTCTCAAACATTCCCTCTATCTTGGTAGCGCCATCAACGATATCTGCAATAGTTTCGCCGAACTCAGCCTTAACATCTTCGTAGGTGAATTTAGTATCTTCGATAACATCGTGAAGTAGTGCAGATGCGACGGTAATATCATCCAGCGGGATTTCCTTGGCAACAATGGAGGCTACTTCATATGGATGGATAATAAACGGTTCGCCCGATGCGCGCTTATCAAGCTTATGCGCGTTCAGACTGAACTTGTATGCATCTGAGATCAGCTTCTCGTTAAACTCGCCCAGGTTCTTTTTACACAAGGCAAGCAGATCATCTAACTTCTTTTTATATAATGTACTTAGCAAAGCAATTAAAAATTACAAATTAAAAATTACGAATTATCCATAGTTTACTATATGAACATCAGAAATTAAGCCGTAATTCCTTATCGTTTAGATTTCATTTATCTAAAGTGTCCCGAAGAGCCTGTCACCCGCATCACCGAGACCCGGAACAATATAACCGCGATCATCAAGGTGTGTATCAAGGGCACAAGTGAATATTTTCACGTCTTTGTGTTTCCTGCGGATCTCTTTTACTCCTTCAGGTGCAGAAACCAGGCTGGCGACTACAATTTTTTTTATCCCCGCTTTCTTCAGTTCATCGATCGCGTAGCTCATACTTCCGCCGGTTGCAAGCATCGGGTCAAGTATAAACACAATTGCATTTTTCTTATCCGTAAGCTTTGGAAATTTAAAATAATACTTAACAGGCTTCAGCGTTTCTTCGTTTCTGTAAACCCCCAGATGACTGATCCTTGCTTCGGGGAAAATATGGTTGAACCCGTTCATAAGCCCGAGTCCTGCCCTGAGTATAGGCATCAGCACGACTTCGTTTTTCAGCTCGTAACCCTTCACTGAGGCAAGCGGTGTCTTTATTTTCTTCGGTTTCAGCTCAAGCTCTTTTGCTGCTTCATACGCAAGCAAAGTTGAAAGCTTATCAACGTACTGCCTGAACTCAAAATATGAAGTATTTTTATCCCGTATCTTGGTTATGTATGTTTTAACCAGCGGGTGAGTTAACTGAACAAGGTTCATGTTAGCCAATTTCAATTCCTGAATTAATTCAGCAGTGTTACAATCAGATTTGTTGATACTGCCTGAGTTGAGTTCGCTGTTTGTCCCTGAGCCGAGAGCTTCAGTTCAAGCTTTAAATTGGTGTTTGTTTCTTTATATGAGATACATCCCCGATTAAGATTGAATGAGATCTTTCCGTTTCCTGTTGTTTCAGAGTTCTGAACAGTGACCTTCATTCCTTTTTCTGTTACTTCCTTGTTCTTGAACTCAACGTTCAAAATGGCTTCTATATTTGCTATGCTGCTGCCATCTTTGTTTTCAATTCCTTTAAGGGTATATTTTGCATTATTAACAACTTCAAAGAAAAGTACTGTTGTGTTGTACGTCTTCACCCAGTTAGAGTCAACTGCAAGGGGCTCCTTTGGGCATACCTGGTATTCCTGCTGGAGAATTTCTTTTATCGATTCTTTTCCAAATGACTGTCTTATCTCTTCCTTTTCTGCTTCTTTAAGAGTATCACCAAGTGCCTTAAACAGGCTGTCATAAATGACTTCAAGTCCATAAACATCGGTTATCTCGCCATTGGAGCCAACCCTTATGTAAAATGGGTTCTTCACAACAGAATTATACTGCACAAATGCAGGATTCATTCTGACACTATCGTTAATATTGGAGTTATACTTAATGCTTTGCTCACCCATTGAGGACGAGATAGTTATCGAATCGAAAGTCATCTTGTAGCTGATGATCCCCGCTGCATCTACATCATTAACTTCTTTTGTGTAAAAGTAATTTATTTCATTTTCCTGTTTGACTTCTTTATCTTCAGTTGCCGGTGATTTTTCCATATTCGAAGTCTTAGCAACCATCTTATAGCTGAACTTATCACCTTTTTTAACAACATATTTAAGGGATACCATCTGCTTGCCGGTAATACTGTCTTTTTTGATCAGATCAGTGCCTGATTTATCATTAATCTTATCATCTTTCTTGTCTCCGCATCCGTAAACAAAAACAAAAGACAATGCTATTATAATATTCAGAACCAGGAATTTACTCATTTATGAACCTTTCTATTAATAAAAGACGCCCGGAGTTCACCCAAAACGCTTCATTTTTGATATAATCTTTAAATATACCCAAAATTTGAGGCAGTTTCAAAGTAAAAGAATGAGGTGGATTTTATTCAATATTTGCCACTCTTATATTAAATGCTTAATTTAACCTTACTGAAATCTATTAACCCAATTAATTTAGAAAGCAATGACATGAAAAAAATATTAGCTGAATTCATCGGTACATTCTGGCTGGTGTTTGGCGGATGCGGCAGTGCAGTCCTCGCAGCAGCTTTCCCCAATGTGGGCATAGGGCTTGTTGGAGTATCTCTTGCATTTGGATTAACAGTACTCACAATTGCATATTCACTGGGTCATATTTCCGGTGCACATCTCAATCCTGCAGTATCTGTTGGTTTGTGGATGGGGGGAAGGTTCCCTGCTAAAGAATTAGGTGGCTACATAATTGCTCAAATACTCGGAGCAATTGCAGCAGCTGCCGTATTGTTTGTAATTGCTACTGGTAACGGCAGTGCTATTGGCGGATTTGCAGCAAACGGATATGCCGAACATTCACCCGGCGGCTACAGTTTGATCTCGGCGCTCGTTTGCGAAGTTGTTATGACTTTTATGTTCCTTATTATTATACTTGGTGCAACAGATGAACGCTCACCGAAAGGCTTTGCAGGTCTCGCTATCGGACTTGCACTTACACTTATTCATCTGATAAGTATTCCCGTAACAAACACCTCTGTGAATCCTGCGCGCAGTATTTCTCAGGCTTTGTTTGTCGGCGGCTGGGCTATCGAACAGCTTTGGCTATTTATAGTGGCTCCGATCGCAGGTGCAATACTTGCAGGAATAATTTACAGGATGCTTGGAAGCAAAGATCCTGCATAAGAAAGCGACTCAGGCTTTTAGAAGAATATTATCATTAACAGAATTCGATAAATTTCGAAGAAGGGTTTTTATTGCGGAGTAACAGGGCTTTTGCGAAGCATTAGCCCGCCTATTTGAATTGTGCTATCCTTTAAGACTATCCATTCTTCATAACTCTTTTGTTCGGGGTCAGACTTAACTACAAAAAAGAGAAATTTAAGACTGTCACCGCGTTCTTCGATTACTTCGATCTTGCCTTCTTCGCTGATTGGCGGGTAACCTTTTTTTGTATATTCTTTTCCCTTAAATTCATATTCAATATACCAGCTATGCAGGTCAGTTGTATCACCCAAATCACCTGAAGCCGTCCATTTCCCGCTAAGCCTGTTGTAATCTTTGCCGCATGAAAAGGCAAAGACTACAAGTGCAGCAATAACAACTCCATACCCTAACTTTTTTATTGAGATCATTCTATCAAAGATTTACATAATCACTTTTGCAGTGCCCGCCAATATAATGATTCCGAAAATTAATAATTATGGAAATTAGGTTGTGACCGTCTGTCAATCCCTGCTTTCGAACGTATGTACACCAGCAATCCCGGCAATCCGGTGACAAAAATCATATTTTTCTCTGATGATCGTCATATGACAATATGACCGTGAGTGCTAATTTTGTGTCAGAATATGCAGATTTCAGAAGTAGTAAGCCTAAAGGAAGGGACTCTCTGCTATCACTGCGGTGATTTATGCACTGGGGGTCTGGATATTCGGGATGGAGATAAGCATTTTTGCTGCTCAGGCTGCAAGACTGTTTACGAAATCCTGAACGAGAATGATCTATGTAAATATTACGAGATAGATCGCAATCCCGGAATATCCCAAAAACCACTGGATAAAGCTCTTAAATCCAGGTTCTCTTACCTTGATGATGAACTTATCATAAAGCAGTTGACCGGTTTTACTGACGGGAATATCTCGGTGGTAAACTTCTCAATTCCTCAGATACATTGTTCCTCCTGTATCTGGCTGCTCGAAAACCTGCATAAGCTCAATCCGGCAGTTCTGCATTCCGAGGTCAACTTCCTCCAGAAGATTGTAAACATAAAGTATAAAACAAAAGAATTAACACTCAGGGAAATTGTTGAGCTTCTGAGTGCTATAGGGTACGAGCCGCAAATAAGCCTTAGCGATATTGAAAACAAAGTTAAATACAGATCGAACAAGAGTATTTATTATAAGATCGGCATAGCGGGTTTTTGTTTCGGGAACGTTATGCTTCTCAGTTTCCCTGAGTACCTGGCTTTAGACGGCAGACTTGAAGTTTACTACAAACAATTCTTCGGCTGGCTTAACCTGCTGCTTGGAATACCCGTTTTGTTTTACTCTGCATCCGATTATTTCAAATCGGCGTGGGGCGGCATCAGGCAAAAAAACATTAATATTGATTTTCCTATCGTACTTGGACTGGTTGTTCTGTTTGGCCGCAGTGTATTTGAGATCTTTACAGGCACAGGGGTTGGATTCATTGACTCAATGACAGGGCTGATATTCTTCCTATTAATAGGAAAAGTTTTCCAGAGCAAGACTTATGATGCATTGAACTTTGAAAGGAATTACAAGTCATATTTCCCGATATCGGTCACATTAAAAAGATCCGGAACAGAATCATCAATACCTGTTTCAGCCCTCAAAACAGGTGACCGTATTGTGATAAGGAATAATGAACTTATTCCCGCCGATGCGATCCTTTTCAGTGGAAATGCCAATATTGATTACAGTTTTGTGACGGGCGAATCTATTCCTGTTCAAAAGGTTGCAGGCGAGATAGTTTATGCCGGCGGCAGGCAATCCGGGCCCGCTATTGAACTGGAAGTGATAAGGACTGTATCGCAGAGCTATCTTACACAATTGTGGAACAAAGATGCATTTGTAAAAAATGACGAAGATAAGTTCAATTCTCTGGTAAATGTTGTCGGCAAGTACTTCACCCTTATAATTCTGATAATAGCCGCTGCAGCCTTCTTTTATTGGTATCCAGCCAGCTTAAGGACAGCAATAAATGCAATGACTGCAGTGCTGATAATAGCCTGTCCCTGCGGAATAGCACTGACAAATCCGTTTGCATTGGGCAATGCCCTGCGGATATTGGGGAGAAATAAGTTCTACGCGAAGAATGCTTCAGTTGTGGAGAGGCTCTCAAAAATTGATACCATCATATTTGACAAGACGGGCACAATAACAAAGACCGGCAATGCAAAGATCACATTTAACGGGTCTGTGCTCAGCTCTTATGAACAAAGCCTTGTAAGATCCGCCGTCAGAAATTCTACCCACCCTCTAAGCGCAAAGATCTATAATGCACTTGAAACGGCTGAGCTTTATGATGTACAGGAATTCAGTGAACTTTCAGGAAAAGGCATAGAAGCAATGGTTGATAGCAGGATAATCAGGCTGGGTTCTGCTTCATTTGCTGCTGATTACCGTGATGTATTGAAACGTACCGGGAAAAAAACAGGCAGTACATATTCACGGATATTTCTTTCGATTGACGGCTCAGTAAAAGGTTTTTTTGTGATAAATAATATTTACAGAAGCGGCCTCGAGATGGTCACAAGATCACTGAAGAGCAATTACGTACTGAAGGTTCTTTCCGGAGATAATGAAGGTGAGAAGGAAAACCTGCTGGGATATTTTGAATCAGGTTCAGATATGAAGTTTAACCAATCACCCCATGATAAGCTTGAATTTGTTAAAAAGCAGCAGCTGCAGGGGAAGAAAGTGCTGATGGTTGGCGACGGGCTTAACGATGCAGGTGCGCTAAAACAGAGTGATGTTGGAATCGCAATTTCAGAAGATATTACTAATTTTTCCCCGTCGTGTGATGCAATACTGGATGCTTCTGAATTCTCAAATCTCAGTAAATTCATAGGTTTTACCAGAGCAACTAAGCACATAATAATAGCAAGTTTTGTGATTTCGATAATCTACAACATAATCGGTGTTATGCTCGCCTTCCGGTCTGAAATATCACCTATGTTTGCCGCGATTTTGATGCCTTTAAGTTCGGTTTCGGTTGTGTTATTCACAATTACTTCAACAAATTTAATTTCTAAAGCAAAAGGACTGAAATGAGTGTTATAGTACTTCTTATCTTCTTCAGTCTGCTTGTTGCAGGCGGTTTTCTTGCAGCCTTTTTATGGGCGGTTAAGTCCGGCCAATTCGAAGATAAGTATACGCCTTCAGTAAGGATTCTATTTGACAACGAAAAGGAGTCAACAAAATGAAGAAATTCGATCCCAGTACCAGCATTCACGATTATCTGGTTTTCGGTGAATTCGGAGATGTAAATCCTTCAATAACCGATTCTTCGACCTTCACTTTTCTGAGCCCGAAATCGATGGAGGATTCGTTCCAGCACGATATTGAAGGGTGCTTCCTGTATTCAAGGCACTGGAACCCGATCAATAAATATCTTTCCAATGCCCTCGCAAGGCTTGAAGATGCAGAGGCTGCCCAGGTAACTTCATCCGGTATGGGAGCAATTAGCTCGGTCATACTTCAGATCTGTTCAGCCGGAGATGAAGTGATATCCGAGAGGACAATTTACGGCGGCACATATGCATTCTTTAAGAATTTCATGCCTAAGTTCGGCATCAGCGTGAAGTTTGTTGATATGCAGAAACCGGATGCAGTGGATAAAGCCATCACAGGGAGAACCAAAGTTATATTTGCCGAGTCTATCAGTAATCCCCTTCTTGAAGTAACAGATATCCCCGCAATTGCTAAAATAGCACGCAGAAGGGGTGTGAAGCTTGTAGTTGATAATACATTCAGCCCGATGGTGATATCTCCGATAAGGCTTGGTGCAGATATAGTAGTACACAGTTTGACAAAGTATATAAACGGCACAAGCGATTGTGTTGCAGGCTGTATATGTTCAACCAACGAATTCATTAACAGCCTTTGCGATGTAAACTCAGGGGCAACCATGCTGCTTGGCCCTGTACTGGATAGCCTTCGCGCTGCAAGTATCTTAAAGAACCTGCATACCCTTCATATCAGAATGCGGAAACATGGTGATAATGCAATGTTCCTTGCTGAGAAATTCAAAAAGCTGGGTTTAAGGACATTCTACCCGGGGCTTCGCTCAAGCCGTAACTATAAACTGATGAAGGATATAATGAACGAAGGGTTTGGTTTCAGCGGAATGCTTGCGGTTGATACGGGCAGTTATTCAAACGCAGAAAAACTGATGACACGTATGCAGGAGGAAAAAGTAGGATACCTTGCTGTGAGCCTGGGTTATTTTAAAACACTGTTCAGCTGTCCCGGGCACAGTACTTCAAGCGAGATCCCTGAAAAAGAGCAAAAGGAAATGGGATTGAGCGAGGGGCTTATAAGATTCTCGGTTGGCCTTGATAACGATATGTCCATTGCTTATGAGAGAATTCACCGCTGCTTAAAAGAGCTTGATATAATTTAATACAGAACAATACAGAAAATACATTACTAATTCAAAGGAGATTCCAGATCATGGAAATGGAAAAGTTCAGTTATGATAACAGGATAGTCCGCAACTTTGCGCTGGCAACAATGATATGGGGCGTAGTTGGTATGCTTGTGGGTTTGCTGATAGCTTTCCAGATATACATTCCGGCACTGAATTTTGGTTTACCATATACAACTTTCAGCCGCATCAGACCTCTTCATACAAATGCTGTAATATTTGCATTTGTGGGTAACGCAATTTTTATGGGAATATATTATTCCCTTCAACGAGTTTGCAAAGCCAGAATGTTCAGCGACCTTCTTAGCAAGGTCCACTTCTGGGGCTGGCAATTTATTATACTATGTGCAGCTCTAACACTTCCTTTAGGTATAACTACTAGCAAGGAATATGCTGAGCTTGAGTGGCCTATTGATATCCTGATTGCACTCGTGTGGGTGGTTTTTGCCATCAACATGTTCGGGACAATAGTGAAACGACGGGAAAAGCATATGTACGTTGCTATCTGGTTCTACATAGCAACCGTAATAACGGTTGCTGTGCTGCACATAGTTAATTCTTTGGGAATACCTGCAACACTTTTCAAAAGCTATTCGCTCTATGCAGGCGTTCAGGATGCATTGGTTCAGTGGTGGTATGGACACAACGCTGTAGCATTTTTCTTAACTACCCCGTTTCTTGGATTGATGTATTACTACCTCCCGAAGGCTGCAAACAGGCCAGTGTATTCATATAAATTATCGATAATTCATTTCTGGTCACTGATATTCATTTACATCTGGGCCGGACCGCATCACCTGCTTTACACTGCCCTGCCTGACTGGGCGCAATCGCTTGGAACAGTTTTTTCACTCATGCTCATAGCACCATCCTGGGGCGGAATGATCAACGGCCTGCTTACATTAAGAGGAGCATGGGATAAAGTCAGAGAAGATCCAATACTGAAGATGATGGTTGTGGCAGTAACTGCGTATGGTATGGCAACCCTTGAAGGACCGCTGCTTTCCTTGAAAAATGTTAATGCAATTGCCCACTTTACTGACTGGATAGTGGGACATGTGCATATTGGCGCACTTGGGTGGAACGGATTCCTGACCTTTGCGATCTTATATTGGCTCATTCCCAGGCTTTATAAAACCCCCTTATACTCAAAGAAACTCGCAAACTTCCATTTTTGGATCGGCACGCTTGGAATAGTATTCTACGCTATTTCGATGTACTGGTCAGGGATAACGCAGTCATTGATGTGGAAACAGTTCACTCCCGAAGGAATCCTTCAGTATCCTAATTTCCTTGAAACGGTTACACAGATAGTACCGATGTATATAATACGTTCAATTGGCGGTACAATGTTCTTCACAGGTGTACTGGTCGGAGTTTTTAACCTGGCAAAAACAATCAAGGCGGGAGTATCAGAAGCTAATGAACCGGCTGAAGCTCCGGCAAGAGAAATTGTTGAGAAGGGAGCAAAGGAAACAAGACACAGATGGCTTGAAAGAAAACCGTTTCAGTTTGCACTTCTTGCTACAGTACTTGTATTAATAGGCGGTTTGGTCGAAATGGTCCCTACTTTTTTGGTAAAATCAAATGTACCTACTATATCAAGCGTTAAGCCGTACTCTCCGCTGGAGCTGCAGGGACGTGACCTGTACATACGTGAAGGATGCAATAACTGCCACTCACAAATGATAAGGCCGTTCCGTTCGGAAACTGAAAGGTATGGCGAATATTCAAAGGCCGGGGAATTTGTTTACGATCACCCGTTCCTGTGGGGCTCAAAGAGGACCGGGCCTGATCTTCACCGTGAAGGTATGAAATACCCGAACGTATGGCATTATCTTCATATGGATGACCCGAGACAGATATCGCCCGGCTCATTAATGCCGGCTTATCCATGGCTGCTTACAGATGAGCTTGATATCACTACAACAGAAAGCAAAATAAACGCTCTACGAACTACCGGTGTTCCATACCCGGAAGGTTACGAGAAATCAGCAAATGATGACTTAATGAAACAGGCAGTAGTTATAACTGAAGATCTTAACAAGAACGGCGCCCCTGTCACAAGCAATAAGGAGATAATTGCCCTCATTGCTTATTTGCAGCGGCTGGGCACTGACATAAAAGGTACAAAGACTGCCGATCTGAAAGGAGTTAAGTAAAATGTATAAGAATGTACTTGAAAATATCAACGGAGTTGAAATATTCCCGATCATCTCGCTTATTGTCTTCTTCATCTTCTTTATAGTGATAGTAATTTGGGTTCTTAGAGCCGACAAATCTTATTTGAGCAGAATGTCTAACTTACCATTAGACGGAAACAATGTGCAGGGAGGATCGAAATGAAAAAGTTCAATATTATTTCAGCACTTTGCTTTTTTACGGCTATTAATGCAGCCACATTTTCACAAACATCTCCGGCGGGGCATAGCCAGAATGAAACATATTCGCAGCTTGCCGGTGCAATGGTGTTTATACTTGTGGCGTCTCTTTTCGTGCTGTTCTTTATTCTATCTGCTCCAAAATATGAATACTCAAAACAAAGACGAAAACAGAAGTACTCCTTCCTTGCAAAGATCTCAAAAGTTCTTAACCGCGGAGTGCCCGTTGAACAGGAAAAGGATATTATGATGGACCATGAATATGACGGAATCCATGAGCTTAATAACACTGTCCCCCCATGGTTCAATATGCTTTTTTACGGGACCATTATTATTGCTGCAATTTATCTTATCGATTATCACGTTCTCGGCTCAGGAAATGTAATGGTTGATGAATATGTCGAAGAGATCAGAATTGCAAATGAAAAACGCGAAGAGCTCATCAGGACCGGCGCATTCATAAATGAAAACAATGTAACGCAGCTGATGGATGCCGCTGAACTTGAAAAAGGAAAACAGGTATTCAATGTAAGCTGCACACAATGCCACGGAATGGACGCCGGCGGAACAGTAGGACCAAACCTGACAGATAAACACTGGATACACGGAGGCGGAATTAAGAACGTATTTGCTACCATTGTCAATGGTGTTCCTGCAAAAGGAATGATATCATGGAAAACCTCCCTGACTCCGAAACAGATACAGCAGGTAGCAAGTTATATTTTAAGCCTGCAGGGAACCAATCCGCCAACAGGCAAACCGCCAGAGGGGAACATCTGGGTTGAAGAGACTGTGAAAGATTCAACTAAAACAAGTGATTCAAACAAAGTGAAGATCGATTCTACCAAAGTTAAAAACGATACGCTGAAGACTAAAACAGACACAACTAAGACCAAAAAAGATTCAGTTAAGACCAAATAAATATCAAAGTATAAATGCACCTTCAACATAAGGGGCTTTTTTTGAAATGCACATGCAAGCTGAAAAGGACCGGAGAAAAGACGAAAGCTTTCGAGACAAGCTGGGTATAGTTACTGATGAAGGAAGCCGAAAGACAATTTACCCCAAAAAACCTAAAGGCAGGTTTTACAACGCAAGAACCATATTCAGTATTGCGCTGCTTGCAGTACTTTTTGGGGTCCCCTTAATAAAGATCGAAAATCACCCTTTCATGATGTTTGATATAATCAACAGGAAGTTCATTCTTTTCGGAATGGCATTCGGGCCGCACGATTATTTCATCATAGCACTGGGATTTATTGCCTTTGTGGTATCTATTATTCTGTTCACCGCAGTATTTGGGAGGGTTTTCTGCGGCTGGGCGTGCCCGCAAACGGTATTTCTTGAAATGGTGTTCAGGAAGATTGAATTCTTTATTGAAGGAGATTATTATAGGCAGAAAAAGCTTAATGCAGCTCCCTGGTCACCAGGTAAGGTCTTTAAAAAGCTTACAAAATGGTCAATATTTTTCGCTCTATCGTTACTTATAGCCAATACTTTCCTTGCGTGGATAATCGGGACCGATGAACTGGTTAAGTTGGTTACTGACCCTGTTAAGCAGCATATGGGCGGTTTCATAACAATGCTGATATTCTCGGGCATTTTCTATTTCATCTTTGCATGGTTCAGAGAGTATGCATGCGTGTATGTTTGTCCTTATGGCAGGCTGCAGGGAGTTCTGCTTGACCCGAATACAACTGTCATAGCTTATGATTATGTGAGGGGAGAACCCAGAGGCAAGCTTAAAACAGGGATTGAAGACAAAAAAGGCGACTGTATTGACTGCAATGCCTGTGTTGCTGTCTGTCCTACGGGAATAGACATAAGAGAAGGTACACAGCTTGAGTGTGTTAACTGCACTGCCTGTATTGATGCGTGTGACGATATTATGGATAAGGTTAAAAGGCCGAGGGGATTGATACGGTTTGCTTCAGAAAATAATATAAAAGACAAGACAAAGTTCAAGATTACAGGCAGGGTGATCGGTTACACAGCTGTTCTGACAATTTTGACGGCAGTACTCGTGTTTCTAGTCCTTTCAAGGAAACCAATAGATGTAACAATACTCAGGGCACCGGGAATGATATTCCAGGAACAGCCTGATAACAAGATCAGCAACTTGTATACAATGAAACTTACGAACAAGACTTTTGAAGAGGTTCCGGTGCAGTTGAAACTGGAGAACATAGATGGAGAGATCAAGATAATCGGCAATGATATAAGACTGAATCCGAGTGACGTAAACGAAACGAAATTCCTTGTCTTGCTGCCAAAAGAAAAGATGACAAAAATGAATACGCCGCTGGAGATAGGAGTATATAAAAATGGTGAACGGTTTGATGTTTACAAAACAACATTCCTTGGACCCGGTGTTCAAAAGTAGCTTATTTTATTATAATCAAAACAAATATCAAAATGAAATTTGACTGGGGTAAAGGTATAGCACTCGTAATAATACTCTTCATTATGGGAATGGCACTGATGGTCTATATTTCTGTCACGAAGAACATTGATCTTGTCACTCCCAACTATTACGATAAAGAGATCAAGTACCAGGAACAGATTAATAAGATCAACAATACAAACGGCCTGAAAGAGCAGCTTAATATTCAGTATTCCGAAGGAAGCCTTATATTTTCTTTCCCTTCAGAGGGGCATCCCGAAGGTGATATCTCATTCTACAGGCCATCGGATGCTAAGAAAGATTTTCACATGCCTATAAAAATAAATGATGAATTTAAGCAGCAAATTGATACTGATAAGCTTCAAAAGGGGTTGTGGAGGGTAAAGGTGAACTGGAGTATGAACGGGAAAGATTATTTTAATGAAGAAAAAATAATGATACAGTAGTGGAGTTATTAAGCGGATTTCTGGTCGGGCTGCTGGGGAGTTTTCACTGCATAGGAATGTGCGGACCCATTGCTCTTGCTCTGCCGAAAAGCAGTCCTATGGTAACATCCAGGGTTTTGTACAATACCGGAAGAATTGTCACTTATTCTATTCTTGGGCTTGCTTTCGGACTGCTCGGTTCCAGACTTAATATGATAGGGCTTCAGCAGATTGTATCCATTACACTCGGAGTGCTTATCATTGCTTCTGTAATTACTCCGGTAACTTACAGATTGAAACTTTCTCAAAAACTTGGCCTTTACAGAGCTGTAAGTCTGTTAAAATCTCTGTTCGGAAAGATGCTGAAGGAACATTCTCTTTCATCAATGGTAATTATCGGAATTCTGAACGGTTTCCTCCCCTGCGGATTTGTTTATATTGCAGTAACAGGGGCAATTGCAATAGGGAGTCCGGCAGAAAGCATGCTATTCATGGCTATGTTCGGACTGGGAACTGTTCCGGTAATGCTGGGTACTTCTCTTGTTGGTGGAGCAATAAACCTCAGCTTCCGGCAAAAACTATCCAGAGTTATTCCAGCACTTTCAATCGCACTGGCGGTAATATTTATACTGCGCGGCTTGAACCTCGGGATTCCCTATTTGAGCCCAAAACTCGTTGACAAAAGCTCCCAAACTCAGGATTTGATCTGTCACTGAACAGCGGTAAAAAAGCCTCAAAAACTACCGGAAACGCATTTCAAAAGACAAAAATCATAGAAGTCTCTAACTTGCGTCATTTTTCGACCTTAGGGTAAGTGTTATTTTTGTATCGTACTTATTGAGGGCTGCTCCTCGGTAAGGATGGATGAAGGTGGCATTGAGCCATTCAAACACGAGGCGGGTTTACCCGCCTTGTTTTATTTCAGGGAAAAGGGTTTATCTAGGCGGCACCCGAGCCATCGAAACACGGGGCGGGTTTACCCGCCTTGTTTTATTTCAGGGAAAAGGGTTTATCAAGGCGGCACCCGAGCCGCAAATAAAAAGCGGACTTGAAAGTCCGCTTTGGATCAAACAAAAACCCTGAGTGAATTCTATCTGCTGTTCAGTTTAAAGTTGAAAGGGACAGTGACCCATACTTTTACGGGCTTCCCGTTCTGTAATCCGGGAGTGAATTGAAGCATCATAGATTTATCCGAGACTTCATCCCTGAATACATCAGGTCCGCTAACCGAGCCTACTTTTAAAACGCTTCCATCCGGGCCAACAAGAACCTTTACGGTAACTTTTCCTTCAATTCCCGCTTCAATTGCAAGAGGAGGATAAGACATTGAGCTCCTTACCTGCGATAGATTTACGCATTCGGGAGCTTTCTCAACTTCAAAAGACTGGTATACTGTCTTCTCCTTCTCTTCGACTTCTCTTTCTGTCTTCACCTTTTCTTCTATTTTCCGTTCTTCTATTTTTACGGGTCCTGAATATGAAAATGTACCTGTATCCCCGGTACTGGATACCGGTGTCTTAATTTCTTCGAGCTGCTGCTGAGTTTTGATTGTCTGTACATCAGCTTTCTCTCTGGCAACAGGCTCCGGTGTAAGCGCTTCGAGGTCCTTTGCAGGAGCAGTCAATTCCTCAAGCTTTACAGGCGGAACTTCTTCTTCTGTCATTGAAGGCGGCGGCTCAAGATCAGTAAGTGTGACATTGATGACCCTCTGTTGAATGTTTTTCGTTTCCTGTTCTGTAAGGTAATTTCCGTAATAATAACCGCCGGCATAAACAGCTATTACCACAAAATGCAGAATTATTGCATAAATGAGCCCTTTGCGAAGATTTTTCCTATAAGGGAGTTTCAGTTCATCAGTAAAGCTTGAAGGCAGTGATTCAAAAACAAATGTGGAATTCATTTTTTTCTCCTCCTTCTTTGTTATCCTTTCCCGGAATTCAGATTCCGCTCAAATTGTCCGGCGGTATGTTTGCCGCCGGAAAGAATCATCTATACAGTTTCATCTGCAATAGATTTTAGCTTATCCTCCGGCAAAACAATTCTTAATTCATTAATAAAAATATTCTCTTTTTTCTGAATATTGCGAATCACCAGGTCTGCTGCAGCTATCATTTCCGATTGAAGCAGGTCTTTTTCTTTCCTTGCGAGTTCTTTATCCTTTAGAAGCGCTCTCATCGCATCAAACATCATCAGAATATTAGAATTCTCATTTTTAAAAGCCTCAACAGAAGAAGAATCAGGCATCATGTTTTTAAACACGCAGTATATATGATCTTCTTCGATCCTAAAGGCAGCCGCAAGATCTTCCTGGAGGGAGATCACAAGATCTTCTATACCTTTAATGATATAACCGTTTATCCCTTCCTTTTCTATATCCCAGTACATATCATCAATCATTTCCGCTTTTTCTCTTATCTTATCATATTTATCAGTCAGCTGCATATTAAACCTCTCGGATTGGATAATTTCGGGTTTTGTTTGTTCGGGATTATTCATGTCAGTTCAGGCTAATTTTTGTAATAGTAATCGGATTTACCTTAACTTTCACACCTCTTAGGCTTGTTCCGTAATACTCGCTTTCGGCAATACAGCACGAAACAGGACAAACGGAATTGCACCTGGGTTCATCAAAAATACCCTCGCAGCCATTGCACAGATAGGGATTAACAAAATAATGATCGCCTGATGCAAACCCTGTCACCAGTGCCTTATTGTTGATAAACAAGTCCTCCGGTTTATGTTCACACACAAGCTTCGGGTAAACTGCATGTACCGGGCACTCTGCTTCGCAGGCGCTGCAGTTTATGCAATCATCTGTAATTATTATTGACATCTTTAGATATAATTCTGGAGCAGCATTTCCTAAGTGCAAACTCTGACCCGTCCGGAAAAACAGGTATGGGTCATGTTGCATTTATTACTCAAAAATAGCATTTTGGTGACTGCCATTCCTATGATGTTGCTCAATTTCTAATATGATAAATATCATAAATATAGCCCAAAAAACGCAATAATTGGACAAAAAACCCCGATGAAAAATTCTATCGGGGTATTGTTGATCTGATGTAATCCCTTATTCAGGAATCTGCTACTTTTTGTGGAGGTCAGATTTTCTCTTAAACTTTTTGAGATTTACGATAAGTATTGGGATCAATGAAAGCCTGACAATCCCGGCAGAAACATCCTCTGAGAAGAATCTTTTCAATCCCCTTTTACCATGCGTACCGATGGCAATCATGCCCGCTTTGATCTCCTGTGAATAGTTCAGAATTCCCTCTTCTTTCATATAATCATTATAAATTGCACCAGCAAATCCACCCCCGTATCTTTGGCTGAACTTATCCAGTTTCTTTCTATCATCCAGAGTCCTGTTGAACTGCTCTGAAGTATTTACCTTCAGCAAATAAATGGCTGCACCAAGGATACCTGAAATTTTTCTGACAAACGGAAATATACCATAAGCTTCTTCGCTTAGATCCGAAGCAAACACGATCTTCTTCAGTTTCGCAGTATCAACTCTTCCCGGTACGACTATTACGGGTCTTTCCGAAAACCTCACGACTCTTTCTGCCGTGCTCCCCAAAAGTATGCTGGAAATGTTGCCCGCTCCCCTGGTTCCCAGGACAATTACATCAGCTTTCACCTTATCCGCTCGCTCAAGAATAGAAAAATGAACATTCGGTGATGATTCACTGCTCAAATAGAACTTAATGCCTTTGTAAAGTTTGTTTTTGCTCAGAGCTTCAAGCTTCTTAAGTGAAGTTTTTCTTATATTGTTGTCATAAGCTTCCGGCAAAAGTGCTGCCGGGGGTGCCATAGATAGCGGATCAGAAGCAAAGTAATATGAAGGAGTCTGAGTGCAGTTGAACAGGTGAATTGATGCAGAGGTTTTCCTGGCGATAACTCCCGCAAAGTTTAAGGCATCTACTGAACACTTTGAAAAATCGGTCGGGACAAGTATTGTTTTCATTTTATTTTGTTATGGATTACTTAGAACGCGGGTACTACCCCCAATGACAAACATACCCGGCAACATCATTTCACTTTTGCTTCTGTTTCCATCTTTCGAAGCCTTGTATAATAATCCGGCAATTCATTCAAATGGGCAAGTGCGATCTTTGCCGTCATCATCAGGTCATCATTTGTAACATTTGTAACGGGATTAACTATTCCGTGCTCAAGTTCAACCTCCAATCCCATTCTGAACTGATCAATATCGTATCTGTTCCAGTTGATTCCCAACTGGTCACCGATCCATTTTGTTTCTTCAAGTGAAAATGATTTTTTTCCGGTCATGTTCCGAGATTTTTGGTTATGGAATGTATGAATGAATGTTCATTAACTGCAATCTGTATTAACTAAATTCACAAAAATAGATTAAAAGCAGGAATTCGGGTAGTCCCCTTTTAATCAACAGCGCTGTAAGAACCGAAATTGTTCTTACAAAATAAGTAAGCATTTCAAATTTATCTATGACTAACATCAAGAAAAATTATGACGTTAATCACTGCGTACGGGCAAAAAGCGGGTGAATTATTAAGCTTGTCTTGCCGGGCTAAGAGCAGCTGTAGTCTTTAGCATTGGCAGATTCAGCACTCTAATGGAACCTGAAGAGAAAGTAACCAAACCGCGGTGTGCAAACTCGGTTATTATCTTCTTCATATAGCTTTTTGAAGTGCACGTGTAGCTTGCCAATTCATCTATGCTGAGTTTTATATTCAGCTCTTTAGTACGGTTGAGTCCGTATTTATCGATCAGCATCAATAGCGTATCAGCAAAGCGTTCATCTGACATTTTCTCGCTGATCCTTACTATATGGTCTTCCATTGAGTCGATTCGCGAGCAAAGGCTTTTCATTACAAGCAGTTTGTACGTGTTGTTGGAATTTATGAGCTCCATGAAATCGTCAGAGGTGATGAAGCACGCTCTTGTATCAGAGATTGCCACTGCCGAGTTTGTATAAGGGTGCGAATTCACAACAGAGTGGAGTCCGAGTATCTCTCCGGCAGTTGCTAAATGAAGAATTCTGCTAAGCTCAGCTGATTCTTCTTTGAAAATCTTGACACTCCCGGATTCTATGCAGTATATACCGGCCGGGGGCTCATTTTCCATAAAAAGCGGTTCGTTTTTATGAAAGATCAGCTCCTGCAGATTCTTCTGGTTCTTAATTATTTCTTCCAGTCCGTTGTTTATTGCCATTGTTTATATCTCTCCAATTTCAATACAAAAGTAGCCATTCAGCAATGCACTAAACAATGATTTCAATCATAAATAAATATGATTTGTATATTCCCGAAATATGACTTTTAGAGAGATTTTTAAGGGTTTTGTACTAATTAAAGCCGGCCGGAACTAGTCGTAAATGTGAGCAGTTTTGATGAGTCCCTGGTGATTAACGATCTTAATTTTCTTTCCGAGCAGCTCAATAAGCTTCTCATTCTTGAAATCAGAAAGTATTCTAATCGTTGTTTCAGTTGCAGTTCCAACAATGTTCGCGATATCTTCGCGTGATATAGCTGCGTTTATTGCACCGTCTTTATCGGATCCGTAGAATTCAAACAGCATCAATAATGCTTCTGCCATTCTTTCCCTGACGGGCTTTTGAGCAAGACCGGTAAGCCTTGCTTCTGCTTCTTTAAGATCGTGTGAGAGAAGCTGCATCATTGCAGAAGAAAGGTCTGAGTTTGTATGGAGAAAATCAAAAAAAGTCCTTTTGGGAATAAAACAAACCGTGGCATCTTCCATAACAGAAGCCGTGCCTGAATATGCCTCACCGCTTATAAGTGACCTGTATCCAAGTATATCGCCTTCTTTTGCGAGCCTTAGTATCTGTTCTTTGCCTTCTTCACCGGTTTGATAGATCTTTATCTTTCCTTTATTTACACAATATACTCCGGCAGGTTTATTGCCTTCATTAAAAATTATCTGACCTTTTTTGAAAATGCTGCAGTTCTTTTCAGAATCCATTTCAGAAGTCTGCGATTCAGTTAAGGTGCAAAATACATTTCCAAGTTTTGAGCGGCATTCATCGCAAACGGGATGTTCAAATTGAGGTTTCATATTCCAGTTTTATACTACGTCGCAATAATGACAAAAGTCATACTTTTACTGCAATCAATTTACACAATTATACGTAGTCAAATCAACAAAAAAAATGACAAATTTTTGGTAAAAAATCGTAATTTTAGGTACTTTATGGTCCCAAACGATATTAATTAATCAATTATATGCCAAAAGTACCTGCAGATTTTCTCCTGAAAATTCGAGTTTTACGTTGAACTTCTCTTCGTACCAAAATCTGAGTATTTTGCCTCTGCCATCCTGTATACTTAGAGTTAGACCATCAAAATCATCCTCAGCGATTCCATTCGGAATTGAGTCCATCGTTGCATTTTCATACCCAAAAGCCGCTCTCAAACTGTCAGAAACCTGTATCAGCCTGTTTGCAGTCGGGTTGAAGATCGTAAATGTATATCCGATACCTTTTGAAAGTATGATCCTGTCAAAAATTCCTGTATCGTATTTTACGTAAATATCAGAGCCCGCAGCATCGCCTGAGTTATTGAACAAATACCCCGACGTGTTTTGCGGATCGGATACATCCACGCCAAAAACCGTCTGAGAATACAGGCATTGTGCCGAAAAGATGAAAATCAAAGACACGAGTGCCTTTATGCTGAGTTTTGACGGGAATCTTGATACCTTCATTCTCACCTGACTTCTCTTATTATACGGTTAACCTTGTAGATCTTAACAAATTCATCCTCATTGTGGTTCGTTGGCGCATACTTAGTATTAATGCTGTATAGCGTTATCAGTTTATTCTTTCTGTCCCATTTTATCAGCTTCGCATTTGCTTCAAATGTATCCGGAATTGATTTGAAAACTGCCACAACCGCTGTGTGATCCTTGAATTTCTGCTGATGCTCCGAACACAGAAGCCTGTCTCCTGGATTGATATATGGCTGCATTGAGTCCCCTTTTGCTATCAGCACAAAAGGATTAGCGAGTCCTGATACATCAGAGAGATCAAGAACCTTGGAAGCGCTATCCAGCCATGTAACTGAAGGCGAGCCGCACTCCGCGTATCCGAGCAGCGGCACTCTCCTGAACTTGATATTCCGGAATTCAGCCTCGGATTTGATCTTCGGCTCCGCCCCGAAAACCGTATCAACGGAAATGCCGAATTTTTCACGGATCTTGTCTAACTGATCAATAGTCCAGTCGCTCATTCCTCTTTTGATCTTACTGATCGAGCCCGCATTTTCATCTATGCTGTTGGCAAGTGCGTAAATTGAGGGAATTCCCTTTGCTGCCAGCATAGGGAAAAGCCTCTCATTAATTTTTCGGGTCAATGCCCTGTCTTTTTTTGACCTTTTTCCTGTTGATTTCATTTGTTATATCAATAAGTTATGAAAAAATATATGCAATTATCATATAATAACTCTTGACAAATATGCATTTGGCATATATATTTGTAACGTAGCTTATGTGCTTATAGCAAATATACAAATAAATAATCAAAAACAAACTTACCCCATAAATCCGTGAAACAAAAGCAATCCAGATTTAAACCTTCGGCCGATGATCTATACAGAATAGAAAAAAATGCACGGCACGGACTTAAAATGAATGAAATTTCTGATTTGCTCGGATTTAACAAATCTTTGCTTGATGAATTCTTGAAGTGCAATAAGGACTTTTCAAGAAAGATAAAAAATGCCAAAACACTGGCAGATATTGAAGTAGAGGAAGCCCTCTATAAACGGGCAACCGGATATGATACCACTGAAATACACGAGGTCTATGTGCCGATCGGAGAAGATGGCTTAATGAAGTTTAAAGAGCGAAAGTTCGTTAAGAAATTCGTTCCGCCTGATGCTTCAAATGCGCTGATATGGCTTTTTAACAGGAAAAGCGGCAGCTGGAGCAAGAACCCTTCAGCGGTGAATGATCTCAATAATATCGAAATCTCTGCTTTAAGGAAGATTGCTGCAGAGGAATCTGAAGAAAACATGTGAGAGCTGAATTGAGAAAGAACAATATAGAATCATTGAACGGCAGGTGGTTCCCTTTAAACCCAAAAGCCTTGAAAAATTCAGAGCAAAAACGTCTCCACAGTGACCTTTTAAAGAAAAAGTTCAGGAACATTGTTGTTGCTGCAGGAAGGAGATCATTCAAAACTGAAAGGTTTGCAAAACGGTACCTTGTGAACCAATGCCTGAGGGAGGAAAACGACGGCAAGATCTATTATGCGGGGGCGCCAACAAGGCAGCAGGCTAAAGAAATTTTCTGGAGCGACCTTAAGAAACTTGCTCCTCGTGAACTGATAAAAAATATAAGTGAAGTAGATCTTAAATTAACATTCCAGGGAGATTCGGTGATCAGGGTAATAGGTTTAAGGGAATTCAAGAGAATCCAGGGGCAGCTGATGCACGGTATTGTAATAACGGAGTACCAGGATTGTGACCCGGGTGTTTATAATGAATCAATTGAACCGATGATAAATGATACACGCGGCTGGTGCATAAAAGAGGGGCGTCCGTTCGGCAAAAATCACTTTTTTGACGATTTTTTGAGGGGTAAAGCAAAAGAAAAGGGGTGGAGATCATATCACTGGACAAGCGAAGAAATACTGACCGATGAACAGATAGCCGAAGCAAAAAGCAATCTTGCCAGGGCAGATTATGAAAGAGAATCAAGGCTGAATAT
>JAUQWS010000071.1 GCA_030835025.1 Ignavibacteria bacterium | reverse complement strand
GAATTACGCTATAATTGTAGCTCATCACGCGGGAATAGCTCAGTTGGTAGAGCGCAACCTTGCCAAGGTTGAAGTCGCGAGTTCGAGTCTCGTTTCCCGCTCATAGCCAAAGCCCTGAATTCACTAGATTTAGGGCTTTTTGGTTTATTTGTGTATCAATTTTAAGGCGACGTACTCAAGTGGCTTAAGAGGAAAGTCTGCAAAACTTTTATTCATCGGTTCGAATCCGATCGTCGCCTCCAAGTTTTCAATCTCATAATTAACTCCGAAATTTATGAGCGTTCTCTTCAAAGCCCACGGTTCTCCCTCTGTCGGACTTTTTCTAATCAGACTTACAGCCGGGATTTACACATTGTCTCTTGGGATTATGCAAGCAAGAAACATAGAAGCATATATATTACGTGTAAAGTCACTTCAATTCTTTAGCGAAAACACAGCGTTTATCATTGGGTTTGCAACTCCTTTTCTTCTAATAGTTTTTGGAGGACTTTACATCATGGGGTTCTTCACTCCATCCTCAAGCCTTGTCCTTGCTTTAATAACTTTAACAAAGATTTCATCGAGAGGATTATTCACAACCGAAGGTGTCCCGTTCAACAAGGATATGATTTTCCTGGCGTGTTTTTTGATGACATTATTTGCAGGTGCAGGCGTCTTAAGTTTTGATGCACTGCTCGACAGAAAGAAAAAGAAAAAGATAACTCCAACCCTGAGTAATGTTGTAGACGCTGAAGTGATCAGCGATATTCCGACTGGGCAGACAGATGAAGTGAAGGACACTTAAAGTCCAAGTGAACAGAGTTGGATGGAGCTATTGAAAACGACCTCGTACACGCCATCACTTTATTTAATAAGCAGGGGTTCTTCCAGTGCCACGAAATCCTTGAAGATATATGGTTTGAAGTTCGAGGTGAAACCAGGAATTTTTATCAGGGAATACTTCACATCTCGGTGGGTTTTCTTCACTTGAAAGATAAAAATAATTTGAAAGGGGCTGTACTTCAGATTAGGAAAGTAATCTTTAAACTGAATGATTTCATCAGATTAGATTTGCTAATCGATATTGAGTCCCTTATAGAAGATTCCGAAATGATTTTATCCCCTGTAGAAAACAACATGGGAATTCCAAAAGAATTCTCAAAGATAAGACGGTTAAATAAATAATTCAGATTATCAGTTTGATCACATTACCATTCCGCCGTCAACACAAAGTACTTGCCCGGTGATATAGTCAGCTTTATTGGAAGCTAGGAAAGCAACAACACCGGCAACTTCAGCTGGTTGAGATGTTCTCTTCATAGGTACAACGCTTAACATAGCAGCTCTTTGATCCTCGTTAAGCTTTGCAGTCATGTCTGTTTCAACGAATCCTGGGGCGACACAATTTACACAAACATTCCTGGAGGCAAGTTCTTTTGCAACTGATTTAGATAGACCGATTAATCCGGCTTTAGAGGCAGAGTAATTTGACTGTCCGGCATTTCCTGTAACTCCAACCACGGAGCTGATATTAATAATTTTTCCACTCCGTTGTTTGGCCATTACCATGGATAAAGCTTTCATCATGTTAAATGCGCCCTTAAGATTTACAGCAAGCACTGAATCCCAATCTTCCTCACTCATTCTCATTATAAGTTTATCCCGGGTTATCCCTGCATTATTTACAAGTATATCAACTTTCCCCATTTCTTTTGCTAAATCTGAACATGTCTGTTCAACTTCTGTTGTATTAGTCACATCGAGTGACCTTGAAAATAAATTCTTACTGCCTTTGGACAACTTTTCAATCCAAATTTCAAAATCGTCCGGAAAAAACTTATCCAGAATTGTAACAGAAGAACCTTCACCAAGAAATTCTTCTGCTATAGCCCTTCCGATTCCTCTGGCTCCTCCGGTGATAATAGAATTCTTCCCTTTTAATAAGTCACCCATTTGCTTTTTGCCAACCTTCTAAAGTTTATTAAAATCTTCTGCTTTGTCAAATCCTTGTACTGTGACAGAATTATTGATTCTCTTAATCAGTCCTTGAAGTACTTTTCCGGGACCAATCTCTATAAATTTCTTTGCTCCGTCCCTTATCATGTTTTCAATGCTTTCCTCCCATCGCACGCTGGATGTTAACTGATCATAAAGCAACCGCTTAATCTCATCAACATCAGTTTCCTTTGTAATAGGTAATGCAGTAACATTTGAATATAGAGGAATTTTGACTCTTTTGAATTCTGTATTATCCAAGGCTTTCTTAAAATCGCTTTTTACTGAGGACATAAGTTCTGAGTGAAATGCTCCGTGTACAACAAGTTCTTTTACAATCTTTGCACCGTGCTCCTTGGCCAGAACCATGGCTTTATGAACTCCCTCTAAGCTGCCTGAAATAACTATCTGGCCAGGCGAATTGTAATTCGCAACCTGTACAATGCCTTCGCTTGAAGCAACAGTACACACATTCTCAATCTTGTTTCTATCCAGCCCAATTACTGCAGCCATAGTTCCTTTTATCTGTTCACCAGCACTTTGCATTAGTTCACCCCTCAACTTTACTAGTTTTATACCGTCCTCAAAACTCAAAGCTCCTGAAACAATAAGTGCAGTGAATTCACCCAAGGAATGACCTGCCGTGAATGATGGTTCAACATCTTTCAGAATCCTAGTTACAGCCAAAGAGTGGAGAAGTATTGCAGGCTGAGTAACAACGGTCTGTTTTAGTCTATCTTCTGGACCCTCAAAACACACTTCGGAAATATCATAACCGAGTATTTCCTTTGCCCCTTGGTAAAGATCTCTAACTTCAGAAAAAGTTTCGTATAAATCCTTACCCATACCTACATACTGCGAACCTTGACCCGGAAAAACAAATGCTGTATTCATAGTTTACAAATATATGAATTGACAAAGTTTTTTAGTAGGGTGAATGTACTGTATGATAATTGTGTAAGGTAGTTGATTCGTAACAAAATTCCCTGCAATTTCCAATCTCTTAAGAAATTCATTTGTAAGGCACAGGACGAACTATTGAGAGCTTTAGCTGCTATCCGACACCCTGAGATTGAGTCAATAACGATTTTCTTCAAGTCCCTTCCAAAAATGTGAAATTCTAAGCAGATGAAACTGATGTCAAATCTAAAGTTTCAGTCAAAGCGATCGAATACCAACGTAATTTCAACCCAAAAGGCGACGGGATTAAGATATTGATAGTACACAATTTTAGACGCTGCTTTTGCCGACTTTTATCACTCTGCGTATCCCTTTCCTCTTAAAGTAATGCTTTGTATAATCAGCAAAAATTCACTATTTTACATAGACATATATTGTAGGATATTTGTTCAAAAATGATATTTATATTCTTAAACTTGATGGAGTTTTCATGAAACATCTGTTTTTTCCTTTTTTTGTTTTGTTGGTAACAACTCAAGTATTGGCTCAAAATGATGATCTCATTCTCGGCAATATTAGGAACGACAATGCAGCACTATATGACCTTAGTGACCCGCTGGGGATCAACATGGAAGTAAATCTATGGGGTTTCGTAAAATTTCCGGGAAGATACCGTGTTCCCATAAAGACATCATTTCTTGATCTAATGTCGTATTCAGGGGGGCCAACTGATGAATCTAACCTTGAAGAAATAAGAATATTGAGAAACGGAAATGATCCCGAAAAGAAACCGGAAATTATCAAATTAAACTACAATGACTTGTTATGGGGAGAGAATGTTTCAACAACTCAGAAGTTAAATCCTATGCTCATCCCGAATGATGTTGTAATTGTCCTTCAAATGAGAAGATACAATTTCCGAGAAGATGTTAGTTTCTATTTGCCAATAATTACATCTTTGATTTCAATAACAGCACTCATCATAACATTATCTAATAAGTAATTCCTATGGACTCTCAAACAAACGGAAAGTCTTTGACATCTCTGGATGCAAATATTAAATCTTCGCATAGCATAAGGTTTTATTTTAACCTTATTCTAAGGAACAAGGTACCAATCCTTCTGAGTTTATCAGTCGGACTTATTGTATCTTATTTTTACGCATATTCTCAGGTAGATATTTACTCATCGGCTTCTTCATTAAGATTATCCAAACCCAAAGAGAATGTGCTGGAGAATAAGATCTTTTCAGATTTTGAAAGTGAACTTCCGGAGAGATACATTAACAATGAAGTAGAGATACTGAGATCATATGCAATCAGGGAAAAAACTGCTACATCACTTTTAGATTCATTTCAGATATATAAAGGTAAATTATCTTTTTCGGTTTTGGCACAAAACCCTGAGAATCCGGTTGAACCCAAGTCCAAAGCGCAAATTGCCAATACACTCCCTTTCATAACTGAGATTTCTCAAAAAAGAGGTTTGGACATCGTATCAATCAAAGTCGAAAGTCCATCACCACAAGAAGCCGCATTGATAGCCAATTGTTATGCGGAAGCTTATGCAGACTATTCACTTAAGTTCAATCGCGGACACTTAACATTAAACAGGGAATTTCTGGAGAAACAAGCCCAGGAGAAATATAATGCTTTACTTCAGACTGAAGATAAGCTTACTAATTTTCTGCGAACTGAAAATGTAGTTGAATTAAACTCCCAGGCTAATTCCATAATAAGTTTGCTTTCTTATGCAGAGAGTGATTACAACAAAGCAAAGATCGACTTTGAGTCATCCAGCAAGGCACTCTCTGAAATAAAAAATGAACTTGATAAATTAGATCCTAAGGCTTCAGTATATTTCGAAAGTAAGATTACAGACCCTTATGTTAACGAGCTCCAGTCACAGATAGCCAAATTAGAGATTCAGCGCGATATCATCAAGACTGGGAATGAAGATATCATTAAGGATTCAAAATCCTTAAGGGATATTAACGGCAAAATTGCTGAACTTAAGAGAAATCTGGATGAAAAGATCGAATTTCTGAAAAATGGTGCAATGTCAAACACACCCGATGAAGTAAGAAGTATAACTGCAAAGTATTTTGACGCGAGACTTCAGACTAGTCAATTCAAGATAAGAGAAAACCTTATCAAGGGTTACATGGGTAAATATCAGGAGAAATTCAATAAATTGCCGGCCCAAATCATAGAATATGCAAATCTTGAAAGGGAACGAAATGCAAATGAGAAAATCTACCTTATGCTTCTGGAAAAGTATCAGGAAGCCTTAATAAATGAGGAATCTCAGCCCAATAATGTAAAGATTATAGATTACGGTAAGGCTCCCAGAGCACCGTCTAAACCAAATAGGTTTCTTATAATAACAATTGGACTGCTCATAGGATTAGGGCTTGGATACGGATTCGCACTCTTGAGAAATATACTTGATGTATCAGTCAAATCCCCGGAAGATCTCGAAAATATTGGTATATCTCTGATTGGATGGGTGCCAACTTTTATGAGAGAGCCAAAAGCAGGACGGCATACTCATTCAGAACAGGAACTTATTTTGGCCTATAACTCAGATTCAGCGCCAGCTGAAGCATTTAGGACACTCCGAACTAGGTTACAGTTTTCAAAGCTTGAACCTGAACCGATAAAAACTATATTAATTACAAGCTCGATACCAAGAGAAGGTAAGACAATTATTTCATCAAATCTTGCGGCTAGTTTCTCTTTATCTTCAAGGGTTTTATTACTGGATTGTGATTTCAGAAAGCCGCGTCTTCATAATATCTTCAATATGAAGAGATACCCTGGGCTTTGTGATTATTTATTCGGCACTGTATCACTAGAAGAATGCATTAGAGAAACATCCTTTCCAAATTTACATCTAATAACTTGCGGAACAATTCCAACTAATCCTGCTGAGCTTATAGCTTCAAAACATATGCAAACATTCCTTAATCAAATAAAACCAAAGTACGATTATGTACTGATAGACTCACCCCCACTGGCAACTGTAACTGACGCTGAACTGCTTTCCTCTTATGTTGATGGTACAGTAGTAGTCAGCCTGGCTAGCAAAACAAGATTGGACCTACTTGTAAATACAATTGATACTTTGAATAAGATTAATGATACGTTTATTGGTGTGGTTTTGAATAACTTTGATTATCAGGCAACATACGGAAGTTACTACAAGTATTATTATTACTATTACGGATCGGAGAAAAGCAAAGAGAAAAACTCAGCGAATGGTTCTGTATCCACTAGTAGTAACGGTAGTGATTCTAAATCAATGTCACAAAAAAATAAGCCCAGTTAGTTTTGCAGCTTAGAATCTTCTTTAAGACATACCCGGAAACATCTAAATGCCCGTCTTGCGGTAAGATCGGTACGATCAGGAGAAGCAGAGCGAAGACTATATTTGAATCTGCCGTAAAAGCCTCTAGGATTGCAAATCTATACAAATGTAAAGAATGCGGCTGGAGAGGAATGCTGAAGAAATATATGATGAACAAATATTCTTTGATTACGCTTGCATTCTATTTTGTCCTTATAATTTCAGTTGCTTATGTAATATCGCAAGTGCTTAAACGAAATTTTGGCTCTTAGATTATAGTTCGTAATCATCAACTCAACATGCAAAATCCCGGTGTAGATTTCAGTAAATTTGTTGACGAAGAGCTTGCTGAAAATGGATTTCGGGCTAAACAACTGACTAAGGAACTTATGCATTTACGTTTGCTTGATATCAGCAGTGTTATTAATGATACCAGGTTTCAATACAGCGACCTTTACGGATGGAAAAAAGAAAATAAAGAATATTTCCTGCTTGAACTTCCCGGAAAGTGGCAATACAGTTATATTGTACTTAACCAAAATGACGAAATATGCATGGTTTGCATAAACTCTCTGAAAAACGGGGACTCAGTTCATTTTCATTCGGTGTATGTGGTAGAGAAGTTTCGTAATAGAAACCTGACAAAATATGTCCTGATAAGAACTGCACAGACAGCCATTGAGAACGGGATTGAGAAACTGAGTCTCTATTGTCATAGGAAAAACCACTCTGCATTTTCATTATACTACAAATCCGGATTTAGAAGCAAAACAAACGGGAACGATGATGATATCTTGATGGTAGCAGACTCCAAAACAGTAAGAGATTTGTGTTATAATATGATAATACGCTCTAAGAAAGGCTGACTCTTTAGTTTGAAAGATATAACCCATTAGATCATGTGCGGAATATGTGGAATAATCAGTAGTAACAGTATAATTAAGAACGGCATAACACAATTAAACTGTATGATCCGGCATCGTGGCCCTGATGATGAAGGTTATACTATTATGAATTCTAAAAAAGGAGAAGCTGTTAATTATTCCGGCGATGATTCAATTGGAATTATTAAAAGTAAATTTAAACATATAAACACTGCTGATCTTTCGTCAGCTGATATATTATTTGGACACAGGAGACTATCTATAATTGACCTTAGCCCCACGGGTCATTGCCCTATGAGCGATATTGAAGGAAAGATATGGATAACCTATAATGGAGAAATATACAATTATATCGAGCTAAGGTCTGAACTCATTTCATTGGGTTTCAGATTTGTTACACAAACTGATACTGAGGTAATTATTAATTCCTATTTGATGTGGGGTATAGATTGTCTTAAGAAATTCAATGGCATGTGGGCCTTTGCATTGTGGGATTCTACGAAAAAACAACTATTTGCTGCAAGGGACAGGTTTGGTGTAAAGCCTCTATATTATTATTTCGATCAGGAAACATTTTCGTTTTGTTCAGAGATAAAACCCCTGGCAAAACTTTTTTCTGAGAAAACCCAATTGAATGCGGCAAAAATCCCCTTTTATGTGCTATATGGAAACAGGCTTAATTCAAACGACACTTATTTAAACGGCATAAGTTCTCTTCAGGCTTCTCACTACTTAATCTATGAGAACAACAAAATTCAAGTGCGCAGATATTATGACGTAAGCTCAACGGGAACAGTTAGCACTGACGCAGATGAACTGAAAAAGGAAATATATTCATTACTCCTTGATTCGATAAAGCTCAGATTCAGGAGTGATGTACCTGTGGGGACTTGTCTAAGCGGGGGATTTGATTCTTCGAGTATTGTTGCACTCTCAGAAAACCTAAAAATTAACAGACTCAATACTTTTTCTGCTGTTTGGAAAGAACCCGAATGTGATGAGTCAAAATACATAGATATCGTAAACGAAAAATTTAATTGTGTCCCGAACAAAGTGATTCCGTCCGCTATAGACTTTGAAAGTGATTTTAAGAAACTAAATTATTACCAGGAAATTCCGAGTGAGGGCCCTGGCTTATTTCCGCAATGGTTTGTAATGAAAAAAGCCAAAGATAAGGTTAAGGTCCTCCTAGACGGTCAAGGAGGAGACGAAATCTTTGGTGGTTATTTTCAATTGGGTACCTACCTCAGAAGTCTGGTGAAAGATAAGAAGTATAGCAAAATCCTTTCAGAATGGGGTTTGTATCGAGATTTCTTCTCGGAAAAGGGAATACACTCATTATTCGGTTGGGTTTTTCCAAAACAATATTCAAAATTAACAAAGTCATTGTTATCACGAAAACACAGAATTCTTAACAAGGATGCTTATCCGGACACAAATACTTCGAAGCCAGAGTTTGATTTTACACCACCCGTGAAATTTGGTGAATTTCTAAGGGACCTCTCTTACCATTTTCTTTTTAATGTCACAATTCCTGCGTTGCTGCATTACGAGGACCGCTCTTCTATGGCACATTCAATAGAAAGCAGAGTTCCATTCCTGGACTACAGAATTGTAGAATTCGGTTTGAATCTAAAATCAGAATTTCTTTTTA
Source organism: Ignavibacteria bacterium (assembly GCA_030835025.1). Taxonomy (GTDB): domain Bacteria; phylum Bacteroidota; class Ignavibacteria; order Tepidaquicellales; family OLB5; genus OLB5. The sequence continues at coordinate 158,969 of JAUQWS010000071.1, read as the reverse complement.
ATAACGGAGTTTCCAGGCCTCTTTTCAGGGATGCAATGAAGCCTTTTTTGCCAACTGAGGTTTATCAAAGGAAGGATAAGCTTGGATTCCCTGTTCCTTTTGATAGATGGACAAGAACAATCCTAAAAGATTTTGTGAATGATACACTTCTCAGCAAGGATTCGAAAATTAATGAGTTTGTAAGTTCACACGCATTGAGAATGAATATCAGGAATCATCTCGAAGGCACAATGGATTATGGCTGGCAAATTTGGCGGCTGTTAAGTCTTGAATCAATACTCAAGCTCTATAGCGATCGTGCAAGTTTGGACAAAATGAATTAAGACAAGAAGAGTTCGTCTTACTTTTTAGCCTCTGAGTTAAACACGAAACATTCAATGAATTCCATATCTTTTTTAGTTTTTTAAGAGTAATTTTAATAGAACTTAGTCAAAAACAAGGGATTTGCGTTTGTTCAGATTTATAATTGAGTCACATTCATTTAGAAGGATTGGCTTCTTAACTTTTGCTTTTGTCGCGCTATTTTATTTCACTAGCAATATTTTTGATTATTATTGGGAAAGCACAAGTTCCGTACCACTGGTCAATTTAAATGTTGTCTATGCTCCCCCCAAGGAATACGATAACATTAATAAGATCAATCTTCACCTAATTTCTGACGATTTGGTTGTTATTGAAGGCAATAGAAGATTCAGGTTGATATATGAGGGAAATCCAAAAAACTATGATTATTTTGATTCAATAGTAATTGTGCCTCCTGATACAAGTTTTAGTAATTTGAATAAGATTTTTATGAAATTTGAAAACAATACTGGCCCGGATTCAGTATATCTGGTTGTATCAAATTCTGAAGTCAATGACTATTTTTATAACCAGATCTTCTACAGTTCAGTAATTGTCAATAGTTTAAATGAGCTCTCCGATGATCCTGAAGAGTTCAGAATTAATGATTTGACGTTAGCGTCTTCTTCTTTATTGATAAGTAACGATACTCTTATTAATAACGTTTTCAATTACTTTAATGAGAATGCACCGTATTTGAGTCTTGCGGAATGCGGAAGAAACTGCAATGTTTTCAAAATCATTTGTGCAAAATTCGGTGTGCCATGCAGGATGGTTTGGCTTCAGGGAGGTGATATTGAAGAGACTGGTTACGGCACCAGTTTGGGTTATCCGCTTCACGTTGTTTGTGAGATATACTCTTCCAGCCAGAACAAATGGTATGTAGCGGATCCGTCATATGGCATAAGATTCAAGAATATAGACAACAATTCCTATATGAGTGCAGTAGAATTATCAGTCCTGCATTCATTCGGAAGTGACGATGCAATAGAACAGGATTCTATTCTTGTTGTAAAAAAGAATATAGTTGGCAGAGATTACTTTAAGTTTTATGAAAATGTCTTATTTGGGAGTAACGTGATTGAAAATGTTGTGGTAAAGAAATTCCTGACAATTGCATATTCAAAGTTCAATTACAGATCTATACTTTATTCCAATAATTACCCCGAAAAGAAAGACGGTAATTATTATTTTGGTATGAAAACTTTTCTATATCTTGTAATATTGATTTTCTACATCAATTCAGTTCTGTTTCTAATTGCAAAGAGGCTATTTTCCGTAAAGAAACCATAAATAGCAGAGTATGATCGAAAAAATTATGTCTTCAAACAGAAGAAGGAACAAGAAGGTTAATGTGATCGTTTTTGGTGCACACCCGGATGATTTTGAAGTTGGCTGCGCCGGAACCATCCTGAAATTTCTGCATGATATTAACCTGAGAATCGTTGTTATGTCTGATAGGTATGAAGACGGTAAAATGCGTGATCTCAAGGAAAAAGACAAATCATTCAAAATTCTTGGACTAAGCAAGGTACCTTGTGTTGTTCATGACATTCCGACACGAATCTTTCATGACCATAGATCCAAGATCAGGAATATACTTTACGATATTGCAGTTAATTCGGATGTTGACATAGTGTTCACTCCTCCAATTCATGATATTCATCAGGATCATATAGTGCTTGCAGAAGAAGTGATCCGTCTTTTCAGAGAAAAAACTATTTTCGGATACGAGGTTATAAGAAGTGGTTTTGACTTTATGCCTAATATGCATGTGAAGCTTCCAAAGAAAATTGTAGACCTGAAGGTCAGTGCCGCTCAAAGTTATGAATCCCAATGGTCAACTACTAAAAGCGGTGGCTATTACTTTGCAAGAGAAGTCATGATTAGCCTGATGATAGCCAGGGGAGCTCAATTTGGTCTTGATTTTGCTGAGGCATTTGAAATATATCATCTGAAACTATAATTATGAAACAAAATTAGAAATCGATGTCCAGAGTTTTGGTTTTATGTAACAATTATGAAGAAAGTAATTTCCCAAAAGAGCCGGATAGTGAGGACCGGTTTTATACTTATGGCTTTGGAAATTCATTTGGCAATTTGATTAGTTCTTATCTCTCTGATTATGAAGTCGAAGTATGGAGATTAGACTGTTTCTGTAAAGATAGATATTACTCTAAGACACTAAATGGAATTAAGTACAGAGTATTTAAAGCAAGATCTATTTATAAGCTCGGTCATTATTCAAGACAATTCATATCAGAAATAAAGAAAGCCAAGAAAACAGACTTTCCAATTTTTCTGATAGTTCATACGCATACATGGCAAACATATCCGATACTGTTTGCACTAAAGAATGCCAGAATAGTCACAACTCACCATGGGGATTGGTCGCCATTCTTTATATTCCACAATACCTCATTTTTGAGAAGAATAAAAGCTCTCTTGGGAATGATAGCTGAAAAAATTACTTTTAGATATGTGAAATTCTTTTTGATTTGTGATATTCATCAAGTTCCTTATGTTGCAAAATCCAATCCCAGATTGAGATACAAGATCTTCTCTGCGGGATTAGATATTAATAAATTCAAAGGTATTCCAAAGGATGAAGCACGAAGAGAACTTGGCCTTGAATTGGATAAAAAGTACATACTTTACGTTGGTAAAATGTACAAACTGAAGCAAGTTGATAGATTAATTGAGATCTGGAAAGAAATAAAGAAAACCAGACCAGAAGTAGAATTAATGATGATCGGTAACGAAACAAAAGATAAATGGGGAGAAGAGTATTATGATTTGGCAGTCAACAGCGGAGCTAAGATATTTGGAAGAGTACTGAACGTTGAGCTATATAAATACTATTCTGCTGCAGATGTTTTTGTCTTGATGGCCCTGCGAAATGACTATTTCGGAGGTACCGGAATTGCACCATTGGAAAGTCTTGCATGCAATACTCCCGCAGTTTCCTTTTCTCTGATCAATTACCTGGGTGATAATGTGGATGAAATAGGCGAAATACCGAAAACGGAACAGGAATATAAGGAAGCTATAATAGAGGTGCTGGACCATCCGGGAAAATACAAAAACATGAGAGAAAGTGTGAAAAAATACTATTCATTGGAAGCCTCTGCAAGCAGGCTTGGTGAAGTACTTAAATTAATTTAATTGTAAAAATGCCTGAGATTAGAGGAAAAAAGATTCTAGTAATCGGAGGAGCCGGATTCATTGGCTCTCACGTAGTTGATGAACTCCTAAAAGAGGATATTGCCGGAGTCACAATCTATGATAATTTTGTTCGTGGAACATCCGACAACATTGAGTCTGCCTTAAAAGACCCAAGAGCCAGAGTTTTTGAGGTGGGCGGAGATATTCTCCAAACAGATATTTTGAATGCAGCAATAAGCGAAAATGATATGGTTATCCATCTGGCTGCACTATGGCTGCTGCAATGTCATGAGTTTCCAAGATCAGCTTTTGACGTGAATATCAGAGGGACATTTAATGTACTTGAGGCATGCAGGAATAATAATATACAAATGTTAGTCTATTCTTCTTCAGCCTCTGTATACGGTGATGCAGTTGAAATTCCAATGACTGAAGAACATCCTTTTAACAACAGGACATTCTACGGAGCAACAAAGATTGCCGGAGAAGCAATGGCCAGAGCATTCTTTGCCAGGTACGATCTAAGATATAACGGCTTGAGATATATGAATGTTTATGGGCCCAGGCAGGACTACAAAGGAACATATATAGCTGTAATAATGAGAATTCTTGATAATCTGGATCAGGGAAAGGCTCCCACTGTTTACGGGGACGGCACTCAGTCATATGATTTTATCTTTGTGGGGGATGCTGCAAGAGCCAATGTTTGTGCCCTGAAATCTGATTCAGTTGACAGTTTTTACAATGTTGGAATGGGTAAGAAGACCTCTATCAAAGAACTTACCGAAATGCTGCTTAAAATCTACGGCAGCAATTCAAAAGTAGAGTATCTTCCCCAAGGTCAGACGTTTGTTACTAACAGGGTTGGATCGACTGAAAAGGCTGAAAAAGAAATTGGTTTCAGAGCATCAGTGGGTCTCGAAGAAGGGCTGAAGAAACTTATCGAATGGAGAACCGAACACAAGAAACGCTTTGGAACAAGATGGAAACTATTTGAATAATGAATATACCAATTGCAAGAACCGTATTTGAAGAAAGTGAATATGAAAATATTCACAAACCCCTAAGTTCCGGATGGGTAGTTCAGGGGTCTTTTGTAAAAGAGTTTGAAGAGAAATGGTGCACTTTTACAGGTACTAAGAACTCAATTGCAGTATCAAATTGCACTACTGCACTTCATCTATCACTTGCAGCATTAGGAATTTCGCGGGAGGATGAAGTAATACTTCCCTCATTTACCTGGATAGCAACAGCAAACTCAGTTGAGTATCTGGGTGCTAAGCCTGTTTTGTGTGATATTGATATCAGTACTTATAACATTGACACGTCTCAGATCGAAAAACATATAACAGACAGAACAAAAGCAATAATACCTGTTCACTTATTCGGTCTTTCATCTGAAATGGACAGGGTTAATGAACTGGCTTCAAAATACAAACTTTTTGTTGTTGAAGATGCAGCTTGCGGATTTGGAGCACAATATAATGGAATGCATGTTGGAAACTTCGGTAATACGGGCTGCTTCAGTTTCCATCCAAGGAAGGCGATCACTACCGGTGAAGGAGGCATGATAACAACAAATGATAACGAACTTGCAATCCAACTCAGATCTATGCGCGATCATGGTGCAAGTATCTCAGACCATCAAAGACATCTTGGAAGTAAACCATATTTACTGCCGGATTTTCCCTACCTGGGATACAATTACAGAATGACTGATATTCAGGCCTCAATTGGCTCTACGCAAATGGATAGAGCTGAGTCGATTCACAAAAAACGAAGTATGGTTGCAGATAAGTACAATGATCTCATCAAAACGATTAGCTGGCTTGAAAAACCGTTTACCGGTAATAATTTCGAACATGGTTTCCAGGCTTATGTATGTTTATTTAAACCCGAAGAAATAAACATGGGAAACTTAAACAGGATAAGCGGCATGCGGAATGAGTTTATGGATTATCTGCAAACTAAGGGTATTTCAACCCGACCGGGGACCCATGCAGTCCACTTACTAGACTACTATAGAAATAAATACGGCTTTAAGCCCGAAAATTATCCCAACAGTTTTATAGCCAGCGAATGCTCCATTGCTTTTCCGCTTTTTCCGTCATTAACTGATATTGAATTTGAATACATTTCTGAAACCATTAGAAATTACAAGTTATGAACTCTGAATTATTCAGAATATTGAAGATTGATGAAGATGTATTGAAGAAGACAAAGGTACATTATTCCAGTACTCAGGTACAAACTGAATCTACGTTCGGTTACAAATGGGAAATGAGGGACTTTTATGAGAACGAGGAAATTAAAGTGCTGCAGCGAAAGTGGTTAATAGATAGATATTGCGGCGGTAATGAATCGGTCATGGATTCATGGCTTGAAGGCGGAAAGAAGATCATATTGGATGCGGGTTGCGGAGCAGGTTATTCGGGGATGATATTCTGGGACAAATACATTAAAGATCATTTCTACCTTGGTGTAGATATATCCAGCGCGATTGATGTTGCCAAACAGAGGTTTGCTGAAGCCAAATTACCGGGTGATTTTATGAGGGCCTCGATAACGGATATTCCAATACCCGATAATTCAATAGACATAATTTTTTGTGAAGGCGTACTTCATCATACCGATAGTACTGAAAATTCACTGAATTACCTTTCTACAAAACTGAAAAAGAGCGGTAAATTTCTGTTTTACGTTTACGCCAAAAAAAGTCCAATAAGAGAGTTTACCGATGATCACATTAGACATTACATTTCCGAAATGACAAATGAAAAGGCATGGGAAGCTTTAATGCCTCTGACACTTCTGGGGAAAGTATTATCGGAACTTAAAACTGAAATAGACGTACCTGAGGATATTCCGTACCTGGGAATTAAGAAAGGAAAGATCGATATCCAGAGATTGTTCTATTGGCATATATGTAAAATGTGGTACAGGCCGGAAGCTAATGTAAACGAAATGAACCTTGTTAATTTTGACTGGTTCCGTCCGTTGAATTGCCACAGACACACTAAAGAAGAAGTGGAAAGATATTGCAGAAATGCCCGTTTAGAGATAGAGCACCTTGATTCTCAGGAATCCGGATATTCCGTTGTAGCAACTAAATACTAAATAGAGCCGCAAACTAATTCAATTATATGTGTGGAATAGTAGGTATATTTAATGTTAATTCCCAGCCTGTCTCGATCAGTATGCTGAAAAGGATGAGGGATTCAATTAAACACCGAGGACCGGATGGGGATGGTATTTGGTCAAATTCATATATTGGACTTGCGCACAGAAGGCTTGCGATAATTGACCTCTCACCTCTTGCGAACCAGCCAATGCAAACTGACGATGGGAATTTCGTAATTACGTATAATGGAGAAGTATTCAACTTTATGAATCTGCGGATTGAACTGGAGTCATTGGGATACAAGTTCAATTCCAAATCTGATACAGAGGTGATCCTGAAATCTTTTCAGCATTGGGGCAAGGATTGTATTCTTAAGTTCAACGGAATGTTCAGTTTTGCTATCTGGAATAATAAAAAAAATGAACTGTTCATAGCCAGAGACAGATACGGCATTAAACCCCTCTATTATTATTACAAAAACGGCATTTTCATTTTTGCATCAGAAATCAAGGCAATCCTTGAACATAACGACGTAACAGTCAGTGTTTGTAATGAGGCTTTGAATGAATATTTTTCCTTTCAAAACGTTTTTTCTGATCTGACGATCTTCCGCGACATAAAAATACTGCCGGCAGCCCACACATTGTCGCTTAAACTGGGTGAAATTAATTCTCTCAAACTTCATGAGTATTGGGATTACGATTTCAAGGACCAGGATACGAAGGATGAGAGAGAGTATGTTGAAGAATTAAAGAGACTGTTTGACCAGGCTGTAAACAGACAGCTTATAAGCGATGTGGAGATTGGTTCATACTTAAGCGGGGGGATGGATTCTGGATCTGTGACGTCTATAGCGGCAAAGAACTTTTTGAACCTAAAGACATTCACTTGCGGTTTTGATCTTTCTTCAGCCTCCGGTCTTGAGCTTGGATTTGATGAAAGAAATAAAGCGGAATTCCTTTCAAATATTTACAAAACCGAACATTATGAAGTTGTGCTGAAAGCTGGCGATATGGAAAGAGTAATGCCTAGCTTAATATGGCATCTGGAGGATCTGAGAATTGGACAGTCTTACCCAAACTTCTATATTGCCAGGCTTGCCAGCAAATTTGTCAAGGTCATACTTTCAGGCTCCGGCGGAGACGAACTCTTTGCCGGTTACCCGTGGAGATATTACAGAGCAGTAGTAAACGATGATCGAGATCATTATATTAAGAAGTACTATAAGTATTGGCAAAGACTTATACCGGATAGCTATAAGCCGCGGTTTTTCAGCAGTTCTGTTTATGAAGAGATCAAAGGCCATGAGACAATAGATGCATTCAGAAATGTACTGCGAAATAAGGCAGATAGATCAATTTCACATGAAGAATACGTGAACCTTTCGTTATATTTTGAGATCAAAACTTTTATGCACGGTATCCTTATTGTTGAAGATAAGCTTAGTATGGCACATAGCCTAGAAACGAGGGTCCCATTTCTTGATAACGACCTTGTGGATTTTGCAATGAAGATCCCTGTGAAATATAAATTGAAAAACCTCCGCGAAGTCATCAGAATAAACGAAAATGAACCCGGAGCTAAGACCGAAAAATTCTACGAACAGAACAATGACGGTAAGACAATTCTGCGAAAAGCACTTTCAAAATATGTGCCCGGTTCTTATACTGTGGGGAAGAAACAGGGATTCTCGGCTCCCGATGCAAGTTGGTTTAAGGGTCAAAGTATAGACTATATAAAAAGCCTGTTACTGGATAAAAGAGCGAGGATTTACGACTATATACAGCCCAAGCTCGTTCAGGAACTCTTGAATGAACATTTTGAGGGTAAAACCAACAGGCGTCTTCTCATATGGTCGTTATTGTGTTTTGAATGGTGGAACAAAGTCTTTAATAAGTAAATTATGAAGCTTGTATTTTTTGGAGCTACTGAATTAGGCTATGAGTGCTGCAAACGCATCATAGAAAAAAAACTTGCGGAGGTTACAACTATTTTCACTATACCGCGCGAGTTCAAGATCTCATATTCGGAGTCAAAGGTTCATAATGTCCTGTTTACAGATTTTCACCAACTTGGGCAGGAGTTTAATATACCGGTTATTGAAGTCACATCTAAAATGGGCACTTATTACGATAAGATCAGGGAAACAAACCCCGACTTTCTTCTTGTAATCGGATGGTATTACATGATACCAAAGAAGATCAGGGAAATAGCATCGCTTGGATGTGCCGGCATGCATGCGTCTTTGCTTCCGAAGTACAGAGGAGGAGCCCCGCTTGTGTGGTCAATTATCAATGGTGAGACTGAAACCGGATTGACGTTCTTCTATTTGGAGGATGGAATTGATAACGGGGATATAATTGCTCAAAATAAGTTCCTTATCAGTCCTGAAGATAATATCAAACATCTGATAGATAAAGCAACTGAAGCGGCTCTGGACATAGTCGAAAAATACATTCCAATGATCTCCGATGGTTCAGCACCACGCGTGTCTCAAGACGAATCACAAGCAACTTACTTCCCGCAAAGAGAACCGAAAGACGGTGAAATAGACTGGGGAATGAGTTCAACTGAAATTCGTAATTTTATTCGTGCGCAAACCAGGCCTTATCCCGGAGCATTTACTATAATTAACGGGAAAAAAATAAAAATATGGGATGCTGATATTGAAGATTTATGATATCATTTACCTCTGATATAGACTGGGCTCCGGATGAGCTAATTGAAGATACACTTGAACTCTTTGATAAGTACAGAGTGAAATGCACATTTTTTTCTACACACTATTCTGAAATACTGAAGAACTGTAATAAAGATCTGTTTGAAATTGCAGTACATCCAAACTTCAATCCTCTCTTTTCGGATAATTCAAAAAGTATTGACCGGATAATTGATGAGCTGCTCGAAATCCATCCTGATGCAAAAGGAGTCCGGTCTCATTCAATGCTGCAAAGCAGCCAGTTAATTCAGAAATTCTCAGAGAAGGGGTTTGTTTATGAATCAAATCACTTCCTTCCGTACCACTCAAAAGTGAAGCCATACAAATTGTGGACGGGTATGATCCGGATTCCGTTCAATTGGGAAGACGATATTCATTGGTCTTACGGCCATGGATTTGACGACCACAAAATGGACCTGAATGATTCCGGGCTGAACATTTTCAATTTTCATCCAATACACATATTTTTGAACACAGAGAATGAACAGAGATATAATGACGCTAAAGTTTTCTATAAGAATCCTTCAAAACTCAGGACTTTTCGAAATAGCAAAACTGAGGGCTCACGGGATTTATTGATAAGATTATTGGAGCATATTAAGGAACACAAGCTTGTAACGAAAACCCAATTTGAGATTGCAAAAGATTTTAGTTCAGGAGCAACATTTTGAAAAAGTACGACATATGCGTGGTGGGTTCCGGGTTCATGGCCAGAAAACATTGTGTTGCCTTAATGAATGACCCACGTGCATCTTTAAAAACATTGGTTGTGGCGGAAGAAAGTGAGAAAAATACCGCGTTCGGGAAAGAGTTTGGGTTTTATTCTGTTGATACAAACCTTGATGATGCAATTAAGAATAAGGAAATCGATATAGTATTGATCATCTCACCAAATCACCTTCACGAAGAACATGTGACAAAATCTCTGAATAATGAAAAACACGTTTTTTGTGAAAAACCATTGGCTTATTCTGAATCCGAATACAAGAATATTAAAGCAGCGATTCTGAAAAGCGGAAAGATTCTCCAGGTGGGAATGAATTGCCGTTATAGACAACAGTTTGTAAATGCAAAGAGAATGGCAGATTCCGGTGAGCTTGGTGCGATCAAATTAGTGAGGGGGACATATGTGTTCGATCTGGTTTCGTCAATCAGATTAAAAGAAAAGAAGTGGTGGCTCAATTATCCGGGAGATATTTACCCGTTTCTTCATACCGGTGCCATACATGCCCTTGATCTTTTAAGATGGATTGGTGGCAGGATCCTGAGAGTTTCGGCTTTTGGGAATGCTTTTGAATTGAAAAAAGAGTGGATAAAGGATACTTTTGCCGTAATTATTGAGTTTGAAAGCGGTGCAATCGGGGAGTTTCTGTGTTCCGCTTCCGCCACGGTCAAAAGTGACTTCAATCTGGATATCTGGGGAACTCAAAAAAGTATTTCGGGCAGCGATTTATTTTATAAAGAAAAGAATGTGCTCGAAAGTACAACAATTGATGTGCAACAGCCGAAAATAGATTTGATGCTGCAATTCGATGAGCTTATATTCTCTATAGAGAACAATAAAGTACCCTTGAACTCGTTTGATGAAAGCTATTTGAATTTCAGCCTGATCAAAGCAATAGAAACATCCGTAAATACGAACAAATCCGTTAAATTATAGTAATGGCAACTAAAAGATATACAAACGAGGAATTTGATATGTTGAGGCGCTGGCTTGATAACAATCAGGACAGTGCTTCAGAGAAAGTAATTGAAGAACTGGTGGATGTTATTTCAAAAGACTTTGCCGCCGAAAAAATAATAGCTGTTAATTCCTGCATGGGTGCTCTGCACATTGCACTTCAGACTGTAGGTATTGGTCCGGGTGATGAAGTAATTGTAGATCCTATTGTTACTTTTGCCGGAATGGCTGTAATGTATCATAATGGTGTACCGGTTTTTGCAGATGTGGATCTTAACACAATGAACGCAGATCCGGAATCCATTGAAAGCAAGATCACATCCAGGACTAAAGCAATTATTTGTACTCATCTGTTTGGAAGCATGTGTGATATGGATAAGATCATGGAAATTGCGAAAGCGAACAATATCCCGGTGATAGAAGATTGTGCACATGCCTTGTTTGCACAGCAAAATGGAAAGTACGCGGGGCTGCACGGTGATTTTGCGGCATTCAGTTTTAATCATAGAAAGCAGCTGAGTACGGGACAGGGCGGATTCCTGGCTATAAACAATAAAGATTTTGGCCAAAGATCAAACTTTACAAAGTTTGGCAGGATCCCGGAAAGGATTAACTGGAACTACCAAATGCCCGGAATAATTGCAGCAATTGCAATAGCACAGTGGAAACATGCAAAAGAATATGTCCGAAAAGATCACGAATTGGCAAAGCTATATGCAGAAGCCATAAAAGGATGTGAGTGGCTGATCGAGCAGCAAGTGCTCCCCAAGAACTGGAGTTCATACCATATTTGGGCATGTACTTTCAAAGGTGAAGAATTTGGCATAGATTACAAGAAGTTTATGGAAGTTCTTAAGGAGAACGGTGCTACATATTTTCTTCCTGCATTCATGCCGTATGGAGCATTTGGTCTTGAACCAAGTCCGGTTTACAGATACCCCATCTTCCAGGTGCCTATGGCATATACAAAAGGCTGCCCAACTGCATGCCCGCATTACGAAGGCAAAGTGGATTACTCCGGCGGTTCCTGCCCTAATGCTGAATATCTTGTACCCCGAATGTTTAATACGGTTTTAAGTCCAATAGAAGATGAGAAGATTGAGATCTACGCAGAAGGCTTAAGTAAGACAATCAAACATTTTTCATAATGACTAATTTTATCAAAACCAACTGCCCTTTTACTCTTAATGAGTATACAAGCCTTTTAAAACTTGCAAAATCCAGATTCACTTCAGTTGGTTACACAGATTTCGGTAATTTAGATTCATTTGTTATCTGGAGGCATGACGTTGAATATAATGTTGACCAGATGGATATTCTTGCAAAGCTTGATCACTCTCAGGGAATTAGGTCTACATTATTCATCCAGCTTCATTCGAACCATTACAACTTCTGGGATAAGGAGAATATTGCAGTTTTCAGGAACTGGACAAAAATAGGCCACGATATCGGACTACATTTTGACTGCAGTTTTTACGGTAATGAAGTATTCAAGAATATTGAGGAACATATTGCTTATGAAGCTTCCTTTATGGAAAGGGAATTGAAAACCGAAATTCGGTCTTTTTCTTATCATAACCCCAACTCTGAAAGCCTGAAATACAAAGAAAACTACGCCGGACTGGTAAATGCTTATAATCCTCAATTGTTTGGAAGTGATATTCACTATGTATCAGACTCAAACGGCAGATGGAGAGAGAAAACTATTCGGGACTTACTGGAAGATGAATCTGTGAAAAAGGTGCAGGTAAATACACATGACACCTGGTGGACCGAAGATAGAATACCTCAGTTCGATAAGCTTAAAAATGCTATCAGAGCAAATGCCGAAAAGCAGATTGCTCAGCATGAATCGATTGCAAATATTGTTGTAAAAGATATTATCTGAGACAGTTTCTACCGGTTCATCAAATTATCGGGAACAATTGATAACATATTTTAAAAGGACTTGAACTTGTTAGCGGCAATTCATCAGCCATCATTTCTTCCGTGGTTAGGCTTTTTTGACAAAATAATTAGATCGGATATTTTTGTATTACTTGACAATGTCCAGTTTCCGAAAACAGGGGGTTATTGGGCAAACCGCGTGAAATTGATCATAAGCGGAGAGCCAAAATGGATCACGGTCCCGATCAACCGCACTTACAACGGAACAAAATTAATAAATGAGATCGAGATCGATAATTCCAAGAAATGGAACGAAAAACTGCTCAAGACAATTGAAGTCAATTATAAAAAAGCTGCTTACTTTTCAGAGATATTTCCTATTGTAACTGAGCTTCTGAACAATGAAGACACAAACCTTGCAAAGTTCAATTATCGGATAATTTTTTCATTTTGCTCGCTGCTTGGTATAAATACCTCCAAAATTGTATTGGGCTCGAGCTTAAATTGTGTTGGAAATGCCACTGAGCTTCTTATTTCAATACTCAAAGAAATAAATGCAACTGAGTACATGTATGGTGGGGGAGCACACAAGTATCAACAAGATCATATGTTTGCTGAAAATAACATAAAACTTTCCAGTCAAAGTTTTGAACATCCTGTATATACACAGTTTAATACACCCGATTTTGTTCCGGGATTATCCATAATTGATGCATTATGTAATTGCGGAGTTGAATCAACCAGAGCGTTGCTGAAACTATAGAGTTTACGCAGTATGTTTGTCGATTTCACCTGATGTTCATTGAAATACTAACAAGGCTGTTGTGGACAGTCTCACTTTCAAAACAAATTATATTTTTCCCTTTTTAGAGAAAATAAAACCAATTACAAAATGGCCAGAAAAATTGCAATTCACCAACCGTATTATTTGCCCTGGCTGGGCTTTTTACACAAGGTATACAGCTGTGATGTCTTTGTCATAAACGATTCCAGTGAATTTGAAAAAAAAGATTTCACCCGCAGAGCAAAATTAGATTCGGAATCGTATCTTGATATTCCTTTGGAAAGCCACAGTGATTTCGAAAAAATAATAAACCTTAAGATCAATAATGAAAACTGGAGAAACAAACACGTTTATAAAATATTCAATAATTACAGAAATCACTCTTTATTTAAAGAAAATATTGAGTTTATAGAGTACACTATTTTCAGGACAAAATATATTAACAATCTAACCGAACTGAATCTCCAAATTCTGGATGACATATTAAAATTGCTTGGCATTTCAAGAACGATAGTCCGCACCAGCAATTATCACATACCGGGTAAGAAAGAAGAATCCGTTATCAATATTATTAAACACTTTAATGGGGATGAATACATAAGCGGCGCTGCTGCAAGTGCATACCAGGATAAGGCGCATTTTGAAAGCAACGGAATCAGACTTATCTACCAGGATATGTATTCTTATTTGAATGATAATCCTTACAAACAGAAAGGCAAACAATTTCAAAACGGGCTCTGTTTTGTTGACCCATTGTTTAATATCGGAGCTGAAGGGATCATGAAAATCCTTAAAGAATACAGAATGGAATAGAAAGTGAGCATTCACCTCTATTCAGCGGCTTATTATAAACTGGTTCAGATCAAAATGAAGCGAATATTTATTTTCCGTTTGGATATTGAGTGAAACTCCCTGAACAAATAATTTGAATTACACCATGCAAGTTCAAAAATGGATCAATATTGCCGGGTAACTATATCATAAGCTGTATATAATTATATCCTTATAATTTTCTCAAAATATTTGTAATTTACTCTAAAACAATAGTATAGATCGGAAAGAATTCTATTGATAGCATTCACATGCGATATTGACTGGGCATCCGAGGAGATTATTGAAGACACGTTGAATTTGTTTGAGCTTTTTGGTGTTAAGTGTACAATTTTCTCGACACATCATTCATTATTGCTTTCAAAATGCAGCAAGAAGTTGTTTGAGATCGGCATCCATCCTGATTTCACGCCGGTATTTAACGGTGATTCGGGCAAATCAATTGATGATATACTTGATGAGATTCTTGATATTCATCCGGATGCGCAGGGAGTCAGATGTCACACATTGTTTCAAAATGTTGCTTTGTTACAGAAATTCAGCGAAAAGAAGCTGTTATATGACTCAAATAACCTTCTACCTTATCAAACAGGTCTCCGGGCATTTAAGCTTTGGAACAGTTTGGTAAGAATTCCATACAACTGGGAGGACGATGTGCACTGGGCATACGGGTATTCATTTGATGACAGCAGAATAGATATCAGTTCTGAAGGACTGCTGATCTTTGATTTCCACCCTATTCATATTTATCTTAACACTGAAAACAAATACAGGTATAATGAAGCAAAGAAATTCATGAATGACCACAAGAAACTTCTAAGTTACCGCAATAGTGAAGTCCCCGGCACCAGAGATTTATTTATTAACCTGTTAAAACACTGCAAGAGTAAAAAAGTACAAACCCACAATTTGAAAGAAATAGCTTATCTCTGCCTTCAAAACAGCATTTGATGAATACATCTTTGATAATTTATCATTAATTTTGAACAATTCGTAAGTTTAGAATTACCGGTTACAAATGAAAAGACTTCAAAAAGATACAGAATTAATATATTAGATACAGGAGCATTACCGGAGTTAAATTGGATTTTGAAGCTAAAATAGGCACCACATATTTAGATTACGGCGATAGCTACATTTATAACTCTTACCACAGGTATTCTCATGAAAAAGCTGTTCTAAAACTCCTTCCGGTTTCAAAGGGTGGAATAATCGCTGAACTTGGCTGTGCCGGAGGTACATATTGGAACATCATAAAAAGTAAAAATTATGAAGTTGTTTACGGTATTGATATCTCTAAGGAAAGACTGGAGAAAGCCAAAGCAAAAGGGTATGTCACATTCAACAATCCTGCACAAAACTTGTCTTTTGAAGAAAACAGTATCGAAACCATCTTAAGCATAGATATGCTTGTTCATGTCATTAAGAAAAATGACAGGGAAGATGTTTTCAAGGAAGCTTCCCGCGTCCTGAAAAAAGACGGAAACTTTGTTTTTAGCATACCCTCAAAAAAAGCTTATCTTTATGGCGATTACGGGGTGAGCAAAGAGATTATTTTTTCAAATCCTGATGGAATAATTAATGATTACTGCTGTTTAATTGATTTTGATGAAATTAATGATTATTCGAATAAATATGGATTTAGAATAACGAAAATAATCTCAACGCAGTTTGATCTGAAAATACTTAAGCTTTTGAAAAGAATAACCAAAGAATACCTGCATTTTGGATTTACTCTCCCGCTTCTTGATATAATACTGGGAAAAAGCTTTATGAAGCCTTACGGTAAAGCCGTTTTCTTTAAACTTCAAAAAATTTGACCCTGATGAAGGTTAGAGTTTTTTGCGGATATAGTAATACAGGGGGAATAGCTTACAAGATCGCCGAAGGATTGAGAAAAAACGGTATCAAAGCCGATTCAGTTGTAATTGATGATCATATTTTTTCTTACCCGTACCACAAAAAGCTGTACTTTTGGGGAAATAAACCGGGTTTTATTAACCGATTGATCAAATACTATTATTTCATAAAACATACCTTGCTATATGATGTGTTCATTTTCAATACCAGGACCACAATGCTTTCCAGAAAAGGAGACCTTAAAATACTCCGTAAACTGGGAAAAAAAACCGCTATGATCTATGTAGGCTGTGACATAAGAGATAAGGATTTTTACCTTAACAGCGAATCTAAATATACCGTTTGCAGGAATTGCAGTGACTCTTACCAGAATATGGTTGGCTGCATTATGGAAATAAAAAAAAATGAAGCTAAGAAGATACAGGAAGCTATTGATGCTTCATTTTCACACCCCTTTGATGCTATGATACTAAACGGAAAATACCATTATCTGTATCTACTGCTTGAACTGGATAAGTACACCCCCGATTACTCGATTAAACCAGGGAAAAGAATAAAGATCCTTCATGCACCAAGTGATGACGGTATTAAAGGTACTAACTATGTTCTAAAAGCGATTAATGACCTTAAGGATTCGGGAATTGAATTTGATTTTGAACTTTTGAAGAACAAGTCCCATAGCGAAACAATAACCTCTATCAAGAATGCCGATATACTAATAGACCAGATGGTGACCGGCTGGTACGGTTTAATAAGTATAGAGGCAATGGCGCTGGGAAAAACAACTGTTTGTTATTTGCGTGACGAGTTATATAACTACCTTCCTGATAATCCGATTATCAATCTGAACCCTGATAACCTGACTGAAGGATTAAAAAAGCTCATTCTTGAGAAAGAAAAGCTACCTGAATATGGCAAAAAAGGAAGAGCATTCGCTGAGAAATATCATGATTATGTCAGGAATTCATATGATATATTAAAATTAACTGTAGGTGAAAATAAATGAGCCTCAAACGGCTGGCTAAGGAATCCTTTGTTTACGGTTTAAGCGGATATATCAGTAAATCCATTTCTTTATTCCTTTTGCCTTTATATACAGCAGTACTTTCACCCGAGGACTATGGAATTCTTGACCTGTTAGGCACTATAGTAATTGTAAGCACTTTCCTGATCTTATCCGGAACTGATACATCAGTGGGATACTATTACTTCAGAAAAGAACACGCAGATGAAAGACCTGTAATCATAATTTCTTCTTTATATACAAGGATATTCTTCTCGGTAACAGGTTTTTTGATTATTCTCTTGGGTGCCCCCTATATTTCTCAGATTCTCTTCGGAAAGGACCTTAGTTTATTTGTTGTTATCACAGGCATCACCATACTTTTCCAGGCGCTTCATTCTTTTTTATTTAACCTGTTGAGACTGGAATTCAGAGTATGGCTGTATACCATTGCCTCTACAATAAGCATACTTGTGAGCATACTGCTTACCATTTATTTTGTCCTCATTCTTAAACAGGGAGTCTATGGAGCCTTATTGGCACAGGCTATTTCATACGGATTAGTTTTTATCTATACCATTATCTATGTTTTCAAAAGATACGGTTTCGGATATTCAGGTATATGGATCAAACGCATCTTATCATACGGGTTCCCGCTTATTGGGACAGGAGTTGCCGTCTGGGTACTTAATTCAACTGACAGATATTTCCTTGCACATTATGCAAGCTTATCTTCTGTGGGGATCTATGCTGTTGGTGCTAAACTGGGGAGCATTATAGGAATTGTGGGCGGTGCACTGCAAATGGCCTGGGGACCTTATGCATTGGATATACAATATGAACAAAATGCGAAGCAGATCTATTCAAAAGTCTTTCAGCTTTTCTGTTACGTCAGCGCAATAATGATCTTCGGAATCTCAATGTTCGCAATAGACATATTGAAGGTATTTACACAGCCTGATTTCTATTCGGCAAAAGCTGTAGTACCGTTCTTATGCGCTAGTGTGTTCTTTTCAAATGGGTATTTCTTAATATCCATCGGAATAAACCTAACCAAAAAGCTTCAGCATACTATTTGGATTACTATTGTAAGTGCAATAGTGAACATTGGCCTGAATTTTGTTTTAACTCCATGGTACGGTGCGGTTGGGGCTGCTTTCTGCATCATGTTTGCAAACTTCCTGATCTTCCTGCTGACATATCTGATTTCTCAGAAGTACTATTGGATAGATTTTAGATTCGGAAGGATACTCATAATGATACTCCCTACAATTGCAATTATTCTGGTCTCCTATTATCTTGATCTTAGTATTTTGTTCAGGATATTTGTTTCAATAATATATTTTATTTTTTCCGCATTATTTATTTATTACAGTTATAGTAGCAGCGTTGAGTTCAAAACCCTTGTCAGTAAATTGAAGAAATCAAAGGAAGGCGATGCAGAGTGAGGCTTGTTCACCGTAATGAGAACAAAGAAATCAGATCTTCTGGACCCGCACCTGAAGAATAGTATTCCCGGCTTTCTTTGTAACAACATAACTCAAGCCTTTATGGTCAATTCTTTCGTATATTTCGGGTATGTGCCCGGTTACTTTCTGAAGAAATCCGCTTAAGGTCTGATAATCCGGGTCATCTGGGATGTTTGATTTGAATCGCTTGTTAAAATTATCTATTGAAATTATCGGGTTAACAAGGTAAACACCGCTTTTTTCATTCTGTACTTCCTGCATCTCAACGTCGTACTCATCCTGTATCTCACCTACAATTTCTTCAATTATATCTTCAATCGTTACCAGTCCTTCAACTCCGCCGTATTCATCAACTACGATAGCCATATGCACTTTATTTCGCTGCATTTCTTTCAGAAGATTGCCTATCTGTTTGGTATCAGAAACAAAATATGCCGGGCGGATTATATCCTGCAGTGCGATCAGCTCCCTGTGCTCTGCAGCTGATATGAGGTCTTTGGTGTATATGACACCTATGATATTATCTATCTTGTCTTTATAGACAGGAAGACGCGAAAATCCTTCCTCGGTAACTGCCTGGAATATCTTCTCACGTGAATCATCAATATCAAGAGCTATCATAAGATTCCTCGGAACCATGATCTCCTTCACCATCTTATCGTTAAATTCAAATATCTTTTCTATAAGCTGGTGTTCAGTCTGGTCAATAGCTCCGGATTTCCTTCCTTCTGTTATAAGCAGACGGAGCTCTTCTTCTGAGTGGAATCTTTCGGATTCAGTTACAGGCTGAATGCCAATAGCTCTTAGAATAAGGTTTGCAAGATTATTCAGCACCCAAATTGCTGGTTTAAAAATAACGTAGAATAACTGCAGCGGAAGGGCCACAAACAGCGTGGTTGCTTTGGAAAATCTTATTGCCATTGATTTTGGAGCCAGCTCGCCCAACACAATATGAAGCATGGTAATTATAATGAACCCGACAGTCAGTGAAATCGTATGGGAAACCGCGGGATTTGTGATTCCGAACAGATGAAACACCGGCTCAAGTATTTTTGCGGTTACCGGTTCGCCGATCCACCCCAATCCAAGTGAAGTGATGGTAATACCGAGCTGAGTGGCAGATAAGTATTCATCAAGATGAGATATGACTTTGAGGGCAACTTTTGCCTTCTTCTGTTTTTCTGCAAGGGGCTGTATTTGGGTTGTACGTACTTTAACGATGGCAAACTCTGCTGCCACAAAAAAAGCGTTTGCAAAGACAAGTATAATTACAACAATGATCTCAAAAAGTATACTTTCAATCAGCATATTTATTAGTAGTTTATCCCTGTCTTCGGCATAAAAATCAGGCTTTTTCTTTATTTAATGAAACAAAAACCCTATTTTACAGGTAAATATAACAAATATACTAAATAAAACAATCTCTAATAAACAGGAAAGGAATACCCTGAAAATGCTTAACTTAACAGAAAATAGCAGCAATATTACGGTTTGCCTCGATAAATACTCTAAAATTGTATTATCGGTAATTGCATTCTGCCTGATGCTGATGACAGCAAATATTTACTTTTCACCAAAAGAAGTGAATGCCTATGATACCGTGCAGGATGTTAACCTGAAATCGATAAACGGTTCTTCTTTTTCGGGGAGTTATGTACCGATAGATATTCAAAGAATTGACGGCAGTTCAAGCCGCCAGCTTGAAGTTGACATTAAGTCAGTAAACGGCAGAACGGTTTTTGGTGACAAAATACCGGTAGATATTCAAAGCATTAACGGCCAGTTCTTCATCGGAAGTGAATTGCCTGTAAAGGTAAGGTAATGTTAATACAAAATCCTGAACCTTACAGTGTATGCGACCGCTTTCAGCTCATTGATCAGACTGGGATTGTATTTGCGGCTTATATCGGTAATTACGTAACCGATAATCTCATCAGTCTTTAAATACTGCCCGATAATATTAATGCTGTGGCGTGCAAAAACGGAATTTATCTCTGCGAGTATTCCGGGTACATTACGGTGAATGTGTATAAGCCTGTGCGCTCCGGAAAATGCAGGCAGCTGAATATTCGGGAAGTTAACACTGTAATAAGAGTTGCCGCTGTTAATGAAATCAATAACTTTGCCCGGCACAAAATTTGCAATATTAACCTGTGCTTCATCTGTACTGCCGCCAATGTGGGGAGTGAGTATTACATTCGGTAGGTTTTGCAGCGGGCTTTTGAACTTCTCATCATTGCTTTCCGGCTCTTTGGGAAATACATCGATTGCTGCCCCCCTAACTTTACCGCTCCTGACTGCATTTTTGAGTGCTGCAATATCCACAACAAATCCCCTGCTCAAGTTAAGGAAGATAACCCCGTCTTTCATCAGGCTGAATTCCTTCTCACCCATCATATTCACATTATCGGGACTTCCATCAACATGCAGAGTAACAATATCCGATTTTTTGAGAAGCTCTTTAAGAGAAAGGGCTCTTTTTGCATTACCAAGCGCAAGCTTTTCCACTTTATCATAATAATAAACTTCCATGCCCATATCTTCTGCAAGTACAGATAGCTGCGAGCCTATCTTGCCGTACCCGATAATGCCGAGTTTTTTTCCGCGCACTTCATAGCTGCCCTCGGAGGTTTTATCCCACTCCCCTTTATGCAGTCTTTTGCTCTTATCGGTAATACCGCGCATCAGCATTATAATCTCGCCAAGTGCAAGCTCAACAACGCTGCGGGTATTACTGAATGGCGCGTTGAAGACTATCACTCCCCTTTTGGAGCTTGCAGCAAGATCGATCTGGTTTGTCCCGACGCAAAAAGCGCCAATAGCAAGCAGCTTTTTGGCATTTACCAGAACTTTTTCGGTTACGTTTGTTTTGGAACGAATTCCAAGTATCGATACATCTTTTATCTTTTCAGCAAGCTCCGCTTCGCCGATGCTTCTGCTGATCGATTCCACTGAATAACCCTCAGTGCGGAATAATCTCACTGCATTCTTATGGATATTTTCAAGCAAGAGAACCTTTATCCTGTTCTTTGGGTATGAAATTGACATCGGGAGCCTGCTGTCATAAAGGAATTCATCAAAGCTCGGTGCAATGTGGTCAGCTTCATCAGTCACAGTCTTGCGTGAAACATTTTCCGTAAAAGCATAGAACCTGCTGATGAGTCCGGATTTCTTAAGCTCATAATCAGTATAACCGTCACCAATCACTATCAATTCTCCCTTTAGTCTGAGAGCCTTAAGCTGCTTAACTTTGCCGTTTGGCTTGGCCAGTCTGCACTTTTTGTCAAACCCGGTAATTATTCCTTTGGAGTTAATAATCAGTTTATTGGCATACACATTGCTATCCGGTATGCCGAATTTACGGGTTATGGGACATATGTATTCTTTGAATCCGCCTGATATGATGATAACATTACCGGAATTTTTGCTGAAGAAATGCCTGTTTGTTTTAATTGATCTGGAAACCTCACTCGAGAGTTTTTTCACAAGCTTTTCCAGATGCTGCTTAGTCGCGTTCATCAGCCTTAGCCTTTGTGAAAGGGATACGGAAAAGGACATTTCCCCGTTCATAGCCCGCTCTGTAAGCTTCCTGATCTGTGCAAGCTTGGTTTCTTTATCTTTATCCTTATTAAGGGATATAGCGGCAAGTTCATCAAGAGCTTCTACTTTGATGAAAGTGCTGTCGAAATCGAGTATGAAATACTTATCGTGCAATTTGTGAATTGTGAATTAGTGATTGGGTGATGCAGTGGTTTTTCTGGATGAAGCCATTATTTTGAGAATCTCAAGAGCTTCTGTCGAAATATTCTGCAGCCTTTTTTCAGTAACTATTCCGGCATCGGAGAGCATTTCAAGCCAGCAAAGTACCTCGTCTGCTTCTTCAACTACAATTGAAATTTTGGAGATGAACTCCCGGCGGGATCTTGCCCTGCAGGCAGCACGGTAATTGGCTGCTACGGAAAGTGCTGACCTTAGAAGCTGTTTGCCAATAACCTGTGATTCTACATTTTTTGGAAGGGCCTTAAATAACCTTATTATTCGTAATGCAAAGTTCTTTGTCCTGTCTCTTAGCTCTTGGGCATTCATAAATCACCAAATCGCAAAATCACAAATTCACTATATATGAATTATATCGTTATAGACAACGAATGCCATAAACGCCATAAGCAAAAGGAATCCTACATTCTGTACGACTATCTGTATTTTATGAGAAACCGGTTTTCTGAAAATACCCTCATAAAGCAGGAACATAAAGTGCCCGCCATCAAGCGCAGGGAACGGCAGTATGTTTATAATTGCAAGAGTGATAGAAAGCATTGCCATAAAGCCGAGGAATGAAAGCAGACCGCCTTCAGCAGACTGCCCTGCATACTGCGCGATCTTTACGGGTCCGCCAACAGCCTTTGAAAAAGCTATATCGCCCTTGATGATCTTCCACATTGATTTTACGAACAGCACAACACCGTAATGCCACAGGTCGTTGAATCCCTGTGGAATCGCTGAGATAACATTATAGTTAACAGTCTTTACAGTTCCGGCATACGTACCAATGGCAATTCCGATAGTACTGTCGGCATCAGGTTTAACTGTACCTGTCATTTCATTTGAACCGCGCATCCATTTGACAGAAATATCTTTGCCCGGGCTGCTTTTAATAACATCAACAAAATGCTGTGAGTGAACAATGCCAATACCGTTTGCTTCAGTGATAACATCACCCTTTTGCAGACCAAGCTTACCTGCTGGCCTTGTTGATTCAACCTGCTGAATTTCAGGGACCATCTTTTCAGGGAATATCCCAAGTGTTCTTTCATTCAGGTCTCTAAGGTTATCTTTCGATAAGAAAATATCCTTTTCAACACCGCTTCTTGATGTGCGAAGTGTAACGTCCTCACCCATGCTTTCGATGAAAATATCACCGCGCACTTCATCCCAGAACTCAACTTTTTTTCCGTTAACGGAAATTATCTTATCACCCGGCATAATTCCGAATTTGGAAGCAAGTGAATTCTCCGCAACATAACCTATCGTACTGGTTTCCATTCTTGTCTTGCCCTGGGCAAGATTGATGGTATAGAATATAGCAAATGCCAGAAGCGTATTCATAATTACACCGGCGGTGATTACGAACATTCTCTGCCAAACAGGCTTTGAGCGGAATTCCCACGGCTGGGGAGGCTGGTTGATAAACTCTTTATCCATGCTCTCATCTATCATACCTGCAACCTTAACATAACCGCCAAGAGGAAATACACCAAGCCCGTACTCGGTATCACCTTTTACGAACTTGAATATTTTCAGGTTAAAGAAATCGAAAAACAGGTAGAACTTATCCACCCTCATTTTGCACAGCTTTGCCGCAGCAAAATGCCCGAACTCATGAACAAATACCAGTATTACTATCGTAATTAAAAAGTAAAGTATCGTTGTTACAACTTCCATATAGAATTAATTTTCTCCTTTATCGTTTTAATGCTGTTTTGGCAAAGCATATTTCAAACGGCCACAGCTGCCTGTTCATACACAAACTTCCTTGAGCGACCATCGATCTCAATTATATTTTCAAGATCAGGCTTTGCCCCGTCAGTATGTTTATCCAGCGCAGATCTTATCAGCGCCGGTATATCAAGGAACTTTATTTTCCTGTTCAGGAACAGGTCAACCGCTGCTTCATTTGCCCCGTTCAAAACAACGGGATAGGTACCGCCTGATTTGATAACCTCATATGCCAGGCTAAGGCACTCAAACTTCCTGAAATCAGGTTCTTCAAATGTCAGGTTTTTCAGGGATTTAAAATCAATCCTCGGGAAATCTGACTCAACTCTTTTGGGATACGTTATCGCATACTGTATCGGTATTTTCATATCCGGAACACCCAATTGCGCCTTAACTGAACCATCGGAAAACTCAACCATTGAGTGAATTATTGACTGCGGATGTATCAAAACTTCGATACGGTTCACTTCTAAGTTGAACAACCATTTTGCCTCAATAATTTCAAAGCCTTTGTTCATTAACGTGGCGGAATCAATTGTTATCTTGTTCCCCATCTTCCAGTTCGGATGATTAAGCGCCTGCTCTAACGTAACATTTTCCAGCTCAGTAATATCAGTATCCCTGAAAGGCCCGCCTGATGCAGTAAGTATAAGCTTATCAATGCTCTTCGATTCCTCACCGCGCAAACACTGCAATATGGCACTGTGTTCACTATCAATCGGGAGCAGGTTAGTCTTGCTCATTTCAAGCATTGAATAAATTAGGCTCCCGGCAACCACCAGAGATTCCTTATTCGCCAGTGCAATATCCTTGCCGTTTTTGATAGCCTCAATTGTCGGAACCAGTCCGCTGAAACCTACCAGCGCATTTACAACAAGCTCAAAATCATCGCGTCCGGCTATTTCGTTAACACCTTCCTGTCCGCACAGAATTTCGCATTTATGTTTTAAAGAACGTTCCCTAAGCTTTAGGTACGCAGATTTATCAAATATAACCGCGGCTTTAGGCTTGAACTCTTCTATCTGCTGAGCAACAAGTTCAAAATTCGAGTTTGCAGAAATATACTTTACCGTGACGGGATAACCGTTCCTGTTAAGGTTCCTTACAACTTCCAGCGTATTTTTACCTATTGAACCTGTTGAGCCTAAAACGGCAATATTTTTCATTCTGCACGCTTAAACAGTAAATTTACGGGTAATTTCCTAAACTTAATATCCTTTTTTAAATGATTTTTTGAAATTTTATATGAATTCAGGCAGTTTAGGTAGTACATACGCAAAATATAAGATTGTAAATCACAATTAGAATCTTTAGATTTACGCAAAATTTAAGGTAAAATTGAACAAATTAGTCGTTTTTTACACAGGTATCCTTACTGCAACACTATTATTGTACACGATCAGTTTTTGGGGATGCGATTCCGGAGGCAGCCCCCTGACGCCGGGGACACCGGTCAGCTTCTCAGGGGATGTACTTCCGATATTTGAAGAAAGCTGCAATATGCCCGGATGCCATAACTCAACGGATAAACAAGCCGGAATAGACCTCACTAGCTGGCAGGGCATTATGATAAACGGCTCGAATTTCGGGGCGGAGATAATTCCGTACAACTCAAAGTGGAGCCATTTGATGCAGCATATCAACAGGGTTGATAC
Source organism: Ignavibacteria bacterium (assembly GCA_030835025.1). Classification (GTDB taxonomy): domain Bacteria; phylum Bacteroidota; class Ignavibacteria; order Tepidaquicellales; family OLB5; genus OLB5. Next base: position 132,956 of record JAUQWS010000071.1, on the reverse strand, counting down.
AAACATCTCACCGTTTTCGGAGCCGCTGATGCCTAAAGAGCTGAGACCTTACACAACTGGAGAGCCCCTTTCAAGAGCCAAAGTGGAAGTAATAATGAACTGGATAAAGCAGGGAGCAAAGAACGATTACGGAGAAGTTGCGTTTTCAAACATTACACGCAAAGCTTTTATTACCAACCAGGCTTCGGATCTTGTTGCGGTAGTGAACCTTGATAACAATCATCTGGTGAGGCTGATTGATGTTGGCAGCAGGGATAATGCCACACAGCAGCTGGATGCGCCGCACGTGATAATAACAGATGAGCAGGGAAGATACTTTTATGTGAGTCTTATTCAGGAAGGATTTATGGAAAAATTTGATGCCCGTACATACCAAAAAATGGGAAGAGTATTTATCGGGACATCTCCTGCACATATTGTCATTACATCTGACGGAACAAAAGGATATATAACAGATTTCACAACTCCGGGAAGCATAAAGGTATTTGATACAGAGAATATGACAATTACCGGAAGCATTGATGATCAGAGAATGAAAAGGCCGCACGGACTGAGATTAACACATGACGGTTCACTGTTATTGACGGCAACACAGACAAGCGAATTGCTTTATGTAATCAGCACGTCCGATAACCAGATACTTGATGTTGTTGGGGTTGACCCAAGTGTGCCTCCTGTTGGAACCGGAACAGGGAATTTTATTCCATACCAGATTGCAATAACCCCGGATGATAACTTTGCATTTGTTTCATGCAGGATTTCAAGAGATGTGAGAATATTTGATATTGCAGCAAGAACATTTGTTCAGAATATTCCCGTTGGGCTGAATCCTCTTGCGCTTGAGATATCTCCCGACGGCAGGTGGTGTTATGTTCCAAATCAGGCATCAAACTCAGTAAGCGTAATAGATGTAAACAGCAGAACTGTTGTGAAGACCATACCTAATATCGGCGAAAAACCGCATAAAGTTGATTTCACCGAAGACGGGCATTATGCTTATATAACATGCGAATCTACACTCGGAATATTTGTTCATCATCCTCCTGTAGCGGGAAGTACTCCGGGTACAACTTGTGTTGTGGATGTTTGGGGCGGGCATGTTAAGGTAAAAGATATTGAAATGGCATCGTTCCCCGCGGGTATTTCGATCACTCCCGGAAAGGGAAATTAAAGAACTTTGAAAACAAACTATTTTCTATATATACTGTTATTAGCCTCATCCGTAATTGCTTTCAGTTGCGGCGAATCAGGAACAACGGCTCCCGTCAACTCGGGACAGCTTAGCACTGATTATCTGAAACGGCTTGAACAGAACTCCGAAGGCATTTATGAGCTTTGGGTGAGCGTTGAAACAGGGCTTGAACATGGTGATAATGCTTACAGAACACTTGGCAGGTTCAATATCGGCACATCCGGGGGACTGGTTGATGCCTCGGGCAATGCATTCAATGTAAATGCAGGCAAAGTGGCAAATCTGAATATGATTGAAGACGGGCTTATTACAATTGAATCTCCCGGTGATAATGATACTGTTCCGGGCAACATACGCTTCCTTGGGGGAGTGAAATCCGTTCAGGGAAGTTCCATTGTTATCGAAATGAATATGGGATATTCTGAAATACTTGGCACAATAGCATCACAGTTCGCTGCTGCGGAAGCTAAATATCTTCTTGCTTCGCCCACTACAGGAGATACACTGCAGTTCAATAAGGGAGTATGGTTCTCCCAGGGCACAAGCGGTACACCGGCGGGATTGACCCTCCCTTCAATTCCCGATACGCTTGACTGGACTTATCAGGCATATGTTATAGATTCACGGGACAGCGTAAACCTGATCTACAATATTGGCAGGTTCAACGCTTCAAATGAAGCAGATGATTATCATCAGTGTGAATTCACTCCCCCTGCTGCAAGCTGGCAGGTGCCGGGGCAGGACTGGATACAGCCGAATTGTCCGGCTTCGCTTACTTCAATTACTGACCTGAATAACGGTTTTTACAAACTGCTTATAACACTTGAACCGAGATTTGAAACTGCCGTAAACAAACCGTTTTATCTGAAGTTGTTTTACGGCACAATTACACCCTCATCTTATGGCACAGTTAAAACACTTCCGAACTTTAACACCCCTCTTAGTTTCATACCAACAGCAACTCTAAGGCTCACAACAAATTGAGACCATAAAACTAATTCAATAAAATGAAAACATTTATAGTAGCTCTAGCAGCAGTTCTACTAGCCCTCAGCAGTGTTAAGGCGCAATCGAGCCTTAACATGACTTTGCTTGCCCAAAAGGATGACCATAACGCCGGCGGCACTCCCGCTGACTGGCATTACGCATCGTGTATAGGGTGGACCTCACCAACAAACCGCGAGTATGCAGTAATTGGTTATTGGAACGGAACGGCAATATATGATATTACAAATACCGAAAATGTAGTGCAGTGTGATACAGTCCCCGGACCTACATCGTTCTACAATTACAGGGAGTTCACAGTTGTTGACCATTATCTTTACATTGTATCAGAAGGCTCGAACAATAATGCAGGGCTGCAGATTGTTGACCTGCAGTATTTGCCTGACTCGGTAAGGCATGTTAAGAACTGGACTTTTACAGGCTATACAACTACTCATACAATAAAAAGTTCAGGAAATTACCTTTACTTAAACGGTGCAAATTATAACGGCGGCGGAGTAGTAATACTTGATATTACCGATAGAGAAAACCCCGTTAAGCGCGGCAACGGACCAGCTCCATATTCACATGACTGCTTCATTAAGAACGATACTTTATATGCAGCCAATGTTTACCCTCCAAGCAAAATGTCTATAATTAATGTGGCGAATAAAGATGCACCTTCACTTATAACTTCATTCACATATCCCAATCCTGTTTGCCATAATGTATGGACATCGGACGACAGGAAATGGCTTTTAACCACTGACGAGGGCGGCTCAAACCACTTAAGGATATGGAATGCCGAGAATTTATCTAACATTACTTTAGTCTATGAATATATTCCGTATGAATTAGCGATGGTTCATAATGCGTATTTTAAAGGCGATACTATCTTTATGGCGCATTACAGGGCGGGAATAGTGGCTCTGGATGTCTCGAACCTGCCCTCTCAGCCGACGGTTATAGGATATTATGATACCTATCCCGGAACGGGAACAGCATACCAGGGCGCGTGGAATGTTTTTCCGTATTACAATTCGGGGAAATTCATCGGCTCTGATATTAAGACCGGGCTGTATGTGCTCAGGTTCGGTAGTCCCATTGGAATACAGCAAATCGGAAATGAAGTGCCGGACCAATTCATTCTTGGGCAGAATTACCCGAATCCGTTTAATCCCGAAACAAAAATAGAATTCAGTATTCCCCTCTTGAGAGGGGTGGCCGAAGGCCGGGGTGTGTTCACAAAACTGAATGTTTACGATTTAACAGGTAAACAGGTCACAACTCTGGTTAACAAAGATCTTACACCGGGTAATTACGAAGTAAACTTTGATGCAGCGAATCTCGCAACGGGAGTGTATTTTTACAGGCTTGTAGTTGGTGATAACACCAACAACGGGGTTATATTCAGTTCAACCAAAAAAATGGTTGTGGCGAAGTAGAATTTTGAAGACAAATAATAAGAAAATCAGGCGGCGTAGTGTCGCCTTTTTTTATGATTATTATCCGCTACAATTTTATAGCTGCTTTTCATCTTGTCAAGCGAATTAAATTGTATTATTTTTGTAGTACTCAAATACTGCGGGACTCTTGCTGGAGAATTCAAACAGAGATATTATGTACGTATGTAAGCCAATACGAAATGCCAAAACAAATTGCAGATCATGTATTTTGCTTTGCATCATTTATTTCTTCTTAATATTTGGTAATTGTTGGAGCCAATCAATAACATGGCAAAAAACCTATGACGGACCATTTCAATATAAGGAAGGAGCAAACAGTCTTTGCCCTTCAGATGGAAACAATTTCTATGTTGTTGGTTATACATATCATACAACAAATCCATTCATAAGATACCTTTATGTACTGAAGCTAAACCAATACGGAGATACGATCTGGACAAAAATCAATGGATGGGAAGGTCAGATTTTCGGTCAAACAAGTGTTTCGGATGGAAATGGCGGATGTGTGATTACCGGCGATGGCGATACTTCTTTTACTGCAAGATTCGATTCAAACGGAAATTTGAGATGGTGGAAAAATTACGGGCTTAGATTTGTACAGTGTTTTGATATTAAAAAAGCAATCGATGGGGGATACATTGCAGCAGGCATGCGCTTGAGTGGCGACTGGTATGGATATGCAATGAGGATTGATTCCTCGGGTAATTTACAGTGGCAGCATCTTTATCCATCAACCGAATATAGAGGATACGAAGGAGTGGAATTGGCGGATAATGGCGGATATGTGCTTTGTGGTGCAGTAATGGACGATATACTTGATACTCAGCAGGTCTTAGTTACAAGGATAAACGAGTCAGGCAATATTTCGTGGGATAAAAGATATACAATTTATGGCATAGATGGCAATGCAAAGAAGATAATTAAAGTTGACAAGGGATATTTAATTGGCGGAACAACCGGCGACACAACAGGTGCAACCAGTGTTGCATATTTCATGAAGATTGATACCTCCGGTAATGTTAGATATGTTAAAAGGTTTCACTCCACAAAAAATGAGGCTTTATGGGATATGAATGTTTTGAGTTCGAACAGGTATTTATTTACATTGACCCGGGATTCTACCTTTGAAATATTAAGTTCAAAGATATTGATAACAGATTCACTTGGAAATATCATCAAAGAAAAAATTGTAACAACTCCATACTCTGCCGGATATATCTGGCTGAATTCAATTCTGCCTGCTGCAAATGGTGACCTGATTTTTGCAGGACATTCCGAACTTACTGACAATGATTCAACGGATGTATATGTCGTCAGAACAGACAGTATGCTCAACTTTCCGCCGATCGGAATAATTAATTATGAAAATATAATTCCCAAATTGTTTAAGTTGAATCCTGCTTATCCAAATCCGTTTAACCCAGAAACTGTATTAAGATTTGAGATTCCTAAATCCACCCGCGTGATGCTTTCACTATATGATGTAACAGGAAGATTGATTGATATCTTATTGAATGAAAACAAATTAGCAGGGACATATCATTACAAATTTTCTTCTCAAAATCTAGACTTATCATCAGGGGTATACTTCATAACTCTTCAGGCGGGACCGGGCTTTATTCAAACTCAAAAACTCGTACTAATGAAATAATATCCTGATATTCAGGTAAACCTAGTAACTTAGGGCAAATATCTTTACATAACGGAGAAATTGAAAATGAGAACATTTAAGTATCTTATGGTCATTTTCATTGTATTGATTTTGACCAAAACTAGTCTTACTCAAGATGGTGACCCGCCACCTGTTGTAGATGAAGTTGGCTTCAAAAACAATTCAATATATGGAAGAAATTTAGAGATAGTGATTTACCCAGTTAGTATGATTATGAATTCAAACGGTTTTTATGATTTGCACACAAAATATGGTGATAATACTGGGAATACAGTGTACAATTATGCTACTACGGGGAATAGAAGTAGGGTATGGGATACTTTGAACCAGACATGGATATATTCAACAGTAATTTCACATACTTTAAACCCAGGTAATTCTGTCGGTTTTCAACATGAAAGAGATGCACAATCTGACGGATCTCAGGGTATATTCGCTTATGGAATGTATAAGGTGGAATTTCATTGGGGTATTGGAACAGATACTTGCCTCATTGAATTTGATGCAAGCAATTTTGGTGACCTTAATCTCATTTATTATGATGACTCACTTGGTGGGGGACCAAGGATTATGTATACTTGGCCGTCAACTTGTGGTGAAAGAAACATAAACGCAACTAATAAACACATAAAATCATGGGAAGACAACTGGTGCGGAACAATCAGAGCTAAAAATTACGGAAACTATGTCTATACTGACGATGAAAATAATACATATACTTTATTGCCTCAAGACTTTAGACAAGACTGCGGAAATGAGAGTTTTATAAATGCAAACTTCTTGGGTGGCTACGGAACCGGCAGACTGTCATTAAATCTTACGATTGATAAAAATATCAGAACAAGACTTTTTATCCATGAAGGAGAAAGATATGAAGCACCGACACAAATAGTAATATCACAAGGCTGCACATTAAAAGTAAACCCCGCTTGTACCGTATCGGTACTCTATGACTCAGAGATTTCACAGGAGCCCTCATGGTATAATCAAGTATATCTGAAGGAAAATAGCGTGCTCCTGCTTTATAATGGTAATGCTCAGCTTAAAATAGAGAATTCCAATTGGCTGGTGCTTGAATGTTACAGTAAACTTGTCATAGGGAATGGCTCAAAAGTCATAATGGAAGGAGGTAGCAGATTTTGTAATCGTGGGGGCAGAATTTCCGGAGCTGGTCAATTTATTGTACAGGGTATAGTTAAATTTCCGAGTTGCAATATAAGTCCATGCACTGATAATATTGTTGATGACAGTGTAAAGTTCGTGATTGATGAAGATGCAACATTTGAGATCCCTGATAGTACCTCTTACATTTTTGAGGGAACTGAAACAGCCTTGACCTGTAAAGACAACTCAACGATCAAATTCGGTAAAGGTTCAAAACTGATATTTCAGGATGGCGCAAGGATAAATGCAAATAACTGCAGATTTGTCAGCTATGATTCTTCGGATGTTTGGTCCGGTATTTATCTGAGCGGCCTTTCAAGAGATACATTGAGAAACTGTACTTTCCAAAATGCTGCAAGCGGAATAAATATTGAAAATAAAGTAATTTCGGGTATAAATGATCCGGTACCTGCAACTTTGATTGAAAACTGTACATTCAAGAACTCAACATCAACTGCAATACTTAATTGTGTTTATGCCAATAACAGCCAGAATGTGCTTGTTAAAGGCTGTGATATGGTAAAAACATCTACAGGAGGATTTACTTCTGCTTTCATTGTAGAATACTGCCCTGTAAACGGTGTAATAATTGTAGATAATACTGTAAATTATGCAGAAACTGGCATTACAGTAATTCAGTCATCACCCTACATTGCCCGAAATACACTGAACGGGATTACAAATACAGGTATTGGTATTTCATTAGACAATTCAAACGGTACAATTGAATATAATAGGGTGTATAATTACGATAGATCGGTTTCCTGTTATTATTCATCTCCTTATATGTTCAAAAACACATTCTCAGACGCCCAGACCAAGAACATGGAACTTACTGCATATTCTGTACCTGTAATGAGGCCTGTTGTTTCAGGTTCGACTCTTCTTTGGCTCGGCGGTAATAACTTCATTTCAGGTGAACCAACAGAAGCAGGCATAACATTCGAAGAATATGCATACCCAATGATGGATTCAGGCTATAATGTAACCAATGTAAACGGCTCAGTTTATATGAGCGGTATTCTGGCTTCATTCATAAACTTTACGGTAAATAACTGGTATGATGACCCGCCGGAGCAATCGCTATTTGATGTTTCAGGCTCATCATTTGAGTACAACCCGGCTTATGACGGTTCGGAACTGCCCGGAACTGACTATTACGACCTTAATTCTCTTGGTTTTGGATTATATGATACGGTATTCGTGAAGGACTTGGGTGACAACCCAAGTGCTGCATCTTTATTCATGCAGGCTTATAATAATGAAATGAACGGCAATTATGTAATTGCAGTAAACAAGTACAAAAACGTCATTTCAGATTACAGGACTTCATTTTATGCACCTGTATCTCTTTCAAGGATATTTAACTGTCTTGAGAAAGCAAACAGCCCTGTTTCAGTTTACCAGACTGCACAGAGCTATTACAACAGCATAAGGTCTGATACAAGTTACCCTGCAGGCGTAAGGGAAACATCAGAAGATTACAGGATAAAATCTAAAGTAAAACAGGGAATGATAGAAGATGCAATATCTGATTACAATACTATTTACCAGAATTATCCCAACACTTCAAAAGGGCTTCATGCTTTGCTCAATGCTATGTGCTTAACCAATATGATACAGGGCGATAATACTCAGGGTACAGCAGGCTCAAACGAACACAAAGCAAACATTCTTGCTTTAATTCTTGGCAAAGATATAAAGAACGATCAAACAAGAACAAACAGCACTTTACCGTTTGCATTTAAGCTTCATCAAAACTACCCGAATCCTTTCAATCCGATAACGATGATCAAGTACGATATTCCGGCTGATAATGCAGTCACTATCAAAGTATACGATCTGTTGGGCAGGGAAGTATTTACTTTAAATGAATACAAAACTGCAGGGAGTTATGAAGTAAGATTTGACGGAACAAATCTTGCATCGGGGCTGTATTTCTACGAACTTGTTGTTGGTGATAACACCAACAACGGGGAATTCAGGGATGTGAAGAAGATGGTGCTTTTGAAATAATCCCGCCAGTCCGAGACCAGCAAGTAACGCTGGAAAGTAAAAAATACAAAAAACAGAGGGACTTCAATAAAAGACGACCGGTAAGTCGTCTTTTATTGTTTGCCGGAAAATGATCTTACTTAACAAGGATCATCTTTCTAGTGGATGAGAATTGTTCGGTCTTTAATGTGTAGAAATATATACCGCTTGAAAGGCTTGCACCGTCAAATTCATAAGTGTACTCGCCTTTAATCATGTTTTTGCTGATGAGCACTGCAGTTTCCCTGCCGTTAATATCATATATTTTCAGACTTACATAATCGGCTTCAGGTATGCTGAATTTTATTATGGTCTTTGGATTGAACGGGTTCGGGTAATTCTGCCCAAGAGAGTATTTATCCGCAACTTCAGAGCTGCTGATGATGCCGATGGGAATATTTGCTACACTTATTTCGAACATCGATCTGCCGTGAGTCCCGGCACAGAGTATCTGCGAACCTGCATGGTAATTAATATCAAACACGGGTGCGTTCGGCAAACCGGTTCCGAGTATTGCCCATGTCGTTCCAAGGTTCGTTGTGTAATAAACCCCTGCATCACATCCTATAAAGAGAACTGAATCCCTCACGTGGTCAACAATCACAGAATTGACCGGAACATTAAGCAGGTTGCCTGAAATATTGGACCAGCTTGCGCCATAGTCCGTTGTCCTGAAAACATGTGTATTGGTATTATCTATGTTAAACCCGCTGAGCGTAACAAAGGCTATTGCGGGATTCCTCCTGTCGCAAATTATATCTGTAACATACCTGTTTGGAAGGAATCCTGTAACATCTGCCCAGTTTACGCCTGAGTTTGTTGTGACGGATATCTTCGCATCATCAGTACCCGTGTAAATTACCCTTTCGCCGCTGCCAAGCACACCGCTGGTAATACATGTAATAGTTCCAAGCCTGCCGTTGGGCCCGCGCGTCAGGTCACCGCTTATGGCGCTCCACGATGAACCGCGGTTGGTGGAGCGGAAGAGCATATGGCTGCCAACATAAAGTATTGCAGGGTTCTGGATATCGAGTATGTAAGGAGTTGACCAGTTGAACCTGCCTGAAAGTCCGGCAGTAATACTTGTAAAACTCGCACCGTTATTTGTGCTCCTGCCCAGTCCGCCGTTTTGCGAGGTGCAGTATATAATATTTGAATTTGTATAATCAACATGCGCCGTAAAACCGTCGCCGCCGTAAATTACTTCCCAGTTGGAAGTAGAACCTGTATAGGTTATCTTGGAACCGTTATCCTGCGAGCCGCCGATCTTGCGCTGAGGATTAAGCTCATCAATATCAGTAGCGTAGAATTGCGTTATCGGCAGGTCATAGCTTTTAGTCCACGGAGCTGCGCCGGTTTGAGATGTAAACACACCGCCGTCATTACCAACTATCAGATTAGATGAGTTTGCAGGGTTTATCCACAGTACATGCTGATCGGGGTGCTGCTGGTCAAAAGTTCCTGAGTATGAGTTTGTAAGGTTTACCCAGTTAGTGCCGTTAGTTGATCTGAACAGGTCAATGCTGCCTACATAAACAGTGTTCGGATTTGCCGGATCAACTTCCAGAAGCCCAAAATACCAGTCAAACCCGGAGGACTGAACCCCGGACATTGACATTGAAGTCCAGTTCAATCCTTTATTTGTTGATTTATAAATTCCGCTGATATTATTTCCTGTCGTTGTTCTGAAAACAGAGTAAACAAAATTCGGGTTAGAGCGCGCTACTGCAATGCTAATCCTTCCTGTTGTGGCTGCGGGTGCCGGGATTCCCTGAGATGTACCAAGCAGCTGCCAGTTAGCTCCCCCGTTTGATGAGCGGTAAAGACCGCTGGAGATACCGCCCGTTTTAGAAATAGAGGGAGGCGTTCTGATTCGCTCCCACATTGCGGCATAAACAGTATTCAGCTCATCCGGCGAAACTTTCACGTCAACTCCCGAAGTTGAATCCGAAACAAAAAGCATTCGCGTCCAGTTCACACCGCCATTGGTTGATTTGTATATTCCTTTATTCTGCCCGAACGAGCGGAATGCCATAACAGATGCATAGAGTATGTTCGGGTTAAGCGGGTGAATATCCATTGAGGGAATATGCAGAGCCTCGGTTAAGCCAACAATATTCCACGTATCACCCATATCGGTAGATTTAAGCACACCAAAACCGGGGTAAACGTCAATAGCGCTGTTTCCTTCGCCTGTGCCGCAGTATATTATGTTAGGATTTGAAGGATGCATTACGAGTGCACCCACGGAAAGGCTTGGCCAGTTATCGGTCTTAGCAGACCAGTTCACTCCCCCGTTTGTTGTCTTAAATATTCCGCCTGCAGCTGCGCCAACAATTATAATGCTTGGATTTGACGGATTGACTGCAATGGCTGTAATTCTGCCGCCAATGTTGTAAGGACCATTAGGAACCCACGCAACCTGGGAAGTAGGGTTATCCGTTTGCTCCATAACCTTTTTTTCTTCTATTGCAGCAAAGTATTTTTCGTAGGGAATATCCTCAAAAGGATATGCACGCTGGAGGTAGAACCAATCGCCCGGAGCCTGCTTTTTTACTTTCAAAATTGCCTGTCCGGTTTCATAATTTGTGCCATAACTTATGTAAATACCGATACTTACAATCAATAAAAGGATAGTTGAAATCAGAATTCGCTTATTCATTTTCAGTTTAATGTTTCTTTCTTATGATGCAAAATCACCAAATTAAGTTAAAGAATAAAGTCTTATCGCGCCCGTAAATTAAGCGGCGGAAAGCGGTTTGCTTCTGTTGATTGGAAGTGAAAAATTTTTGGTAAAGTGAATTACTTTTTTTTCTTTGCCTTTATTGAGATCATTATGATGCCTGCAAGAGCCAGGAGCGGGAACTCCACACCGAAGAGTCCGCAGGATCTCCCTTCTTTCTCCACAATAGCAGTCATTACCAGGTCTGTTTTAAGATCTGCGATTGTTCTGTTCCACACAACTTTATTACCGTTTTTTGTGCCGTTGGTTTCTTTGACCTCTGCGGGGAATTCTACTTCGTAGATCAGCTTAGAGCTTTTTACATAAACATTATGCGAGTTTGAACTGTCTTCGGGGATTGTATATGAAAACTCCATTCCGCCGCCCGTTTCTTTCCATGAGACCCTCACTGTTTTAAATCCCGCTGCACTGCTGAGCTGATTTATATCTTTGAACTTAAGCTCCACATTCATATGTGAAGTAGAGTCATTCATATTCTCTTCAAGCTTAGAGTTGATAATTTCCGTATTCGGTGAGGAAAAGTTCTGCCTGGCACGGGATTCATCAAAACTGAAGCCTCCGATATCTTTACTGATATTCAGATTTGAGATCTTTGACCAGTAGTGGATCTTCATAGTTCCGGAGCCGTCCTGCTTAAGAACAGTCTTTTGTTCAAGGTTGAGGCAGCCTGCAAAAAATACCGCTAATAAAATGAACAGCAGCATACTAATAGAGTGCTTAGAGATTCCGGTAATCGTTAAGTTCAATGTTCTTATGGTCCGCATGTTATATGTGTGAAAATAGTTAATTTTATGATTGAAGGTTTTCAAGATTTTCTTTTATAAGTTTATCTGCCTTTGCCTTATCAAACTCTTCAGGTTTTTTTATGCCTGCACTGAGTTCATTAAGTATACTTTCCTGAATTCTACCTCTCTTTAAGGCTGTGCTGTAGGGAATCCTGAGGAAGGTAACCATGGTATATTTGGGAACAAAAGTATCGGGGTAGATCTTATAAAGCTCTGATTCAATTTTCTTCTTAAGCTGAAACCGGGCATCGGCAACAAGATCGCGCATTTCGATGAAGTTCTCCTGTGCAAGGTCAGCAATTGCATCTGTGTTTGCTTTGCGGAGTTCCTGGTATTCACTGAATATCTTTTCCCAATTGCCGCTGTGTTTACCGATGCATTCATTAAGATAGATGCAGTCTTCGAAAGCCGCATTCATGCCCTGCCCGAAAAAAGGAACAATTGCATGACATGCATCTCCAAGCAAAGCCAGTTTTCCGCCCATAACCCACGGGTAACATTTCACTGTCATTAAGGTACCTGTTGGGTTATGAAAGAAATCCTCCAGCAGCGTCGGCATTAGTTCCAGTGCATCAGTGAAGTTTTTCTTAAAGAACTCCGTTACCTTCTCTTTTGAATCGAGATGCTCAAAGCTGTTAATTCCTCCTAAAGAAGAATCATAAGCCAGAAACAGAGTGCAGGTAAAGCTGCCATCCATGTTCGGGAGCGCAATGAGCATGAATGAACCTCTCGGCCAGATATGGAGAGCATTAGTTTCCATTTGGAAAGAGCCACCGGATCTTGGGGGAATGTGCAGCTCCTTATATCCATAATTTTCATATACTTGCGAGAAATTGAAGCGCGGAATCTTAAGCATTTCCATCCTGATGGCTGATGTTGCACCATCTGTTGCAATGGTCACATTGCTTTTTATCTTTTGGTCTGCACTTGTTTCGTGGTTATGATAGTGGATCTCACATGCACTTAAATCCATTCCCGTGCATCTCATATTGAAATGCATTTTTACGCCGGGGTATTCTTCGGCAAGATCCATAAGCATTTTGTTAAGCTCTGCCCGTGAAACCGAATTGATGTATTCACTCATATCCCTGCCGTAAGGCTGAAGCTGAGTTTTGCCGTCAATGGAGTGGATCATCCTGCCATACATCGGAATTGCGATCTCTTTTATCTTTTCATATAACCCAACTTCCTTCAGCGCGTGTATGCCGCGCGTGGAAAGCGCCAGGTTGATAGATTTCCCGCCGCCGGTATCGGCTTTGCGCATATCTCCCCTGCGCTCATATACGTTAACGGTGTACCCCTTTTGTGCAAGGTAGACTGCAAGGAGTGAACCGGCGAGTCCGGCACCAACGATTGTAATGTTATTTTGCATCAAATTGTTTCAATTAGCAATCCTGGCAGGTTTTTAGAACCTGCCAGGTCTTCTACTCTATTTCCAGATTCTTGAAATCCAAGATAGCTTCTTTTACAGATTTATCGAATGTTTCCAAATCACCGTACCAATCGATCAATGTTCTTAAGTCCAAGAGGCTTTCATCATTGTTCATTATTGAATTGTAAGATGTCCAATCGTATTCTTCCACACTTGTAGTTAAACCATGATGAACTGGGTTCCTATGTATATAATTTACCAAAACGTATAAATATTCCGGTTTATCTATGAGTTTTCTTTTAAATGGTTTATTGAATAATGAGCCCTGTCTTGATTGCTGCTTATTTATTGATTTTGAATAACAATTAAAGAAGTTTGAGAATACTTTTGACAGATTAGTTTCTCCCTCAATTTCCTTTACACTTACTAATAGATGGAAATGATTTGGGATCAGGCAGTATGAATAGAAATTCAGATATTCATTTAAGTATTCCTTTAGCTTTGAAAGAAAATATATGTAATTGTCATTTTCATAAAACAATAGAGATTCACCATTCGCACGGTTGAATATGTGGTAGTAGTTTCCTTTTATTAATTCCATTGTGCAGGCAAACCTGCCAGGTTTCTAAAACCTGGCAGGTCTATTCTCACCAAATAATACATTTACAAATTCAAAAACATCCATATAGCTGTTATATAGCGGCGCCGGAGCAACACGGATAACATCGGGCTCGCGCCAATCGCATATTACCCCGCTATCATTAAGTTTTTTGTGAATGGCTTTCCCGTTCTGTTTTGCTCTTAATGAAAGCTGGCATCCGCGCTGGTTCTTATCAGCGGGGGTGATAATCTCAATATTGCCGTCACTCTTTTCGCTGATCAAAAATTCCGTATATCCTGTAAGCTGTTCGCTTTTGGCTCTAAGTGCCTTCATTCCGGCTTCATCAAAAATATCAAGCGATGCTCGGAGCGCAGCAAGCTGAAGTATAGGCGGATTGCTTAACTGCCAGCTTTCCACAGTAGGTATCGGCTGAAAGTTATGATGCATCAAAAACCGTGTGACCTTATCCTGTCCCCACCATCCCCAGAACTTGGGGATATTCATATCAAGCAGATGTTTTTTGTGAACAAATGCGCCTGCAATAGCACCGGGTCCCCCATTTAAATATTTATACGAACACCATACTGCAAAATCAATATCCCAATCATGAAGCTTAAGCTCAAGGTTGCCGGCCGCGTGCGCCAGGTCAAATCCAACCCTGCAGCCTTCATTGTGTGCCGCTTTTGTTATCCGCTCAAACTCAAAAGCCTGACCGGTGTAATAATTCACTCCCGCAAACATAACAAGAGCAATTTCACTGCCGTGTTTTTTCAGGTAGTCTTCAATATCCTCTGTCCGGATGAAAACTTCTCCCTCACGCGGCTTTATTTCAAGCAGCGCTTCTGCGGGATCATATCCGTGGTAGCGCAATTGCGATTGCACCGCGTAATGGTCCGATGGAAATGCATTTGCTTCGATGAGAATTTTATGACGCTGCGGACTCGGGCGGTAGAATGAAACCATCATCAAATGAAGATTGACCGTCAGGGAATTCATGTTCACTACTTCTTCAGGCATAGCGCCAACAAGCCGCGAAGTCTGCCCTGTCAAAAATTCATGGTATGGCAGCCAGGGATTCTGTGCGCGCATATGGCCTTCAACACCCATTGTTTCCCAGTCCTTAAGCTCCTGTTCAACATAGGCTCTAACGGTCTTGGGCTGGAGTCCGAGCGAGTTGCCTGCAAAGTAGATCTGCTCTTTGCCGTTTGCTTTTTGAGGAATGTGGAACCGGCTGCGGAATTCCTTTAACGGATCTTCCTTATCAAGCTTTAACGCAAATTCCCTGGTATTTTCAAAGCTCATTCCGGTATTCTTTCCAGTTCTGCGTGCAGGTGGCCTTTCAAACCCTTGTTCATGGTTGTAGACATTTTCATAGCGTATTTCAGCTTACCGTGCCCAAGTGTAAATTCCCTTACCGTTGCCAGCATTCTTGGATCGTTGCCGTGCATCAGCGAATTGAACACAAGCTTAACACTATTCTCTGTTTTGGTTGTCTTCGCAAGCTCCAGAACTTCAACGCGCCCGTTGCCCTGCGAGTTGGAAAGCTGTGTAATCCCGCTTTCATTTTTCCTTATGAACCCTGATTCAAGGTGCAGTGTTTCTATTCTTTTGCCATGAAAGGTTTTCCACGTCTTTTGAACGTAGAAAATGATCTCTTTGTTTTTGCCGTATTCATATACAGTTTCTTCGTCATAATCGGCGGCTTTAACGGAATTCAGCTCTGCAATGCCTTTACCGTGCCATTTACCGATCATTAATTCAAGCTCGCTTAATTCCATAATTTTAATTTGATCTTAAAGTTTCCAGCATTTTTTTTGCATTCTCGTTATCAGGGTTCAACTCAAGGGATTTTTCATAGAACTTGATTGCATTTTTCTTGTCGCCATCCAGCATGCAGCCTTCGCCGAGGCTATCATAAACATTGAAAGATTTCGGGTACTGTTCAACATTGAGCTTAAATATCGCAATTGCTTCTTTGTTCTTTCCTGCCTGCAGCAATTCATACCCCAGAATATTGAGCTGGCTTTCTTTGAAATTGTATTCATCTTCATAATTATCCTTCAGGTCCCAATAAACATCAATTGCAGTTTCAACATTCTTTTCAACAGCTATGGCAAGAAGTGAATCAACAAATGATCTCTTAGGTTTGTGTACTCCGAAAAGCTCAACATCAAAGACAAGAGTTGCATTCGGGGGAATTACTTCACCAGCACCGCGCTCGCCATATGCAAGCTCAGGCGGCAGTATGAGGCGGAACTCGTCTCCGATCCTCATCAAAGCAACGCCTTCATCCCATCCCTTAATTACCTGCTTTGCGCCTAGCGTAAACTCAAAAGTCTCGCCGCGGTCGCGTGAGGAATCGAATTTCTTGCCGTCCAGCAGCCAGCCTGTGTAATGCACTTCGGCAATCTTACCGATAACGGCTTTTTTTCCTTTCCCTTTTTTAAGGACGATGTACTTTAATCCTGATGAAGTTGTCACGGTATCACCTGCAAAAAGCCCGGTGGTGAATATGAGAGCAATTAATATTATGAGTTTTTTCATTTTATAATATTGTTCCTTAATTATTTTATTTAACTATTGTATCTAAGAGTTTGTTAATTGCTAATTGTTAATTGCATATAGAAGCGGCCTTGAAGGCGACGCATCGCTTTGGAATGGTGCGATCTGCAGATTCAGCAGATAAAGTCCGTCTTTAACGATATCCGGTACATAGATCATTTCTGTAATAGTTTTGAGGGAGTAGTCACGAGGATCAATCTTATGGCTTCCTTCTTCAACACCCCAGTACAGGTGATGTGCGGTAAGTTTGCCCTCATCAAATGCGCGGTCAACCGAGGGGATATCAAGGAGAAGATGTTTGACTCCGAGTTTAACAATATACTCCATGGCCTGGCGTGATAAAAACGGCGGGAGGTTATCCATATATCTCCGTGATTTTTTTGAAACGTCATTCGGGAGAGTCCTTATGATAAGTCCCTCAAGAAATCCAACCTCTTTGAAGCGCAAAGCCTCGCTTAAATTCAATTGCGTGATAAGAAAATCGCTTTCATTCTTGTTGGAAAAGTAGGTGTCAGGTGTGTCAAAAGCTTTTTCAGGCTCAACTGTGATCAAAACAGCCGGGATAAAAGAATCATTCAGAACGTTGCGGATCGAAATTCTCTCATCTGTGATATGGCCAACACACTCCGTATGTGTGCCGTTGCAGTGAGCAATAAGTGTGTACTCCTCAAAATTACAGCTTCCGCCTCTTCTGGTATCACCAACAAACGTGCCTATCTCACAGGCTTTTGAGCTTGCCTTTTGAGCGTCGTAAATATTCGGCTGTTCACCGCCAAAATTCAGTGGAATTGAAATATCAAGCGGTTCAGTGCTATCTATAATGTAATCTTTATTATTTACTACAAATTCAAGCCGCATAGCGCAAATTTAATGATAACATTACTTAAGTTACAGGTAAATAAAGGAGATTTGAGGACCGGCAAGATATTATGAACTATTCTAACTCAGTCTATAAAAGTGCCTTCAGGATAACATCTTCCTGAAGTCCTAAAAACTCTGCTGCGTTTTTCCACAGCAGCTTTTCTTTGACAACGCTGTTAAGCTCTGCCATTTCTTCGATCAGCTTCCCTGGAGAGTGTTCACCCAATGGAAAAGGATAGTCAGAACCCATGACAATGCTGTCTTCACCAATAAGATCAATAAGGAACTTAAGTGCCAGTTCATCCAGCACAAGTGAATCCAGGTAAAACTTGCCCAGGTAATTCCGCGGGTTAACCCTGTTTTTAGTTGCTACAAGATCCGGCCTAACGTTGAATCCATGCTCGATCCTGCCTATAGAAAACGGGAATGAACCGCCGCCATGGGCAAAACATACCTTGAGATCCTTCAGCCGTTCAAACACTCCCCCGAATATCATCGAGCATATGGCAAGAGATGTTTCAGCGGGCATACCGACAAGCCACGGAAGCCAGTATTCGGGCATCCTGTCTTTGCCGAGCATATCCCACGGGTGAATGAACACAGCAGCACCCAATTCTTCACACGCGCGGAATATTTCGAACACTTCAGGATCATCCAGGTTTCTCCCGTGAATGTGTGTGCCGACTTCAATTCCTTTAAGCCCCAGATCTTTCACGCATCTTTCAAGTTCTTTTACTGCAAGCTTCGTATCCTGCATAGGCAGAGTACCAAGACCTGAAAATCTTTTTGGATTATCGTTCACAACCTGCGCAATATGATCGTTAAGATAGCGTGAAAGGTCATAAGTTTCTTCAGGCTTGGCCCAGTAGTTGAACATAACGGGCACAGTTGAAAGCACCTGCATATTTACACCATGCTTATCGCAGTCATCGATTCGCGTTTTCGGTTCCCATGAATTATCTGTGATCTCACGGAATACCTTATCCCCAATCATCATTTTAGCGCAGCAAGGCTTGTGATGCTCAATAGTGACAAAACCGTGAGTGTTGTACTTTTTGTTCAGGTCCGGCCAATTTTCAGGCAGGATGTGTGTGTGAACGTCTATTTTCATTCAATGGGTGTGTAAAGTTCCGTAATCCACTTATCAGTATCCGGTTCTTTAAACGGATCTGTAATGTAAACTTCAAAACAGGGACCAGCCAGTTTATACCCGGCATTATCCACAAGTTCTGCAAATTCTTTCCATGCGGCACTCAGTCCGTCATAATGACCCCGGAATTCGGACATTGCGGCTTTTCCATCATAGGTTGAGATAGAGTGAATTCTTGAACCTTCGGGCGGGATACTGTCAGCCGGATAACCTGCTTCCAGGTCAATACTATCAGCCGAGTATGCATGATATATCCCGAACGGTGGACCGGTCATATTGACTGAATTCACCTTCATGTATACACCTATTTCCCGGTAAATCTCACCGAACTTATCTCCAAGCTCATCTGCTGTGCAAGTGTCTCTTATTGCAATGGCGGGTTTGGGCTCGAGGGTCACTATAGTTAGATCCATATCAATTTGGAATTACGAATTAGGAATTATTCTTCTTTAGTGTTTTTTGAATCGTCCCGATAATTTTCAATATCTCTTCACAATCCTCATACAACGAATCAAAGAGTTTTTTATCTATAAAACCCGTATCATTCAGTAACCTTAATCGGAATCTTGTTTCTCTTGCTTCTCTGTATGCTATACCAAGCTTTGCGGAAAAATCTTTTCTTGAATATCCTCCGACAGCTTATTCAACATTTGAACCAATTGAAGTTCCGCTTCTCAATATCTGGTTTCCCAGCTCAAATTCTTTCTTTTCTTTTAAAAACAGGTAAAGCTTAATTATCCTGACTGCAAACTTGTATGATTTTTCAAGAATTATATTGTCTTTCATTCAACGATTATTTCGTAATTCCTATTTCGTAATTCGTAATTCGTAATTTATTTTTTCTCCGGCGGCTGCATTACTGTTCCGCATTGCTTGCACGTGCGCTTATCAAGGTCATTCCAGAATCTCTCAAATATAGGAGGAAGCTGGGTCACAATGTTATCAAGCTTAACAAATTCTTCGTAGAGCTTATTGCCGCAATTTTCGCAGTACCACTGGAAAGCATCAAACTCTTTTTCATCGCGTTTGCGCTCAATCACAAGACCGATAGTATTTGCAGGCCTTTGCGGCGAGTGCGGAGTATTGGGGGGAAGGTAGAACATTTCTCCCTCTTTAATATGCACATCATGCGGCTTGCCGTCTTCTATGACTTTTACAACTATATCTCCCTCGATCTGGTAAAAGAACTCCGCGCCGTCTTCGAAGTGATAATCTTTCCTGGCATTGGGACCCCCGACGACCATTACTATCAGATCGCCATCGACCATGCACTTATTCCCCACCGGCGGTTTAAGGAGATGGCGGTTTTCTTCTATCCACTGCTTAAAGTTGAATGATGATAGTGACATTGTAATTACTCCTTTTAAGATATATTAAAACTATTTTATCTCTTCAAAAACTTTTTTTGCCTGCAAGAAATGTCTGTGCTGGTGAGCCGCATTCACGGCAAGTATTTCAAATGCCGTGAATTTGATAACATTTGATGCCGGAGAAGGAAGCTTCACTTTGGTGATATCCCAGCCAACTGACCTGTTAATAAGATCAACCCATCTATCCTGGAGCTGAATATATGCAGCCGATGCCTTTTGACGGTTGATGGCGGAATCCGGCCGCCATTTTTTGGGTGATTTGATCTTAAATCTTACCGGGGGTTCAACAAAACTAATAAAACGGCTTCCGAACCATGAATACCTGTAATCATCTGTTTTCCTGAGACCTTTATCAGCAGCGATCTTAAGCGCCTCTTCAAATTTATTGCAGTAATCATCGCCTGTAACTATCAGGTGATCGATACACTCGGCAATTGACCAGCCGTTATTTGCAGGACGTTTATTAAACTTCGCGTCATTCAGTTTTGCAAAGAAATTTCCCGCATCCGATTTCATCTTCAAGAAATCATCAGCAAGCTTCTGAAGTTCATTTGTTAATTGCACTTTCATTCCTGCTCAGCGGATTTACCGTTACTTGATTCTTCAGGAAGCAGGTCAAATAAATGGAACGGGCTGCTGTAAAAATCACCCGGCCCGAAATCATCTTTTGCAATACGCGTTATTTTACCTTCACTATCTTTATGAAACACTGAAACGCCCGGCCAATACCCGTCTTTTTCGTTGTAATATCCCATATCACTTATGAAAGTTGACCCTGCACCGGAGTAAGTTCTGAACTTCCACCCGCGTGAGGCAGCAAATTCTCTCTGTACTTCGGGGGTATCAGGCGAAACAAGAACGAACGCAGCTTTCTTTTCGATAAAGTATGTAACTCCGCTGAATCCATCAGCCCAGAGCGTGCAATATGAGCAGGACTTCCCCATATTATGCACAAGTATGAGGTTCTCTTTATCGCCGAACATTTCAGAGAGCTTTACTTCCATACCGGAAGTATCCTTAAGCGTGTAGTCCTGAACATCCATCTTACCGATCTTTGAGTTCAATTTGATGAGTTTCTTCCTTGCCGAAGAAATGTCATTCATTAAGCCCTGCATTTTTGCTTCTGTTTTGTTGACTTTTGGTTTTGAATTCTTTTTTGGCTTTGTGCCGGCCTCTTTCTTTGAAGCTTTTGATTTCGCTTTTTTAGAAGTGGTTCTTTTGGATGATTTGGTTTTCTTTGCCATAATATTTTTCCTTTAGCCTGTGTTTTTGGCTAAAATTAAAGAAAATTGACGGATTTATAGTGAGATTGACGTCTTAATTATAAAATTATTTTCCCGTTAATCCTATACAATTAAATGGTTCGAGTGCCTTTTAACTCCCCGATGATTTCATTATTTTCGTGGAATTGCTTACCTGAAAATTCTTTAAAAACATACAATATGCACAGAGAAATTCACAAATGGTGGAGTCCGAACCTTAACAAGGAAATGGAAATAGTTGTTTACGGCACAGGGAATAAGTATGCTTTGCTCATGTTCCCCACGGCTGCCGCAGATTTTTTAGAATACGAAAGATTCCACCTGATCGAATCAATAACTCCCTACATTAACAGCGGGAAAGTGCGCGCGTTTTCAATCAACAGCATTAACAGCGAAAGCTGGCTGAATGATGAGAACCACCCTGAGTATAAATCTGACAGACATAAGCAATTCAATGAGTACGTTGTGAATGAGGTTGTCCCTTTTATCAAACAAGTATGCGGTATTGATGTGCAGATAATTACTACGGGAGCCTCGTTTGGAGCGCTGCATGCTGCAAATTCATTTTTCCGCAGGCCGGATCTTTTTGACGGAACTATTGCGATGAGCGGTTCATATGACCTGAAGGACTATTCCAAAGGCTATTACGACGAGAATGTTTACTTCAATTCACCGGTTGATTATCTTTCGAATCTAAGCGATGACAGTATATTGAATCAGATAAAATCAAAGAAGCATATTTATATTACAACGGGTCAAGGAAGCTATGAAAATCCTGAAGCATCGAAGAATCTTTCAAACGTGCTGAATGCAAAAGGAATAGACCATGAGCTTGACCTGTGGGGTTATGATATTCCCCATGACTGGCCTTCATGGCGCAAAATGCTGCCGTATTTTATTGATTCAAAGTTATAAGAATTTGATCTGTCACTCATCCGATGACTCAAAGTCATCGGATGAGCAGTAACTACTCCCCTCCCATGAACTCAACCATGTTACCGCAGGGATCGAAACACTGGAACCAGAAGATATTCTCAGCCATTTTCATGGGTTCTTTTTGAATTGTGCGGATGCCTTTTTTCTTCAGCTTTTCAAACATTGCAGCTGCAGAACTGACTTCAAGTGTAAATGTAGTCCGCGCAGTTTTTGCATTACCCTCAGACGGTTCATATCCGCCTTCAAGATACAACCCCTGATTTTTGCCGATATTGAAATAGCATGATTTGCTGCCTGTGGGACTTGCACCTTCAAGTCCCAGAATATCATGGTAGAACGAAAAGCAGGTTTCATAATCTTCGGCGTAAATGCTGCCCATATTTATGGAAAGAATCTTGGTTTCATCCATGTGATTTTCCCCTGGTTAATTGAGCAAATTTAAGGAAAAGTAATTAAGAATGAAAGAAATCACTGATTACACTGAATTGACTGATTTCTAAAACCAATATGCATACCAGTTAATAAAAGAATTGAAGTCCTTTGTTTTAGAAAACCTCTTTAACTGAACCAGAATATGAACGGGAATGCAAATGAGACGACAACAGCCCAGGCTGCATACCATGGCATAAGTGCCGTTATGCTGCTTCCAACGTCTTCAATCTCAGCACTGCCCTTCTGGTATTTGTACAGTCGAATCGTTATAATGATGAGGTTAATGAACATCAGTACATTTGCGCCTAAGACTGCAAGCCGGTTGGGCGTAATTCCGAATGCCGCTATCCTGTATATTATCGAAGATGCGGCAATGCAGTTAATAACTATGGCAACAAGCGATAGAGCTAAGAGTACTTTGAATAGATAAGATGCGGGTTCGATCCTGCCGCCTGAAAATGAAAACAGGATAACTGCCAGATTTACTACAAGTAGTGCGTTGAATACAATAAGTTCTTCCCTGTTATTGAACGGGTCTTTGGCAAAAAATGCCAGAGCCACCAGAAAACCAAGCATCATAATAAGTATAAGAGGAGCGAAAATCTTTGAAATGAATGGTGCAACACGGTTGATAATGTTTGGTGAGTTTTCCAGCATATAGTTTGCGACCATCGGCGATGCAACCAATCCGTAAACAACAATGTATGTAAAGTAGAATTCTTTTATATCCACTTTTATTATGTTAAAAAGCCCCATAGTTAATCCGGTTAAGAGTCCGCCGCAAATAAGGATTATCGCCGTCAAAATCACAACATCACCATTTCGCTTTAAGAATGAAAGCTTAAGCTCTGTTGACCTGAGGTCTTTCCACACAAAGATAACGCCAAGCAAAAACCAATTTAGAAATATTAGATGAATTGTGGTAAGTACCCTTGTCTGGCTTTCTACAGCCCCCGGCACAATGTTCACAAATGCTATAGATAAAACAATAATCGCAGAAAAGAATACTGATTGCCTTAACTCCAGCTTGTTCTTAACAGCGTAGAATATCATGAAGAAAGGAAGAACGAAAAATGCAAGATTTGAGACTATGTACATTTCCTGCGGGAATGAGAAGATTTCGGGGAGCTTTACGATTGTTCCCGCAAGAAATGCGGCTGCGACCGTGAAGATAAGATTGAACTTCCCTTCTTTTGGCTTTTCTTCTATAAATTCTGTGGATTTTTCACTGATTTCAGGCAATAATTCCGCCTCAAGCCTGTAATGCCAAAACTCTGCTTGCGGCATGTGTTTTATAGAATCGTATATTTCATCGAAGCTCTCCGCAAATCCGGATTTGTTTTTCCGGTACAACTGCTCAAGAAAATGAGCATCGCTTATGTTGTTTATTATTTCTTCTTTCATTTTAATCTCCCCAAAATGTTCTGTTGATTGAAATTAGTAAGTATCAAACACTCATTAATTCCTCCCCACCGGAATATTTCCGAATTTATCTAACTCAATAAAAAAGAAAAGGATGATGAAGTAGAAATACGGAAATGCAATCAGTGCTGTATTGAAATAACTTTTGTTCATGATGAATTCAGGTTTAAAATGTTTCTGACTGGCTGAATAATTGAGCACAATGAGATCAATAAATGTTAACAGAATCGAAGCAATGCACATGAATAAAGCCCATGAAACCAGATTGTGAGTTCTCTGCAGGTTCATGACCTTTTCGAAAGGTAAATGGATATTAAATGCTCCGAGAAAGAAAGTTACAATGATTATCGTTGCCGGTACCGTTAAACATAGTGGGGCAAATACACCCGGAGTGAAATATTTTTCAATTTCTCTCAATCCGGTTCTACCCTTAATTTGTCATCAAACCTGCTGATATCAAAATCCTTATAATAATTCATTGTATTATGGTCAGGCAGATTCCATGAAAGCCATGAATAACGGTTCTGCCTTTCTATGAAACCCTTAACCCTAAGGTTATACTCATGCAATCCGTTTGCATAATCACCGAACATGAAGTTATACTGGTAGTACTCCCGGTTCAGAAGTTCTTTTTCACTCTCAAGCAGGGGAAGAGTTTCATCTGATAGCCTGAGGAGGTAATCGATATCAATTTTCTGCTTTTCGGGATTCTGCAAATTGAACTTTGCTATCGGAACATCCCAGCTTGTTGATGCCATCAAGAGCATCACAACAAAAGCGGCGGCGCTGTTAACCTTGAGAAGCCAGAATGTAGTTTTTTTGCTGTAAATTTTCATGAACATAGTGATGAGTCCCGTAAATGTAAGCAAAAGGAATATCATAACGCCAATTCTCTTGTATGAAAGCGCGTAATAGTAATCTATATAGTAAACATTACGCAGCGCTACCGATATTGCCATAATGCCGTTTTGTACTATCCACAAATACGCGCCGTATTTAAGCAATTTGTTCTTTGTGAAGTAATTCTGATTGCCGCGAAAGAAGTACAGCAGGATTGCCATAGAAAGCAGTATGCTGAATATCAGCAGGTAGGTTCCGTTATGCACGTAATATGCAAGGTTATCAACCTGTTTTACGTCAAATCCAAGCCAGGTGAATTGAATGTCTACTACATTCAGCAAAAAGAGCAGAGCATTCATCAGAAATATGAGTATCAGCCCCATTCGGTACTCAAGTTTAAGGGTGTTGAACTTGAATCGATATGAGAACAGGTCATACAGCACAGCTTTTTTGGGAACAGGCTTAACCCTTGAGTGCACTTTATATGTTTTATCCCGCAAAAGTATATCAAGAAAAGAACCGTCAATATCTGCAAACGTTCTTATGTTACGGTTGAAAATAATTCCGGTTATGAGGAATAATCCAAAGAATATGTAAAAGAACCTGAGCACGGGATAATTTTTGAAAATATCGTACAGATATTTTCCGATCGTATCCCAGAATGAAACTGAATATGAATTAAATACGGGGTTTGAATACGCGTAAATAGAATAGAATACTACGAATATTATTACAGGTATGAAGGCAATCCGGGTTATTTTAAAAAAGGATCTTAACGGCTTGAACTTCCCCGAGTAATACTGAAGCTCAACAATAATATTGTAAGGGAATATGATAAGATCAGCCATTGCGGTAAAAGCAGCGTTGAATACGGTTTTGAGTCCCGCCTGGTGAATAAAGCCCGTATAGACCATAAAAGAGATTATAGCTGCGATTATGGTAAACTCTGAATTAACAACAACCACCATTGCAAGCGAGTAAAGAACAGCAAGCAATGAGACAATTACGTTCTTGTTCCTAAGATTTTCATCATTCAGCAGAATAAGGACAATTGATGACAGCAATAGAAAAATGAAGAGGTTCAGTCCCAGCATTTCTCCCCAAAAGAAGAAGTTGAACATCACAAGCAGTATCAGCAGAGATATGTACGCTTTGATTCGTTTATCCATAAGTTTATCGATCGTTTTAAGTTAAACCGAACGGTTTATTAATTGTTCCAAAGCGTCTAAATGTTCGTTAAATGCCTTCCTTCCCTGTGTTGTTGCCGAGTATGTTGTATTAGGTTTTTTGCCGATAAATGATTTATTCACCTTTATGTATTTTGCTTTTTCAAGTGATGTGATATGGCTTGCCAGATTGCCGTCGGTAATATCAAGGTGTGATTTCAGTGTATTGAAGTCAACGCTTGAGTTTACCATGAGCATTGACATTATTCCAAGCCTCACCCTGCTTTCAAACAGCCTGTTGATGTTTACCAGAATATCTTTAACCTTCGTATTCATTTCGGATGATTCATCTTTCATACTTGAAATACATCATGAGTCCGTACACAATATTCATCAGCCCGAAACCGAGTCCCCAAAACCAGATGGCATATTCAATGAAAAGAACCGCAAGCAGGCCCAGAACAATTTCTGTGATGCCTAGCCACCTTATTTCGTGCAAAGTAAATTTGGCGGCGTTAACAAGTGCAAGACCGAAGAATACGAGCATTGAAGGAAGTACAAGCCAGTCATAATAATGATAGATGAGAAGCAGACAGAACACACCGCCCGTAATGAGGGGAATAAAAAGATTCAGAACCAGTCGTTTTGCTGAGCCGTCCCATATCGGGAGCCCTCCTTTCTTGGCTTTCCTCGTAGTGAAAAAAATTGCGAGCGCAAATGTCAGAAGCAAAACTCCGGCAGATAACAGAATTCCAAAAACTATCAGCTCAGTTCTTTTTTCCTGCCGGAGAATAATATCAATATTCGGGTTCAGGTAAGGATTCAGCCTGCTGTGCAGAATAAATGCTGTAATTATCCCGATTATCCCCGCACTGACTCCCGAGAGCCCGCTGAGCGAAATGAAGCTTGAAGAGCGCTCCATAAGCGAGCGTATCTCACTGAGGTTTTTTAGATGTTCCTGATTGCTATCCATATTGTTTTGATTTCCATTTGAAAGTACTTTGCAGTACAAAGTTAATGGAAATTGAAGGAATTGTCAAGGGTGATTCCGGTTAGGGAAATCAGGGGGTTAATGTTGTCATTCTGAACTTGTTTCAGAATCTAATAAACTTGAAACAGCACTGTTTTAGGGACAATTCTGCTATCTTAGCTTTTCTATTAATTCCTGCTCTTTTTGGGGAGTTATGCCGGCTTTTGGAACGGGCCAGTCTAATGAGGTATAATAATCAATACAGGACCTGATGCTCTCTTCAAAGCTCATGAATTCAAGTGGGAAATCTTTAAGTGCACGGGAATTATCAACAATTAATTCCATATTCCCTACCCATGCCGGCAAGTCTGTCCACGGCTCCAGTTTTTGGGACTCGATGAAATCCATTGGAGCATTAACGAACTTCGGTCTGGTACCGATAATTCCTGAAGCAGTATCTATGCATTGTTTCAGACTTACAGGTGAATGGGTTACAGCGTTGTATATTTTGTTGTGAACCGGGACGTCAACTGCGCTTCTAATCAGCTTTGCAAAATCTTCACTGTGGGTTGCAGTGAATCTCTCCCTGCCCTCTTCAGGAAGCAATATTTCACTTACCTTTGCTGCTCGGTAGAGCCAATAATAGAATCTGTCGGTGTAATCATATCTGCCGTAAATCAAACCGGGGCGGAAAGTTATGCTATCCAGCCAGTCTTTCCCGAGCAGGATCCTTTCGCATTCAGCTTTTTTTTGCCCATAAGTTGCGGTTACGTCCGGATCTTTTCTCTGTTCTGCAGTGCATGTCAGAGTTTCGGAATTTTCAGTAACCGGATTCTTCCAGTAATCAGCATCATCCATAGGGAATACGCTCACGGTTGAAACAAAAATATATCTCGCGGTTTTTCCCTTGAGCATATCAGTAATATCATCAAGGTTATCCGGCATCATGCAGCTGAAATCGATAACAACATCCCATGATTCATTTGCAATCTGTTTAATATCATCTGTTAATCTGTCTCCGGTGATCTTCCGCAGTTCGGGGAAAATTCCGGCATTGCGTTTGCCCCGGTTAAAAAGTACAGGTGGATTTCCTTCTGTGATGAGGTTTTCGGTGAGAATGCGGCCGACAAATCCGGTGCCGCCCAGGATCAGGATCTTTTTCATGTTAGTTTTACTTTCTGGTGAGAGCCGGGTTATGAAATAAAAAAAGCGGGGCAAAAACCCCGCTCAAAAATAGAAACTAATTTACCAAATCAAAATCTATTTATTATTTCTCATCGCTGAAATCGAGCTCTTCCAGATCAGCAAGTATTTTTCTGGCTTTAAAACTGTCTTCATCACCCCGTACAAGGATCTCTGTAACACCGTTTAAGCTTATGGAATATGTAATTCCTGCTTCTTTCAGCAATGACTCTGCAACCGATATTATCGAGCTGTTTGCAGATGCCAGAACCGTCACGGGCTTGTTGAACTGAGCCATACTAAACTCCCGGAAATTTGCTGTATTCAATAATATAAATCCTTTAGTCCAGCAAAATATGTCAATAATCATTATGTTGGAATACCTTAAAGACGTTAGGCGGGGAAAAAATTAAGTAATTGATATTACAGTTAATTAAAGCGTAAGTCGTGGGAGCTACTGCTTCATAAATTTGGCAATATCCTGTTTAACCTTTTCGCCGGAAGAGTCCAGTTTTTCTATTATCCTCGTACGGTCACCGGAAGAGCGGTTTTGGCTGAGCTTGAATTTGCCGTCAAGTCTTGTTATGCGAACCTCAAATGCCGTGATACCGTCAAGAAGGTCGGATTTGTAGTCTTCCGGCAGAGTATCCCACTGTTCTTTGAACTTGGGCTCAAACTCTTTGAAGCTATCCTCCAGCATTTTTATCCTGTCCTCAAGCGAAGGGAGAATTTTCGGGATGCCGTATGCATGCACAGCTATATAATTCCATGTCGGCACGCTGACGGGATTTTCATAAAGCGAGGGTGAGATATAAGAATGCGGTTCCTGGAATATTACGAGAATTTCTTCTTCATTCTTAAAGTTAGCCCACTGGGGATTTGCCTTCGCCATGTGCGCGCGGAGTATTACGTCATCGCCTGTTTCAGTTATTAAAAAAGGAATGTGTGTTGCCCAGTAGCGTTTCTTTGCGGAGCTGACAATAACTGCGAAATTATACTCACGCATAAATTCAACAAGTTTCTTCTTATCAACTTCCTCAAAATGTTTCGGAATATACATTTGGCTGCCCGATATTTTAAGTTAATTCCTTGCTCATTACTACGCTTCGGTAATTCACCTCAGGCCACTGCCAGTGGTGAACGTATTTGTACCCGCGCTTTTCATAATAATCTATCAAATGATCTGCCTTCTCGGATGTATCCAGCACGATTCGGCTCTTTCCGTTTTCACGGGCATGTGCTTCAATAAAATCCAAAAGACGGCTGCCGAGTCCAAGCCCCTGCAGTTCAGGCAATACTGCAAATTTACCGAAAAGAACTGTATCTTTATCCTTAAATATCTCCGGAGCATCATCCCACATCTTTGTATAATAGAATACAGTACCAATGAGTTTCTTCCCGTCGCTCAACACAAAACATTTGCCTTTTTCCAGGTAGCGCCGGGTGTAGTCTGCATCCTGAAAAGTTGCGATGAAATTCAGGCCCATATCTGCAAGACGTTTATAAGCTTTGTGCAGCAGGTCTGTCAGCTCATTTACGGAATCAGTTTCAGGGTCGAAAAGCCTGATCGCGTATTCGGTGATATTTACGGTGGATGAATTCAGTATCTTATTTCTTGCCTAGACTTTTAGAATTTGTGAGACATGTTATGAAAATGCTCACTTAAATGTCTGACCTACCGTTTTGAGCATTAGATAATTCCTGCTTTTGCCGTTAATTACACAGACAGGCAGGAATGCCTGTCCTACCGGATTAATCCTATGTCACAAACAGGTCAACAAATTCAAACTTGCTGCCGTCAAACAGTCCCTTATCGCTCAGCTTCAATTGGGGGATTACCAAGAGTGCCATAAATGAAAGCGTCATAAACGGCGCGTGGAGCGCAGTGCCAAGCTTCTTAGCCATCGCATCAAGCTTCGTATATTTTTCGGCAGTTACATAACCATCTTCATTTGTCATAATTCCCGCAACAGGCAAGGGCAGTACTTCTACTCCGCCATTTACAGCAACTGATATTCCGCCCCTGTAATCTATAATTCCGTTAACAGCATTGCATATATCCTCGTCGCTGACTCCAACTGCGATTATGTTATGCGAATCATGCGCCACACATGAGGCAATTGCGCCTTTCTGTAAACCGAAGTTCCGTATAAATGCAATTGCGGGTTTTGAGTTTCCATACCGCTCAACAACTGCCATTTTGAGCACGTCATTATCAGTATTTGATATCAGCTTTGCATCCAGACTTTTACCAGGCTCATGAAGCTCTTCGGTAATTAGCTGGCCATCGAGCGCTTTTATCACGCGGATAAAGGGAGAGCTGTCATCACCCGTGCTGAGTTCGAAATCTGAAACATACTTGCGCGATGTATTGAAGTTATTAACAATTCCGGCTTCAACTCTTTGTATGAGGGACTTACCACCATCGGCAACAAGTTCACCGTTAATATAAGTCTGCTGAACTTTGAAATCTTTTAAGTTATTAACTACTATCAAATCGGCAGGATCACCGGCTTTTAACTGACCTACATCGAGTCCGTAATGCTTAACGGGATTGATGCAAGCAGCGGTGAGAACATCAAACAAGTCATACCCGAAAGCAATTGAGCGCCGAACGTGGTCATCAATCTGGCTTATGACAAGATCATTCGGATGCTTATCATCGCTGCAGAACATAACCATGTCAGGGTGTGATTTCAAGAGCGGGTGAAGTGCTTCGTAATTCTTAGCGGCGGAGCCTTCGCGGATGAGGATTTTCATTCCGTACTTAATTTTATCAAGCGCTTCATCAAGCGTAAAGCATTCATGGTCAGTTGCGATTACTGTTCCATTTGATAATCCTGCTTCTATGTATTTCTTTGCATCTTCGCCTTTCAGACCCGGTGCGTGCCCGTCAATGGGTCTGCCAAGCTCGCGGGCAATTTTAATCTTTTCCATAACCATCGAGTCACCAAACAGCACACCCGGATAGTTCATCATTTCGCTTAAGTATTTAAGCCCGTCTTTTTCGAACAGCTCACGGATATCTGCAGGTGATATTACAGCTCCCGCTGTTTCAAAAGCAGTTGCGGGAACGCACGAGGGAGCACCAAAATAGAATTTGAAAGGCACTTTTCTGCCGTTATCTATCATATATCTTACTCCGGCAACACCAAGCACATTGCCGATTTCGTGTGGATCCGATACAGTGGCAACTGTGCCATGCAGCACAGAGAGTCTGGCGAACTCCGATGGTACAAGCATCGAGCTTTCAACATGCACATGCGCATCTACAAATCCGGGTATGAGATATGCATCATGAACTGCACCCGTGGATTCGTCAATTCCTGTTATTTTCCCCTCTTCAATTGTAACCGTACCGGGGAAAATCCTGCGGTTGAGTACATCTACAATATTTCCTGAGATTTCCCTTGTCATTTCACAAATTTAGTGAGATAACAAATACCTTAAAAGAGAAATTCTTTAGCCACTAATTTGCACGAATTTGATTATCCTTGAAAACACTAAGTACGAGAAGTATGTTTACGGTATGAAAGCGAAAACATTAAGATATCTAATTGTTTTATCGGTCTTTTATTCAATTTCTTTTTCACAGCAAATTGAACCGGGGAAATTTGTTTCCGTTTTGAAATATGATCATTTTACAGGTGAGACAATCTATAGCAGAGACTATAGAGAAGAAATAACTATTACGGATAGCTTACATTTCAAATACCGCTATGTTGATGATATAACTGATGAAAGAGGATTTGGATTTTACAAACAAGGGAAAAAATTCTTGAATCTTGATTTTACGGATATAACCATAGATTACGATACTCTAAATTATTTTATTATGGATTCATCAATCTCTGAAAAAGACAGCATTAAACTTAAATTTAAAATTCGAGATAAGGAGCATGTCTTACAAGGTGCACGCATCGAATATATTGGCAATATAAATAAAATTGCAGCAGGCTCTGATAATAATGGAAATACGACAATTTGGGTTTCACTGAATAACCTTCCCGGTTACGTTAGGGTTACATACGTAGGTTATGATCACGTATTTATTACTTTAACTGGTCCTTATAACAAAGTTATACAAGTAAATATGGATACTCCTTACAAATTAATCCCAAAAGGTAAAGCATTAACATATAGTATCAAAGAAGTTGACATAGATGGATTTTATGCTAAAGGAGGAACTTTTTCTGAATGGACTTTCTTTAAAAGAGAAGAATAATTGATTGCCTTATTCCAAATTGGTCCGTATAGATAAATATTTATGGTGCATAAGGGTATATAAATCCCGCTCACTTGCAACTGATGCCTGTGAGGGCGGCAAGGTGAAGATTGAAGGCAAGAGCATAAAGCCTTCGCACCATGTTAAGCCGGGCGAGGTAGTAACCGTTCAGCAGGGATATGTTAAGCGCGCGTACCGCGTTATTGATCTGCTTGAAAAGCGCGTATCGGCTCCGCTGGTTAAGAATTTTGCTGAAGATATTACTCCGCTGGAAGAGCTTGATAAACTTAAGACTGAGAAGATGGTATCATTCATGGGGAGGTTCAGGGGTTCGGGGAGGCCGACAAAGAAGGATAGAAGATTAATTGAGAAATTAAGGGAATAGGGTAATTGGTTATGGACCCTTCACTTCGCTCAGGGCTTTGATTGAAACATTTTGGGTTTTTATGTGATTTATAATATTAGTAATTTTGCGGATAAATTAAAGAAATTGAGGAATAGATAATGCTTTCAAATAAACTACAGTCAGAGCTTAATAAGCAGATGAACAACGAGTTCTTTTCAGAATATGAATATCTTTCAATGGCTGCATATTTCCACGGAATGAACCTTGACGGAATGGCAAATTATTTCCACGTCCAGGCACAGGAAGAGCATTTTCACGCAATGAAGATCTTCCACTATATAATTGATAAAGGCGGAAAAGTTGAGCTCCAGCAAATCGCAAAACCTGATGTTGATTTTGCATCACCAATCACAGTGTTTGAAAAAGCCCTTGAGCACGAAAAAAAGGTCACAAAGTCAATTAACGACCTTATGGATGTTGCGATAAAGGAAAACGACCATGCAGTGAACAGTTTTTTAAAATGGTATGTTGATGAGCAGGTAGAAGAAGAAGCATCGGCAAGCAAGGCGCTTGGCAAGATGCAGCTTATCGGAGGCAAAGGCGAAGGCTTGCTTATGCTTGACCAGGAATTCGCTCAGAGAACATTTGTTGCTCCCGCTGCGTGAGCATAAATTAAGATTAAATTTTTTGAAATGGGGAAAGGCCAGACACCTTCCCCTTTTATTTTAGATTAATTTTATTGTCAGACAAGTCACGAAGTGCTCTACTAAATGTCTGACCTACTAATTTTTGTGATGCATAAACAGAACGAAATAGGTGCAACGCCTTTAATGGAATTCAACCGGAAGAAATATTCCGAAGAAACACTGCTTGAGCTGTATAAGGCAATACTTCTGCCCAGAATGATAGAGGAAAAGAAGCTCATCAATCTTAGGCTTGGCAAAATAAGCAAATGGTTCTCCGGCATCGGGCAGGAAGCAATTTCTGTTGGTGTAACAATGGCGCTTGACAAGGATGAATACATTCTGCCCATGCACCGCAATCTGGGAGTGTTTACATCAAAGGGCGTGCCGCTTGATAAGCTCTTTTGCCAGCTCCAGGGGAGCTTCGGGGGATTTTCGAAAGGCCGCGAGCGGTCATTTCATTTCGGCACGAATGATTATCATATTGTGGGGATGATATCTCATTTGGGTCCCCAGCTCGGAATAGCTGACGGCATTGCACTGGCAGAGCTTTTAAGGACAGGCGGATACTCGCCCAAATCAAAAAAGCCTCCAAAAGATCTTAAAGTAACTGCAGTCTTTACGGGTGATGGCGGGACGAGTGAAGGTGATTTCCATGAAGCGCTGAATGTAGCAGCAGTGTGGAATCTGCCTGTGATATTTGTGATTGAAAATAACGGGTACGGACTCTCTACTCCTTTAAACGAACAATATGCATGCAAAGAGCTTGTTGATAAAGCAGTTGGGTACGGAATGGAATCATACCAGATAGACGGAAATAATATTCTGGAAGTATATGACAGGATATTAACACTCCGGAATTCAATCCGTAAGAAACCACGACCGGTTCTGGTTGAATGTTTAACTTTCCGTATGAGGGGGCATGAAGAAGCCTCGGGAACAAAATATGTACCTAAGGAGCTCTTTGAAAAATGGGAGAAGAAAGACCCTGTATATAATTATGAGAACTTTCTGCTTGCAGAAGGAATCATCAAGGCACCCGATATTGAAGCAATCAGGGCGGGATTTAAGACTGAAATCGAAAAAGCTCTGGATTTTGCATTTAACCAGGATAAAATAAGAGCGGACTCTGCTTATGAGCTGAGCGATGTTTACGCTCCTTTTGAATTTAAGGAAGTAGAACAATCAAACAATACTGCTTCGCGCAGGTTTGTTGATGCAATATCGGATGGTTTGCAAGAGGCAATGAAAAGACACGATAACCTTGTACTGATGGGTCAGGATATTGCGGAGTACGGCGGAGTGTTCAAGGTGACCGAGGGGTTTGCAAGTGAATTCGGCAAAGAGCGCGTGAGGAACACTCCCCTATGCGAATCAGCAATTGTGGGAGCGGCTCTTGGACTTTCTATCAAAGGGTATAAATCAATGGTAGAAATGCAGTTCGCGGATTTTGTCACATGCGGGTTCAATCAGATTGTCAATAACCTTGCCAAGATACATTACCGCTGGGGGCAGAATGCAGATGTAGTTGTGCGAATGCCCTGCGGCGGCGGAGTTGGCGCGGGTCCGTTCCATTCACAATCAAACGAAGCGTGGTTCACCCATGTGCCGGGATTGAAGGTTGTGTATCCGGCTACTCCAATGGATGCAAAGGGACTCTTGATATCAAGTATTGAAGACCCCAATCCCGTGTTATTTTTTGAACACAAGGCACTTTACCGCAGTATTACGGGTGATGTCCCGGAAGGGTATTACAATATTCCATTTGGCAAAGCAAGCTATGCATCAAAGGGAGATGATGCAACTATAATAACATACGGCGCCGGAGTCCACTGGGCGCTGGATGTGCTAAAAGATATGGAGGATATTTCTGCCGATATTATTGATCTTCGCACATTATTGCCGCTGGATTATGAAACAATTTCCGAAAGTGTGAAGAAAACCGGCAAGGTGATAGTTCTCCACGAAGATACGCTATTCGGTGGAATCGGCGGCGAAATTTCGGCATGGATCGGTGAGAACCTGTTCACCTGCCTTGATGCGCCTGTAATGCGCAGCGGCAGTCTGGATACGCCTGTACCCTTCGCTCCCGTTTTAGAGCAGAATTTCTTCCCGAAATCGAGATTTAAGAAACAACTTCTGGACTTGGTGGGGTATTAGGGTTTTATGACACTCAGAGGTGCAAAGAAAAAGACGTCCCGGCGGGACGTCTCTACAAAAGAATTTGTGAAATTAGTGACTAAGGTTTTTACTTCAAGTACTCTTTCAAAAATGAATAAGTCTTTTCTTTCGCATCTTTGGTTGAAACAGCGTCGTGTTTGGGATTGCTTGGATTAGCGAATCCATGGACCGCGTCATACTGATGAATGCTTGCGGATATTCCAAGGCTTTTAAGGTCACTTTCAAACTTTGAGGCGACTTCGGGAGTTATTCTTTTATCCTGTGATGCAAATATTCCAAGTACCGGGGCTTTTTGCTTTGCAAGCCTCTCTAAATTCTGCTCAGGCATTCCGTAATAAATTACGCACGCTTTGCAATCACTGCCAAGCTCAATAGCCGCCTGGTTGCTCCACGAACCCCCGAAACACCATCCGTATGTTGCAAATACTGCAACGCTTCCGGCATAATCTTTGGCTCCCATAATAATAGTTATTGCTCGCTTGTTATCGACTGACTGAACATACTTCGATGCTTCTTCGTTGTTGGATGCAATCTTGCCGTCATAGAGATCGATCGCCAATACGTTTACGTTACCGAGAGTTGAGGCAACTTCCTCGGCCTCTTTTTTGATGTAATCATTCAAACCGTACCACTCGTGGAATATCATAATCCAGTTATTGCTCGGAGTTGCTGACTTCACTTCATATGCATTGCCGTCAACACCATCCGAGGTTTTGAAGGTTATCATATTTCCGGCGCCACCCGTTAAGGTGAATGCCAACGGAGTCGGGTGAGCATCGCGGAATTCCTGATCATTGCTGAAAGACGCCATAACATTTGGCGCAGTTGTTTCACCGCTTGTAGAAACTTCATCTTCACAGCAATCGTGTTTTTGTGAGTAGCTTAAGCCCATAAACAAAAATAAAGAAAAAACTGAAAATATTATAGTTTTCATGACATTGAGCGCTAAATTTATGGAATTTGACTAATTAAACAGGAAGCTGCTTCCTATAGTTTCATCTTTTTGCGTATAACCTCAGATTCTTTTTCAAATCCGGGTTTGTTTAATAGAGCGAACATATTCTTCTTGTAAGCTTCAACTCCGGGCTGGTCAAACGGGTTGACACCAAGCATATACCCGCTTACGGCACATGCTTTTTCGAAGAAGTAAATCAGTCCGCCAAGGGAATGTTCATCAATCCCGGGAATTGTGATTGAAATATTCGGCACGCCTCCATTAACATGGGCGAGTATTGTGCCAAGCTCCGCCATATGATTGACCTCGCTAAGTGATTTACCTGCGATGAAGTTCATTTCATCAAGGTTCTGTTCATCTTTTGGGAATTTCAACTCATTTTTTGTTGACTCAACACTTATCACTGTTTCAAATATGCTGCGCGTGCCCTGCTGTATCAATTGACCCATTGAGTGCAGGTCAGCAGTAAAACTCACTCCCGCCGGGTAGATACCTTTCCTTTCCTTGCCTTCGGATTCACCATAGAGCTGTTTCCACCATTCGGTAATGTAATTGAAGTTGGGAGAATAGCTCGCAAGAATTTCAATTGCTTTCCCATTACTGTACAATAAATTCCTGGCGGCGGCATACAAATCAGCAGGATTATCATCAATGGTCTTTTTGGCTTTGCAAATTACTTCCATTTCCTCTGCACCGTTTATGAGCTTTTCCACGCTGAATCCCGCAGCAGCAATGGGGAGCAAGCCAACCGGAGTCAGTACTGAAAACCTGCCGCCAACGTCGTCGGGAATTACAAATGTCCGGTATCCTTCAGAATCAGCAAGCTTCTTCAAAGCGCCTTTGGCTTTATCGGTAACAGCGGCAATTCTGGACTTAGTACTTTCCCTGCCGTACTTCTTTTCAATGTGAGCCTTCAAAAGCCTGAAGGCAATTGCAGGCTCTGTAGTAGTGCCGGATTTTGAAATTACGATTACGGAATAATCCCGGTCATTAAGCAGTTTAAGAAGCTCTGCATGATAATCCTCACTTATATTCTGGCCTGCATACAATATGAGCGGTGCTTTGCGTTCAGTTTTACTGAGTAATTGGCTGAAGTTATTAGAAAGCGCATCTATTAAGGCTCTGGCCCCGAGATAAGAACCGCCGATTCCAACTACGACTATGATATCAGACTTTTCTGCAAGATCACGGGCACATTCACTTATGGCTGTAAGTTCAGCTGTATTGGTTTTCGATGGCACCTCGAGCCAGCCGAGGTAATCACTGCCTTTTCCGGACTTATTATAGATCATATCATTGCACGTGGTGACTTTCTCCTGCAATGAATACAATTCATCAGTTCTGATGAAGTTGAGAATGTTACTTATATCTGTTTTTAGCATATATTTTTGATTTAATCGTGCCACGAATAGAGGGCTCTATATAACTTTACGTGAAGATTAATTCATAGCTTACCAGACCATGCTATCGAACTTGTATTCGTGGCACGAATATTTTTGGCATGATCTTAGCTTGTTTTTGTCAGCAGCGTATCGAGATAAAAATCTTTAAGTCCGAATTTTGATTTCAGTTTTTCAATCTCAAGGACTTTGTTAAGGTAATTATCTTCGGAATATTCGCCCTTGACAGCAGTTATCATTATGTTCTTGCTGGTATGCTCGCCTGAGATGAACTCGAATACTTTTGTACTGTAACCGTATGAATCCAGCACTAAAGCACGAAGACCGTCAGTAATGAAAGATGAAAGATGTTCTTCAAGAATACCGTGTTTGAATATACTATTGAGGTCCTGCGGAATATTAACTTGTTTCCTTACATATTTCTGGCAGCAGGGCGCAAGGACAATTACTTCTGCCTTCATTTTGATCGCTTTTGAAATCGCATCATCTGTTGTTGTATCACATGCATGCAGCGCGATGACAATATCAGAGGTCTTTCCTTTATACTCTGTAATAGCCGTTTCTGTAAATTTCAGGTCTTTGAATCCGCAATCTGCCGCGATCTTGTTTGAAAGTTCAACGAGGTCTTTTCTCTGTTCAACGCCGTTTACAGTTGTTCTTACTCCAAGCCTGCTGTTGAAGTAATCGTACAACGCAAAAGTGAGATAGCTTTTACCGGAGCCGAAATCAGTAACCGAAAACTCCTTCTTATCTGCAAGGCTTGATTCATTATAAAGCGAGCTCAGTATTTCTATGAACTTATCTATCTGACGGAATTTATCATATTTCTCCCCCCGAACTTCTCCCTTCGCATTTGTGATCCCCAGCAAATTGAGATAGGTTTCCTTTGAATCAATATATCGGGTCTTTATCCTGTTATGCTCTTTCACCTCAACGCGCCTGAATGAGGGTTTGCGTGAATATGTTCTGGGAATGCGCCTCTTATTATACTCAATGATAATATCATTCTGTGTTGTAAAAAGCGCTCCGTTAAGAAAGTTCTTCCCGAGCTCATTTTTAATTTCGCTGAGGGCATCAGGGGCTTCAAAATTCTTGTACAGATCTTTTGTTTTATGCTTATAGCGGAAGGAGTATTTTACTTCATTTTTCAGTTTTACCGGGGTTACGTAAATGTTTTCAGGTCCGTCTTCTTTTCCCCGGTATTTCCCAAGTGTGAGTTTAACAAATATGTTATCAGAAAGACTTTTCTTTAAAGTTTCTATGAATTCAGGTTTTATGTCTTTTTCGTCTTCCAATTTATGTGTTATTTGTTTTTTTATGATAGCAAAGGTAAACTTCTGCTTTGGTGAACCCTTCTTTAAAGTATAGCTCAGCCGCCCCGGAATTCTCGGCGTTGACGCTAAGCAGGACTTTATTTACGCCATATTCCTGAGCGAATTCTAGTCCGTACCTCAAAAGGTTTTTCCCTAATCCTTTTCCCTGGTATGCATTCAATAGTGAAATTGCCTCAATGAAAATAATATCCTCGCCATTTTCCTTCTCTTTGATCATGGCAATAGTTCCGACCGGTCTATTTGCCCGTGTATCCCAAAGCATTTTCATTCCGCCGGGGATGTAACATTCTTCTTTTTTCCATCCACCCATTTTTTCGGGAGTCAAGTGTGTGTGACCAAGCATATTGGCAAATGCTTCGTTTATAATATCGCACCATGCCTGTTCATCTATCCCGTCCCGCATGGTTCTTATCTCAAATCCTTCGGGGAAAACAGGGGGATTAAAAGCGCCAATGTTTCTTTCAAGAACCCAGGAATATCGCCAAACAGAAAAGCCCAGTTTTTCCCAAATACTGCGGGTTTCGGACTTCTCTTCTGTAATATAGCAGTAAATATACTCAACTATTCCCGAGTTCTTTTCTATCTCTTCAAGCAGAAATTTGTAATTATCAATTTCACATGCAGAGCTGTGAAATATCCTGAATCGTGCTTTGCCCGCATCAACATATTCTTTATGGAGCATTATTGATGCTGCACCGATAACTTCTCCATTATCAGCTTTAAGCAGAAATGCCGGTTCATCAGACCTTGGCTCATAATCCGCTCCCGGAATATTTGACTCATCGTGCTCTGCTGCATGCTCTTTGCAGTACTTTATGAACTCTGCGATGTTTGCACTATTTACAATTTCAGTTTTCAAACTGTTTCAGCATTTCCTTTGGCTCGCCGTAATACCAGTATTTTGTCCCGTCAAGCGAGATCGTTTTTCTCTCAACTCCGTCTATAGATATTACATGGTACTTTACTTTATGAAGCACCGATCTAACCGGGGGATCATAGAGCAATTTCTTTTCAACGGCATTTATAAGTGTTGAGTCGCTCCCGCATGACCCGGTTGATAGAACCATTTCACCGCCTTCGAGTATCGTTATATCAATAATGCTAAGTATAAGGTCACTTTCATCAAGCTTCCAGTTACCTGTGTATGAAACTTCTCTTTTCGCACAGTCCATTTGGCTGTAAAAGAATCTAAATGTACCATCTTCAAAGAACAGATATGTATCTGACCAGCCTGAACCAAGCACTGCAGAGTTT
Source organism: Ignavibacteria bacterium (assembly GCA_030835025.1). Classification (GTDB taxonomy): domain Bacteria; phylum Bacteroidota; class Ignavibacteria; order Tepidaquicellales; family OLB5; genus OLB5. Next base: position 92,412 of record JAUQWS010000071.1, on the reverse strand, counting down.
TGCCATACGCCGGCTATTTCTTTGCTTTGCTGTGCGTGGCACAGTGCAGAAAGTAACAGCAGAAGAAAGATCGCCGCCATTCTGTCTCTAAAATGTCTATTAGTCGTCATTTCTTAATCGCCTTAATTGAATACATCAAGGGCAGCTTGCCTTCCAGTCCTTTTATCTGAAAATGCCCTTCTTTATTCTTTACTGTTTTATTAAAACAATCATAAAAACTGAACGGGTACTCTTTGAATTCCGCAATGTGTAAGTTCTGTTCCAACAGGGCTGAAAATATATCGCTTAAGGGGTGGTTCCACCCGTAGCTTTCGTGATTAATATCGGCATCCTTATCTGCATAAGTTCCTTTAATAACTTCAATTATCGGAGCTGCATTGAAATATGAATACTCAAAGCGCGTGAAGTTATCATCGAACATCCAGACCACGGGATGAAATTCCACGATGAGGAATGTTCCGCCGGGCTTAAGGAATCGGTTGATAATTTCTGCCCATTTCTTAAGGTCAGGCAGCCAGCCAATTGTGCCGTATGAAGTGAACACAATATCATATTGTTTATCCAGTACTTTATCCAGTTCATAAACATCACTGCAAATAAATTCAGCGTCAAGTCTTAACTCGTTATTAAGTTCGCGAGCCTTTGCAATTGCTTTGTCGGATAGATCAATTCCGGTCACCTTAGCACCAAGCCTTGTCCATGAAAGTGAATCAAGCCCGAAGTGACATTGCAAATGTAAAAGGGATTTCCCGGTTACATCGCCGAGAGAATCTAGCTCTACATAGTTCAGCGAAGTTTTGCCTTTCTTGAAAGAAGCAACATCGTAAAAATCAGAGGCAACGTGGACATCGGTTTTCTTGTTCCATAGCGCTTTATTTACTTCGATGTATTTTTCCACAGTATATTTAATGGTGCTTCAATTTACTCTTATCTTATCTGCAATTTCTTTTGCGCGTTTGCGGAGCTCATCAGTGGATGTACCGATTTTGTCGTATGCCAATGCAACACCCATTCTGCGGTATATCCTGGTATTCGGTTTGCCGAAGATCCTGACGTCACTTTTTGGAAGTATTGCAGCTTTTTCGATCCCTGTATAAACCGGGTTTTTGAGACTTTCATTTCCGGCCAGGATCACAGCGCTTGCTCCGGCACGTTCCAGAGTTATTTCCGGGATCTCAAGTCCGAGCACCGCCCGCAAATGAAGCTCAAACTCATTGAAGTTTTGTGTACCTGCAAGAGTAACCATTCCTGTATCATGCGGCCTCGGCGAAAGCTCGGAGAAATATACACCGCTTTTTGAGAGGAAGAATTCAACTCCCCAAATCCCCCAGCCAGTCAGTGCGGCTGTGACTTTTTCAGCCATAACTTGCGCCTCGTCAAGATGTTCTTTGCTTATTTCACAAGGCTGCCAGCTTTCCTGGTAATCCCCGCGCTCCTGCCTGTGGCCAATTGGCGGGCAGAATAATGTCGTTCCACTTTTCTGTGTTACTGTGAGCAATGTTATCTCTGTGAAGAAATCGATGAATTCTTCGATAATGACTTCATTGTGGTCACCGCGTCCCCTTGTCATGGCGTAATCCCATGCTTTTGAGACTTCGCTTTCAGTTCTGACGACTGATTGCCCTTTTCCCGAAGATGACATAAGCGGTTTTACAACACAGGGGAGCCCGATCTCACCGATACCTGCTGTAAATTCCTGAAGCGTCGTTGCGTAACGGTAACTTGCGGTTTTCAGTCCAAGCTCTTTGGAGGCAAGGTCACGAATTGCTTTACGGTTCATTGTATAATTTGCAGCTCTTGCGCTTGGGACTACTTGAATTCCCTGCTTTTGGTAATCATAGAATCTTTCTGTGCGGATAGCTTCAATTTCAGGAACAATAATATCAGGTTTATGCTTAGCAACAACTGAATCCAGTTCATTGCCGGAAAGCATGTTTACGACTTCACGTTCATCTGCAACCTGCTGAGCAGGTGCATCTTTATATGAATCAACTGCAACCACATATTGCCCGAGCCTTTTTGCTGCAATTACGAATTCTTTTCCAAGCTCACCGGAGCCAAGAAGGAGGATCTTTTTAGTCATTCAGAGTTTATTATATTTCCCAATTAATTTTCTAACGGGTTCATTATCGGCATAAACGCGCCATTTAGCTATCTTCCCTTCTTTCACAACTGCAGTCCATGATGCGGGAATTTCAAACTTATTCTCGTCCAGGATCCTGCCATCAGTTGCAAGTGTACCTTTTGCTGTTCCGAAAACGGCAACCATTCCGTTCTTGCTGATTATATCCTTCACCTGAACAGTATAATCTGGGAAGAACGTCAACAGCACATCCCACGCTTTTCTCATATCAAGCCTGCCTGTGGTGTTAATACCCATAGAATCAATAAAAACTGCATCTTCGCTTGTCATTTCAAGCAGTCCTTTAAGGTCGTGCTCATTGATTTTCTTTATATATTCTTTCACTATTTCAGTTGAGCCTGCAGATGCTTCGGTCACATGAATTGCGGATCCCAAGTGTACTTCCTGCAAAATGCCTAGATAAGTTGGCTTTATTTCCTTTTCTGTTACTCTGAATCCGGATTTCTTAACAAAGAAAGCCTTTCCATCCGGAGCGCCGGATACAACATATCTGAGATCCGTTCCGCAGTAATGCAAAGCAACACCATCTTGTACACCGTAGCCGCTATCAAGCTCACCTGCTGATATCATTTTCCTGTAAGCTTTCCTCAGCTCTCCTCGTTTATCATAATGGGGACAGAAACTGCCTTCAAGAAAGCCAAGTCCGCTGATCCTGCGCCATAGGTCATCTTTGGGATTCTTAAAACCGTCTTCGTACCAGCAAATAGCGCCTGCGCTCATACCGCTTAGAACAATTCCCTGCTTCCACGCCTTCTTAATGATACGGTCAAGCCCGGCTTTGCGCCAGACCTGCATCAGGAATCGGGTGCTTCCGCCGCCGACGAAGATCATGTCCTGACTTAATACAAGATGTTCAAGCTTCCTGAATGGAACAGGTTTTTTTGTAATTGAAAGATGAACGGGTACGCAGTTGAATTTCTTATATGCACGGTAGAATTTTGCAATATAATCTTCATGATCACCACCTGCGGTAGGTAGAAACAGTACTTTTGGTTTGGCCTTATTTGTCTGAAGAAGGATATATTCGTCAAGCAAGAGGTTATCCGGCTGGTCAGAAAATCCGCCTCCGCCGAGAGCAATAATCTGTCCGATCTGTTCCTTAGATACATGCCTGTTCTTAATAGACGAGATCCTTTTTGTAATATTAGAGAGTGATTTCAACATTTACTGAACAAAAAGATAAAATTTTCAGGATTTAAGTTTCAAAATCGTTAAAATATGCGAGAAATTAAATGCTATATTTGTAATTATTGATACGTATTTGAGTTATTTACTGATTTCAACTCTCTTCTCATATTATTATTTTTGGAAAATTTGTTCGGAATAATGATCAGATATTGAATTTCTCTCTATGATAGTACAAACAAGTCATAGTTTAGACTGCATAAACAAATTAAAGCGCCGAGTTCAAAGGAACAGAAAACGGAAAATAATTCACACCACAATCAATAGAGTCTAACAACTCAAACAAACCGCAATGTTCTGGAAAAATTGTTCTTTCATGTTTTCAATATTGATTCTATTATTGATGAATCCCAACGGAATTTTTAGTGCAGATTCTGTTTCAGATTCAGCGGTGCTGGATATTTCAAAAGAAATTTTGACGCTTTTGAAAGACGGAGATTATTACTCCATTTCTAAATATGTGCATCCGGTAAACGGAGTCAGGTTCTCTCCCTATGCATATATTGATACTGTAAGTGACCTCACTTTCAAGCCGTACAAATTGAGAGATGCGCTTAAGAGAAGAGATTTTGATATCTATAACTGGGGAAGTTACGACGGGACAGGAGACCCGATACTCTTAACAGCAAAAAAGTACTTTAAGCGGTTTGTTTATGATGCAGACTTCTTGAACGCAGAAAAGACGAGCCTGAACCAAAGGATCTCCTCGGGCAATACTATCAGCAATCTGGAAGAGATATACTCAGGATGCGTTTTCACAGAGAGTTATTTCTCGGGGTTTGATGAAAAATACAGCGGGATGGACTGGCGTTCATTGAGGCTTGTATATAAATTGTACAAAGGCAAATACTATTTGTTGGGGATCATTCATGATGAGTGGACGATCTGAACCCAAAGGCTGGGTGCTTTACGACGGTTACTGCGGTTTCTGCTCATGGTGGATACCGTACTGGAAAAAGACTATCAACAACACAGGTTACGAAATAGCTATGCTTCAGGACCCCAAAGTTAAAATGAAACTTAACCTGCCTGAAGAGCTTCTGAACAGAGATATAGTATTACTCTTTCGTGATGGAAGCAGGCTCACCGGAGCCGATGCATACATATTCGGGATGAAAACTGTATGGTGGAGCTCTCCTTTTGGTTATATACTCGGACTCCCCGTTTTAAAACAGCTTACATGGGCTTTTTACTGGATGTTTAACCGCAACAGATTCTTCGTATCAAAATTATGCAGATTGAAACCGCTGATCAATTGAATAATTTCAATAACCAAACTTAATTTCATTATGAAGAGAATTATTATTGGTACACTTGTTGCAGCAGTCATATATTTTGTTTACCAATCTGCCGCGTGGATGGGTGGTCTGCACGGCGAAATTTCATCTTTCACGCCTAAACAGGCGGAGATAATTCAGTACCTTAACCAAAACCTTGGAGCAGAGGGTCTTTATATGATACCATCGGTTGACCCGAACCACCCAGATAAGCAGAACGAACACCAGCGGCTTATGGAAGCAAGTGTTGGAAAGCCTTGGGCAATGATATTCTATCACAAAAGCATGTCACCAATGGACCCAATGTACATAGTATGGGGATTCATATATTCGCTCATCGGATGTCTTATAGCAGCATTAATACTTAGCTCCGGAAAATTTGAAACTTTCGGAGTCAGGTTCTTTGCCGCGTTTGCGCTTGGGCTTTTTGCTATTTCGCAGGGAGTGATGGATGACATGAACTGGTGGAGTTATCCATGGAGTTTTGTAAAGGCGCAGGTTATAGATCTTACACTTGGCTGGGGGTTAGCTTCAGTTTGGCTTGGTTGGTATCTGAAAAAAAATCCGGAAACTCAGGTCAAAGCGGCTTAAAAGAAACGAGTACGGTTAAATATTTGCGGACTTCTCAAGTGGAAAAACCACTGAAAAGTCCGTTTTTTGTTATTTTTGAAACAAATTACTGATTAGCATCATATTTGCGGAGCCCTGTAATTTGTATATTTGTAATGACCATTTGCAATTAATTTCTTTGAAAATTCTTACGGCTTTTGGAAAAATATGAAAGAACTAGGTTACGAACTGCTGCACGACCCGCGCAGAAATAAGGGTACTGCCTTTACCGAAGATGAAAGAGCAAGATACAGGCTTCACGGGCTTTTGCCGGGTGAGGTTGAATCTATGGAAACACAGCTGCTCAGAGTAAAGGAGCAGGTTGATCATTTTGCCTACCCGATAAACAAATATGTTTACCTGCTTCAGCTGCTTGATAACAACGAGACACTTTTTTATAGAACTATAATGAGCGACCCTGTCAAGTACATGCCGCTGGTCTACACTCCAACTGTTGGTGATGCCTGCATGCAATTCGGGCACATTCTCCGCAGGCCAAGGGGTATGTATATCTCATACAAAGATAAGGACAGGATAAAGGAAATTCTCTGGAACTGGCCCGAAGAAGATGTTAGGGTTGCCGTTGTAACCGACGGCGAGCGTATATTGGGTTTGGGAGATCTTGGAATATCGGGAATGGGAATTCCCATAGGCAAGCTTTGCCTTTACACAGCCTGCGCAGGTGTACCTCCGGAGTACACAATACCTATTACACTTGATGTTGGTACCAATAATAAGAATCTGCTGAGCGATCCGTTATACTCCGGCATAAAAGAACCCAGAATAAAAGGCAAGGAGTACGATGATTTCATAGAAGCGTTTGTAAATGCCATAAACGAAGTTCACCCAAAGGTTTGTATTCAGTGGGAAGACTTTGCCGGACCGAATGCTATAAGGATTCTGGAAAAATACCGTGAGAGAGTGTGCACATTCAACGATGATATACAGGGTACGGCAAGTGTTATTGCCGGAGGTTTGCTGACCGCATGCCGCTTTTCGGGTGTGCCTTTGAAAGAGCATAAATTCCTGTTCCTCGGAGCTGGTGCTGCCGCAGTTGGAATCGCCGACCTGATAGCAAAAGTGATGATGAAAGAAGGCGAATCGAAAGAGAAGGCCTACAGTCATTGCTGGCTCTTCGATAGAAAGGGGCTTGTTGTTAGATCACGCACAGACCTGGCGGAATACAAAATACCCTTTGCAAGAGACAACGAGCAGGTAGGAAGCTTTATCGAAGCAATCAATCTGATCAAGCCAACTTCGATTATCGGAGTGAGCACTATCAGGGGTGCTTTTAACAAAGAAGTAATTGAACTGGTTTCATCGCTGAATGAAAGGCCGATAATATTTCCGTGCTCAAACCCAACCTCACACTCTGAATGCACTGCAGACGAGGCAATAAAGTGGAGCAAGGGAAAAGTAATATTCGCAAGCGGAAGTCCGTTTGACCCTGTGGTTTACCAGGGTAAAACTTATTACCCGTCCCAGGGCAATAATGTATATATTTTCCCTGCAGTTGCACTGGCGATTTTTGCTACCGAGGCAAGAAGAGTCACTGACGGTATGTTCATCGAGGCTTCATATGCGCTGGCAGAGCAGACAACTGCCGAAGACCTTGAAAAGGGCCTGATATTCCAGCCGATGAGCAACATACTTCAGGTTGCAACAAAAATTGCTATAAAGGTTGCAGACTATGTTTTTGAAAATGATCTTGCCGGTGTGCCGAGGCCTGATAATATGGAGGCTTTCATAAAATGCAGGATGTATAAACCTGAATATAATTAATTAGCTTAAATCTAATCATCATCAAAGGCCTTTGATATATATCAGGGGCCTTTTTCATTTCGGGCATATTTATTATTTGGAATCCCTTTTATTGTTGAAGAATATATTGTAAATTTCGGCAGTTAAAACACTTATTCCTCGGGAAATTATGACGGCAAAAGAGATCCTACTGGAGCAGATGGCATCATGTCGCAATCAAAAGAACTGGTTCGTTCCGCTAAGTGATGCTGTGGCCGGACTTAACCACAATCAGGCAGCGGAGCAGGATAAAAACGGGAATCACTCGGTTTGGCAGCTTGTGAATCACCTCTTATTCTGGAATGAGCGCTGGCTTATGAGATTGCGCGGCGAAGTTCCGCCGGAAATGTCAATAGATAACAGCGAAACGTTTTCACAAGATTCACTTGATGAAACCCTGTGGAAACAAAGCGTCCGGAAGCTTGATAAAGTGCTTGCAGACTGCGAAAACATACTCAAAGAAATGCCGGAAGAAGTATTGAACAAGGAAGCATTTGCAGGATATGGTGCTACTTGGTATGAAATGTTCACTCAGTTCACAATTCACAATGCATATCATTTAGGACAGATAGTACTGGTAAGAAAACTTCTGGGCAATTGGAATCCGGAACAGGGAGTAAAATAAAAATCGAATATCAAAATGAATAACCTGTACATCAAAGAAGATAACCAATTAATGATCGACCGCATCATGAAACTCAGCCCCGATTCTAAAGCACAGTGGGGAAAAATGAACGTAAGCGGAATGCTTTTCCATTGTTCACAGGCCGTCAGGCAAGGGCTTGGCGAGATCAAGATAAAGCGCTCAATTGCAGGGATCTTTTTCGGGAAGATAGCTAAGAAACAAATGCTGAGAGATGAGACATTCAAGAAAGGACTACCGACAGATAAGAGCTACATTCCTGAGAGTAACCTTGATTTTGAGGAACAAAGAAACATCTTGATTGAGAAAGTCAGAGAACTGGCTGTTAGAGATCCTGAGAGTATTTCAAAAGACAAACACCCTTTTTTCGGGAAACTCACGCCCGAAGAATGGAACACTCTAACGCGGAAACACTTAAACCATCATTTAAGCCAATTCGGAGCGTAACAATGGGTAAAAAGGACAAAAGAATAGATGATTATATCGCAAAGAAGGCTGATTTTGCCAAACCAATTCTGAAGCATTTAAGGAGCCTGATACACAAAGCCTGCCCTGAGGTTGAAGAGACCATAAAATGGGGAATGCCGAGCTTTGAATACAAAGGACCATATTGCGGATTCGCAGCCTTCAAAGAGCATACCGTGCTCGGATTCTGGAAAGCAGCTTTGATGAAAGACAGCAAAATACTGCTCAGTAAACAAAGCAAAGCTGCTATGGGCAATCTGGGCTGTATCAAATCCTTAAAAGACTTGCCTAAAGATACTGTTTTATTGAAATGGCTTAAAGAGGCAAAGAAATTGAACGATGAGGGTGTGAAGATGAACAGGACTGTTAAACCAAAACACGAAAGAAAAGAATATACTATGCCGGCTGCTTTCAGCAAGGCCCTTTCAACCAGTAAAAAGGCAAAAGGAGTTTACGATAGCTTCAGTCCTTCGCATAAGCGCGAATATCTTGAGTGGATTTGCGAAGCAAAAACCGAAGAAACCAGAGACAAACGCATTGATACAGCAATTGAGTGGCTTTCAGAAGGAAAATCAAGAAACTGGAAATATCAAAAAAAATAAATATGAAAATTCTCGGGCTTGTAGGCGGCACAACGTGGCTTTCGACAATAGATTATTACAGGTACATTAATCAGGGAATAAACGATTCGCTTGGCGGATTGAATTATGCAGAATGTATTTTGTATTCACTGAATTTCGGAGATATTGATAAGAATAATGAAAGAAACGATTGGGACAGCAATTACAGGCTGGTTCTGACCGCGTGCAAAAGGCTTATTTCCGGCGGGGCAGAAGGTTTAGTGCTTTGCGCTAATACTATTCATTTATTATATGACAGGCTAAAAAAGGAAATTGATATACCGATTATCCATATAGCAGATGCAACAGCAGCAGAAATAAGGAAACTGAGTATTGACAAGGTATCGCTTTTGGGTACAAAATTCACGATGGAGCATGAATTCTTCAGGCAGAAGCTTGCTGAAAACGGCATTGAAGCCATTTTACCAAGTGAAAATGACCGGAAGTTTATCCATGAATCAATTTCGGGTGAACTTGCCAAGAACATTTTTTCTGATAAGACGAGGGAGAAGTATGTTTCAATAATCGAAGGACTTGCAGATAAAGGAGCTAAGGGGGTAATTTTGGGCTGCACTGAAATACCGCTTCTTGTAAAGCAGGAAGATGTTAGCATTCCGGCTTTTGATACAACGCTTATACATTCAAATGCAGCAGTTGAATTCGCTCTAAGCTGAGGTGACGATCAATTTTCTTCTGCCGGTCTGACTCTCCAGTACCTGTTTCCGTTTGGAGTTCTTGCAAGGAATTTCCTGTCGCACAATTCCCTTCTCAGCAGCTGATGGTCACCAAATGTGTTCCACGATTTAAGTATCTCGTTGACTTCTCTTTCTGTGTAATCCCTGTCAAATTCAAACTTCTCTGAAACAAACATAACAGCCAGTTGTTTCTTTTCGGGTTTGGCAGGCCATACTCTGAGTTTTCCGTCTTTGTCAAGGATTCCCCTGAGTTCAATTTCGTAATTCATTTGTTCTTCCTGAACAGGAACATGACGATAAGAGAAAGAAGCAGAAATCCCGCAGCTATAACAGTTGGAAGGCCTATCTGTTCCATTTTTCGAAGTATTGTATGACAGCAAAACGGATGTCGTTTCTGAGGTCGCTTTTATTGTTCGGGTCAGGCTCTGTTACTTTTAGTATTCCGGGATTATCTTTAGTTAAATAACCAAAATTCTGCTCCATTCCGCTCAGAAGATAGTCTGATACTGCTGCATTGTAGGATTTTTTGTCATCTATTAAACCGCCCTTTGCTTTCCATCCTGCAGCAGTGTATTCAATCCCGTAGAACTGCAAGTATCCGCCGTTCCCCTTGTTATTCCACCCTGTTTCCAGTATCTGCCTCAACAGGCTCCCCTTCAGCTCAACCTGGAAGATCTTTCCTCCGAAAGGAAGTACTCTGATAATATCATATTGGGTTACTTCTCCCCTAAGCTCATCATCTATCCTTATAGCCCCGCTATTGAAGAAAGCCATATCTGAGCTTTTAGCTGCATCAAACATCGCGTTAGCTATCAGGTATCCAAGCGCACACTGCCCGAATCTCACAGTCTCTTCCCTGCCGTCGAGTACATCATTTTTGAGGTCATAAACCATTACCAGCGGATCGAAACCCTTATCCATAAATCCTTTGAAGGCACGTGTTGTCCACTCATCAACCAGCTCTTTAACAGATGGTTTTTCCGGTATTGTGCCATCAATCTTAATCAAATCAGATTTAATATCAACTAGTTTATTACTTATATCAAAACTCAAAGTATGAACGTATACCGTTCTCGCGTTTGCATCAGCTTTGGTGATTATGGTATTGCCGACTTTATGGTACATATTCACATGTTCATGCCCGCCCATTATCAGGCTAAGTGCAGGGAGCTGTGAGGCAAGGTTCTTGTCTTCATCAATTGCCAGGTGGGTTATTCCAATAAGATTATCAACGCTATCCTTTATGACTGAATAAACTCTTTTTGCTGATTCAACGTAATTTTCATATGATACATAAGACTGCTTGTTTGCATCTATGCAGAGTCCCAGAATACCAAGCCTGATGGGCTGATTCCTCAGGTATCCGGGCACATTCAGTATAGTATATTCAGGAAACGGTTTTCCGATCAGGGTCATATCGATTCCGGCAAAGTTTGAATCACGCCAATATGAATAAGCCCTGGCATTGAACTTTTCAAAACTATTGCATTTGGTGTTATCATTGATGTTTCTGAAAACATTTGAGCTTATCCATTCAAAATCCGATTCATTTATCCTGTCCTGCAGGACTTCATATTTATAATCAAACTCATGATTGCCGAATGTAACATAATTAACCCCTATTGCATTCATCACATCAACCATTTGCCTGCCATTGATTCGCTTACCCTCGTATTCGCTTGTTCCAAGTGCCGAGGGCGAGATAAAATCACCCGAAAGAATTACGTAAGTATAAGGATTTTTTGCTTTGAGCTCATCAATAATTGCAGCAACGCGGGCAAGACCGCCGTATTTGCCCCCCTCAAGCGGTGCTATCTCATATACATCGTTTAACTGTATAAATACAACTTCTGTGGTTTGTCCATAAATACTCAGAGATGCAAGAAGCAGTAAGAAACAGAACAGTTTTCTATACATTAGTTCTCTTATTTACTTTCGTCGCCTTCTTTAGGCTCCTCATCTTCTTCACCTTCTTCATAACCGTAACCCATGCTTCCGTTACTGACCTCAACATCCTTAAGGAGTTCCTTTGCAAACTCAACATCATCCGGCATTACCTGAAATTCAACAGGGAACGCATTGATGGCATAAGTGCTCTGCAGATTATCACCTTTTGCCAGGTACTCAATTCCTGCTTCATCAAGAATTGATTTAACAACAGCTATAATGGCGTGATTAGTAGAAGTGTAGACAGAAACAAGGTTTTCATTATCTTCTTTATTCATAATATCCTCCATATACTTAAATTGTTTATTTGGCCGTATAATTCCTTATTTTGAATGAAAGTACAAGGATAAAAATTCCGCTAATTACGGAATATATTCCGATAACCATAAGAATAACGCCTGCGCCTGTTATCAGATTTCCTGCCAGAATTACACCGAATATTATTGTCAGTGCTCCGTTAAGTATCATTAGCCACTCGCCTGTGATTATCTTACGCAGCCTGATGGCACCGGCTATTTCCAGAAGTCCGGTAACAATTGCCCACGCGGCAATGAAGATCATTATTCCCCCCACTGCAATTGCCGGGTTCATAAAAACAAGTATTCCGGCTGCAATGAACACAAGCCCTTCTAACACTCTCAGCCAGCGGTTTTCAAGCTCTCCCAGAAACGCAAGTGTCAGTATGAAAAAGCCCGAAAGCACCGCAAAGAACCCGAATAATGTGATAAGCGAAAACATTACAAGGTAAGGAGAGAAGAATGCAAGCAGTCCGAATAAAACAGCAAGCACTCCCCTAACAGCCAGGAGCCACCAGTTTTTTTTGAGTTGTTCCATTATCTTAGGATATAATTTGAGGCGATTTTAATTCACGAAGTTTCAGCCCGGTTTGCCTGTCACTTCTGCAAAAATACAATTATTTAGTTTAACTTCCTTTTATGATCTCTATTGCCTTTTCCAGAAATTCATCGCGTTTTTCGGAAATACCTTTTATCGTCCTAAAAACAGGAATATCCGGTTTGATTCCAACGCCATGATGCTGTGAGCCATCGTGTTTCAGGACTTTCATCCCGGTGTAGTTTACAACGTATCCGCCCGGAAGGTTTATCATGTTAACATTTCCATTCGTGCCGGCTGTGGTTTCACCAACAATTTTCCCAAGTTTATATGCTTCTACAATTCCCATAACACTTTCTCCGGCGCTCATTGTATTGCCATTTGTTAGAAATACGACTTTCCCGTTTATTTTTGGGGCTTGCGGTTCAATTTCCCATCTTCCATCTGTATGGTATCCTGCAAGATTTTCTCTATCAGGATAAATAATTTGCGGAACGTTCCAGTGCGCTGATTTCATCGGAATATCAGATAAATGATTCAGAACTTCACTGGTAAAATAGGGATAACCTCTCATATCAAATATAACCCCTTTCGCACAAGCCAAATCATGTATTATCTCTTTAATTTCTTTCATTACCGTTCTTTCCATATCAATATAATACAATCCTTTTTCAAGCTCCGCAATCTTTTCAGGCCTGTATTCCCGGTAGTCACCTTTCTCGACAAAATCAAAAAATGTATGATCAAGTTCAACGGTCTTCTCCAATTCTTCATTTTCTCTTTTAACCTTAAGAACCATTTCTAAACTTCCTTTTTTTCTGAGCAGCACTCTGAGAAGAATGGCTCTCTTCCACCCCGGAATAGCTGCGGAAATCCTCTTTTCGTTTTCCCGAATTAAATCCTCAACCGATCTCCCGTCAATTTCGGTAATAACATCACCTTCTTTTAAACCGGTTTTTTCATTATACAATCTTGAAATTACCAATTTCCCTTCGGCAAAATCAGTCTGGAATGGCGGATAGTTTGAAAGAGTACGGTCATTTGTGTTTCTGGCCATTGCATGACAGTCATTGATCAGTGCCAGCATTTCTTCAAGTATTCTGATAAGATCTTCATCTGAATTACAATTATATGCCCGGTTTAAAAACTCGCCGAGAGTACTTTCCCAATCCAGGTCATACAGATCGAAATAGGGATAAGAATGCTGAAGCACGTTCCATGTAATTGCAATACATGCTAAATTAAAATACACGTTATTTGCACTTAGCTCATCTACAGTGATCCTATTCAAGGTTTCGTTTAACACTTTCAGCAGATTCTTATCTGCATGCGGTATTGTTCCTGTTCTATCAGAGTATAAGCATAACGGTACGGCACAGCTTAATCCGCTGTTTATTGCTCTCACAAAATACTCTCCCGGTTCCGGGAATTTATCAAAGAGCTGCTTTTCATAAACACTTTCTATCTTGCAGCACTGCTTTCCTGTACCATGCACAAACGAGATGACCTGAAAATCATAATCTGCCTCTGTGTGCTCCCACCCGGCAGGTGCGGAGCCCGCTTTATCGCTTTCGAAATCAGGGTTATCGAAATCAATTTTTTCCCATTCTTTACCTCTGTTTACTTCAAGGAAAAACCTGTCAGCAAGTGCAACTCCTTCTCCGCACAATGAATAACCAAAGTTTATCTTATCTGAAACTTGAGTAACTTCACATGAAATTACGTATTCTTCCATTTCATTCGACCTGACATCCTTTTTATCCTGATCTTCTATTGCACCTGTATTATTTGTAGTATTCAACCACAGAAGCCCATAATTTTTATCCTCACCGGCAAAAGAAAGCACAGTGGCTTTGAGCTTTATCTTTCTTCCTTTATATTTTTCAGCATCAAAGGATCTTGAAATAGAACCTGATGTATTAACAGGATGCTTTATTCGATTGCTACGAACACTTTTATAAAGATAATCCCTGCTTACTCCCAGTCCCCTGTGCTGCCACGCTACGGGAAATAAACCTGATGTATCTTTTGGAATAATCCTGCTGAGATCGTATTTATACTCACCGTTGCCTGAAAATATGTCAACTGTTGGTGCTATTGGTTTAAAAAGCTCCTCAAGCCTTAATTTGAGCTCGTCATTACTGTTTACGCTCTCTACATAGTGCATTCCGTATATTGCATATTTATCCCAGTCAATTGCAGCTGCTTCGTCGCTTGGATGAAAGAAGCGGATATATCCGTACAATTTGGCAAAAGCCCTATAGTTTTCCGTCTTCTGTTCTCTTTTCATTATAATTTTTAAGGTTGTGCAACATTTAATTTAAAGGTTCAAATTCAGAAAATAAATGTTTTGCTTCATCAATATTCCCTAGAATCTCATACTCGCAGCAGGCTTCGAATTCTTTCCACATTTTATGTACTCTTGTGTGTTCATGGGCGCGTTTTATTGCATCTTGTGATTCCCACTCAAATACCTCAAGTATTGTGCCGTTTTTAGCTTTCATAATTATAACTTCACGCTCAGTAGCCATACTAAGTTCTCTTAAGATCGGCACATGAGTTTCAACAACTTCAAGGAGTTTCAATTCTTTGCCCGGCTTGGGCCTGTAGGAGGAAATTACGATTATTCCCATATTTATAGATGTTTACCTGAACAGTATTGAACCGTCACCGTAACTTAAGAAACGGAAACCATTATTTAAAGCATAATCATACACTACTCTCCAATCATCACCTATGAATGCTGCAATCAGCAATAGAAGTGTACTTTGAGGCTGATGGAAGTTGGTTATGAGACCGTTGAACACCCTGAAATCATAACCCGGGACTATCATAATTCCTGTTCTGCCGCTGATAGTAACTGCGTTTAGAACTTCCATTTCATGAAGTACGGCGTTTAGAGATTCGTCAACAGGGATTTCCGACGGATTGTCATACGGTTCCCATTGGCCGATGTAAATTTCACCTCCCGATCGTGCTCTTCCGCCGACAAGCTGCGCACCATACCAATAGAGAGATTCAATAGAGCGAAGTGAAGTAGTTCCGACTGCTATAATGTTTTCTGATTTTTGATCAAGAATGCATTTTATCACTTTCTTTGATATTGAGAAAAACTCTGAATGCATTTCATGCCAGGCAATTGTTTTTGATTTTACGGGTTTGAATGTACCAGCTCCAACATGTAGAGTAATATTTGCTTCCTTAACTGAATTTTCTTTTAGTTTTTTCAAAACATTTTCAGTGAAATGAAGCCCGGCAGTTGGTGCAGCAACAGAGCCGTCTTCACTGGCATATACAGTCTGATACCTTGATGAATCCTCAGCTTCGGGAGGCCTTTTCATATAAGGAGGTAACGGAACTCTTCCCGCTCTTTCAAGGACTTCTGCAAACATCAAACTCTCGGGGTGCCATTTAAAATCAACTTTGAAAGAATCGGAACTTCTTTCAACGATCTCTGCATCAAGAACTCCGCCCTCAAAATTCATTGAGAGTTTACCGGATTTCCACGCTTTTAGATTTCCTACGAAACAATTCCACTTTACATTTGCTTTTGCTGATAGAGCTGTATGCGAATCTGAGTCGAGCGAAACAGGTTCCAGGCAGAATATTTCAACAGTCTTTTCGTTTGCGGCCGGAAAAAGCAGGCGCGCTTTTATGACCTTAGTATCATTGAAGATAAGCAGTGACTCTGCAGGTATGATGTCAGGAATGTTTTTGAAAAGTGCTTCAGTTGTGCTTCCGCTTCTGTACACAAGAAGCTTTGAGGCATCCCTGTTTTTTAACGGGTGCTGAGCGATCCTTTCAATGGGGAGTTCATAAGTATAACTGCTGATGAGAATATCTTTCGGGCCGGACACAGATCAATCGATCAGAGCGATGCATTTAAGTTCAATTGCAATTGGAGTAGGCAGGCAGTTAATCTCAAGAGTTGTTCTGCATGGCTGGTTATCCTTAAAATACTCAGCCCAAAGCTTATTATATACAGGGAAGTCATCTTTCATGTTGGTGAGGTAAACAGTGACATCTATCAGCCTATCCCACGATGAGCCTGCTTCTTCGAGTATCCACTTAACATTTTGAAAAACTGAGCGGCACTGTGTTTCGATATCGTAAGAAACGACTTTTCCCTCTTTATCCAATTCAACTCCAGGGATCTTTTTTGTGCCGCGTTCTCTTGGACCCACTCCCGAAAGAAACAGTAGATTCCCTGCCCGCCTTGCATGGGGATACAATCCCACTGGCTCCGGGGCATTTGGTGAATTTACTATATCTTTATCTTTCATTGATCATTTAAGTAACTTCTTGACCCCAGGTTTCAAATAAGGCTCAATTTCACTCATAGGTATATAGATAACTATTTGCCCTGCGGCATAGGGACCTATCTCGTAAGGCACATAATTAAAGATAAGCGCCCCGGGAGTGATCATGAAGTTATCATTCGCCTTGATCGTATCCATAAACAAGCCTGCCTCAGAAAGTGTTTGTTTAGGGTCAACATCATTTTGCTTCCTGTAATTCTTGTCAAGGAGCTCAGGCAGTTTCAAAATCCCGCCCGGAATTAGTACATCCTCCAGCTTAATTTCTTCCTGATCTTTCAGATCATAGCAATAAAAACCGGTTCCATAGTTGCCGTGAGCACCCCCTGAGAAACTATACCAGAATCTTGAAAGTACTGCTATATTTTTATCAATGTATGCCAAAGTCATGATATCCTGAACTTCCATTGTATAGCTCCAGCTCATATCTCCGGCTTCAGCTGTATCAGTTTTCTCATTCTGTTCAAAATACTCTTTCATGAAAGCATTCTTGCTCTCCAGCATTCTGCTGCCGATCGAATTAAGTCCAGGCGGAAAGTTCTTTGCCTTGAGTATTTGTTTCCTTAGAAATTCCGAATTCTCATAATCATCTTCAGGCCAAATACACCCTTCTGTATAAGTTGCAACAGGTGAAGTCTCCATTTTTTCAAACAGCTTTTTTGTGCCGTATACATACACATATTCAAACTTTTCAGAAATTGTTTTGTTATCTTTCAGCGTAAAAGGTTCTGTCTTTGTTGTATCAAGCTCCCAAATTCCGGAATAGCTCTCCCCGACTACTCTTCCTCTGAATCTTTCAGTATTCCCGCTGTTCAGGTAAGCTAACAGGCTAAGTGAATCGCCCTTCTCGGTTCCCAAAACATTAAGCGGAATGGAATACTTGTTGTAATAGTAATATCCCTGGATGCTCTCACCGTACTTTATTATGTGCATTGTCACAGGCGAGCCGCCGATGATGCCGGTAAAGCTTTTGAACCAACTCTTATCTCCCCCGAAAACAACGCAGGTCAGAACAAAATATACAGTAATTAACAATAGGAATTTTCTCATTGCACTTTTTAAATTGTAACTAATCCTAATAGATTCTGTTCACAAAATTATTAATATTGTACGGCAATAACAACTGCAAAGTTTCATAATAAACATAAATTTAAACCACTGGTCTTGTTCTGATAATTTTCAATCTAAATTGTTATCCATTGTTCATACATTAATTTCATACTATTTTGCGTTACATTTCAAAACTTAATTCTGCTAAAATACTATTATGGGAATGAACCAACTTTTCATTGCTGAACTTCAGCAGGAAGCTGCATCAACCAGAAAATTACTTGAGCGTGTGCCGCTGGATAAGGCAGACTGGAAACCGCACGAGAAATCAATGCCGCTTGGCAGACTTGCAACACACGTTGCAGAAATACCCGGATGGGCATCTGTTACATTGGAGCAGGATGAGCTTGATTTTGCCAAGATGGATTATAAACCTGTCATAGCAAAAGACAACCAGGAGCTCGTCAAGATACTTGATGTAAATATTGCAAAGGCGTTAAAAACACTGAAAAATTCACCTGATGAAAGGTTTTCTGAAAACTGGACAATGAGAACGGGCGATAAGATCTATTTTACATTGCCCAAAGCAGCGGTTCTCAGGTCGTTTGCATTCAATCATCAGTATCATCACAGGGCTCAGCTCACAGTTTATCTGAGGCTGCTTGATGTTCCGCTTCCGGGGATTTATGGTCCAACAGCAGATGAAACTATGTAATATTACTCACTCATGCCGGGCTTCCAGGGTCCGGCAGGATCATTCTGCAGACCATGAACTTCCTTAAAGAAATACTCAGGGATAACTCCAAACAACAGGCATTAAGGGTAGCCGGCTGGATAGGCAGTGATGAAGATAGATTCGTGGAACTGCTTCAAATATTCCTCCACGGTGATTACCGAGAAGTTCAGCTTTCCGCTTCTTCACTTGGAACGTATTATGACATTCATCCTGAGATAGTTCGAAAGAAGATTCCGCAGCTGGTTAAGAGGCTTAACGACGAAGGTACGCACATTGCCGTCAGAAGAAATATCTTAAGAATACTCCAGTGCGAGAAGATACCGAAGAGGCTGCATGCATATGTATTGAATAAATGCTTTGAGTATCTGCAGGATCCAAATGAAACGATAGCAATCAGGTGTTTTGCTATGACAATACTTGTAAATTTGGCAAAGGTCTATCCTGAGATCCGAAACGAAGTATATGGTTCCATTGAAATATCAATGAAGAACTCCAGCGCAGGATTGAAAGCCAGGTCAAAAATGGTTCTGAAAGAACTGGAAAAGCTTAATCAAAAACTGTAGTGACGATCTCTCTTGCCACTTGAGAGCTCAGGGCGATCCCCATTCCATTGCAGCTAAGGGCTGCCGTTAAGTTTTCGTTCACTTTGTGTATTACAGGCAGTTTGTCAGCTGTAAATCCCATAATCCCTGTCCACATACTTTCGATCTCAAATTCAGTTCCGGGGAGAATCATTTCATTCAGCTTCTTCTTAAGATCACTAATTATCTTTTCGTTAAAACCGAATTCACCGGTTTCTTCTGTATTGAAATCCAGATTCCTTCCGCCGCCGAAAATTACCCTGTCTCCGAAATTTCTGAAATAATAATATCCTTCATCGTAGTGGAAAATGCCCTTGAATTTAAGGCCTTTTATGGGTTTTGTTATCAGTACCTCTCCCCTGCCCGGCTTGACTTTTAGCGCGGGAACAAGTTCACTCAGCAAAGCGTTAGTGCAAACTATTACGTTCTGTGAAGTGAACTCAACTTCCTCCTTCAGCACGTTGTGCCTTATGACAACATTCCCGTTATCAATCCGGATAACTTCGCAGCCATTATGTATCTGTACTCCAAGAAACTCTGCATATTTCAGCAGGGTCCGCATCATTTTTCCTGTATCAAGCTGGGCTTCATAGGGGGAGTAGACAAGAGATCTGACAAAGCCCGAGTCAAAACCAAACGCTTTTATCTTATCATTTTTCAGTTCAAAGACCTTTCCACCGAAGATCCCGCTAAGAAGGTTGTTCACATATTCTATTTTTTCAATTGATCCAATTGAATTCTCATCTATCAGTTCATACCCGCCGTAATTCAGATAGTCCATTTTGTTCTCAACAACCCTTTGTTTCAGCAGGTTAATGCCCTGCCAGCGTTTTTCAACAAGCTCAATTGCATTTGCCTCACCCTTTGTTTCAATATCTGCAAGTATTTCAGTAAGACTCCCGAAACAGAGAAATCCGGCGTTCTTAGTGCTGGCACCCGTTGGAAAAATTCCCCTTTCAAGAACAAGAACTTCTTTATCCGGAAACCGTTCCCTTATTTCGCAAGCTGTGGAAAGCCCGAGTAGTCCGCTTCCTACAATTATGCAATCGTAATTCAGAAATGAATTCTTTTCCCAGAATGATATCATGAGAACTCCTCATCATTTTCCACTGATTCCTTTTTCCTTCTCTTAACAAGCTCATCATCTTCTTCGCACTGTGCAGAGCGAAATGTCATTTCCATCTGAGGAGAAAAGACTTTCAGTTTATTGTAAGTATCCATTATGTATATTGTTCCTTCGGGTGATACCGCTAAATGATCCTCTTCATTCAGGAATCCGCCTTCTTTGATATCTTTAATGAGTGTTTCAAATTCAAACGTATCTTTGTTAAGCCTGATAAGATTAGTGTTGGAATTGTTTGTCCTTCCAAGTATATAAATATTACCGTGCTTATCCAGGCATGGCTTGCAGTCCTTATAATCAAGAGGAATATACTTCGACCACAGTTTTGTTCCGTCATGATCGAATTTAGCAATTTCACCGTCGGAAGAGCTTTTATCCATCATATATAAATATCCATCCCAGCCTATTGTGAGCCGGGTATAATCCGAGTTTATTCTTTTTGGAAAGCTTTTTATCTCCTTAAGGTAAGGTGCCCACTCGGGGCTCTCCGAAGGAACGACTTCACCGAGTCCGCTTGAAAAGAAACCAAATTTCTTTCCACTCCACAGCTCGATTCTTTTGCCGTTCTGATCGAACCTTGCGATTGTATTGTTAATAAGAGCAAGTATGTTTCCGCTTGTATCAGAGACAACTGCGCCGCATCCGCGCATGTTGAATGCATATGGATCTTCTTTGGTTGCAGGACTGCCTTTCAGTTTCCTTATTTCGTTCCCGTTTTTCGATGAAAGTTTCAGCAGCGAGTGTTTTTCTTTATCCCAAAGAAAAAGGTTGCCGTCACCGGTCATTGTGATGCCGGTATGCTCATAATTGAATTTGAGTCCCTTTTTGATCCAGCGGGTATTCAGGTCTTTATCTATTGACCAGACAACAAAATCCTCTTCGCCTTCTTCTGCGGTAGCAAGGTAAAGATTTCCGTTTCTATCTATCGTTACATCTGCAAAATAATACCATTCAGGCATCTTACCCTGCGGCGGAACGGCGTTTTCATCGACAATCATGTACCAGCGCTCGACTGATTCTGCGGGGTGGAGCCTGAACCAGAGGTCATCAGGAAGGTATATCTGTGATTCACAGAATTTGCAGGTAATCATTCTATCACTGCCGTCAATTTCAAGATTCCCCGCGCATGAGGGACAGGTGAAGAGCACCGGTTTGGCAGAATTCGGCAGTGACGCCGGTTTTTCGTTCCGGGAAAGCAGGTTCGAATTCTCTCCCGCCAGGTATTTGACTTCGCTGAAAGATTCGGCAACAAATGCAGGCGCCTTCCTGACAAACACCTTGTTTGAACATTTTGTACACACTGCTGAACCGTTTGAGCTGAACTCTTCAAGCCTCTCAAGGTCAATTCCGGTTTTACATTTGCTGCACCTTGGGTCCTGCCTGCCATACATCAGGGAGTAAGTGTTCTCACCCCGCATAATAGTGGAAGGCTGACCCTCGCCCAATTTGAATTTCGGCGCTTCTTTCATTGCATCATCAAGAAGTCCCTGCCATGTTTCCATGGGGAACTCGCTATACTTATTGCATGATGGGCATAGAATTCTTTCGGTAAAGGCGTTCAGCATCAGCGGTGAGCTGCAATGCTTACATGATGTTTTCAGTTCAATGCAAATACCAATCATATTACCTGTACAGGTTCAGAATTTTTCATAACTTCACGCAAACATTTTTGGGTTCGGTGAAGAACCTTAACGCCTCGGTTCCGCCTTCGCGCCCAATGCCGCTTGATTTCATCCCGCCGAACGGAGTGCGCAGATCACGCACCATCCAGCAATTGATCCAAACAATGCCGGTTTCAATTTTAGCCGCAACTCTGTGAGCGCGTGTCAGGTTTTCTGTCCATATAATAGAGGCCAAACCATATTCACTACTGTTTGCCATCATCAGGGCATCCTCCTCCGTCTCGAAGGGTATCAAAGTCACAACCGGTCCGAATATCTCTTCCTGATTAGTTCTGCAATTGTACGGGAGACCTTCAATCACAGTCGGTTCAATGAACCAGCCGTCTTTGCATCTTCCTTCGGGAATGAACCTGCTTCCGCCGCATAGGATTTTGCCGCCTTCGGTCCTGGCAAGCTCAATATATGATAAAACTTTTTCCATATGCTGAGACGAAACTATTGCTCCCTGATCAGTACCTGTCTCAAGCGGATCACCGATCACAAGCTTCTTAGTTCTTTCAACAAGATCTTTTTTGAACTTATCATATATTGGTTTTTGAATGAATATCCTTGAGCCGCAAAGACATATTTCTCCCTGATTACGGAAAGACGACTGAACAGTTGTTTCAAGCATCCTGCCATAATCGCAATCTGCAAATATTATATTGGGATTTTTCCCGCCAAGCTCAAGCGAAAGCTTTTTGAACATAGGAGCAGCTATGGAGGCTATTTCAGCCCCCGTTTTGGTACCACCGGTGAATGTAATTGCCTTTATCTTCGGATGAAGGCTGATCGCCCTGCCGACTTTATGTCCGTAACCGTGAACAATATTCAACACGCCCTTTGGCAATCCTGCCTCAATGCATGCTTCGGAAAGCAGATAAGCGGTCATCGGAGTAATTTCTGATGGCTTAGCAACAACGCAATTCCCAGTGATTAACGCCGGTGCGATTTTCCACGTGAAAAGGTACAATGGCAGGTTCCATGGTGAAATTGCCCCAATAACTCCGATAGGACTGCGAAGAGTATAGTTAACTGTGCCGTCTTCCATGGTGTGTGATTCACTTGAAAAGCCGTGAATTGCAGAAGCAAAGAACTCAAAATTCCTGATAGCACGCGGAATGTCAATAGTTCTGGCAAGATGCAGCGGTTTTCCGTTATCAACGCACTCGGCTCTGGCAAACTCCGCCAGATCGCGCTCAATGAGCGAAGCGATTTTCATCAACAGCTTCGAGCGTTCCGCTGCCGGAGTTGCTGACCACATAGGGAAAGCACTTTCAGCGGCTTCAACAGCAAGCTCTATATCGCGCTCGTCGGAATCCGGAACAATGCCATAAGCTTCAGATGTAGAAGGATCGAAGTTATCAAAGTATTCCCCGGAAACAGCCTCGCGAAGCTCACCATTTATGTAATTCTTTACCAATATCTTGAGAAATTCGTAATTATTAATTCATAATTCCTAATTGTTCAACTCTCTCCGCAGCAGCTTACAACAACGCTTTTGCACCTCGGGCACTGATAGTGTCCGTGTACCCAAACGAGCTCAACTATTCCCTGGCAATACGGGCAAACCTGAAGCTTATCGAGCTGTTTTTTGATATCTTCTGCATTCTTCCCGTCATCAATACCTGACATGTCCTTTTCTTCGCTGCTCATTCAAAGTAAAATAGTATTGATATTCAGAAATTACAGTCTCAGACCTCTTCCATAAGTGATCTTATCGCAGTGAACTTTCCGTCGAACTTCTCTTTGTGTGCATTCTGCAGGAGCGCGGCATGCTCGATCTGATATCGTTCGTAATCTTCCACACTATCACAAACATATTGTATAACATATGTTGTGCCTTCTTCGGGTTCCGGCGAAAGCATTCTGTGCATTGAGTAATTCTTAAAGCATTTTGTTGCAATAACATCGGGTATATGTTCCGAAGTAATCCAGTCCACCCACTGGTCATGGATGTCGTCATCTACATTAATTGTTACGTTGTATACTAGCATTTTGTGTTGTTTTATTTATCGTATTATATATCTGCCGGGTTCTGTAAACCGGGCAGGTGTACCGGTTCATTTTACAAACAATTAAGCCTGCCGCCATCAACGGGAAGATTTATGCCGTTAATATACCCGGCCAGCGGTGAAGCCAGGAATGCAGCTGCATAAGCAAGCTCTTCGGGTTCAGCAAATCTGCCTGAAGGAATCTCTCCAAGCCATTCTGATTTGATCTCATCAACGGACTTGCCGCTTGCCTTGGCTCTGGATTCAAACAGTGAATTAAGTCTCTCAGTTTTTGTTGCTCCCGGTAGAATGTTGTTCACTGTAATCCCAAATGGAGCAAGCTCAACAGAAAGCGTTTTTGACCAGTTCGCAACAGCAGCCCGGATAGTGTTAGATACTCCCAAGTTCTTAATTGGCTGCTTAACGGAAGTCGAAATAATGTTCAAAATTCTGCCGTATTTGGCCGTTTTCATGCCTTCTATGACTGATTGAACCATTATCTGGTTGCATATCAAATGATTGCGGAAAGCATTTTCGAATTCAGAAGTTTCAGCTTTATGAATTTCGCCGCCCTTAGGTCCGCCGGTATTATTCACCAAAATATGCACGGGCGGATTTTCAGAAACAAAATTCTTCATTTTATTCCTCAGCTCTTCGGGCTGTGAAAAATCAGCCACAATGAAGTTATGATTCTGTTTCTTTGTTGAATCCAGTTCGCGCAGCACAATACGTATAGACTCTTCGTTTCTTGCAACGAGCACAATATTGGCACCACATGCAGCGAACTGTATGGCAATTGCCCTGCCGATGCCCTGAGTACTTCCGCAAACTACTGCATTCTTTCCTGTTAGATCAATATTCATTTTAAGTGCCCTGCTCCGCCTGTAAAATTAAATCCAAGTTCATTCAATAACTCTTCAGGCAGCTTCGGGAGCTCTGATCTTGGTATCAGATAAGTTGAAAGGTTAAAGAGATCAGTAAAAACCCTGTGTTTATCAACAGTTGACATAAGGTACTGGTGACCCGATGAACCGCCTGTTCCGATCTTTGTTCCTATCATTCTTTGCACCATTAGCGCATGCCGATAGCGCCACTCCGTAAACTGTTCATCCATTTCAACAAGCAGGTTAAGGAACATATACGGCAAATGCAGGATCGGTTCATCCCTGTAGAGATTTATGAAGATAGCCGCAAGCATTGCCTTATTGGATAAATGCCTCTTACCTTCTTTAACAAGCCCGTTATGCTTTTGCTCATCGAAGAGTGCATCAAAGTTCTCTTTAGTAAGTTCAATATTCTTTAACTGAAATTCTCTTTTCTTTTCGGTAAGAGTTTTATTCTCCAATATTATCTTCCTGTCATTTTCCATCATTTTTTCAACCGCTTCTTTGTAGCTGTTCCAGAAATTGAAGTTTTCTGAATTTAAAAACGGTGTACGTTCCAGCCACCTGGTTACGAGCTCAATGAGCGAAGGTTTGTTCACGGTATCCATGATAAGCTTTCTATGAGGCTCTTCCAGTGTCTTTAGGTAATCTACGTTATTGTATTGGATACGTTTGTCATCGGACAGACCAAGTTTATTTTCGATAAGGCGGAACTGGAAGCTTTGGAATCCGGATGCAGGGATGAGAAAATCGCGGAACTCGAGGAAATCAAGCGGTGTCATGGTTTCAAGCACTCTCAATTGCTCAATAAGAAGCTTCTGAATTTCTGTAATTCTGCCGAGTCGTGAGGCAGCGATACCGATACTTTTTTCATCAACAGTATCATCGGTGAACATTTGGTTAATAGAATCAATTTCATGCAGTATTTGCTTGAACCAAAGTTCATATGCCTGGTGTACGATAATGAAAAGCATTTCATCGTGCGCTTTGTGGCCATATTCGTCACTTTTGGGTTTTTGCGAACTCAAAAGGCTATCCAATTGAAGGTAGTCCGAATAATAAATCGGAGGATATTTACTCATTTCTGCGCTTTTTTATTGATTTGATGCTCAAAATAAGGGTAATGTTTCAATATAAAAAGTAATAAAACGTAGGCTATTGATAACCAATGTCCCGAAGCCGGAGCTTGGGGAGGAGATTTTAATGGCTGAATTTAGATCACTCTGAAAACTGCAAACTTCAGGTAAGAAGTCTCTTCCATAGAAGGAAGTTTTGGGTGGTCAAGTGCTGCTGAATTGAAGTAAACTAGCTGTATCTGTCTTTCCGCTTTGAATGCTGCGGTGTTGACTGAGCTCAGGAAATCTTCTGAACTTATGTGATGAGAGCATGAAGAAGTCACCAAAAATCCATTTGGACTTACGCATTCTATTGCAAGCTTGTTCAGTTTGGCATAGCCCTTTAATGCTGTGGGAATACTCTTCCTGCTTTTTGCAAAGGCAGGCGGATCTATCATAACTACGTCGTATTTCCTGTTTGCCGCTATGCATTTTTCAAGATAAACAAATATATCTGAGACTACGAATTCTGTTTCTGCAGTTATTTCATTCAGCTTGATATTATCGCGGACATTTTTGATCTCAGAGTCAGATGAATCCATAAAAGTAACAAATGAAGCTCCCCCCTTAGCAGCATGAAGACCGAAACCGCCGGAATTGCAGAATGCATCAAGAACTGTTTTTCCATTCACGAGTCTTTCTGTAAACTCCCTGTTATCAGCCTGATCAAAATAGAATCCTGTTTTTTGCGAATCAGCAAATTCTATTCTGTATTTTATCTTCCCGTCTTCTATTGTTTCCGTGCCAATTTCTCCGAGGAGTATTTCGTCGGTTTCGGGGAGCCCTTCAAGTTTTCTGAAATATTTTTCGTTGCGGGTGAAAATATTTTTTGCTCCAAGTTTCTCCTGAAGCACTTTTACAACATCCTTCAGATTTGACTGCATGCCAAAACAATAGACCTGGAGCACATATGTATCATTATACTTATCGATGATTAATCCGGGCAAATAATCACTTTCGCTGAAGACTAGCCGATATGAATTCCGGTTCGGATAGAGGGCTTTGCGAAGCTCGTATGCCTGAAGGATCATCTTTTTTGCATAGGCTCCGAAATCACCTTCATAACTTTTGTGCAGCAGGCGCAGAGTTATGAGGGAGTTTTTATTATAGAATCCTGAGCCCATTCTCTCACCGCTTGTATCGCGAAGCTCGATTATATCTCCGGTTTCCGGATTTCCGTCGGTCTTACCTATTTCATTGCTGAAAACCCAATAATGCCCCATGCGGATCCTGCGATCCTCGTTCTTCTTCAGAAATACTTTTGCCAATTGTTGTGTTTTAATTTAGATTCTTTATCACGTTTGCCAGCTTGCTGCTTACAGTGGCAGCAACTTCTTCAAGCCTGGGGTTTGCGACTGACTTCATTGATTCCATCGGATTAATTGCCGAAACCTGAACAACACCGCCTTCTTTTTCCTGTACAATTACGTTGCATGGAAGCATTACACCGATATTCTCTTCTTCGCTGAGTGCTTTGTAAGCAAGCGGCGGATTGCAGGCACCAAGTATGCGATATTTCCTGAAATCGACATCGATCTTTTTTTTCAGAGTTTCTTTTACATCGATCTCTGTCAGTATACCGAAGCCTTCTTTTTTGAGTTCTTCTGTTACTTTTACAATAGTATCTTCAAATGAAGTGCTTACTGTTTTGGAATTATGGTAGGACATAGCATTAGAATTTAGATTATAACAAAATTACTCAAATTGGAGGGGTGAAGAAATGCAATTACAGGGCATTAAGCTCTGAGGCAAGAAGCTCTGCATCCCCCGGGTTGTTGTATATATGCGGAGAGACCCTTAGATACCCTTCACGTACAGCAATATAGATCTTCTTTTCTTCGAGTGATTTCTGGATTTCTTTATTGCGATTGATATTAACATGAGAAAATATCAATATATTTGAGCGGTGGTTTGGTGAGAGATCGCTTTCAACTTTGTATTTTGATCTATCCAGCAACTCGATGAGCCTGTCCTGGATTTCAAGTATGTGCCGGAATATATTTTCTACCCCAAGCTCCATAAAGAATTTGATGGCTTCGTCTGTACCTATCATTGCGAGAGTGTTAAGCGTTGAGTTTTCGTACGCCTCCCCTCCGGATTTGAAATCCAGCTTATAATCCAGAAAATTATCGAAATCATAATTTACGTTTGTTGTACCAACGTAAGTTGGATTTATAAACTCCCTGTATTTCTTAGAAATGTAGGTAAATCCTAGTCCGGCCGGTGACATAAGCCATTTCTGATTTCCCGTGCTCAGGAAATCAATTCCCATTTCTTCAACATCCACCGGGCAAACACCCGTGGCCTGTATTGCATCAACAGCAAGTATGATATTATGCTTGCGGCAGAAATCAGAGAGGCTGCGGATGTTGTGACGGTAACCAAGGAATTGCACATAACTGATGGTAAATACCCTGATATCGTATTCCATAAGCGTGCGTTTGATAAGAGCCTCATTTGCATATCCTTTATTAGAAGGAATAAGCATAACATTTGCTTTCCCAAGCTTTTCGCGGTTCAGCCAAGGATAAACAACAGCAGGAAATTCGGAATCGAGCATTGCGACATTATTCTTGCCGGACTCAAGTTCAACTCCGTTTGCGATCAGATTAATTCCGTGTGTAGTATTTGAGGTAATGACTATATCTTCGGGAGCGGCATTGATGAGCCTGGCGCAGGTTCCCCTTAGCTCACGGGATCTATTAATGTTTACCAGGCTAAGGTTAAGATAATCATTCGTAAATGTATCAATGAATTCCTTTATCTTATCGACTGATCTTTTTGGATAGGGCGTGTAATGAGCCGAATCAAGATAGATGAACTTCTCCAAAAAAGGGAATTGTCTGCGTATACTATCGTGATCAGGCAGCATTTCAGAGTTTTTTCAGTGCGTTAGTAATATCTTCAATCAGGTCTTCATAATCTTCGCAGCCGACAGATAGCCTAACCAGTCCATCGGTAAGTCCGAATTTCTCGCGTTCTTCTTTCGGAACTGCACCGTGTGTCATACTGACAGGATGGCAGACAAGGCTTTCAACTCCGCCAAGTGACTCGGCTCTCGAGAAGATCCTAAGTCCGTTAAAGAACTTCACCGCATTTTCAAGCGACCCAAGGTCGATTGAGATCATTCCGCCAAATCCGCGCATTTGCTCTTTGGCAAGTGCATGCTGAGGGTGTGATGCCAGGCCCGGGTACATGATTTTCCTGAATTTTGAAGCGTAGTTCTTTTCAAGCTCAGCTGCTATTTTGCAAGCGTTAAAGTTATGCTTCTCCATTCTGAGAGCAAGAGTTTTTGTTGAGCGGAGTACCAGATAACAGTCAAATGGTGAAGGTACTGCACCAACGGAATTCTGTATAAATTTGATCTGTTCGGCAATTTTATCATTACTTGTCACAACGCATCCGCCGATAGCATCGCTGTGCCCGTTGATATATTTTGTTGTGCTGTGTATAACAATGTCAATTCCCATATCAAGCGGATTCTGGAAATACGGACTCATGAAAGTGTTATCGCAGACTGAGATCAACTTATTTGTGCGTGCAAATTCAGAGATCATTTTAAGATCGGTCAGCGTAAGCATTGGATTTGTAGGTGTCTCTACAAATATCATCCTTGTACCGGGCTTTAGAGCGCCGGTAATTGCATCGGGCTTTGAAGTATCAACCCAGGTGAAATCCAAACCAAGCTTGCGGAAAATTCGCTCAAAGATCCTGTAGGTGCCGCCATATACGTTTTGCGACACAATAACATGATCGCCTTTTTCGAGAAGAGTCGTAACAGCGTGCGTTGCACCCATTCCGCTGGAGAATGCGAATCCGTACCTGCCATTTTCAAGCGCAGCAAGGTTCTTTTCAAGCGCAACACGGGTTGGATTGATGGTCCGCCCGTAATCATAACCCCTGGAAACACCGAACGCTTCATCTGCATAGGTAGATGTAGCAAAGATAGGCACATTAACTGCGCCGGTTTGTTTTTCAGGCTCATTGCCTGCGTGTATAGCTTTAGTAGAAAATTTCATTTTATTATGTTTCTTTTATTTGAGGCTAAGACGCTAAGTAAGATTATTTATACAAAATCCAAAACATCAATTCTTGTCAATATTCCGATTATTCTCCCGTATTGGCTTACAAGTACTGCCGGTGATTTTTTGAGATGCTGAATTCCGTGCTTGATATCCTCTGCCTCATCTACTATCGGATAAGGCGAATCCATTACGTCGCTGACCTTTTTATCGATTATGCCGGGGTCCTCAATGATCCTGCTCATTAGTTCGGCTTCTGAAATAGAGCCAACTGACTTATTGTTATCCAGCACGGGCATTTGAGATACGTTAAATTCTTCAAGCCTGCTCAAAGCTATTCCAATTGTTTCATCCGGAGAAGCTCCAACCAGATTTGGAAGCCCGCCGGAGAGTTTGGTCTGAAACACAACACCTACTGTAGTTTTATCCTTTTCCAGAAGCCTTTTCTCGCGCATCCATTCATCTGAATGATGCTTGCTTAAGTATCTTTCGCCAGTATCGCAGACTATGAAGACCACAATATCATCTTTTGTCAGGTCTTTGGCTACTTTCAGTGCCGCACAGACTATAGTGCCGGTACTGCCGCCGGTGAAAATCCCTTCTTCTCTTGCAAGCCGGCGTGACATATGGAATGAATCTTTATCAGTAACATTGATTATCTCATCAATATACTTAAAGTGAACATTCTCGGGAAGCATGTCCTGACCGATTCCTTCAACCAGGTATGGAGTGCCTTCGGTCATTACACCTGACTCTTTGTACGTTTTGAAAATCGAGCCGTAAGGATCTGCAGCTATTACCCTGATCTTTGGATTTTTCTCTTTTAGATACCTGCCTGTACCGCTAATGGTGCCGCCGGTTCCGATGCTCGAAACAAAATGTGTTATTTTACCTTTGGTTTGTTCCCACAATTCGGGTCCGGTTGAGTGATAATGCGCTTCGGGGTTAGCGGGATTATTATATTGGTACATAAAAAGGGAGTTGTGTGTTTCATGTGCAATTCTTTTTGCAACGCTTACATAATGTTCGGGAGTATCGTTCTTCGCGGTCATCGGGCAGATAACCACATCGGCTCCAAGAGCCTGCAAATATCTGCGTTTTTCAACGGAAACCTTTTCGGTCATCACGAAAATGCATTTGTAGCCTTTTGCAGCAGCGGCAACTGCAAGTCCGATTCCTGTATTCCCGCTGGTTGCTTCGATAATTGTGCCGCCCGGCTCAAGGACTCCCCTAATCTCTGCATCTTCAATCATTGCAATACCAATTCTATCCTTAACGCTTCCGCCCGGATTCATAGATTCCATCTTTGCGTATACAGTTGCCTTAATTCCTTTGGTCAGGTGATTAAGCCTAACCAGGGGTGTTTTGCCGAATAAATCCAATATGCTGTTGGCGACTTTCATTCTTTATTTTTCTTATATACTTCAGGAAACCACAGCTCCATACAACGCTCAGGAGCATGGAATTCAGTAAATCCGAATTTTCTGTACAACTCCTGGGCATCGCGGGTGAGGAGCATCCATCTTCTGAACCCCTGCAGTTCCGGATGTTTTAAAACGCATTCCATCAGCCATTTCGAGAGTCCCCTGCCCCGGTATTCTTCCAGAACATAGACATCTCCAAGATAGGCAAATGTTGCCTTATCTGTTACAACGCGCGCGAGGCCTATCTGTTTTTCATTTTTATACAGCCCAAAACAAACAGAATTCTCAAGTGACCTTTCAACGGTCTCAAACGGTATCCCGCCCGACCAGTATGAATGGTTGCTCAGATAATCGTGAATTGACGCGGCATCAAGCTTAAGCTTATCTGTGCTGATAAGGAATCCATCTTTTTTTTCTTCAAAGAACTCTTTGCTGGTTAACTTTTCCGTCATTAATGGTCCTAAATGATAATTCAGATGGGTCTCATCAATGGGAAAAAGAGAACGTCACGAATTGTTGCTGAATCGGTCAGCAGCATTACAAGCCTGTCAACGCCAAGTCCAACACCCGTTGTAGGCGGCATACCAACTTCAATTGCGTTCAGGAAATCCTCATCCAGCGGGTGAGTTTCCTCTTCGCCGCCTCTGCCGCGCTCTACCTGTTCTTCAAGAAGTGCACGCTGCAGGATCGGGTCGTTGAGTTCTGTGTATGAATTGCCAAGCTCCCATTTGTTGATATACGGCTCAAACCTTTCTGCAAAAATGACCTGCTCGGGATCTTTTTTCATATCTTCAAGCTGCTGCATTGTATACTGCCTGAGAGGCTTACAAAGAGGAGTAGTATCCAGCGGGTGGTCAAGTAAAAATGTTGGCTGAACAAGACTTTCTTCGCAGGTTTCCTCAAAAAGAGCTGCAATAAGAAGACCCTTGTTGTGCGAAATTTTTGTATCAAAACCGATCCCTTTATCATTCATAAACTTAATGATATCAGCTTTTGTCATGTTAAGCACATCGATGCCGTTGATCTCCTTGATCGCATCAACCATCTTTAGTCTTTTCCACGGGCGCTTGAAGCTGAGCTGAGTTTCCTGGTATTCAATTTCGGTTGTGCCGTGAATATCAAGACATGCTTTTTCCACAACTTCTTCGTACAGGTTCATGCTGTCGTTATAATCACCATAAGCCTGGTACCACTCAACCTGTGTAAATTCAGGGTTGTGAGTTCTATCTATACCTTCATTCCTGAAATCTCTGACGAATTCATACACGCGGTTGAAACCGCCAACAATAAGCCTTTTCAGGAACAGCTCATTGGATATTCTGAGATAAAGATCAATATCCAGAGTGTTATGGTGAGTGACAAACGGCTTTGCATTTGCTCCGCCGTAAACAGATTGCAGTGTTGGAGTTTCAACTTCAAAAAATCCATAGCCTTCCAGTGTCCGTTTGATCGACTGGATGATCTTAGTCCTTTTGACAAATGTATCTTTAACTTTGTCGTTAACTATCAGATCGATATATCTCTGCCTGTAGCGCAGTTCAACATCAGCAAACGCATCGTGGACTATCTTTTCGCCGTTCTCTGTAGTTTCCTCTTTAACAACAGGCAGCGGCTGTATAGTTTTCGTCAGCAATTCGAGCTTCGTTGCATGGATTGAGACTTCACCCATCTTTGTGCGGAATACGAATCCGTTAACACCGATTATATCGCCAATATCAAGCAATTTGAAAAGCTTGTACCCATCTTCACCAACATCATTTTGCCTTATATATATCTGTATCCTGCCCTTGTCATCTTTTATATGGCAAAAGCTTGCTTTACCCATCTTGCGTATAGCCATAATTCTGCCCGCTACAGAAACAGTTTTGTTCTTTTGTTCCCCTGCTTCTTTTTCATCGGCGGGGTCCTTAAAAGAAGCAAGAACTTCTTCGGAACTTGTGCTTACTTGAAACCTGTGCGGATATGGATTTACTCCAAGCTTTTTGATTTCTTCGAGCGCATTTAAGCGGCTTTGTATCAGATCGTTAATTTCCTGCAAAAAATCTCCCTGTGAATAATTTTATAATAAAAAAGGACACAATCATATACCAAAAAATCATTAGCCTATCATGTGCCCTTATTAAGCTTTGACCTTTGTTACTCAGAGATCAAGGCTATGTATATTTAAATGTTTACTCTTTGGTATCCTGTATCTGTTCAGAAATATTCTCAAGTTCCTTTGAAATGCTTTCCAGCACGTCAGAGTCTGAGGCGGGCTGCGGCGGTGAATCCGCAAGCTGTTCTTTTTTCTTCTTGTCTTTCTTCTTCTTTTTCTTTCCGCCTTTTTTGCCCTTTTTATCTGCCGGTGGTGCTCCTTCACTCTCGGGTTTCCTGAATACTGGCTGCTTGGGAGTAGCCAGTTTCCGGGCGTTTGCGAGCTCTTCCTCTGAAAGGTAGCGCCACTCACCCGGCTTTAAGCCGTCAAGCCCAATTCTTGCATATTCAACACGTTTGAGTCTTTGTACTATGTATCCAAGGGTTTCAAGCATTCTTCTCACCTGGCGGTTCCTGCCTTCGTGAATCGATATCCAGATATTCTGGTCAGCCGTATTGGGGATTATCCTGACCTTTGCCCTTGACGTGGGCCTTCCATCAATAATTATCCCTTCGCGAAGCTTCTTCATATCAGGTTCTTCGATGGGTTTATCCAGCTTAGCGAAATATGTTTTGAAAACCTTGTGACGCGGATGCATCATCATATTAGAAAACTCACCGTCGTTCGTAAGTAAAAGTACACCATCAGTATCATAATCAAGCCTGCCTATAGGATACAGGCGTGTATTGAGGCCGATAAGATCCATTACGGTCGGTCTTCCTTTTTCGTCGTGGGTGGTTGTTACATAGCCCCTCGGCTTAAAAAGGACGACGTAAATGAACTCTGACTGCGGCTTAACCTTTTCGCCGTCGACCTTCACTACGTCCTTTTCCGGGTTAACTTTGGTGCCCGGTTCTGTAACAGTCTGCATGTTTACTGTAACCCTCCCTGTAAAAATTAATTCGTCTGCTTTTCTTCTGGCGGTAACTCCCGCATTTGAAATGAATTTATTTAGTCTTGTAAGTTTTTCTTCTTCGTTATTCTTCTTTTGAGCCATCTTCCGTATTCTCTTCAGCCCGGTCAGTATCCGCTTCGGCGCTTTCTTCTAATGTGTTTTCATCTATCATAACTTCACCATTATCATTATTCTCAGAATTCAATTCATGGATATTTGCCGTACCTGCTGAATCCTCTGTGACTGTTCCAGATGCCATCTTCTCTCTGATCGTATTGATCTCTTCATAAAAATCAATATCGGATTGAGATACACCTTCGGGCGGGCCCGATTTAATGATTTCTTCAATTGCCTTAAGATGAGGAAGATCACCAATAGAATTAATGCCAAGATACTCAAGCAGGTTATCAGTGGTGCCGTAAAGCATTGGCCTGCCGACAACTTCTGCGCGGCCCTTAATTGTTATCAGGTCCTTTTCAAGAAGTGAACCGATAATATAATCAACATTCACTCCCCTGACTGCTTCTATTTCAGATTTTGTGATAGGCTGGTTATAGGCAATAATTGCAAGTGTTTCCAGCGCTGACTGAGAAAGCCTTCTTTTAAGCTTCTCTTTGTTCAGTTTTGCAAGCCAGGGAGCGTAATTCCGCTTAGTTGCAAATCTGTAAGCCCCTGCAAGCTGGATAATGCTGAATGAATATTCATCAGAAGCATACTTTTCAATAAGCTCATTCATAGCCTTTTCTATAACCCTTATGTCAGCAGTTACCCCTGTTTCGGCTTTTTCCTCGTTGATTATATCTTTCATCTGTTTCAGTGTAAGGGGTCTATCTGATGAAAAGATTAAAACCTCCGCGATCTTTTTGATGGCTTCTGAGTTCATTTATGGTATTAATTATGTTAAAAACAGGTTTTTACAAAGAGCCGGACTGCGATATACCACACTCGCAAATATACAGAAAAAGTATAAGTTATTGTTGAGTTGTAATATAATAAAGCTTTTGAGCTAAATAAAGAGAAAAATCGGTAATTTTCAATTAAAACTCGAGGTCTCAATTATGCCCTCTTCAGGCAGCTCTGCTATCTTAAAAATGATAAAATCTGTCAAGGTTTCGTTAATTTTTATGCCTAATATTCCGTTTTTGGCCATTTCGAGTATAGCTATGAAGGTAACAACAATCCTGATCTTCTCCATTCCCAATATCATCTCCAGGAATGAAACTTCGACATTTTCGGAGCAAAGGGAGTTTACATGCTCTATCTGCTCATCAATGGATACATTCAGCCTTGTAATATTATGTACAACTTCTTTCGGCTGGTGTTCCATTGCATACTTATAAGCCTTAATAAGATTATACAGCGTGAGGTTTTGAATGCTTACGTCCTCTTCAATGGATTCATCAATCCTGTAATCTGCATCAAAATCATTCCGGTAAAACACCTTGCGATGCTCTTCTTCCAATGTACCGAATTCCGCTGATGCATCTTTGAATCTTTTGTATTCCAGCAGTCTCTTAACAAGTTCATAGCGCGGATCTTCTTCCTCTTCAACTGCTTCTTCGGGCTTATACAGCATCATTTTGGCTTTGATCTGAATAAGGGTCGCTGCCATCAGGATGAATTCACTGGCAAGTTCAAGATCGAGCACCTGGATATAATTTACATATTCACAGAATTCATTGGTTATTTTTGATATGGGGATATTATGTATATCAAGCTCATCCCGCTGGATAAAGAAAAGCAGCAGGTCCAGCGGACCTTCGAATTCATTTAGCTTGATTCTGTACATTTATGCGAATATAAGGGTAAGTTTACAGAGTTTAAATGAAGATAAGGAAAAAGAAAACCTGACAGGCTAAATCATCCTGTCAGGTTTACGAGGCAAACAGGTAAGAACTCCTGCCATACCCTTAAATTTACTTTCCCAGAATAAACCTGAATCCGGCATACAATTCTCTGCCGCGTGTGGGTCCCCAAATGAACGACGTGTCAAAATAAGGACCGAAAGGATCATCAGCTGCGATTATCGGATTATCCTGTTTGAAGTTCAGCAGGTTCTCAACTCCCGCGTAAAACTCGATGAACTTGAAATTTTTGTTCACCTGCGCATTTAGTAGCATGTAAGGCTCGGACTCTGTTGACAATTGATACAGTTCAGGGTTTGATGCAGTTGAAGGCAGCCTCTGGCCGCTGAACCAGTTCATTCCCGCGCTTACGCTCCACGTTTTGCTAGGATGAGAGTACGAGAAAGTTGAAAGTATCCTGTGTTTTGAATTAAATGGCTGATCGGTCAATACTCCGTTTTTTTCGTATTTAAGGTCTATATACTTATATGCGAATTTAAGATCAATATCCCGAAGTACTGTCAGGCTCAGCTCTGACTGGAATACATTTGAAAACGCTTTGCCTTCGAGGTTTGCAAATATCACTTCAGAAGGATGGGTATCGTAATCAGGAATTATCTTATTTGAAAAATCCGTGCGGTAATAGTCAAAGTTAAGGTTCCCGCTCAGCCCATCGCCGCCAAAATAATAGATAACATCTGCACCGTAGTTCAGCACCTTTTCCGGTTCAAGTTCTTCTGCAATTACAATATTCCTTGAGCTTGCAAGTATGCTGGAGTATTCGCTGAAAAGATTGATCGTCCTGAAACCCGAACCCACAGACGCCCTGAAAACCAGCACCTTAACAGGCTGATAGCGGAACAAAGCCCTTGGTGTTACAATTAGCTTATGCTCGTTGTGGTAATCAAATCTTATTCCTGTCATAAGCGATGCCTTGTTATCAAAGAAACTCACTGAGTTTTCCGCAAACACACCCGGTATCGATTCCTTTTTCAGATAATTTCCGGCATATGTTTTTGTTGTAGTGTTACCGAATTCAATTTCTTCATCTATCTTAATGTATTTATAGCTCAACCCTGTCTTCAAAAAGCCTCTCGGCATGACTTCAAATTCATAAAATCCCATCACGGAAAAGTTCGTCTGCAGGGCATCGTATCTTGTCTTTCCGTACATGGATTTCTGGTCATAGTATGAAGAGGTGAGATACATTTTCATGTCAGCACCGCCGGTAAACTG
This sequence comes from Ignavibacteria bacterium, assembly GCA_030835025.1. Lineage (GTDB taxonomy): Bacteria > Bacteroidota > Ignavibacteria > Tepidaquicellales > OLB5 > OLB5. The sequence continues at coordinate 55,179 of JAUQWS010000071.1, read as the reverse complement.
TTTGCTGAACCTGGAATATCCTTCAACAGAGTTTATCTTCGCAGTTTGCTCATAAAGCGGAGTGCCCGGAATGTGAGTACTTCCATGAACATCATCTCTCTGTCCGCCGACGCGTTCTTCATTCCAGTATCTTGCTGCAATGTTGAAATCAGTGGTTTTTTTCTTATCCTTGAAATTCCATTTATTGTAAACAACGTACCGTGTAATTAACGGGTTATCAAGGAAACCGTCTGCATTATCATCCATAACATTCGATTTCTGAACGGAATGGAGCATCAGGATATTATTCCACTTGCCGCTTATTTTGTTGGCGAAGTTAAGGTTGAACTGTTTTTCCAGCCCTCCGTTAACAAAGCCGTTCACAAGCAGTCTCTCGGAGTTATTGTAGTCCTTAAGTATAACATTCATAATACCGCTAATGGATTCATAACCCTGTATGACGGAGTTTGAACCTTTTGAAACGGTTATCTTATCTATTGAAGTGCCGGGGATACTGCTGATGCCGTATTTAACATTAAGCCCGGTAAGCAGCGGCATATTATCCACTAAGAGCTGGGTATATGCTCCTTCAAGACCGAGTATCTTAAGCTCTTTGCTGTCTGTAATGATATCTGTGACCGCCACTTCTACGGATGAATTCCTGCCGAAACATCCGGCAAGGTCACAGCAGGCTTCTTTAACTAATTCCTGCGATGATATTACCTCTGTCTTGGCGTTATAATTCCCAAAGCTGGTTGATTTCTTCTGATCCTCTACCAGAATTGTTGAAGTTGAAGAATTCGGCAGAAGCTCTATTTCTACAAAGTCTTTTCCTTCAGCATCAATCGTATCTTTCTTAAATCCGGTATATGATACAACAAGCCTCTTATCGGTTATGCCTGAAGTTGACAGTTCAAAATTTCCCTCTTTGTTTGTAATTGTTCCTTTTGTAGTATTTATCCACTTAACTACTGCATCTTCAAGGAACTCTTTCTTATTTTCTGCAGTAGTTGATACCACCCCTTTGACACTCTGCGCTAAAACAGAAACAGGTATCAAGAGTGCAATAATTATCAGAAATCTCTTTATATTGTTCATATAAACCACAATTTTAATTTTCGTTGAATTTATCCAGATATCTTTGCGCATCTTTTTCAAACTTTCCTTTGCATCCTTTGCCGCAAAAATAATATTTTACACCATTATGCACACTAGATATCTCCTTATTTGCGTCATCTTCTCCGCATGGCATGCACTTAAGTCCTTCATTCATGTATTTTGCCGGTTCCTTTTTAAACGCCATTTCGCATCCTTCGCTGCACAGCAGCAGATCTCTATCAATATAGCGATAACTGATACCGCTTCCTGAAACCTGTTCACTATCAACCAAGCATATCTTCAAAGAATCTGAACTCTGCGTATATGCCGCAAAAGTATTTTCGTGCGGTAATGCAACTATTCCTAATATAAATAATGATGAAAATATAACTAAACTTTTCATAGTTCTTTCTAATTTCTAATTATGATAATCAACAGCCCTTCCGGGCAGTCCGACATGAAATGATCAAAGTGAAGTAAGAGGGCTAAATCCTGAGGTTTGAAAATTCTACCGGAATATTTGTGGTTTTAAACTTATGGGTAACAACTGAAAAATCTAATGATGAAAAGATACTGATGTATACACCGAGTGAGCAAACAGGATGTTTCTGAACATCACCGGTTTTATTAACTATCAGAACTGCATCTTCCTGTTCGACTGCTTTTTCAATATGAGTTTGGCAGCACCCGCTGCTTTCATCTGTTATCGCAACAGACTTCTGATCTTCAGTGAAGCAATCTCGCTCATTGCAGCATTCCATTTCGCATTTGTGATGCCCGGTTTCATCGCTTAGGCAATCGCCATGTGAAACCGCAAATGCAAAGTTGCCTGAAGTTAGCACTAAAGCAGCAAGTACGATCCGGATAATATTTTGTCTTAACTTAAACACCTAACAAAAATAACACTATTGGTCAACTAAAAAAATGACTAATGTCAATAAAACACAGATATCTAGAAATCATCTAAGTTACATAAAATCAGAATCCTATGCTTCCCGGCGGTGGGTCACCGGTAGTTTCACCGCCTTCGGTATCTGTTCCGACATGTGTCATGCTGCATCTGCGCTGGGTGTTTTTCTTTAGTATAAGATCAACATAAGACGGGCAGGATTCATTACCCAGCAGTCCGGTAATAGTGCAGACACTTGCCTCCATAACATCGGGAGGCATTTCAAAGTACTTAAGCTCCATTGTTGTGGAAGGGTCATCATAAACATATTTCATGAATCTTCCCCATATTGGAGCCGCAGCTCTTCCGCCCTGACCGTAAGCACCGCCAAACTTGATCCTCGAATCGTCAAATCCAAGCCAGCAGCCCGCAACAAGCTGGGGAGTAAACCCAACGAACCACGCATCTGTGTAATCCTGAGTCGTACCGGTCTTACCGGCGGCGGGCCTGTTAAAGTAAGCCCTGATGCTTTGGGCCGTTCCGTCATTAACAACATCCTCCATCATATCGCTCATCATGTACGCAACACCTTCGCTGATAACCTCCCTGGTTTCAGGAATTGTCTCTTCAATTATGTTACCGTACCTGTCTTCAATCTTCATAATAGCATGCGGCTCAACCCAGATGCCTTCGTTCGGATATACTCCGAAGGCGCTTGTCATTTCAAGCGGCGAGACTTCACCTACTCCCAATGCAAGAGAGAGTACATTCGGAAGTTCTGAGTTGATCCCCATTTTATGTGCAAGCTTTATCACCTGATCAATGGGCGCAAGTTCCATAGAGGTTCTTACAGCTACAACGTTTATTGAATGGGTAATACCATCCCGTAAAGTAACCATTCCGCCTGTTCCGCCGCCCTTGGGTGACCATGTTTGTCCGCCTATTACAACCCTTAGCGGATCATTTGAAATTGTATAGGCAGGTGAATAACCGTTATCAAGAGCAGTTGTATATACAAATGCCTTGAATGAAGAACCCGGCTGCCTTTTTATCTGTGTTACATGATTAAGTCCGTACTTAAAGGGATAGTTCGGGTTCTGCCCAACCATCGCTTTTATTGAACCGGTTTTCGGGTCTATGCATACAAATCCGACCTGTACTGCAATTTCTCTTTCTTTAACACCATTTACAAAGTCTTCATCCTGTTTCAGTTTATTATAGATCTTTTGCCTGTCGGCATCGGTCTTTGCCTTTTTATAGACATCACTCTGCTTGATATATTTATCAACGGCATCATTCAGCAGGTCACGGTTTCCTTTCCAGTTCCAGGTAGAATTAAAAGATCGCTGGAATTCCTTAAGCTGGTTGGTAACTGCATCAGTTGCAAACTTCTGCATCTTTGTGTTAAGGGTTGTGGTTACAACAAGTCCATCACGGTAAATATTGAATCCGTATTTTTCGGCTTTCTTCTCCAGTAACTGTCTGACGTATTCACTGAATTGTCCGCCAATACCTGCGTTCTGTTTCTGCATTGTCTTGGGCTGTGCCTTGATAGGATCATTTTTTGCGAGGTCATAAACCTCTTTAGTAATATAATCCTCTTCGTACATATTGTTAAGTACGAGGTTTCTTCTTTCAAGGCAGTTTTCGGGATTTTCGACGGGGTCATAATAACCTGACGGGTTCTTTACCATACCCACAAGCATTGCACATTCATCAAGCGTAAGCTCTGTTACGGATTTATCAAAAAAGGTCTTTGCTGCGGCTTCAACACCATACGCTCCCCTTCCAAAATAGACCTGGTTAAGGTATAGCAGAAGTATTTCATCTTTTGTGTATGTCTTCTCTATCTGAATTGCAGTGATCGCCTCCCTCATTTTACGGGTGATAGAAATAGCCCTTCCTATTTCTGCCCTGTAGAGGTTTCTTGCCAGCTGCTGAGTAATTGTGCTTGCCCCTTCTTTTATAGATAAGCTGGTTACATTCTTGATCATTGCCTTTACTATCCTGTCAAGGTCAATTCCCCAGTGCTTAAAGAATTTTCTGTCCTCTGTGGCGATGAGTGCATTAATAAGGTCTTTCGGTATGGCATCAAGCGAAACGATTGTCCTGTTTTCGATGAAAAACTGCTCTATAAGCTCACCATCTTCGGAGTAAACCCGTGTAGCAAGATCTGTCTTGGGATTTTCAAGGCTGGAAAGCGGGGGCAGCCCGTTAAAGAGGAATGCGCCGTATGCAATTGTCAGTCCGCCGATAACAAGCAAAACAACAGCAAACAGGCTCAGCTTTCTTGATGAAGACCTTTTCTTTTTCTTCATCATCTTCCGTCTGTAATCGCGGTTGTTAAAGTACTCTTCCCGCTCTATTGTCTTTGGTGCTTTCTTGTTTTTGCTCTCAAACATCTATTAATTCAATTCTTCCTTCAGTACTGTAATTAAACAAATTTCTTCAGTTCAAAATTTCCTTCAGAATACTCGCCGTATGAAAAATTCTTTATCCAATCGCCTAACAAAATGTAATGACCTTCGTGACTACCTGATCCGATCAGTTCATCAACCGGTGTGTGGAGATGTCCCAAAATAACGTAATCAAATCCTTCCCCTATCTTCTTCTCAGCAAACTCTCTCATCCCTCCGTCACCATGTGAACGGTCATCGGTATGAAGCCTTGATTTCTTTGATGAACCCTGTGCCAGCCATAAACCAATATCCGGATGAATAAGCGAATACAAGAACTGGTTTATCCTGTTCCTGAGTATCTTCTTTATTACTTTATACCCTATATCACCTTTTGAAAGCCCGTCGCCATGAGAAATGTGAAATTTCTTACCGTCTATTACAGTTTCCAGCGAGTCACCGTAAAGCTTCATGCCCACATCATCTCTCAAATAGGTATTCAGCCAAAAGTCATGGTTACCTGAAAAAAAATGTATCTCAATTCCGCGGTCTGTTAACTCCCTGAGTTTCGAAAGTGTTCTGTAAAAGCCCTTCGGTACAGCTCTTCTATATTCTATCCAGCAGTCAAAAAGATCGCCGACTATATAGATCTTTTCGGCGGTATTGCTTATACTTTCAAGAAAGCTGACAAGTTTCAGTTCTTTGGCGTTTTCTTCATCTTTTGAGCCAAATCCCAGGTGAACATCAGAAAAGAAATAATACTTTTTTCCGCCCAAGAAGTTAATTTTACTTAGCTTGTGATATGCCTCTGAAGATACTTCAGTGCAATTTTAAAGTTACTTCTTTTTTAAAAGATAGGAAATCCAATATTGTAGGATTAATATTTTAAAGGCTGGTTTTGATGATGTTCACGATCCTTGAAGCGGCTTTGCCATCCATTAATTCCGGAATGCGCCCCTTCTTATATTTGCCGCTGAATATTTCCCTTATCTTCCTTAATACCAGGGCTTCGTCAAGCCCGCAAAGCGTGTTCGTGCCCATATTAAGTGTCTCCGGTCTTTCGAATGAATCTCTTAAAGTTAAACAAGGAATCCTGAGAAAAGTTGCCTCTTCCTGTATGCCGCCGGAATCCGTAATGACTGCCATGGAATCCCTCAGCAGCCTTATGAAATCAATGTAGCCCGCCGGTTCCGTAAGCATGAGTCCGTTGATTGAACGAAGCTCGTTAAGCAGCCCAAATTTTTCGGCCATTTTTAAAGTACGCGGATGAACAGGCAGAACTATCCTGAAATCTATACTCTTGCATGCTAAGCCGGAAATGGCGCTGAAAATATCAATGATCTTTCTGAAATTTGATTTACTGTCAACATTTACGGGACGGTGTATCGTGGAAAGAATATACTTCCCGGGGATCAAACTCAGCTTATTTAATATTACGGACTTTGCAATCTCATGTTTGTAATATTTCAGCGAATCTATCATTGTATCGCCGGTGAGAAAGATTTTCTTCCTGTTAATACCTTCTTTTACCAGATTTGTCACTCCGATCTTTTCAGTTACAAAAAGGTATTCGGATAATACATCCGTTACAATACGGTTAATCTCCTCCGGCATTGTCCTATCAAGGCTTCGCAGCCCGGATTCAACATGAGCTAACGGAATAGTGCCGCCATTGTGATGGATCTTAGAACATACAAGTGCACAGGCAACGGTTGAATTAACATCACCAAAGACAATTACAAGATCAGGTTTTTCTCGCAGCACAACTTTTTCAAACTCAGCCATGATCTTTGCAGTCTGCTCCGCATGCGAAGCGGAACCGGCGCCAAGATATATATCCGGCTCGGGAAGCTCCAGATCACTGAAAAAGACCTTTGAAAGCTTGTGGTCATAATGCTGGCCGGTATGCACAATTAAATGCTTGAAAAGGGACTTATGTTTCCTGAACTCGCGTTCAATAGGGGCAAGTTTCATAAAATTGGGCCTTGCCCCTACAACCGAGATTATCTTTTTGCGTTTATTCAAATGGTCAATAGAATAGATCAGCTGACTTTATGGGGAACTCCGCCAAGAAGAGAGATCTTATCCCTGTTATTTTTGATCTTCTTTGTTGCGTTCCTTGTATCAATAAGGCGCTTTGAAAAAGCTACTATCCATTCATAATCATATGTCGTATGGTCCGTTACAATTACGGTAACATCTGCATCTTTCAGAAGTTTTTCGTTCAACTCCTGAACCCTGAAGATCTTATCCATAAGCCGGATAGTCCTCATATACGGGTCATGGAAATTAATATTGGTTATCCCTTCTTTATAAAGCAGCTCAATTATCTTTATAGCGGGAGAGTTCCTGGCATCTTCAACATCACGCTTAAACGTAGTGCCGAGTATCAGTACATTTGCATCTGTGGCTTTGACGGGCAGGTTTGCAAGATCTCTCATTACCATATCTTTTACATAGAACGGCATTTCTTCGTTCGATTCGGCGGCAAGCTCAACAAAATTCGTATGAAAGTCATACTGCTTTGCAGCCCAGTCAAGATAATAAGGATCTATCTGTATACAGTGTCCGCCAATTCCGGGCCCTGGGTAAAATGGCATAAAACCAAACGGCTTTGTAGAAGCCGCTTCAACAACTTCCCATATATTGATATTTCCCATTCTGTCACAGAGCCTTGCAAGCTCATTAACCAGTGCAATGTTAACGCTTCTGAAGATGTTTTCAAGAAGCTTCTCCATTTCTGCAACCCTCGGAGTTGATACTGCATGCACTTTAGTTGCAACTTCCTGGAGTATCATTACCGAAAGCTCAAGGCACTTTCTGGTTACACCGCCCACAACTATCGGAGTATTACCGGTATTATATATCTTGTTACCCGGGTCAACTCTTTCAGGAGAGAATGAAAGATAATAGTCCTTACCTGCTTTCCAGCCTTTAGAATCGAAAAGGGGCTGAACATAATCTTCGGTAGTTCCGGGAAATGTAGTGCTTTTGAGAACAACAAGGGTATGCCTTTTCATCCTCTTAAACACTTCTCCGGCAGAGTTCATGATAAAGCTAATATCAGGTGTCTTGTTATCCGTTACGGGAGTAGGCACACAAATGAAAATGATCTCCTGGTCACCAATTTTATCATATGAAGATGAAGCCGTAAAATACTTATTGTTTATAGCATGCAGAAAATCCTTGTTAACCACATCTTTGATGTAGTTCTTTTTCTGCTGGATCAATTTTATCTTGTTTGCATCAAGGTCAACTCCATGAACCTGGAATCCCTTTCTGGCAAATTCGATCGCAAGAGGCAAACCGACATATCCCAGTCCGATTATACCGATCTTAGCTTTTTTCTGCTTGATTTTTTCTCTTAATACTTCACTCATTAATATATATCCCCGTTATTGATTTTTGCATCATGATTTTTCTGGCAGAGCCAAAAAAACAATTTTATGTTGATTATTTATATATGCTTTCTGCTTCTTCTTTACGTTTTTTCCACCACGATTGGTTTTCTCTATACCATTTTACGGTTTCACGGAACTGAGCAAAGGGATCAACCAATGGCCTGAAGCCAAGTTTTGTGATCTTCTCTATATTAAGCGCATACCTGAAATCATGGTTCGGCCTCGGGTCAGGTATGTATTCAATCCATTTATCAGGATCAACTTCCAGCAGCCCACAAAGCCACTCAGCAGCCGTTTTGTTCGTAATTTCGGGTTCATGGTTTGCAGCTACATTGTATGCATTGCCCGCTTCACCCTTTTCCAGCAGGAACTCAAGGCAGGAGGAAGTAACAGGTGCATAAAGCCAGTCCCTTACCTGCAGTCCTTCTCCCCACAGAGGGATTTTGCTGCCTAAAAGGATATTTGATATCCATCTTGGCAAAGCTTTTTCCGGATACTGCCACGGACCGAAGTTATTTGTAGGGCGCAGTACAATGACAGGATAATTCCTTCCGAACTCCATTGCAAGGTCATCAGCCTGTGATTTTGATTTGGAATATGCAGAAGTTGCCTGGCTATCGCCGAGCTTCTTATCACCTTCTGCAAAATAACCATCGGCAATGGAACCGTAGACTTCGTCTGTTGAGATATGGATGAACTTCTTTACACCCGCAGAAAAAGATTCTTCAAGCATAATGCGTGTGCCCTCAACATTTGTGCGGTAAAAAAGCTCCGGATCCGTTTCGCTTCTTGTGTTATGACTTTCGGCAGCAAAATGAATTACATAATCAATTCCGCTGAGAGAATCTTTTACAGCGTTTTTATCACAAATATCTCCTTGTTGAAATCTTATCTTCCCTGCGGAAATAAGCGGGTCCAAATTATCTTTTCCCCCGGCATACGTAAGCTTATCAAGCACAACCTGATCGTAACCCTTCCCGGCCATGTAATAGACAAAGTTTGTCCCTATGAAACCGGCTCCGCCTGTAACCAAAATCTTCTTAGACAATTAAATAAGATCCTTTATAAGATTATTATAAGACTAATTATCCCTGATGAATAATCCAAAGTTCAAACCTAGATTCAAAACCAGGCCCTTGGGCTCAATGCCTTCAGGAAATCCACTGACATCTATTCCGTTATCTACCTGCCAGGTATTCTGCGCACCCAGCTGGTATCCGCAGTCAATTTTAAGGTACATAAACTTACGAAGCATAATGCCGATTCCAACCTGCGGCTGGACTGTATAAAACTGGGACCTGAAGGTTCTAGCCAGATTAGTTGTTGAACCGTTCTGTTCCAGCTCACCGAAAACTGTGCCGTAATTCCCGAGATCTTTCCCGTATTGATACAACTCAAGCTTTAGTGTTCCGGTAGCTAAATGTGTGCCAACAGAAATATCGATCACTTTACCAAGCGGCACAACAAACTCCAGGTAAATGCCGCCCTGACCCAATGAATAATTTGCATCTTTAGTCAGGGTATCATTAACTGCTTTGGTAAGCCTTGAAAGGAAACCGCTGCCAAATCCGCCGATGCGGAGAAAATTATTCTTCAACGGGAGGTCAATAAATCCTCCTCCACCAAGAGTCAGGAATCCGTTTTCCGACATTACCGGGAATCCTGCTTTTTCGAGTTCTGCGTTAAGATCTTTAGTGGGATTAAAATGCCAGCCAACAGTGGGGCCGCCTGCGAAAGCAAAACTTGGCAGAAACTGGCTTAGTGATATGCTTGAAAATCCGGTAAAAATGATGATGAGGACCAGGAAATGCAGTTTGCGCGTCATTTTTGGGGTTTTCGTTCGCAAAAATTTACAAAATTAAGAGCACAAAAGTACTAAGCAAACTATATAAAAACAATTTAAAAATTTGTGGTGTAGGTATGCAGAACTAATGACTATTACTATAGTATAAAATACAAAACACAACTTAAACAAAATGCCGGACGCTTTATCCGGCATTATGAATAAACGAAATCTTATGATCTGCCAGCTCACTGAATTATTCAAGCTGCAGGAAGAGCATAGAGTTCGCAGTCCCGCCGTAATAGTTTTCAGCCTGTCCAACAAGCTCATATTTTGCTCCGCTCAAAGTATAACCCGGGCTGCAGTCAAAATTCATTGTAAAATTCCTCATTAAGAAAATTGAAGGCAAAACGTAACCGTCTGCATCCGGAGAAAGATTCTGGACATCGGTTGTAAGCAATCCGGATTTATTCTGCCCAATGCCTCCCGAAATACAACCCCATGTTGTGCCACCTCCAAATGTTATCTTCTTCACCCCCCCATCCGTATCTTCGGCAATCAGCGTAACTCTCACTTCTTTGCCGGCTTTGACCTTCACTACCTGACCTGTGCCTGTAACCTCCTGCTCGGTACTTGTCTCAAAGAAATAGACTTTCCATTTCAGAGTTGGCGGAGTGGAATCTGAAGCCGGTTTTTTGAGCTTATCACAACCGGATAATAGGAAAATGAAGATCAACAGAAAGAAAAGATTTGTTTTTTTCATGCTGTTAGAAATTAATTTTTGAATTTACAGATTATTGAATACTTTGGGATGAGCAGGTTCCGGGAACCAAAGCGGCCAAAATAACGGAAAGCCTGAATTTGGTCAAGCGTAAATTAATGCATTATTAGTAATTTTGCAAGAGTTGAAGCTAATCAGAATCGCTATAGAATTGTTCAGAGATGCTCAAAATAAGCCAAACTGCTGCCGACCCAGGTCTTTTCCTTGTTGAAATCAACTCCCATCATTTTTCCTTTGCTTAGGCGAACAAGATTATTAACAAGGTAGGGTTTGCCGTTATCATGCAGAAAAAGAAGTCTCAGCTCTGCTTTTGCAGGCTGGTCGGGTGTTTCAATTACAGGTTCATAATTGATCTTTTTCTGCAGTATGTAATTTGACCTGTCCTTTATTCCATCAAGTACTTCTTTGGTGACGTCGAATACCACTCCAACACCTGCAAATGAAAACAGCGGCTTAAGGACATAATTCTCAAGGTCATCCGGATAATTTTTAATATCACTCAGGAATTTCGTTTCGGGTACGTATTTGTTCTTCAAGAATGGCAGCGAATATTTGCTTATCCTGTAAAACCAGTTCGGGTGCGGTATCCAGTCAACATTCAGCTCGTCCTGGAAGCTGAAACTGAATTCCAGATCCTTTCTTCTTTCCAGCTCATCAAATATTACTCTGTTATATATACGCTCTATCCCGGTCCTCCTGCCATCATTCAGGTAATAAAGATCTTTGCCTTCTTTAATAATATCGCTAAGACAAACAGGTTTTACGCCGATGTATGAATTACAGCACTCAAAATCGATACGAGTCTTCTGATTTTCAGGTTCAATTTCCAGAAGTATTACATTTTCAGGTTTCGAATCTCCGATTATGACCTTTTTGAGAATATCAAGATACTCATCGGGTTTGTGGATATTAAGAAGCCCGCCATATCTTTCGTCAATATCAAAATGTTTGCGGAACATATAATTCTGCAGCAGCTCGTAAAAAAAGAGCGATGAAAATCCCTGCAGTTCTATGAGCTTTGGTATTAACACACTGTTTTCATCTTTGCAGATGGCAAAATCAATGGCCATCATTGCGGGATAGCCGGGATCGCCCGGTACTTCCATTCCTTTTGGAATGGCATTAAGCGAGATCTTCCTGTATTCTTCCGACATAAGGTAAGATGTGATCACTTCAACTGCATTCAATATTTCCCTTTTGAACTCTTTGCCGATAAAAATGGGTGTTTCGGCAATTCTGAACTCAATAGGGAACGGAAAAGTTGTATTAAGGTCTTTTACAAAAGCTTCATACTTCTCCTGAGTGAACTCTGCATTATATTTCTTTCGTATTTCAGGTACCATATGTAACTCAAACTGCCGGTATGTTCACTTCGCTTATGATGGGTTAAATCTCTATATCAGAAATTTTCCCTTATCCATTACCTGTTCATCATCAAGCCAGATACTGCAATCAACTGAAACGCAATCTATGTGAGTTGTTGACTGCCAGTCTGCACCTGTGTGAGCTGAGTATGGGTGGCCGAAAGCAATGTGTATTGTCGGGAGCTTTTCATCCTGCAATATCTGCCCGATCACATGCTTACAGGCTATATTTGTACCAATTGCAAACTCCCCTACACGGTTACTGTTCTCATCGGTCATGGTATATGCTGTAAATTCTTCAAGCAGTTCCCTGTTTTTGCATTCCATTTTTGTAATGCGCGAATCCTTTATTTCAATTTTAAGAGGGGTATTCTTAAGATCACCGTACTTTTGGCACAGATAATCGCCAACAACACCATCGACAACAAAAGTACCGTTCACATTCTTAGGTGAAGTAAAAATTTCTCCTCCGGGCAGGTTACCCCATTTTTCGACTGATATTATGCCGCTTGTCTTAAGCCATTTTAAATTTTCTGAAAATTCCGAAAGCATATCCGTGCCGGCAGGCGATGTTATTTTTATTAATTTTGCTTTTCTTGCTTTCTGCACAAGTCTTTCGCTCAGTTCATCAACTGCAAGGAAATCAGCCCTCATACCTTCCAGCATTATCTGCTTGTTAATATTTACCATATGTCCATGTCGTATTCCGTGCTTATCTACAACTTCAGTCATGTCTATTCTGGAGCGCAGCTCACCAGTGTGAGCAATTGCGCAGAATATACTGACCTGCGATTTGGCAAGGTCTTCAAGTATCGGCTGTGGCATACCTTTCAGCGGACGTGAAGCAAAATCCTCTATAACAAAAATGCTCATCGGTGAGCCTACTTTTCTTACTTCTGCTGCAAGTGAGGATGCTATTTCAAGGGATTCGTTATCGGTGATAATTGTAATTCTTTCCTCGGGCTTAAGCCTTAAGCAAACATTAATTGCATTATAAGCACCTTCGGAAAGCTCTTTATCGAAATCAACAACAGTATGCATTTGATCCATTAAGAATAATCCTGATTTTTTGTTAGAATGTTATTATTTAAGCTAAACCTATATGTGTTTCATCAATAATATAATCAACAACTTTCTTAAGTCCTTCCTGAGTGCCATCCCACTGGGCAAGCTGCCTATCGGCGCCAGTGCCGTTTTGCAGTATCTGCAGAATATAATTAACTTCGTCCCAGCTCCCAAGGTCATCCACAACATCACTTATGAATGAAACCAGTTCCATTGCAAGAATCTTGAAATCTACTTCCTCCTGCTTGCCGAAATCTATAAGCTTCCCTTCGGTTCCGTAACGTGCTGCGCGCCATTTATTTTCATTGATAAGCGCCCTGCGGTATATTCTGAACCCGAGATTTTGCCTCATCAGCTTGTATAGCTTCACCACAACTGCCTGCATCAGGGCGGCGAGACAGATAGTTTCATCAACACGCATAGGAATATCGCACATTCTGAATTCAAGAGTATTGAAATACGGATGGAGCCTGATATCGTACCATATTTTTTTACCGTTATCGATACAGTTTGTTTTGATAAGCAGATTTACGTAATTATCAAACTCGGTGACAGTATCGTAATAATCGGGAATACCGGTTCTGGGGAATTTATCAAATACCTTAACGCGGTATGATTTGAAGCCTGTGTTTCTGCCGAGCCAAAAAGGTGAATTTGTTGAAAGAGCAAAAATATGCGGAATAAAATACCTTACGGCATTCATTATCTGTATTCCAACTTCGCGGTTAGGTAAACCTACGTGAACATGCAATCCGAATATCAGGTTTGCCCTCGCAGCTTCCTGCATTTCCTTAACTATTTCGTGGTACCGCGGATGATCGGTAATTGTGACCTCGTTCCAGTGCGTAAACGGATGTGTTCCTGAAGCCGCTATCCTGAACCCTGCTTCTTTAGCCAGAGCCGAAAGGTTTGAGCGCAGATTAACTACTTCTGCTCTTGCTTCATGGATATCACGGCAAACCTTAGTACCAACTTCCACTACTGAAGCATGCATTTCCGGTTTTATCTGTTCCTTCAAAAACACCTTGCCGGAATCCACTATTTGCTGCATATGAGAAACCAGCTTGCGGGTTTCCGGATCCACAAGCATGAATTCCTCTTCAATACCCAAAGTGAATACGTGCTTTTCCAAGATTTTAGTAATAGTTAGCTCACAATCTATAAATTAATGATTAATAAAGCAATATATCAAACAATTTAATTAAACGTTGTCAATTAAAAATGTCTGACTTACGCACTTTCTTTGTATTATTTAGGCTGCTTTTGTTTTCTTTGATTTCTTTTCGGCTTTAACAGTTTCATCCGCTGATTTACTTTTGCGTGAACGGCTTATTTTGTTAACGGGCTTTTTTTTTACCGATTCATCATAAGCACCTTCTAAAAGCGGGTCATTGTTAGCTGATGAATATACGAAGTCACCCCAAGTCAAATTGTTCAATCCCTCGCGGTGATTCACAGCCCTGCGAATTGCCATATTGGAGGCTGCTTCAACTATCCATTCAAAATTTACTTCACCAACCGAAGCCAGCTCTGCATCGGGAGCGGGATTGCAGAAATCTATAGCGTACGGAATACCATCTCTTAATGCAAGCTCAACAGTATTAAAATCGTATCCAAGTGCACGGTTGATCTTCAGCACTACATCAACAAGCATTTTGTGCTTAGCCGGATCGATCGGCGGACCATCTTTGACATATCTCAAATGATGAGGGTTCCTCGGTTCATAAGGCATTACCCAAACATCCTGTCTATCAAGGCAATAACAGCGAAAGTACTCTTCGAACTTAATTTCTTCCTGAAGCATCATTACAAGCTGTTCTGTTTCGTTGTATGCTTTGAAAAGTTCCTCGGGATTTGATACTTTGTAAACGCTTTTCCATCCGCCCCCTGCGTGAGGTTTAAAATATGCCGGGAAGCCGATATAGCTGAATATTCCTTCCCAATCCAAAGGGAAAGAAAGATTCCGGAATGAATTCTGATTGGTATCCGGCGGCAATTGATTTGAGGGAAGAATTACTGTTTTGGGAACAGGCACACCGATCTTCGTCATTAATGCGTTGTTGAAGAATTTTTCATCTGCGCTCCACCAGAACGGATTATTTATCACTGCCGTTCCGCTTGATGCTGCGTTTTTCAGGAATGCACGGTAGAACGGTACATCCTGAGAAATTCTGTCTATTATAACATGATATTTCAGCGGCTCACCCTGAACAACTTTGTCTATCATCACAGGTTCTGCAATGATATCAGTATTCATTTCTTTAGCTTTTTTGTTAACTCTTTCAACAAAAGCTGCCGGAAAGGTTTTCTCCTGCCCGAATAATATTCCGATCTTCTTCATTTTAAGAAAGGTACTCCTTTATATATTAATTTATCTAAAATCACTTAAAAAACGCTGGTTTTGATTGATTTTTGGGGATTTAAACCTGCGGGAATTACAAATTTACGGAAAAATTAGGAAAGTATAAAGTGGAGCCAAAAAGTAGATATCACCTCTGGTCAAAAAAAAAGACGTCCTTGCAGGACGTCTTACAAAACTTTTTTTTGCCTTTTGCCTTTCCGCCGCTTTTTGGCGGTCCCGCTCTCCTGCCTGTGGCAGGCAGGTCTGCTTAGCGGGATTACTTGACTATCACCATCTTCTTCGTATCTACAAACCCTTCTGTTTCGAGTTTGTAAAACAAGACACCACTTGAGTATGCAGAAGCATCAAACTTGATTTCATAGTTTGCCGGTTTTAGCTGTTCATTAACCAATACTGCAACAAGTCTGCCGGTAATATCGAATACCGAAAGCTTCACATTTGATGCTGTGCTGTTGCCTCTCTGCGGAATCGCAAATTTTATAGTAGTAACAGGGTTGAACGGATTTGGATAATTCTGTCCGAGGCCGAACTCTTTGGGCACATTATTACCTGTTTGCACAATACCTATCGGGTTTTCAAGCAGTGCGCGCTGATAAACTCCACTTCCGTGTGTTGCAGCGCGGAGCATTCTGCTTGTCTGAACGATCTTAAGATCGAATACCAGTGCATACGGCATTCCTGTTCTGAATTCAAACCAGTTCAAACCGCTGTTTGTCGTAATGTAAACACCAAGGTCATTGCCTGCATAAATATTCTGAGGATAGAGCGGGTCTATGCAAACCGATTGATGCGGAACATCAGGCAGATTACCTGTTATGTCTAACCAGCTAACGCCTGCATTGGTAGTTCTGTAAACATGGCCAGTGCCAAATCCGCCAAGTGTTGCATAAACGTTACGCGAATTATTCGGATCAACATGTATATCTGTTACATAACGGTTCGGAATCTGCCCGCCTGAAACATCCGTCAGCGTGTTGCCTGCCCAGCGGAAGATCTTGGCAACATTACCGCCGATCTGTCCGACTGTTCCGATATATAAAGTATCCGGATTAGTCGAAGATATATCCATAGATAGAGCTTTTACACCCAGAGAGCCCAGATTTTGCCAGGAACCGCCGCCTACTGATGACCTGTAAAGACTCAAACCGGCTGCATACATAACAAGCGGGTTTGAAGGAGCAAGTACATACGGAGCGCTGAAACAATACTGCGATGAGCTTCCTCCGCTTGGCGGAGAAATTCCCTGGAAATTATTTATTCCGCCGTCATTTGATCTGTATATTGAAGCATAAGTATATGCGATATAGGCGGTATTATTATTCGTTGGATTAATTGCGCACCAGAAACCGTCACCGCCGAACACTTTCCGCCATGCAATCGTGCCTTCGTATCTTGCAGTGGCATTATCCTGCAGTCCTCCAAGCGAGAAGTTACTATCTGTCTGAGAATTGGCAAAACCATTATAAAATTGTGTCGTCTGATATCCGCCGTTGCAGCCGAAGTATGTATTGCCAAAATCATTTGAGCGGAACAGCCCGCCATCAGTAGCTATATAAAGTTTATTGGGATCGCGGTAATTAGAAAATATATCATGGTGATCTGCATGAGCATAAGTAGGAGCCGTACCTTCGACTCCTCCCGGCGGAACGATCTGACCGATTATCCACTGGTTCCAAAACGACTTTATTGTAAGATTGGAACCGCCGCTGACTGAACCGTAGAGGTCAACCCCGCCCACCATTACTTTGCTTGAATCATTTGTCTTTATGTGCAGAGGATTTGTGTACCATCCCTGTGAACCGAGGTAATTTGATGAAGTACCCGGCTGCAGCGTCCAGGAACTTCCAGCGTCAGTAGAAACATAAATTCCTATCGATGTAAAATCATTTGCCACACTTGCCAGGATCCGGTTGGGATTCGGCCTGTAAATATCAATAGCAGTTTTGCCTGACCATGTTGCAGGCAGGCCGTTGGTAAGCTCTGCCCAGTTTTCACCGCTGTTGGTAGTTTTGTAGATCCCCACATTTGCATTCGGTATATTGTTTGTCAGGTTACCGATCGAAACATAAAGTATATTGGTATCAACTGGATTTATTTCAATATCTACTGCCATTGCGTAATTCAGTATCTGTGTCCAGTTACCGCCGGCATTGTTCGATTTCCAGACTCCTTCACTTGTCGCAGCGTAAAGCACGTTCCTGTTCTTTGGATTGAAGAGTATTTTCCACACACCACGCTGGCTGCTGTATGTCCAGTCAAGCGATTTCGTCCAGGTTAAGCCGCCGTTAGTCGTTTTTAAAATGCCGATGCCGTACATTCCCCTTGTAACCCTTACATCTACTCCGTTGAACGAATACTGAACTCCGTAATTCTCACCTGTTCCAATATACATGATATTGGGGTTAAGTGAATCTATAATTATTGAACTTACAGCAAGAGAAGGATAACCGGTTTCAACTATGCTCCAGGCAGCAGGTCCCATACCTCCCGTTGTTGATTTCCATAAACCTCCTGAAGCGGCGCCCATCCATATAATGGAAGTATCAGTTGGATGGAGTACGACTGCAAGAGTTCTTCCGCCGATATTCTTCGGACCGATTGATGCCCAGCCGTCAAGAGGATTATCACCGCCGGTGACCTCCTGCATAGAGCTTTTTGAATATTCATACGCTGCAAAAAATTTATCCTGCGGTATATCACGTTCCGGATATGCTCTTATCTCATTGACCAGCTGCAATGACTGCAATGCACCCGAAGTGGTTTTCAGTTTCTTACCCGTCTTTACTCCGGCCGGTTCAAAACTGTTTATCCCGTAATAAATTAACGCAGCGGTCACAATTATGACTGCTGCAAATAGTATGTTTATTTTGCCCTTCATTTTAACGGTAATTTATTAATTATAATGTAATAAGGGCGGAAATTCAATGTTTAAAGTTTGACTAACGCTAACCGAAAGGGTCATTTTGAGGCCAATTCGCGAAGATAAGTCCAGTTGTAAAGACCCGTATTGTGCCCGTCCTTCCAAAAAAGCTGGATTGCATAATTCCCTACCATTTCTGCTTTCACAAGTTCAAACGATTCATCGTTTAAAGATGCAGGGATTTTTGGTTCGAACTTATAGAGCAGCACTTCTTCACCTTTGCAGCCGGCACAGGGACAATTTACACGAAGTGCATTTGAAGTAATATCGGTTTCAAAGCCATCATCAAACTTGATGTGAAATGAAACTTCATCGGGATTACGCTTGAATTGTACCAGGTTCATAGACGGGAGAATGTACAGTTTAAAAGAATTGTCAGCTCATTTCGAGCATTCTTTGAATTGGCTTAAGCGCCTTAAGCCTTAAATCTTCATCAAGAATGATCTCGGGCTTAAGTTCTCTCATGCAAAGGTAAAGCTTTTCCATCGTGTTCAGTTTCATATACGGACATTCATTGCATGCGCAGTTCGCATTGGGCGGAGCCGGAATGAACTTCTTATGCGGCGACTTCTTCAGCATCTGGTGAATTATGCCCTCTTCGGTTGCAACAATAAATTCATTAGCATCAGACTCCTGCGTGAATTTCAATAGTGCACTTGTTGAACCGATAAAATGCGCACGGGCAAGTATTGATTCTTCACATTCCGGATGAGCGATCAAAAGCGCGCTCGGGAATTCTGTAGTAAGATCGATTATCTTTCTTTCATTGAAAGTCTCGTGTACGATACAGCTCCCTTCCCACATCAGCATTTCTCTCCCGGTTTTTTTCATGATGTACCGTCCTAGATTCTTATCGGGAGCGAATATTATTTTCTGCCCGGCAGGAAGCTGCTCAATTATCTTAACAGCATTTGACGAAGTGCAGATAATGTCACTTAATGCTTTTACGGCTGCCGAACAATTTATATAGCTGATAACAATATGATCCGGGTACTCATCGCGGAATTTTTTGAACAGCGGTGCCGGGCAGCCTTCAGCTAAAGAACATCCTGCATTGAGGTCAGGAAGCAGAACCTTCTTTTTTGGGTTAAGAATCTTCGCAGTCTCCGCCATAAAATGCACACCGGCAAAGACTATTACATCCGCTTCGGTGGATGCGGCGCGTTTAGAGAGCTCAAGCGAATCCCCTATGAAATCTGCCAGGTCCTGTATCTCAGACTCCTGGTAATAGTGAGCAAGGATAACAGCGTTCAATTTCTTCTTAAGCGCAAGTATCTCGTCTTCTATATTGAACGGGGTAAGCTTAAGTTCTTCTTCTTTAACAACAAGGGGTTCCATTCTTATATTAATATTTCTGTATTTTCGGGTCTATCATATCATGCCATGCGTGAATTCCGCCTAGCAGGTTCTTCACATTCGTATAGCCCTCTTCCTTCAAAAAAACCATTGCGTGGTGGCTGCGGTTGCCTGTTCTGCAGTAAACAATTATTTCTTCGCTCTTATCCTTCGGAAGCTCGCCAAGCCTGTCGCGGAGTTCGCTAAGCGGTATTAAGTGTCCGCCGATTGATGCTATTTTTGTTTCAAACGCTTCCCGAACATCCAGCAGGAAAGGTTCTTCGCCGCTATCCACTTTTGCTTTGTAATCTGTTACAGTTATCTCATTTTTTGAATTATCTGACATTGTATTTATTGAGTTATTAACATTTGACGGATGAAAGCAATTTTCTTCATAATCAAGCAGCTCTGTTATAAGCGGGCTGGAGGAACACACGGGGCACGCTGGATCTTTTTCAAAATGCAATTCGGTGAACTTCATATCAAGTGCATCAAGCATCAGCAGCCTGCCCTTTAAAAGTTCTCCCTTGCCGATAATGTATTTTATGATCTCGTTTGCCTGTATCGAGCCGATAATTCCGGGCAATACACCAAGTACTCCCGCTTCTGAACACGAAGGAGCTTCACCGGCAAATGGAGGTTCGGGGAAAAGGCACCGGTAACAGGGACCGGTCTTCGGATCAAAAAATGAAACCTGCCCATCAAATCTTAATATGCTCCCCGAAACGAACGGTTTGCCTAGCATAACGCATGCATCGTTAACAAGGTACTTTGCGGCAAAATTATCTGAACCATCTGCAATGATATCGTAATCCTTAAACAGCTCTAATGCATTGTCTCGTGTCAGTTTTGCACTTATGAAGTTTACGGTAATGTTCGGATTTATCTCAAGCAGCCGTGTTTTTGCAAGCTCAGCCTTTGGATGGCCCACATCATTTGTTGAAAAAATCACCTGGCGCTGAAGGTTGGAATAACTGACGGTATCAAAATCAATAATGCCAATAGTACCTACGCCCGCTGCGGCAAGGTACATGCCAAGCGGCGAGCCGAGTCCCCCTGCGCCAATAATAAGGACACTTGAGCCTTTAAGCTTCTGCTGGCCTTCAATTCCCACTTCGGGGATTACGAGATGCCTGCTGTAACGCTCATTTTCTTTGGGAGTTAGTTCCAAATCAGTCTTAATATTATCCTTTATTAATTGCATTAGCCCATAAAATTACTCAAAAAAAAACCATATATAAAGCCACTATATTAATAATGAACGCAAAAACCGGTCAATTAGTTTAATAAACATTGATTCATATGGTTTGAAGCTGAAAACCTATTGAGGCGTAGTATATAGATAAGTTCATTTAAAATGAGTATTTTTGCAGATTAAAAAAATCAGTGTATATAGATAAAGGGCATTAATGAGTCAAAACAACGGAAAACCTTCGGGCAAGAAGCAGGGCCCGCTGACAAATAAAAGCAAATCCAAGAAGGAATGGATGGAAACAGCTCAAGAGATGCCGACAAGCGGCATGAAATTCACTTCGCTAAGCGGTGAAGATGTTGAGCTTGTTTACACTCCCGAAGATGTAGAGCATATTGATTATGACAAGGAAATTGGGCTTCCGGGTGAGTTTCCGTATACCAGAGGAATTCACCATAACCTTTACAGAGGCAAGCTGTGGACAATGCGCCAGTTCGCCGGTTTCGGTTCACCCGAAGATACCAACGAGCGTTTTAAATACCTGCTTTCGCACGGACAAACAGGACTTTCGACTGCTTTCGATATGCCCACGCTTATGGGCTGGGATTCAGATGACACGCTTGCAGAAGGCGAAGTAGGCATTTGCGGTGTGGCAATTTCATCTCTTGAAGATATGAAGATACTCTTCGATGGAATTCCGCTGGATCAGGTCTCTACTTCTATGACAATAAACTCTCCTGCTGCAATGGTATTTGCGTTCTATTTGGGAGTTGCCGAATTGCAGGGAGTTCCTTTCAATAAGCTCCGCGGAACTCTGCAGAATGATATTCTGAAAGAATATATAGCCCAGAAAGAATTTATTTATCACCCTGAACCCTCGATGCGCATCATTGTTGATATGATAGAGTACTGTAAGGATAATGTTCCGCAATTCAATCCGGTATCTGTCAGCGGGTATCATATCCGCGAAGCAGGTTCAACTGCCGCACAGGAGCTTGCTTTCACCCTGGCGGATGGCTTTGCCTACATAGAAGCATGTATTGCACGCGGTATGGATGTTGATTCATTTGCTCCCAGGATGTCATTTTTCTTTAACTCACATCTTGATTTCTTCGAAGAGATCGCTAAGTTCCGTGCGGCAAGAAAGATCTATGCAAAAAGAATGCGTTACAAATACGGCGCAAAGAATCCGAAATCATGGACACTCAGATTCCACACGCAGACTGCGGGCTGCTCACTCACAGCGCAGCAGCCTGAAAACAATATAGTAAGAACTGCAATTGAAGCACTTGCAGCTGTGCTTGGAGGTACTCAAAGCCTGCACACAAATTCCATGGATGAGACTCTTGCACTACCATCGGATAAGGCTGTAAAAATTGCGCTCAGGACCCAGCAGATAATCGGGTATGAGCACGGAGTGATAAACTCGGTTGATCCCCTAGGCGGGAGCTATTATGTAGAAGCACTAACGAAGAAGATGGAAGATGAAGCTGAAGCATATTTCAGTAAGATAGATGCATTGGGTGGAGTTATTCCCGCAATAGAGGCAGGTTTCTTCCAGAAGGAAATTGCTGACGCTGCTTATCACTATCAGCTTGAGCTTGATACAAAAGAGAAGATTATAGTCGGGGTGAATGATTTTGTGGAAGAAGATGAAAAAATAGAAATTCCGATACTGAAGATCTCGAAAGAAGTTGAAAGAGTTCAGGTACAAAGGCTTCGTGAGCTGAAAGCATCAAGAAACAGCAAAAAAGTTTCCGAAAGCCTCAAGAATCTGCTCCAGTCCGCAAATGACGGGACGAACCTTATGCCCCGCATACTGGACTGTGCACGAAATAACGTAACACTTGGAGAAATGTGCAATGCACTTAAGGAACCTTTCGGAGTTTACGAAGAACAATCGATCTTTTAAGGATAGTTACCGTTTAACACCAACAACCGGAATTACCCCGTAGAAAATATCTGTGGGGTTTTTTATTGACTGCACTTTTTTTACTTAATCACTTAAATTACCTGCTGGAAACTATTGAAAAAGTTATACTTGACTTAAATACAGGTTCTGCAAATGTTTAAGAACACAGATAAGCATATACTGACCATAATACTGATCTTCATTTGCATACAGGCTGCATATCTTGTTGCGGAGTATAATATTGCAGGCAGTGAATTCGGCGCACCACTTGATGATGTCTGGATACATTTTAGATTTGCAGAAAATTTTGCGCAGGGAAATTTTTATCAGTATAATCCGGGTGAACCCACTCCCGGAACAACTTCCCCCCTATGGGTTGCAATACTCAGCGTACCGTTTTTGTTTTCACAGAATCTGATTTTGCCCTATGCGCTTTTTATAAGCTCTCTCTTTTTTCTCATAGCGCTTATCGAACTGTATAAGTTTTGTGTACGGCTGGGATTTGACGGCATATACTCATTGCTGATAACGCTGATAACAATGGCCTCCGGCCGGCTGCTCTGGTCATCGCTTTCGGGGATGGAAATCACGCTATTCACGCTTCTTTGCATACTAGTGTTCCGGAATCAACTGAAAGAATATGAAAGTGGTAAAGTATTTGTATCAACCGGGCTCCTTCTGGGAATTGCATCAAACACAAGGCCTGAGACTTATCTGTTGGCAGGCATATACTATTTGTTGACGATCTTTCTGTTCAGAAAGTCGCTCAAAGAGAATTCAGGTAAACTTACGCTATCAGTGCTTCTCTTCGTTGTGCTGCTGATTCCTTATCCGATATTCTGTTACGTACATACCGGCGGATTCCTGCCGAATACTTATGAAGGTCAGGTTGGTGCGGGCTCTAAATTCCTTCCCAATTTTACATTCTTGCTAGAATCTGGCAAGATATTTGTAAAAGATAATCTCATTGTGCTTATACTCTGGTTTGCAGCAATGGCATATTTCATCAGAAGCCTGTTTAAAAAGCAGGCAGATATGAAATTTATTTTTGTTAACCTGTGGGTATTTCTACTTCCGCTTGTATCTGCTTTTGTTGCCTCAAACTGGCGTCATCACGGAAGGTATTTGATTCCGCTAATTCCATTTATTAACATCATTGCGATTTATATATTGCATAAGATACACCTGCATTATCATAACAAAGAACACAAGAAGTTTGAGTTTATGCGGAAGCTATCGATAGCTCTTGTTTTGATCTTTTCCATAAACAGCGGAGTGCTTTTTGCAGGTGTGCTGGGATGGAATGTGCAAAACATAAACGGCCAGCAGGGCTCAATAGGCAAATGGCTAAAGGCAAACCTGCAGGATGAAAAGGCTTTCGGAATGAATGATATAGGCATTATCGCTTTCACAACAAAGAAATATGTTGTGGATATGGCCGGACTTGTATCGCCCGAGGTTTTCAAATTCCAGAAGATGAGCTATGAAGAAGGAACAAAGGCTCTTTTTAATTACCTTAAAGAAAAAGGCGTGAATTACATAATAATTTACCCTGATTGGTTTGAATATATAATGGATAATTACTCCGGAGCATTTTTGCAGGTATACAGCGCACGGCTTGAAAAAAATACTATTTGCGGAGGGATTGAAATGTTTGTTTACCGTATCGACTGGAACAAAATAGAAAATGCCGCTTCAAATATGAAGTAATAAGCAATTATGATAGTACACCTTGTAAGACTGATAAGGCCGAAACAATGGATCAAAAATTTCTTTGTTTTTGCCCCGTTGCTTTTTTCGAAACATATATTTCACTTTGATTACGTTATTCCCTCAATAGCTGCATTCTTCATCTTCTCGCTCGCATCAAGCGCAGTGTATATAATTAATGATATACTTGATGTTGAAAGTGACCGTGCCCACCCGAAGAAGAAATACCGTCCAATTGCTTCCGGGGAAATAAGTGTAAAGCAGGCAATGGTTTTCCTTGTAATTATCATGGCGCTTATAATTTGCGGCCTCATCTTCCAGAGAACTATTTTTGCGGTTGTAATTATCCTTTATCTGATAACGAACCTTATATATTCGCTTAAAGTTAAATCCATTGTGCTGCTTGATGTATTTTTCATATCTTTCGGATTTATGCTGAGAGTACTGGGCGGTGCTGCGGCTATCGGAGTACCTGTATCAAGCTGGATGATGCTAACGACTATTTTTATTTCACTTTTCCTTGCAATTTCAAAAAGGCGCAGCGAGCTTTCACAAATACTTAACAAAGAAAATATCGATAAGCAGCGCAAAGTGCTTAAGGATTACTCCGTTGAGTTTGCTGACCAGATAAACACAATTGCAGCAGCAGGGACTATCATTTCGTATGCTTTATATACTGTTTCAGAACGAACTGTGTTTACATTCGGCACAGAAAAACTGATATATACCACTCCTTTTGTGATCTACGGAATATTCCGCTATATGTACCTGATGCACCAGAAGAACATGGGAGAGTCACCTACATCAATTGTAACAAAAGATATCCCGATAATCTTAACGGTACTGATGTGGTTCGTGTTCTCGCTTGTTATTATTTACAGGTCAAGTATACCTTACATACAGCAGATCATGTATAAACTCAATCCTTAAAGCCTTGAAAAGATTCAAAGCCGAGCTTCTGCTTTTCTTAACTGCAACGATCTGGGCAGGAACTTTCCCGATAGTAAAGCTCTCGCTGGTAACTCTGCCACCTTTCTATTTTATAGGCATAAGGTTTCTGATAGGCGCACTGCTTTTTTCGGCGCTTTTTTTCCGCAATCTTGAGCTTAATAATTCCGCATTGTTAAAGGCGGGCTTAGTGCTGGGATACTTCCAGATGCTTGGTTTCAGTACGCAGACTATCGGGATGATATACACATCTGCTTCAAACTCTGCCCTTATCACCGGAATTACAATACTGATAGTACCGTTTGCACAATATGCCATTACAAAAAAGAAGGTCCAGCCCGAAAACTGGGTCGGAGTAGTAATAGTTACGATAGGTCTGTACCTTTTGACTCAGCCGCATATTAACGGGTTCAATATTGGAGATCTTATTACTGTAATTTGTCCGTTTGCCTGGGCATTCTACATCATTTATGTTGATGTCTATACAAATAAATACGATATAAGGACACTTATATTCATACAGCTTTGGGTAGTGGTTGTTCTTTCTTTCATGCTCGGAGCGGCATTTGAAGACTTCTCGATGATTGCTTTCGGGCAGTTTGAGATACTTTCGCTGCTTTACATGGGAATACTTGCGACTTTTGTTACAACAATTCTGCTTAACAGGTACCAGAAAGAAACCACGCCGGTTCGTGCATCTATTATATACACATGGGAACAGCCCTCGGCAGTACTGCTTTCAATATTATTTGTCAATGAACAGTTCAGCTCAATACAGATAATCGGGGGAACACTTATGATTGCGGGGATATTATATTCAGAAACGTTTGAGTATATCAGGATGAGATTGAAGAAACAGCTCGATTAGGAAATGTTACTGGTGACGACTTGACTTTGCTCACCGCTTAAAATTGGCAATTGGGAATGGAAAAAAACAGCAACAACGGCAATATCGAACCTGATTATTTATTAATCCAATGAACTATATTCAATATTCTTCGGTTAAGATAATAGTCTCAGGGCGTGTTCAGCGTGTGGGGTTCAGGTATTTTATAGCAAGGATTGCCGGTGACCTGAATTTAAACGGATATGCGAGGAACCTGTTTACAGGTGAGGTGGAAATAGCAGCTGAAGGAAGAAAGGAATTTCTTGAAGTGATGATAGAAAAAGCAAGGACCGGCCCGCCGCACTCAAAGGTTGAGCGCTGCAAGGTTGAATGGCTTGACTTTAAGAAGAAATACGATAAATTTGAAATATTCTAGCAGCAAATAGCAAAAAAATCAAAATTAATCTCCCTAAAATGTCCAAAAAACTCATTTTAATCGCCCTTTTTCTAAGTTTTTTTACTTCAAACCGAGTTTTGTTTTCACAGGAAGAAATCCCGGCTTTTGAATTCCTGAGGGTTGATCCCAGTGCCAAGGCATCTTCTCTTGCCGGAGCATTTGATACATATACCGATGACCCGAATGCAATGTTCTACAATCCGGCAACTCTCAGCACGATAACTAAAGGCAGAGTTTCGGCGGGCTTCGGGAAGTATTTGCTTGATATTAATTTCGGTGCATTCAGCTTCGCACAGAAATACAAGGATATTGGCTGGTTCGGGATTGGCGTTAAGTATTTTGATTACGGTTCGTTTGATAAAGCAGACGAATCCGGCATATCTACAGGCGAGACATTTAATGCAAATGACCTGATGGTATCAGTAGGATACAGCAATTATATATACGAAGAGATCAATTACGGCATTACAGTGAAGTACATTTATTCGGGAATAGCTGAGTATAAATCAACAGCAATGGCTGTAGATTTTGGTTTGCTTTACCTTATCCCCGGGCCGCAGATAGGACTGAGCTTTGGAGTCAACAATCTCGGCTCTCAGCTAAGCACCTACATTGATACCCGTGAAAAGCTGCCGCTTGATATCAGGGTAGGATTTTCAAAAAGGCTCGAGCACACCCCGGTGAGGCTGAACGTTACCTTTGCAAAGCTAAACGAGAGCAGAGAGAAACTCATTCAGCACATTAAAGCTTTTTCAATTGGTGCAGAATTCATTTTCAGCGAAAATGTTTCCGCAAGGCTTGGATATGACAACGAAAGCCGACAGGACCTTAAGCTTGGAACATCTCTGGGCATTGCGGGATTTTCCACAGGGCTTGGAATTACATTCGGCGATAAAGTTGTTTTTGATTATGCGCTGAACTCCCTTGGAAAAGTTGGTAGTACACACAGGGTAAATTTGGGATATATTTT
This sequence comes from Ignavibacteria bacterium, assembly GCA_030835025.1. Taxonomy (GTDB): domain Bacteria; phylum Bacteroidota; class Ignavibacteria; order Tepidaquicellales; family OLB5; genus OLB5. The sequence goes on along the minus strand of JAUQWS010000071.1, from coordinate 27,791 downwards.
CAATCAATAGCTTCATAAAAGGAGGAAACAGAAATGAGTAATGAAGAAGGAATTGCAGGCGGAGCCGGATTGGAAGGCGCTGCCGGAGGAGCAAATAAAGAGTCAAGAACTTATGTTGTGCAAAGCGGTGATACCTTGAGTAAGATCGCAAAGGAATATTACGGCGATGCAGGTAAGTATATGGATATTTTCAACGCTAATACTGATAAGCTGAAAGACCCGAATAAAATTCAGGTCGGACAGGAATTGATCATTCCGTAAAATTGTTCAGGGGAACATTAAAAAAAGCCCGGTATAACCCGGGCTTTTTGTTTAACGGCACACAACTCACTTCGACCACTTATCTTTAAACTTCTGAGCTGTCTCCCTGGAGTTTTCTACATCACGCATACTTAGCACAATATCATAATGACGGAGTGCTTCATCCCTGTTCCCCTTTTGTTCAAATATCACTCCTTTTCCAAGGATTGAAAACACATAGTAGGGTGATTCTTCGAGCGGTTTATCGGTTACTCTGCAGATGTTTATGGCTTCGTCGTAATACTTCAGGGCTTCATCAAGGTTTTGCATTCTTGAGTAGCTCATTCCCAAATAGTAAAATGCCTCACGCCTTATATAATTGTTGTTATATCCGGTTCTGCTGCTATCTGCCTTACTGATCATATTCCTGTAAAGCATAGCAGCCTCGTTGTACCTGCTTTGACCTACGTAACATTTACCGAGGAATCTTTCGAAGACCGGATTTTCGGGATACAGGAAACTCAGGGATGAAGCATATTTTTCAGCCTCCAGGTAATTCTTTTCATAGGATAGATGTATGAACGCAAGCACAACATTTGCCTCCGTCCTGGAGAATTTCCCGTTCTGTGCGCAATCTCTGAGCTGCTGAATGCCAAGATCTTTATTACCCTTCGGAAAAAAGAACAGCACAGCCTTAAGGAACGGATAGCGGTCAACGACGTAATCTACAGCGTAATTGTAAATGCCGAGCCCTAGAATTGCATCTTTGTTCCCCGGATTCATCTCGTATGATTTTTGCACAAGGTTTAAACCCTGTTTGCCGTCATCAATTGCTTTTAGCCAGTTATCGCGCATAACGTTCATAAATCCGCGGTATCCAATAACACCTCCCATAAGGAAAGTTGCCCAATCATCATTCTCGTTTTCGTCAATTCTTTCTTCGCAGATCTTTATGCACTTATCCACCTTGGCAAGATAATTATCATCATTACTTCTGTCTTCCTTATTCATGTATATCTTCCACCATTCAGCCATAGATAAAAAGAAGTAGCCGGATGGATCCTTTGGATCACGTTCAACCAATTGCTGGAAAACATTACTCGCGGAGTCAAATCTTATGTGGTAAACGTGATCTATTCCTTTTGTAATAAGCTCGTCATTTGACTGGCCGAAAGCAAGAGTTACTGCAAATAATGATAAAATTACTATTTTAAGTGGCTGTTTCATAGAATATTAAACAAAGAATCATCAAAGATAATTTCCAATTTGATAATGGGACTGCAAGGGGTCAAATCCTTCCTTACCGTATCCGGATACTCTCACATTCAGAATCCAATGCCGTAGTACTTGAACCCGTTTTGTTTGATGAACTTAGCGCTATAAATATTCCTGCCGTCAAAAATGACACGGTGTTTCATCAGTTTTTTCATTTTATCAATATCAAGCTTACGGAACTCGTTCCATTCAGTTACCAGAATAAGTGCATCGGCATTTTTTAGCGCAGAATAGTTATTTTCGAAGAGCTTAACTTCCCTGAATTTCTTTCCGTAAAGCATTTTGAAATTTTCATTAGCAACAGGGTCTGCCGCCTGGATCTTTGCACCGTGTTCAACAAGTTTTTCAATTATAGTAAGTGCCGGAGCTTCCCTAAGATCGTCTGTACGGGGTTTATACGAAAGTCCCCAAACTGCAAAAGTCTTCCCTTTGATATTATTCTTAAAATGCTTAAGTATCTTGTTAACAAGTACCAGCTTCTGCCTCCGGTTTATCTCATCTATTGCTTTGAGTATTTTGAAATCGTAGCCGGCATCTTTTGCAGTATTCAAAAGCCCTTGTACATCCTTCGGGAAGCAGCTTCCGCCGTAACCGACACCTGGAAACAGGAAACTTGAGCCAATCCTGGGATCGGAGCCAATTCCCGCCCTGACCATATTAATATCAGCCTTAAGTTTTTCGCTAAGGTTAGCAAGCTCATTCATAAAGGATATCCTGAGTGCAAGCATGCTGTTTGCAGCATATTTTGTCAGCTCGCTTGAGCGTTCATCCATCAAAATGAATCTCTCGCTAACTCTCATAAAGCTGCTGTAAAGCTCCCGCATAATACCCGCAGCTTTTTTGCTTTTTGTGCCTACGACGACCCTATCGGGCGACATGAAATCACTCACGGCCGCGCCCTCTTTCAGGTATTCCGGGTTTGATACTACATCAACTTTACGTTTTGTTTTCTGAGAAATGATCTTCCTGATGAGTGAGCATGTTCCTACTGGTACAGTGCTCTTACTGACTATTACTTTATATTCATTAATGTAAGGAGCCATTTTGGACGCCACATCAAGCACACGGCTAAGATCTACTGAGCCGTCTTCCATAGGCGGTGTTGGCAGGCAAAGGAAGATAACATCGCTTTTCTGAACCACATCTTTGAGGTTTGTAGTAAAGCTAACCCTGCCTTCGGAGATGTTGTTTTCAAGCAATTCCTCTAGCCCGGGCTCATATATGACCGGGTCACCTTTTTTTAGCCGTTCTATTTTTTTTGAATCCACATCCATACAAAGTACGTCATTGCCATTTTCGGCAAAACATACACCTGATACAAGCCCGACGTAACCGGTGCCAATAATTCCGATATTCATTATTTATTATGAAGCAGAGGTCTGCTCTTTAATTTCAGATAATTTGTAATTGAATTTTATGAAGTAGTAAATGCCCAAAACCAAGTATAGTAAAAAACTCATTGCATGTGTAGCTGTTCCATAACCAAGTGCTGATGCTTCACTTATGGCAAACATGTTCACCAGCGTTACTTTGCAAATGTAATGATACGGTCCCGTTGCAGCAGGTGAAGGGATGAACATTGCTACGTTGATCAGCACAAGCAGAAGATTTGCATCCCAGAGGCCGCGCATCAGTCCGGTACCGTCATTGACCAGTATATTGAATGAATAGAACGGTATATATGTACTTATAAGGTACGCAGCCCAAAGCAAAACAGAATACAAAGCGATGCGGAAAAACAGTGCCGGTTTCCTCAATACGTCGAACCCTGATAAGAGCGATGTAAATATATTATCAACCTTTTCGTGAAGTTTTGCAGGCAGTATCCCTGTAAAGATCTTGACGATCTTAAGGCTCAATTCAGGTTTCCACAGCATGAAGACTATCCAGATTAGCATCAGAATTATTGCTGCTGAAAGGATGATCACGGCCGATTCGATCTGCGGAATTGCATTAGTAATTCTGTCTTTAAAGTAGATCAGAGCTACTGCAAACATCAGAAGGAACATGACTGTATCTATGATCCTTTCAACTATTATGGTTGCAAATGCCGAAGCGCGGGAAATATTTTCATGTTTGCCCAATATGTACGGCCTCACAACTTCACCTGAACGCGGGAAAAGGTTGTTCAGCATGTATCCTATTATGGTGGTTGCAAAAAGATTGCGAAAGCCGATATCTTTTTTGACAGGTTCAAGCAGGACTCCCCACCTTACAGCACGAATAGCAGAACCTCCGAATACACCGATAGACATTCCGAGAAATACATAGAGGTAATTTGTTGTTTTTAATATCAGAGCCAGTTCACTCAGATTAACATTCCTGAATGCAAGGTACAGGAAAAGTGCCAGCAGAAGCGTACTGATCAATATATTGAGTTTTCTTCCTCGGCTCAATTTTGGCTATCTCATATCAATAACTTCGGTTCCTTCAGGTGGAGTGAAAGTGAATTTTGAGTTGCTGAGCCCGGTATTGGTCTGTATGTTCTTCACAGAGTAAGTAGTTGTTGATTCTTCGGTCACTATTACGATCTTTTTTATCATCCAGTCATCTTTTCCAACCCATAGTTTTGCAGATTTCACATATCCGCTTTCCCTTGGCTTTAATGAGAGCACATATACATCAATTCCGCTTATTTTTTCGGTTCCTGTCAGGTCACTATAAAAATTCTCAGGGTATTGGAACAGATACTTATTCGGGGAGAAAGTGTTACCGGTTTCCTTATAATGATCTATAACTACCTGCTTCTTTCCTGGTGTATATGACCACGAAGTGCTGCCATCTGTAACAATTGTCTGCGAGCCGGTTTCTATTCTGTATTTGTTTTCTTTCTTTATATATAGAGTACCGCTCGAGGTTTGTGCCTTTGACTTATTGAATTTAACAGTCTGCGAAAACGATGCTTTTGCATCGGAAATATCTTTGTACGCTGACTGGACATTTTGAATTACATCCTGGGCTGTAATATCATCCTGTGCATACAGGCTGATATTTGCAGAAAAGAGGGCAAATATCAGCAGTTTTGAAAGAATGAGCTTTGACATTATTTTCTCCTAAACCGGTTATTATTAAGCAAATTTAAGTAACTTTAATCTAATAAACAGTGAAAATTAGCACGACATTCCCGCCCGATAAAAATAAAAGGGATAAGAATTAACCGTTCTTATCCCTGTGGAGGTAACTGTGAAACTAATACTCTTATCTACCTGCCCTGACTATTATCCTGCTGATCTGAACCTTCGTTAGTATTTTGTTTCTGTTTTTTCTTCTTCTGGTAATTCTCGTCTGTATTCCCGAACCTTAGTGAAAGATTCAGTGAAACCATTCTTGAGCTCCAGTCATTTCTGAAAGAAGAACGGTAATCAACTGCGTTCATATCCTGACCCCACTGCTGCGTACTTAGAATGTCATTTGCCCTTAAGCTTACCGTAAGCTTATCGTTAAGGAATGTTTTGCTGACAGATGCGTCAAGACTTGAGGTGGGAATATCTGTGCCCTGTGCATTGACTTTTTTGCCTGTGTATGTATAGAATAGTTCAAGATTCACAAACTTAAGCATTAAGCTTGTCCTGATATTAGTCTTCCACGAAAAACCTTCTTCAGAAGCGTAATCAGTGAGTGACGGATCGTCATCAAATTTAGTATTATAGAAACTGAATGTTGCATTCAATGTCATCCAGCCAAGCGAACGGGAGCTCAGAAGCAGATCCATACCGTACGCCTTTGAGCCTGCAGCGTTTCTGTATGTAGTTACAGATACATTACTGTCAATCAGATAGTTATAATTCGAGATCACGTCATGGTTTTGCCTGTAGAAAGCCATTGGCGTTACTGAAAGTACGGGAGTATAAAACATGAAGCTAAGTTCGTATGAATCTGTGTACTCAGGGTTAAGATCAGGATTACCCATATGAATGAACCTTGGGTTGAATTTGTTGACAAACGGGTTCATTCTCCAGATGTTCGGACGCGTAATTCTTCTGCTGTAGCTAAGCTGAACCTGATGCATCTTGGCGATCTTTTGAGAAAGATTTACCGTAGGGAAGAAATCAAAATAATTCTTTTTAAAATCCTCTCCATTGGTCACCAGCTCGCCCTTTGTATTTGTTTGCTCAACTCTTACACCGAGCTTGTAACTGAAATCACCTATCGAGCTGGAAAACACTCCATACGCCGCGTTTATATACTCATTCAGTTTAAAATGATTGTTGACGCTGTTATTTGTCTGATATATGCCTGTGTTGTAATCAAGGGTATCGGAATTGAAATCATTATCATTTAGTCTGAATGTGCCCTTATAGCCTACTTCAAGCTTTGAAACTTTTGAAAGCGGATGTGTATAATCAATCTGCGCATTCAGGTTATAGGATTTGAACATTGTTGTATCCCTCTGGTTAAGAGGTGATGTGTTCAGAGGATTGGAAAGTGAATCATAATCCTGCTTTACAGTTCCGAAGTTATTTTCATTTCTGTTCCTCGAGAGTGTCAGATCTCCGCTAAACTCCTGTCCATCTTCGCTCAATTTGTTATTGAAATACAAACTGCCTGTCATGTTTTCCCACAGTCCGTTGCGGTCATTTGCAGTAGTATAGTACGAGGCAAGCTCACCAAGGGAGTTAAGTGTATTATTTGATGAATTATCAGAATTAAACCACTTTCCCGTGCCGAAATTAGCTTCAAAGCCAACGGTCCTTCCGGGGGCAAATTCATGCTCAATCCCGCCCTGTCCCCATATCCAGTGTCCGTTGTTCTTTCCAAGTCCGTCACTGTTCAGTGAGCTGACAGGAGTAAAATAATCTGTAGTCCTTGAATAGGAGAATTTATTGTTCCATGTACCGCTGTAAATCCCGCTGAAGACTGTCCAGCTGTTCTTTTTGAAGTTGAAATCCAGCCCGCCCCAGCCGGAAAGTTTCTGCGTATAATTGCCGCCTAAATTTGCACTTCCGGTAAATCCCAGTTTATTGTTCTTCTTCATAACAATATTTATCAAACCGGTAACGCCTTCTGATTCATATTTAGCAGGCGGATTAGTAATGAGCTCAACTCTTTCAATTGCGTCTGCGGGGATCTGTTTAAGGCTCACAAACCTTGAGGGTTTATCATCTATGAGTATTTTTACATTCTGGCTTCCGCGCATGCTGACATTATCGTTTACATCTACATCAACCATAGGGACTTTTTTCAATACATCCAGAGCTGTTCCGCCTTTTGTCAATTCGGACTCTTTAACATTGAAAATCTTCTTATCTGCACTGAATTGAATAAGACCTTTAGTTTCTTCAACAAGAATTTCATCTGTTGTCACATCCTGCTTTTTGAGTCTTATGGTATCAAGGCTGATTAACTCGTTCTGTTCGCTAAGCCTGACATTTTCAACTGTCAACGAAGCGTATCCTATGAAGCTTACCTCTATCCTGTGTGATCCAAACGGGACGTTTTCAATAATGAACGATCCGTTTGCGTCACACTTAGCTCCGCCAATTACATTGCTATCGGGTAGTGAAAGGAGTTTAACATCTGCTTCGATTCCGGTATTGTCCTTGCTATCAGTTACTTTTCCGGTGATCTTTCCTGCAGCAAACGTACTTGCAGATAAAAGAACAGCAAAGAGGGCATAAGTGGTGATCCGCGCTAAATAGTTCATAAATATAGGTTTACTTCTGTTGTACTTTAGTTAATTGAAGCCGGTTTTGTTACTTTATTAGATGCTGTAAGGCCAAAAAAGGTTGCAGAACTGGGGATTTGGCTATATCAGCTGATCCAGCTGGGCTTCGGTTTCTATCAAAACTTCGCGTGCTTTGCTGCCGTCAAACGGACCCACAACACCGGCAGCTTCCAGCTCATCAACTATTCTGGCTGCCCGGGCATATCCAACTTTTAGCTTCCTTTGCAGGAGTGAAACCGAACCTTGCTGGTAACGCACAATTATTCTTGCTGCATCTTCAAAAAGCTCATCGCGTTCATCACTATCACTGTATGATTTTCCCTTCTTCTGATTCACAGAGGGCATATCATATTGCCTGGAAAAACCTTTCTGAGTACCGATAAACTCGGCAAGGCGTTCAACTTCTTCGCTTGAAATGAACGGGCTTTGTATCCTTACGGGCTTACCCGAGCCGGGGGGAGTGTAAAGCATATCACCTTTGCCAAGAAGCTGTTCAGCGCCGTTCATATCAAGTATCGTCCTTGAATCAACTTTCGAATTGACAAGGTACGCTATCCTTGCCGGGAAATTTGCCTTGATGACCCCTGTTATTACATCAACCGAAGGACGCTGCGTTGCAAGTACAAGATGTATTCCTACTGCCCTTGCCAGCTGTGCCAGTCGTGCAATAGGCTCTTCTACTTCACGGGCTGCAGTTATCATCAAATCAGCAAGTTCATCTATGATAACAACAATATACGGCATCTTCCCGTGTTTGATATTCTCATCATCTTTAAGCCTGCCTTCGGAGAATTTTTTGTTATAATCGGCTATGTTCCTCACGGTTGCATTTGCCAGTCTTTCATAGCGCTTTTCCATTTCGATCTCAAGGCTCTTGAGCGCCATCACGGAATTCTGCGGGGTTGTGATGATCTTCTCTGCGTAATCCTTAGAAGTAGCCAGGTAATGATTCTTAAGTTTCTCGTAGAGATTCAGCTCGATCTTCTTAGGGTCAATGAGCAGGAATTTAAGATCAGTTGGATGAAGTTTATACAGCAAACTTGCAATAATAACATTAATGCCCACGCTTTTTCCCGAACCGGTTGAACCTGCAACAAGAAGATGCGGCATTTTTGTGAGGTCATCAACATATACATCTCCAGATATTGTCTTTCCAAGCGCTATGGGCAGCTGAAGTGTCGAGTCATTGAACTTCTTTGAACCGACAACACTCCTTATTCTAACGGTTACAGATTTGTGATTTGGAATTTCAACACCAACAGTTCCTTTGCCCGGTATGGGAATTATCATCCTTATCCCGCGGGCCTTCATAGCTAATGCAATATCGTCCTGCAGGCTTTCAATGCGGCTCAGCTTTACATCTTCGGCAGGAACAAGCTCATACAGAGTCACTACCGGGCCCGGAGTGGCAATTACTTTCTCAATCCTTACTCCAAAATTCAAAAGTTTGGATTGCAGCAATTTACCGTTTTCCTTAAGCTCATCATCAGAGATAAGATCAAGTTCTTCTTTTAAGGGCTCATCAAGCAGGTCAAGAGAAGGCAGTCTGTAATCCTCAAGAAACTCTACGGGAAGCTCCTCTGCAGTTTTCTCCTCGGGAATAATATCTCCTATTTGAGGTTTCCTGCCTCCAAGTTTTACCGGCGGAACAAAATCCTCTTCTTTTTCAACGGCAGGCAATTCTTTTTCAATTTCAAGAGGCAGATCAGTAACAACTTCCGGCTTCTTCTTATCCTGAACTATCATCTCATTATCGGCAGGACGGTTTATCTTAGTATCCTTTATTGCCGGAACAACCTCTTCAAGCTCTGACTCTGTCAACTTCCTGCTCTTGGTCTTTACTATCTTGTCCCTTTCACTCTGTATTGCGGCACGTTTGGATTCACGCAGTGCTTCTTCTTCGCGCCTTTGCTTCATTTCTTCTCTTGCAGCAGCAAATTTATCCCTGAACGATTCCCACATTGTTCTAATTCTTGCCAGGGATTTGGCAATATTTCTATCTACAAGCAGAAAGCCGAAAATAATAACAAGTCCGAACAAAAGGATATAACTCCCCACAGTGCCCAGCATAAGGTAAAACACCGAGGAAAAGTACTCACCGCTTGTGCCCACAAGGGAATATGGTATCTTATCGACACCAAGGGTAGTGCGGAGCATACCAAAAAGCGATGACGAGAATATCATTAACAGAATAAGGTAAACCGAAAGCTGCAGCATTTCAAGCAGTGTCCTTTTGCGCATCAATTGGATGCCAAACAGTATAGTCAGAAAAGGTAAGATAAGCGAAAAATAGCCGAAAGCTCCCTTTACAAAGAATCCGGAAATTATCACCCCGATTATCCCAAGCCAATTTGATGTATTAAAATTGGATGCCTGGTTTTCTTTCCTGAATATTTCGGAAATATTGATTGATTCGAGCCGCGATTCATCGGCTGCGGAGTATGAAACAATGCTGAGAACTATGAGCAGGCTGAAAAGGATCAGGAAGAAGCCAAGTATCTGCTTCTTGTTTGATATCGGTAAACCCTCTTCAAACTTCCTTGAAGAACCGGAAGAGGTTTCTCTTCTCCTGGGAGACTGTTTGTTCTTCATCTGGTATTTTTGCTGTTAGGAAGTTTGCTGATCTTTTTGATATGAAATATTTATGGATTATCAGCTCGCATTTCTCTGCGAGACCTTCTTCATCGTCAGTTTCGGGTCAGATTCAAATGCTTCAATTGATTTTATGACACCGCTCCTTAGCAGCGGAAGCATATTGTATTTATCAACCTGTGAACAGGCAACCAGGTCATCTTCAAATCCCAAAGAGACAAGGAATTTACCGTGCTCGGTTTCGTGAAGCATTTTGAGTATGTCCTTTTTGTAAGCAGAATAAAGCTTTGAAGCGCCCATTGAAGAGTCTGTCAAAACATAACTGTTCTTACCTGCTGCTTCCAGCAGTTCACTCACAAGCATTCCCGCGCAAACCGTATCTTCAAGAGAAAAATCCCCGTCTTTTCCTGCGCAGAGAATAATGAAATCTTCTTTAAGCTCTTTCAGAAATGAAACTACGCGCGACATATTCACAAATCCAAGTACAGCACAATTTCGGGCAAACTTGGATTTTATCAGCGAAGGTGTACCGTTAGTGCTGTTGAAGACAAGTATTTTTCCCTTTACAACTTCTTCGCTGTATTCTTTAATTGAATTGCCAAGGTTGAAACCTTCGATTATCTTTGCATTTTTCTCGCCGCATAATAGCGCCTGTCCTTCGGAATTCCTGCCTATCATTCCCGCAGCCGCAATGCTTTCTGTCGGGATGATCTCTTTGGCTCCGTTGGCAAGCCCGGTAACCATTGTTGTTGAGGTCCTTAAGACATCAATTACAACTACGTTCTTATCTTTAAGCTCCAGCTCTGAATCAACATAATCATGCGAAAAATACAGGCTGATCTTAAGGGGTTTTATTTCCATACTGCTCTGATTTAAAATTTCCATTAATCCTTTCCTACAAACGGTATTTTTACAACTTCAGCTTCAACAAAATCGTTTCTCACCTTGATCTTAATTTTTGTTCCGGGTTCAGAATATTCTTTCCTTACGTATCCAAGTCCGATATTTTTATTTAAACACGGAGAGACGCTTCCGCTTGTGACTATTCCAATGGCTGAACCATTATCAAAAATCTCGTACCCATGCCTTGCTGCAAGCCTGCCATTTACGATAAATCCTGCCAGTTTCCTAGCCGGACCCGAGGCAAGTTCTGAATCAACCTTTGGTTTTCCGTTAAAATCACCCTTTCTAGGCTTGGTTATCCAGCCCAACCCGGCTTCAATCGTATTGGTTGTCTTATCAATATCATTCCCATACAGACAATAACCCGCTTCAAGGCGCAAAGTATCCCGAGCACCAAGCCCGATTGGCTTAATATTGAACTCAGCTCCTGCTTTAAAGATCTCGTTCCAGAGTTTTTCCGAGATCGCTTTGTCAGATGAAACGTAAATTTCAAATCCAATAGCCTCGCCAGTATAACCTGTTCGCGATATTATCGCATCAATTCCCGCAATCTTTCCTTCGGTGAAGGTGTAATACTTCATATCGGAAAGGTTTGTATCGGTCAGCTTCTGTAAAGTTGTAATAGAATTCTTTCCCTGAACTGCTAGAAGCGAAAAATCATCGCTTCTGTTTTCCAGAGTTACATCAAATCCTTTTGCATTCTGCTGGAACCATGCGAAATCCTTTTCAATATTGGAAGCATTCACTACTATCATAAAGAAATCACCGTAACAGTAAACAAGCAAATCATCAACAACTCCGCCATCTTCATAACAAGCTGCTGAGTATTGAATTTTTCCTTTTACAAGCTTCGAAGCATCGTTGGTTGTAACTTTCTGAACAAATGCGAGCGCGTCCTTACCTTTCACAAAGAACTCACCCATGTGTGATACATCAAATACGCCGACGGAATTTCTTACAGCCATATGTTCTGCAATGATGCCCTCGTACTGGACAGGCATTTCGAATCCCGCAAAGTCAACTATCTTGGCGCCCATTGACTTATGTATGTCGTAAAAAGCTGTTTTCTTAGCCAATTTATAAAACCACTTTCTTTTTTGTAGTAATTCTTTCTTTACTTATGTTTTTGACAGGTGGTTTTACCTTAATGAATGCATAATTATCAGTCGGTTCAGGTACATTTAGCCCATCAATTTTCAGGCCTTCAATATGAAATTCAATAGCATCCTGAATATTCTTTTCAATGTCTTTCCTTGTTTTGCCTGTGCTAATACAACCGGGGAGATCGGGTACAAACGCCGAGTAGCCGGTCTTTGTTTTTTCGAACACAACTAAATATTTTTTCATTTTTTTAATCCCGCCTGCTTAAGTATACTATTAAGTGTACCTTTGGCAATATCATCACTCAGGTGTCCGGGGATAGTTACCAGTCCTTTTTTAACTTTATGATGAAACTGCCTATGGCTTCCTTTGAATCTAACAACAAACCAACCATCTTTCTCAACCAGATTAATTAGGTCCCTAACCTTCAATTAAATAATCTATTGGTTCTTTTTCCAGTCAGCGATGAATTTCTCAAGACCGATATCGGTCAAAGGATGTTTAACAAGCTGCTTAATCACACTGAACGGTATTGTACAAATATCCGCTCCCAGCATGCAAGCTTCAACAAAATGCATAGGATGGCGGACAGATGCAACCAAAATTTCAGTCTCATACCCATAATTTCCGTATATCTGGACTATCTGCTCAATAAGCTGCATACCATCCTGAGAGATATCATCAAGTCTGCCGATAAACGGACTGATTATAGTAGCACCTGCTTTAGCCGCAAGCACTGCCTGTGAAGGCGAAAAGCACAACGTAACGTTTGTGTTAATTCCTTCTTCTGAGAATGTTTTTACTGCTTTTAAACCTTCAAGAATTAAGGGGACCTTTACTACTATATTAGGGGCTATTTTGGAAAGCTCCCTGCCTTCTTTCAAAATTCCTTCGTAATCTGTTGAAATAACTTCTGCGCTTACGGGTCCGGGTACAATTTTGCAGATCTCTTCGTATGTCTTGCGGGCATCTTTGTGACCTTCCTTTGCCATAAGTGAGGGGTTGGTTGTTACTCCATCAAGAATACCATAACTTGCAGCTTCGCGTATTTCATTTAGGTTGCCTGTATCAATGAATATTTTCATAAGAAATTGCCTGATTTATTTAATTATCTACAAATATAGCTAAAATTTAAGGTCTTATCAATTTAACAATTTCCCCACATTTCAATGATGATGCCCGAATAATATGTTTAAAATCCACATTATCAGTAGAAATCCGGCGGGAATGTACCATAGATTGTAAGCAGACTTTGTAATGACAAGCTTTTTCTTCATTAATGCGAGTACAATAACAATGGAAAATATAAAACCCATTATGATGTAAAACAAAAGTCCAAGGGGATTGTAATACAATGATTCAATAAAGTGCAGGCTTAAGGCGGAATCAAACACTCTGCCTGTACCGCAGAAAGGACAAGGCACTCCAGTGAATGTTAAGAGCGGGCAGCCGTTCACGCTTTCAACACCTATCACGTCATTTAAGAAAAGTTTTATAGGGGCGAAGTAAACATTCAATAATCCAAGCACCAGTAACCCGGCAATCAGGATTAACGTGTTCCTGCTTTCAGCTTCTGATGCGGGCAATATTTGAAAATATTTGTTTTGCAGGGTGGTATTATTTAATGAATTAGAGGCAATCTTCAGTTCCTAAATCCCCGATTCCGGTTTACGAATTTCAAGTCAAAAGTTAAATCAAGATATATTTCAATTTTCAAAAATCTCGTCCCCCTTTTCAAAGGGGAAATAGTCATTTAGATGTTATTCTTCTCTTGTTGATAATCGATGCTGCAAGGAGTCCGCCCAGCGCACCGAATATACAATGCGAGATCACTCTTGATACAAGTTCTACTGCTATCATTATGAAACTAAAACCGTGCCTTTGGTAATCACTGTAAACCTGTTCAAGCATTTTCTGCGATTCCTGCGGAATTTGAAATCCATACTGCTCGGTCATCTTATACACTAATTCAATCGGATTCTGCCCCGATGCCATGACGATCAGTGTTGACGAAATCACGTAAAGTATAGCAGATATCATTCCGGCTAGGAGTCCGATCATTATACCGTCTTTGTTCTGTATTACCTGTCCGGCTTTTTCAAGCTGTTTAGAATAATAGAATGTACCTGCCGCGCCGCCTAGGACAATTCCTGCACAGCAAATGAGGTTAATAAGATTCAGGAACGGGAAAACCGATATTATCACCATAACCATTGAGCTGATGAATACCGGTGCGAATTTACTTGGCTGTGGCATTAATTATTGTTAAGATTGTCTTATCAGACCTGCCAGTTCTATGGGACCCGGCAGGTCTAACCCTAATTTTTATTTTCTAGGTATTACATTTGGCGGCAAAAAGAACTCATAGAAAACTCTTATAATGCCGGGAATAATGAAAAACGGAAGTATTACACCAATTATCCCGCCGGTTATCTCTCTGGTTACAAATGAATTCTTCTGAACATCCAGCAGGTCAAGCGCTACATCCAGAAGCATTAGCGCCACTCCGATAAACAGCCAGAAAAGTGAGGGGAGATCAATATTATTCAGTTTGCGAACAAACGGGTAGATGATAACCCCAAGCAGAAATCCGAAATAAATCGCGGTGCATCTCGAGCAAACTCCGTATTTGTATTCACCCAAGAAATGCGAGCGGCTTTCAAGCTGGTGGCAGGAACTGGAATAGAATGAATAGATACTTTCAGATACAATGCCCTTGAATCCCTGCTCACCTGCCCAAAGCGGGGCTGCAAGTATTCCCGCGCACCACAGAATGGCAATAGCAAGGACTACAACGTAAATAACCTTTTGATATCGTTTGATCTGCAATTAAATCTCTTTCACTCGTGCCACGAATAAATCGTTCTTTAAATTATATAAGAACTTCAAAATGTCAATTATCTATTGACATTATAAATAATGTATTCGTGGCACGAATATATCATAAATAAAAACGTCCCGCAAATTACGGGACGTTTCTCAAAAATTCTATGTTAATCGCAGGTTACTCTTTGCCTTTGCGCCTGAACTTCTCGTCTTCAAGAGTGAACATGACGGAGATCCTGTGAGTATTTCCAAGCTGGTCATTACCGTCAAATTTTGCAAAAGAATAATCCAGATTCAGTTTTGGAAGCTTGACACCTGCACCGAATGTTAGCTGCTTAACATCGTTGTAACCTACTCTGAGGGCAAACAGGTCTTTGAATCCGTATTCAAGTCCGGCGTGCATATCAAAACTGACGGGTCCAACGTTTGCAAGTGAGGCAAATTTCCTGTTCTCAAATCTCACATCAAAATCAAGAGCGGGGGTGATCCTGCCGGTTTTGAAGAACGGAATATCGTAAGAACTTCCGATCTTTGCAGTAGGAGTTATAAGCTCTTTCCTTCCGGTATTCCAAGCAAGTAATGTTGTTGTAACATCCATCAGATTTGCACCAACACGGAATTTAGGCGAAATGCTGTATACAGCGCCAACATCAAAACCGATGCCCCAGGCCGAACCATCATCGATACTCCTTGAAATTACTTTCAGGTTCACTCCGTATGAAAGCTTTTCGCTTTGCTGTTTGGAATAAGTTGCAATAAATGCCCAGTCAGCAGCATTAAAGAACCTGATCTGACTGTAATCAAGCCTGTCACCGTTATCAAAATAGCCGTTATTGTTCAGGTCAAGCCATGCGTTCTTAGTGTTGGGTACGTCATCTACACCAAGCCTGATGACGCTGAGCCCAAGTGAGGAGTTTGTACCCCATGGAATAGCCACGGCTCCGTAATCATAATTTACCAGGTTACCGAAGCGTTCATCATGCATGAGCGCAAACTGCGGGTAGTTGATCTTTGAAAGCGCCCCGGGATTCCAGTAACCTGCCGAAACATCGCCGACAAGCGAAACAAATGCACCGCCCATGCCGAGCGGCCTTCCGCCGACACCTATAGCAAGGAATTCACCGGCATACTTATTGCCTGAGCCTTGCGCGAAGATCCCTAATGATGAGCATAAAAGAAGCAGGGCAAATAGGTTTCTTCTGTTCACAAATAAGGAAAAGCACTTTGAATTTTGCATTTTAATGATTTTAGGTTGTGATAAATGTTGAAACAGAAGAAGTTTTCCGATAATTCCCTATTTATTTACTACAAATAACGCTTTTTAAACAAATAAGTCAAGGAATAATTCTTTCACGAATATCGTAGTTTCCGGATTTTTTGCTCAAAATCAACACAAATAACACACAGAAAGTACATAATTATCTCAAATCCCAGTTAACATCTCCGGGTACCGAAAACTCATCCACCGAAAAAACAGGATTCTCATCTATATTAGTGGCATTTGTTGTATAGTCCGGTGCAGACGCTTTCAGCATTATGCTTTCCCACATATAATACTTAGTCGATGCACCCAGTATTGTAATTCCGCTTTGGTATACATTGCACTCTTTTCCGCTGATTGTTTCCGTGCCGGCTTGCTTGGTAAAACTCTTGAAGCTCTTACCTTCGGGTACTCCCCTGAACAGCACGTGATACTGCATTACGAGTGCGAAGTAATCATCGCTCCACCCTGCCTTAATGCCTTTTTTTACGCCGCCTTTTTCAGTTACGGTTATTACGGAATTCCCCATTACGTCAATGTAAGTTGTTACAATACCTGTTTCACCGGGAGAGTCACTCAGCGGCTTAACGAGTTTATATTTATCGCCATCTTTATAAAGCTTTATCTTCACAGTTCTCGATGAAGATGTATGCTCATATTCTATATATACCTTGGCTGCATCAGCATATATATTGAAGGAAATAAAAAAAATGAATACCAAAAAACCTTTACTTAGAATCTTCATAATTGTTATATATGATTGATTAATAACGTAATTTAAATTCAACTTTACAAATAAAAAAGCCCCGCGAGCTGACCATTAATGTTGTAAAGGCGGGTCCTAATCCCCGCCTTATAAGATGCACTATATTTACTTCACCAATATCATCTTTTTCACTTCGGTGAAGCTGCCTGAGATCAGCTTGTAGAAATATACACCGCTTGAAAGATGTGATGCATTAAAATTCACTTCATGCTCACCCTGCTCAAGATTTTCATTAACAAGTGATGCTGCTTCTTTTCCGGTTACATCAAATACCTTTAGAGTAACAAGTCCGTCAGACGGGACAGAGAACTTAATAGATGTTGACGGATTGAACGGGTTGGGAAAATTATCGTGGAGCTTGAATGATTCAATTTCTGTTGGCTCATTAACTAATGGCTTACTTGAACCCAGCAGAAGAGTTAACTTAGCTGTATAAAGATTTGTAGCAGAATTAAGACCAGAACCGCAGATGTAAAGAAAATCAGGTTTACTTAACAATATTTTCCTTATATAAGTAAATGTACTGCCATCATAAAACCACTGAAGCGATGCAGAAGCATCATACTTGAAAATAGATTTACCTCCAAACGAACTCAGACCTGATGCATAAACATTTGAAATAGAATCAGTTTCCAAAGCATTAACATATTGGAGACTATCAATGGAATTAAACGATAACAAAATTCCTGTATATTTCAATTTACACACCATTCCCTTCATTATGAAAGGATCTTGAAGAAATAATCCTCCTAAAATGACGTTATCAAATTTATCAATAGTCATGGTGTTCATTACTGTTGATATCTTATCGTCAGGGTTGGAAAACCTATTATACCAGTTCATACTTCCATCAGCACTATTAAGTGAAGCAGTGATAGAATTTGAATGGCTTAAGCCACCAAATAGGCTTTTTGCATTTCCTGAGATAATGACTTTGCCGGAAGAATTTATTCTGACGCATGTTAAAAAAGTATTGGGTTTAATAGTATCCCTTATGGTTATTCTCCATTGAAAGACAAGAGAATTGCTATATTTCATTACTATACTATTAAAAGTCGTACTGTAAGGCGCAATATTAGATTCTCCAACAACATAAATATTCTCGGCATTGTCCAAACAAATGTCTTGACTATTATCACGAATGCCAGGTGTACCGGTTACCAATGAATTAAAGGTCCCGTCGGATCTTATTTTGTAAATTGCAATATCTCTTTCGTATGAACCTATTTCTGCTGGTTGTGAAGTTACATATATAATATTGTTCTTAAAAAAAGCACCCCTGAAAAAACCGCTGCCTGAATGTCCTGATGGATGATAATTATTGGCCCAAATTAATGAACCTGCTTCGCTGTACTTGAGAACTATAATACGTTTACTATAGCCAGAAGTAGTCACTTCACCAACAACATAAACATAACCGGATTTACCAACAAAGACTCTGTAGCCCTGATCTGTTCTCCCTTGGAAATCGAATTTTCTGATCCACACCCTGCTTCCATCTGATTTGTATTTTACTGTAATAATATTATGATTATCAGCACTCACTGAATCATACCAACCCGTGGCATATATGCTGCCTAAACCATCACTTACCATGTCGTTGAATGATTCATCTCCCGATAATCCTACGTGGAAATTGTCTTCCCAGTTTAAAACAGGCTGTGAATAACTTATTGTACATGATACCGCCAGGAAGAGACTTGCTAAAAAAATTTTTGTTTTTTTCATTATATTATTTTGATTTTTCGGTAATTATTTTAATTTGAGCAAAGACAGGCACAATTCTCCGCCTATGTAAATGTTGATTTATTTTAGAAGTATCATTTTCTTAACTTCGGTGAAGCTGCCTGAGGTCAGCTTATAAAAATATACACCGCTTGCGAGATGGGATGCATTAAAGATCACTTCATGCTCACCCTGCTCAATGTTACCATCCACGAGTTTTGTTATTTCTTTTCCGGTCACATCAGATACCTTTAGAGTAACAAGTCCGTCAGACGGGACAGAGAACTTAATAGAAGTTGACGGATTGAACGGGTTGGGAAAATTATCGTGGAGCTTGAATGATTGCAATTCTCCAGCTTCTGTACTAATGGGTCTGCCGGAACTCGGAGTAATTGTATATTTCGCAGCCGTAAAGTTATTATTTCCGCTGACTACTTTATGTAAACCACCTAGATAAATATTGGCAGTGCCTCCAAATACAATGCTGTATATTTGTGCATTATTGTATGAACCATACCATATGATATTGCCGTCACCATTAAGTTTAGCAAAACACTTATTGTAAAGAGCAGTACCGGCAGGGTAAATATTACCTAAAGGGTCGCAGGTGATAACCCTTACGTGAGACATACTGTCAAGAGATCTTGACCAGCCAAGTACACCTGCAGAATTATATTTCACAACCAAACTTTTTACTGAAGGAGTTGTATAATACCCACCTATGATAACATTATCAGCATTATCAATTGCCATATAATATGGCGATACAGATACAGAACCCGAAGGTAAGAAACGTCTATACCAGTTAACACTCCCGTCTGCCTGGTTCAGCTGTAACGCTGTAATTGTCGGACTTGATGTAACTGTTGAGTTATGCGCACGTCCAACAAAGCTAACTCTTCCTTTGCTATTAATCTTCACACCATACAAGGTAGAGTACGTTCTTACAGTATCTTTTATTATTTTTGCCCATTGTAATCCAAGCGAAATATTGAGTTTAAGGGCAAGTCCATCAAAAGGTGAATTACCTGTGAAACCTGCCAAGTAAACATTTCCTGAAAGATCCAAAGACATGCTATTTACAACATCATCAACACCGGCTGATCCAAAACCGGCGGAGATATAAGATCCATCAGCTGATATTCTAAACACGGCAATTTGTCTCCTGAGCGAGCCTGCATTTTCACTTATAAAACCGCAAACATATAGAGCATTATTTGAATAGACAGCTCCTGTCGGTTCATCATTTCCTACACCGGTATACCCTGTTATCATATATCTGTTTGCCCAAATTAATGTGCCGTTTGGTTTGTATTTTAAGACTAAGATATCCCTGTTTGTAGAAGAAACTTGGACCCACCCGGTCACATAAACAAAACCCGAAGGGTCAACATTTACAAAACTTCCCCAATCATTTAAGCCGCCAAAATCATAGTGTCTAGTCCATTCCTTTGTTCCGTCCGGATTATACTTTATCGTAACGATATTTACATTGGCAGATGATGAATCTGTAATACCTGTTGCATATAGATTACCCAATCCATCAACTTTTACATCCATAGTATATTCATAACCGGCAGTGCCCCGGTCGTAAACATCTGCCCAATCTAAGACAGGCTGAGAATAACTTTCTGAAAAGAACACTGTCAATAAAAGAACTGTCAAAAATATTGTTGCTGTTTTCATTGTGATCTCCAATTGAATTGTTTAACTAATAATTGCCTCAAACTTAACTTTACTCTCCTACCTTAGCAAAGAAACTTATTCAATATTCTTAACAGCTTTTCATTCAGAATTAACTAAATAATTTGTTTTTTCTTCTAAAATATGCTATTTTGAACTAAATGAACTTAACAGAGTTTCATGAAAGATTCCAAGCTGATCCGGCTGTTAAAAACACTTTCCAAAGCGGAATGGAAAGAATTTGAAAAATTTGCAGCCTCTCCATATTTCAACAGGGGCAGGAATTACATTCCGTACATCAAGGAATTGAAGAAGTTCTACCCCCGGTTTGATTCTGTAAAGCTTACAAGAGAACATATTTACAGCGCCCTTTACCCGGGAAAAAAATGCAATGACTCAGTAATGTTTACTGTTACTTCGGGGCTATATAGCCTCGCTGAGGAATTCCTGATTCAAAAGGAAGTTGAGTCTAATCAGTTCAATAAGGACTTGCACCTGCTTAGCCAGCTGAGCGTTAGAAACGTAGACGGAATCCATAACAGGTTTTTTCAATCTATAGAAAAGAGACTTCAATCTCAAAAAGCGGGAAAGGATTTCTTTGCATTGCTTGCCGAGCTGCAGACGCACAAGGTTCAGCACTCAATGAAAGGTAATTATGAAAAAAGCCTTGCAGAAAATGTGCCGGCGCGGGGAGATTATCATATATTCAATTTCATTGTTGTTCTTCTTAACGAAGTGCGCGACCAGGTTGTTTTGAAAGACAATTACAATATCACCTCAGGGAAAGACCTTTCGGGTAGAATTTATCGAGCTATTGATCTCGAAAAGCTCACCGAATATACAGATGAGCATTACCCGCAGTTGGCCCCGGTTATGAAAACGATCGTGAAATGCTACGCCGCTTCACTTTCAACAGGTAGTATTTATTTTGAAGCAAAGGAACTGATCATGCAGCACTACAACCTGTTCAATAATAATCTCTTAAGAGAGCTGATACTGATAATGGAAGGCGGCGCTGCTATGAGATTGAACTCTGGCAACAGGGAGTTTATCAGGGAGTGGCATGAACTTCACCGCTTTAGTGTAGATAAACGAATACATATTTACGAAACTAATAAATATATCCATCCTTTAACTGCGCATAACATGCTTAACATGGCATTCTGGAACAAGGAATACGGCTGGATAGAATACTTCATAAATGAACATCAAACAGATTTCCCGGGCGAATTCAGGGATTATCTTGTTAATATTGGCAGTGTTTATCTGCATATATCACGCCGGGAATTCAATAAAGCACTGAAGCTGCTGACCACAATTGATGAGAAGTTATTTTCATTCAAGAAAAGAGTACGGTCACTTCTGCTAATTACCTATTACGAGCTTGGTGACTATGAGCTTGCTTTAAACGGCCTGGACTCCATCAAACATTTCATAGATAACAATAAGGATAAGTATACCGAACTTTCAAAAGACAGTTCACTAATATTCATTTCATTTTATGAGAAGCTCCTTAAACATAAGTTTGACGGAACCGAATTGAACCTGAGGCTTCTAAGAGAAAGGATCATGAGAGAAAAACCTTCTCAAAGCCTGGACTGGCTTATTGAAAAAATAGAAGCAATTGAAGAAACAATTTCTGCAAATAAATAAGGCGGGGCTAAACCCCGCCTTTTAATCCAAAAACAGGATTTACTTTATTTCACCAGTATCATCTTCTTAGTCTCAGTAAATCCGCCTGAGGTGAGCTTGTAGAAGTATATGCCGCTGGGAAGCATGGATGCATCATAATCAACAGTATAGCCACCAGCTTTGAAATCGCCGTTTACAAGCAAAGCAACTTCTCTTCCGAGTACATCAAAGACTTTCAGACTTACAAATCCCTCTTTCGGAATCGCGAACTCGATCTTTGTAGAAGGATTGAACGGATTCGGATAGTTTTGGCTGAGTGAATAAGTCTCCGGAACTCCGTTTTGATTCGGGTTAATCCCGACAGTAGCGTTAAGCCTGTCATAATAAAGCCTGCGGTTACCGCCATCCACACCGACCCAAAATGCTCCGACATCTCCTGATGCATTATAATATTCCACAAGAGTAGGAGCGTATCTGCGTGTGCTGAATTGCGGGTAGAACTGGCTTATCTGTTCCGGAGCGCTGAATGATCCCGGTGTACTTACATTAGCTGACCTGTACAATATCTTATCTGTAACATTGCTCGGGCCGCCGGTGCTATCCCAGTAGTAAACAAGATCAACACCTGCCGAGCCGAGTGAAAACGGTTTCATATCAAACCAGTATTTATCGGCAGTTCCGGCAGTCAATGCCACTGGGGCATTCCAGTTCGCGCCGTTGTTTGTACTTGTCAACAGCATCAAATTTCTCGAGCCCGGGGCGCCTTCTGTGTAAACAACCCACCCGGTTGAGCCGACCAGAATGCCTGCGAACTGATCTCTCTGCAAACCTGCAGGGATAAGAGGCTGAATGAAATTAACAGATGATAACAGACCTGCACCTGACTCTCTGTATCTTGCAAGTGTTATTCCCTGTGTTGTTGTATCCGATACAAAAGGATCCCTGTAATACATTAATACTGCAGTATCACCGGTCAGGGATTTAAAAATGTAGCTTCCTGCTGATGCAGATGAAACCAGACCAACCTGTGACCAGCTTACTCCGCCATTGGTAGAACCGTATCTTCTTAAGTTGTTGCTTCCCAATGAGTCCAGGAATATATAATACCCGCCTGTTGATGAAGCCCAGCAGTCAAAATCTCTGTAGCTTCCCGTCCATACTGCCCTGACAGGATCTGCAAGAGGAAGATTCACTCTTAGATTGTAAACATTGTTTGCGGAATTCCTGAATGTACAGTAAACAGTATCAAGCCCGCTCCTTAACATTCTGGACTTAACAACATTTCCAACTCCGGAAACTGTCAGCACGCCTGCCCAGGTCGCGCCGTTATTGCTGGATTTTAATATTCTTAAACCTCCGGTAGGAAATCCGTTTGTATCAGGTACAGCTATATAGATAGTATCAGTAGCTCTGACAACTCCCGATACAGGACCCCATGGCTCGTTATTGAACGCAACAAGGTCAGTAGCCCAGTCAAAATTGCCCGATACTTCTACCGGGGGGTCATGTACTATGACTTTAATATCCTGCGATGAAATTTGCAACGAAAAAACAACTAATGCGAAGACTGAAAATAGAAAAGATTTCATTATACCTCCAAATGATTGTTTTGAAAAGTGGATTGAATACATGTAAATTAGCGTTTTTTTCATTTAAAACAATATAAAAGGGCAACAGGAAAAACACCAATTAACGCAGCAAGATGCAAAAAGACGGAGGTTTAGCCCCCGCCTTCTTACTTCCTAAATTTGGAATTTCTAAAGTGTTACTCGTTCTTCTTACGGGTATTGTAATTATCGTATTTACCTGACTTCTGCATATCGCTCTTTTCTTCTTCAGACTTTGTTTCGGCTGACTTCAGGTCATCTTCGTACCGGTTTATGTTATCCGATTGGCGCCTCATTTCGGGTGAAGGAGCAACTTCATTCATCTGCTGGTCCATGTAACCGCGGGCATCCTTAATAATAGTCCTTGCAGTTTCGTAATTCCCGTTATCGGCTTCTTTCAAAGCATTTTCCATAAGTTCATTGGCTTCAAACATTGCAACATTCTGCACAACTGTTTCATTCCTGCTGGTTGAATACTCTTCCATAGAACCCGCTTCGGCAATTTCATTCACTGAGGTTTCATGAACTATCCTGAAATCACTTGTAACATCTTCATAGGTGAGTTCGTTCTCAAATTTCAGTTTTCTATCCAGCTTACCTGTGATATCAAATTTTATGAGCACTGATTTTTTCTGCCCTGCAAACACATCCTTAAAATCTATTACAACTTCATCACCTGTCACTTCGTATGGATATCCGAATACCTTAGCAACGCGGAGGTTCCTTGCGGGAAATCTGACCTTCATCTTAGTGCCCTGCCCGACAAGGTTGCGGATCCCCCTTAATTCTGAAGCGAATATCTCGGGAATATCGGATGAGTTCTTTATATAGTAATAACTTCCTCTTCCGTAATCGGCAATATCGGTCATCAGGTTTTCATTGAATTCAGTGCCAACGCCGAATGTAGAAATTGTAATTCCGTCTCTGCGGCTTTTTTCCCTTACCATATCAGCAAGCTTGTAACGATCCGTAATGCCGCGGTTAGCCAGGCCGTCTGAGAGCAAAAAGACCTTATTAACATATCCGCGCATGTATGAATTATTCACCTGGTCATAACCTTCAAACATTCCGCCGCTCAGATTGGTAAATCCGCCCGGCTGGAGAGCTTTTATCTTTTCCTGGAGTTCATATTTATCCCTGATGATCATCGATCGCTGCAGAACGTCTACATAATCATCATAGGTCACAACAGATACATAATCATCGCTTGTTGTTTCTTCTATTATATAGTCAACGGCCTTTTTGACAAATTCAAGCTTATTCCTTTCGGACATTGAGCCGCTTCTATCTATGACAATAGAAATATTCATCGGAGTTCTTTTGGATGCTCCTTCTATCTTATCTGCTTCGAGATCAATATAGAGGTAAACATTTTTATTATCATAGAAGTAGTTGTTATCAAGAGCCGTTGTGAACCTGATAGGGCCACTGCCAACAGCCGAGGTAATATTGACTTTTGACTGGCCGTTGGTTTGAGTTACCTTTACGGGCTCACCCTTTTTGAAAAATACAAGATAAGCAGAAAAAGTGAGTGCCGTTAGTACAGTAACGAGTGCCAGAATGAAAATGACGGGATTTTTTGTTTGTTTTTTCATGGCTTTAGGTTTTAGATTTGCCGGTTTTACTGATTTTACTATATATGCAACGATTTTGTTCCCTATAGCTATGCTTTTTTAAGGTTTAGCAACTTTACCTTCCACTTTGCAGAACCGGCAGGCTGCATAGGGCTGTTCTTTATACAGTAAGAGAAACCATATCCCCCAATTGAGGGGAACACAAGGAGGGCACAAAATGAAAAAAATGTTTTCTAAAAACCTGCTGCAGTCTGCTTTGGTTTTCATTCTAACGGTATTACTTATGAGTTACGCCGGTTGTAATGAAAACGACGGCAGCGGTGTAGTCAATCCAACAGGCGATAATGTTTCTGTCGGATTTTACTCTGAAAGTCCGCAGGGCGATAACACTCTGATCCTGGATGAAGCCAAATTTCTTCTGAAAGAAATGAAGCTTGAAAGAGACGGAGACGGCAGTGACTGTGATATAAAGCTGGGTCCGTTCATCGTTTACCTTGATCTGAACCAGGAAGTAGTGATATCGGCATTGGCAAAGATACCTGCCGGTGACTACAGTGAGATAAAATTCAAGATCCACAAGCCGGGACCGAATGAACAGTTATCAGACCCTGATTTCATTGAAAGCACAAGCAGAAGATTCTCGGTTGTGGCAAGGGGTTCCTTTAACGCAATTCCTTTTGTTTACAAATCTGATATCACCGTAGTGAAAGAGATCGAGTTTGAGCATCATCCCGTATCCGTTGCCGAAGCGACCATTGTGAATATCACGATCAGGCTGAGCCCGTTTGAATGGTTTATGCAGAACGGACTCATCATAGATCCGCTTTATGAGGGAAACAAGCATGTCATAGATCAGAACATAAAGAACTCGCTTAAAAGAGCGTTCAGAGACCTTGATAAGAACGGTGAACCGGATTAGCAGAACTGAGTGGTTTATCTAAGTTGATGTTTTTAGAACCTGTCTGAAAGGACAGGTTTTTTTATTAATTGCCGGGTTACGACTCTGAATACTCTCTGAACAAGTCAGTTCAGGCTGAACTGATCACACAATTGAATTGAAAAAACAAATACTTGTTTGTACAGCTTGTCATTTTTTTTATTTTCAGGTGCGGTTTTTATTGATTCGGATACATAATCGCAATAAACGCTTCAAAAAGACTGCCGAAAACATCCAGTTCAGCATGAACTGGCCTGCAAGTATTTGTTCCCCGGAGATTTAAAAAGTATAATATTACCGAAATGAGAAAGAACATACCAATGGTCAATAAGTTAATCGGTTAATCTCCTCACCCCCTTCCCCCTCTCCAAAATGGAGAGGGGGAGCAGGCTATATGCCATAAGCATATATACTACAAAAATAATATGAAATTGGCAAATGGCAAGTGCAAGAGATGATATTTTTTTGCAAGTTGTTGTTATTGTTTAAGTGAGTCTGTATATGAAAAAACCTGCCAGGTCTTAGAGGCCCGGCAGGTTCTGCTTTTGATTTGTTTTATTCATCCGATGACCTACCTGTAGCAGGCAGGTTTGGAGTCATTGGATGAGACTAAGATAACTCTACTTAATCAGTATCATCTTTTTAGTTTCGGTGAAACCTTCTGTCTGGAGTTTATAGAAATACACTCCGCTTGGATAGTTTGCAGCGTTCCAGGTTTCCCTGTAGACTCCCCGCTTCAATTGCTGATCAAAAAGAACTGCAACTTCCCGTCCCAGGACATCGTAGATGGTTAGTTTTGCATAGGAATCTTCCGGAATGGAAAATTCAATGCTTGTTGCAGGGTTAAACGGGTTTGGATGATTTTGGGAAAGCCTGAAATCCTTTGGCAATTCCCCGGTAACGCCGCTGACAGGCAGAAGAATATCATCAAGGTAAAAGTTCACATTATTAAGACTTGAATTAGCTATAGTGACGACAAACGAACCGCCAATATATCCCATTCTGTCAACAATAAGTTCATAAACACCCGAAGGAAGTGAATCCACACAGTAATATCCGTTCATTAATGAGATGGAGTGACTCTTAAAGATGCCGGATGCCCGCGTATAAACAATTGCGTCCTTTAATGCAGAATAATCGGATGCATTATTCGTATATACATAACCTGCAACGTGCATGCTATCGCCTGGATTTATAATCCTCTTTACGGCAACATTTATGTTTGAGAGATTTGAATCCGGCTTGATATGAGTTGCATTCTGCCAGTTTATTGTTGATGTATAATAAGTGGGTACAAAGGATAATGCATCTTCATCGTTTTCGTATGCCATAATATCCAGCCAAACCGGCGGGCAGTTCGGCAAAACATATGCACCATTTGACTGTATCTGCGCTGAATCAACAGTAATAATGTTGTGGGAGACAGAATCATATCGCAGTGCTTTCACGTACCCGGCTGTTACCGGGTCGTTGTTATCCTGATATCGGATCGTGCCTGAAATTGAATGAACAACCGGCACTTCACCGCCTGTTGTGGTTTTAGCAATAAATCCGTTGTTTCCGACTGCATAACCGGTTGATGGATTTGAAAAATATATACTATTTAAATTGATTGAAGTCTGTGGATTTACAGGATACCAGTTAGCTCCCCCGTTTGTGGTTTTAAAAATATTGTATGAACCGGTCAAAATATAACCTGTTGTATTGGTCGGGAAATGAATTCCTCTTATTCTAGTATCAGACCAGAAAACTGTTGTCCAGGTATTATTAATATACTTAAATAGATAGTACGTCATGCCTACAATAGGTTGTGATGCAACATAACCTGTATCTGCTGAAGGAAAATGAAAAATGGTGAACATGAGTGAATCATCAGAATTCCTGGAAATTAACCAGTTTGAACCTCCATCACTGGTTCTATAAACACGGGACCAGCGATCCCATCCTATCTCTTCATAATTAATTGTAAAATATGTTACCTGAGGATTTACAGCTTGAATATAC
>JAUQWS010000070.1 GCA_030835025.1 Ignavibacteria bacterium | reverse complement strand
ATTTCATCCCCTGCTTGTTGGAGGCAATCCCTTTGATACAACATCTATCTACGCGCTGATACATTATCTTGAGCGCGAGTGGGGTATACATTATGCCATGGGCGGAACGGGTACAATTGTAAGCGGGCTTGTGAGACTGTTTGAAGAGCTTGGCGGAAAGATACATTATGATACTGAGATCCGTGAAATAACCGTAAAGAACCGCAAAGTAAGCGGAGTGAAACTTGCAGATGGTACATTCGTTCCGGCGGATTCTATAGTGTCAAACTCTGATGTAGCATTTACTTACAGAAGCTTAATAGATAAACAGTACCGGAGAAAATACTCTGACAGAAAAATTGAGAATATGCGGTACAGCATGTCGTTGTTTGTAATTTACTTCGGAACAAAGAAAAGATACAATAAATCCGGCTTGGCGCACCATAATATCATACTGGGTCCCCGCTATAAAGAGCTGTTAGATGATATATTTAAACGTAAGATTTTAGCTGAAGATTTTTCATTATATTTGCACATGCCAACGGCTACAGATTCTTCCGTAGCACCTGAAGGCTGTGAAGGGTTCTATGTTCTTTCACCGGTTCCCCACCTTGCAGGCAAAACCGATTGGAGAGCGGAGGGCAAAAATTACAGGGATAAGATAATGCGCTTCCTGGGGGAAACTTACCTGCCGGATCTTGAGGAGAATATTATTGCAGAGCATTATATTGACCCGCTTCATTTTCAGAATACCCTTAATAGTTACCTGGGCTCAGCTTTTTCGATTGAGCCGATCCTGACGCAATCGGCGTGGTTCCGCCCTCACAACCGCAGCGAAGATTTTGAAAACCTGTATTTTGCGGGAGCGGGTACTCACCCTGGTGCAGGTCTGCCGGGCGTGCTTTCATCTGCAAAAATTGTTGATAAGTTAATAAATCATCTGTAGAGAAATCAGTTAATGAAGCAGACTTTACAGCCTGTAAACAGAATAACCCCGATCAGATGCACCTATGACGAGTGCCGCGAATACACACGTACTTACGCGAAGAGCTTTTATTTCTCGTCATTTTTGCTTCCAAAGGATAAACGCGCTGCGGCTTATGCTATTTATACATTCTGCCGCTATGCCGATAATATTGTTGATTCCGGCGGGCCGGCAAGCACTGAAACTGTAAGAGCGAGGTTTGATCCTCTTGAAGAGTTCCTGCAAGACGTTTATGGCGGTAAAGATTTTTCGGGAAACAACTTTTCAGCCTTCGCAGAAACTGTCCGCAAATACAGGATCCCAAAACATTACTTCACCGAACTGATAGATGGTGTTTGCATGGATACAGTTCACAACAGGTATGAGAAATTCGTTGAGCTGGAGGATTACTGTTACAAAGTGGCATCTGTAGTCGGGCTTATAATGACTGAAATATTCGGATACTCCCATAAAGCAGCTCTGCCATACGCCGTTTACCTGGGTAAGGCAATGCAGCTTACAAATATATTGCGTGATATAGGTGAGGATTTTGAAATGAATCGCGTGTACATTCCCTCGGAAGAGCTAAAAACATTTGAGTACACCGAAAGCGATATAAAGAACAGGGTTATCAACGATAATTTCGCCATGATGATGCGGTTCAATATAGACAGGGCCCGAGCATATTACGAGCTGGCTTCACACGGATTTCCTTATCTCACCAATGACGGTTCACGAACAACCGTTGTACTTATGCATAAAATATACTCAAGAATTCTGAACGAAATAGAATCTCACGGTTATGATGTTTATTCCTCACGCCGTTTCGTAAGCACAACCGAAAAACTGAGGCTTACCGGAATGTACCTGCTCAACCGCAGAGAGCGCCGCAAATATTCAGTTATCCCCGATGCAAAACATCACCAGCGCGTCCGCGCCCTGTATCCCAACATGAATTTTGATGATTAGAGCTTATTGCCCTAAAGCAGCCGGTTTGCCTGCTGTAATTGCACCCGCCCATAAATGAATCAATTTCGCAAATCCAGTTTAATCTCCATCATCGGTTCAGGACTGGGGGGACTTTCTGCTGCGATCAGGCTCGCCGTTGCAGGTCATAATGTTCATATTTATGAGAAAAACTCAAC
>JAUQWS010000069.1 GCA_030835025.1 Ignavibacteria bacterium | reverse complement strand
TATGCTGCGTTTTCGATTGCCTTTTCGACTATGCATATCTTGCTTTCTTATGCGTTCATACTTTTCGTTGTGAGGGATCTAAGATCTATCAAAACTGAATCACTTTCTCTAAAATTCATTTACGGCGGATTGTTCTTTCTTTTTCTTTCATCTTTAGGTCCGTGGGGACTGGTTGCCGTTGTAATGAACGGTATGGCAGGTACTGATCTGTATAAACAGGTGATATATTTCTATCTTCACTTTCAGTATAACGGGTGGTTTGTATTCAGTCTAATCGGTTTATGGCTATGGTATTTCGAAAAACTTGGTGCAGTATTCAACAGCAAGCTTTCAAGTTCAGCGTTTAATCTCTTGTTTTATTCAAATGTTGCCGGGTATTCATTATCGCTTCTTGGATTCAAGATACCCTCGTGGATATGGATAATCGCACTCTTAAGTGCTGCTGTTCAGATGCTCGGCGCGCGTAAGCTGTATAAATTGCTCTTTGTAAACGAAGTAAAGGTCTTTTTAAAAGGCAGTATTTGGGTGCAGAGGTTGTTTCGCCTCAGTTTCCTGTGCCTTTTCCTGAAGTTCAATATGCAGTTACTGTCTTCAATTCCTGAGCTTGGCATTCCCGCATTCATAAGCAGGGAAGTGACTATTGGGTATCTTCATCTTGTTATGATTGGAGTCGTTACTGTGGGACTGCTGGGTTGGCTTGCAGGCAATGAGCTGATATCACTGAACAGCAAATTAGGCAGGATTGGTTTATCAGCTTTAATGGCGGGATTTTTATTAAGCGAAGTAATTCTCTTCTATCCGGCGCTTGTGATCTGGTTTGGTGTTTCGGGTATTCCGTACTTCGCTTATTACCTGTTTTATCTTGCAGGGATTATGATGGTGGGAAGTGCTTTTATATTTACTGGGAATGTGCTTTCGAAAAAGGATTTATAGTTTTCCTATGATTTGCTTAAGGTGATACTCCATATGGACTACGTAATCCTCTATCAGCCAGAGAAGATTTTTCTCAACATCACCATCTCTGAATGCTGCATCGCCAAGATCACACACAACAGAAAGCCTCTCTTCAGGTATTTTTGAAACGACATATGCAATGTGATGATTCAGAGTAACCCATAGAGCCAGTAGATCTTCAGTTTCCTTTTCCTGGTACTTGTTACATCTTACCCAGTCATCCTGGGCATATCTTAATATAGCAAAGGGCCGCGGTTCAAATTGTGCCCTGATAAAGCGACTTAGGTTGTTTACTGCAGAATCACACAAATGACCGAGTATTTCTTTCTTTGACCATTTCTCAGGCTGAGGCTTGGATTCAAATTCTGACTTGTTGATCTTCCTGATACGTTCCGGAACTTCCCTGATCAGTTGCTCCATCCGATTGATAGTATTGTTCAGAACATTCAACTCAACAGCCTCCTGTGGTAATTGATCTGTCCGAGGTGGTAAGTGAAGTGAAATGACAATCGCATTAGAACAGTGCCAATGGTTTGCCCCTCTCCATAGATATCGCTTGGGAATTCCCTGTTAAGGTCGTTTTCGCTCAATTTATCAAATGCATCTGAAACAACTTTCCGGGTGATCTCGATTTCATTCAGGATCAACTGTTTAGGTGTATCTTTCTGGCTGAATTCATAATCGCGATGCCGAACGTATCCGTTCTTAAGCAGCAATGTGCCGAAGTTATACTTCAAATTCCCGCAAAGATGCATTGCAAGGTTGCCCGGTGAGTTAGTGATGCTGCCGGATAGTTTCCAAACATCCGTTTCCCTTTTGTAGGACGATATTTCGTCCTTCAGTTGTGTGAGATAATTCAGAAAAAGCTCTTTGTATTTGTTCATAAACTGTTCAGATTATTTTCAGCAGCCAGATAATATAAAAAAGTGCGAGTACAAAAAATACCAGTGTCATAATTACGCGAAATTTGAAACCTTTGGTAACTTGCGGTTCGTCTTTACTTTTAAGTTCAGGATTTCCGTTATTGCTGTTCATTTCTGTTTATATTGCTTTCTGATTTCTTTAATCATCGCGAAATGATGGTCATCATGCTCTGCAGTAAAATATGCTATATCAATTATCCTCATTGGCTGGTTAAGCCTGGGGTGATGGGCTGAAAGCAATACCTGCTCTTCGCCCAGAATACCGAGCTTTTCAACAAATCCTGATCTTGTTATCCTGAATTCTTCATATATATCCTGTGCATTTCTACTGTTATAGTCAGCGGCTATTGATTTCTTGTTTGACATATCGGCAGCAACAAGTGCTGTTTCTCCATTTAGTATTTGATTAAGCCTGGTTTCATGCAGTTCTTCGACTACAATCAAGTGTCCGATATTCTCTTTTATGGACCACTGGTTTGAATGCCTGCATGAAAGCTCGTCATCTGAACATTCATGGAACAGTTTTCCTACTCTGACAACGGAACCCAGCATTCTTTCCAGGTTGACGGGCATCAATCCTGCCGGCTGTGTGAAATCGAATTTTCTATCCAGCCATTTTATTAGTCTTACCATCTGTATTAAGATTGTTTTCCAGAAAACCCACTACCTGCATCCATTTATGACCGGGCATTGTTTCAATTCTCATTCCAAGCCTTTTGAGGACTGCAATTGACGGATTATTGTACTGCTTTGTTATCCCGACAATTCGTTTTAGTTTTAGCTTGCTGAAAGCATAATCTATCAGTCCCATCGAAGCCTCGTATGCAAAGCCCCTGCACTGATAATGCGAAGTAATTGCACAAAACAGTCCAACTTCCGGGTAATTGCATTCAGTATCAATTGCATCTGCCATATATCTGTAATAAGGTATTAGTCCAAGCGGAGCAAGAACCGGAACAAGCCCGCATGTGCCAACAAGTTGCATAGAATCTTTAAGAACTATTGCATGGTCACCGTAAGGTGGATTCAGCAAGAGTCTGTTTTGTTCGTAGCTTTGGATGGTCCACTCCAGCCACTTCTTCCTTTGGGCAATGGAAGAATCCTGTTCGCTCGAATCTTTGAACTTCAGTTCTACATCCAGTATTCGGTAAATCTCACCGAGGTCATTGGGCCTGAATTCTCTTATAATAAGCCGCTCAGTCGATATCGGTTTCATTAAGTATCCCTTTGATGTAATTTAATAATTAATTTTTATACTTGGTATTGTTTATAGCTTCCCTTGACAAACTGAAAAATAATATCCATTTTGAAGCAACCTTGAAAATCTTCTTCAGAAAATATCCGGCTGCAGCCGCAGCCCTTCCGCTTGCCCTAGGTATTTCTATTGGCTACTTTTCAGGCTTTGACTTTTCATTAATTCCTGAATCCCTGGTCATTTCCTTTCTTGTGGTTATCGCGCTCTCTATTATACTTCTTTACCGAACCATTTTGAGAGGGAAACTGTTTCTTTTCGCTTACATTACTCTGTTGGTCTTGTTTGGACTGCTCAGCTTTCAGCTGCGGTATAATTACACAGAGAATAACAGTATTAGCAAGTTCATTGAAGATGAAAGAGAATACAAATCAATTCTTAAAGGAACAATAATTGAACGGCCTGAGTCCAAAGATGACAGATCGAGATTCCTTGTTGGGTATGTATATTTAAATGGCAGTAGTTACACCGGTAACGTTCTAGTTACAGTTTACAGAAATAAATATGCACATGAATCGCAGACAAAATTTGAATACGGTGATATAATAAAGATTGAAGGCAAGCTTGAGAATTTGCCTCATCGCCGCAATCCCGGTGAATTTGACTACGGTGAATATCTTAGATTGCACGATATTGATGCGATATTTACCGCTTTTGGCTATGAAAAGATACAACTGCTGGGAAATGACCCCCCGGGTTTCTACACATCTAAGGTGATTGTACCGGCAAAAGAGTATTCCATAAAAGTAATTGATGAGCTTGTTGGCGGAGATGAGGGGGAATATCTTAAGGGTTTGGTAATAGGTGAGCGCAGCAATATAACCCGAGAAACCAAAGAAAATTTTGTAAATGCAGGAGTAGCCCATATTATTGCCGTATCCGGGTTGAATGTTGCATACGTTATGATAATCTTATGGGGAATCCTGACATTCATTCCGGTTAAGCAGATATATAAAATATTCACTACAATACTGTTCCTTATCTTTTATATGAACCTGACCGGCAATACCCCATCGATCGTCAGGGCAACCATAATGGCCTGTATCTTTCTTCTGGCTCAGGTCGTTGAGCGAAAACCAAATACATTTAATATTGTTTCAGCAGCGGCGCTGGTAATATTGCTGATCGATCCCAGGCAATTATTCGATGCGGGTTTTATTCTATCCTTTACCGCTATACTTTCAATTCTCGTCATTTATCCTGTACTGGATAAATGGCTCAGTAATTTCAATTGGTTTACTGATTCTGATAACAAAAAAAATTATGTTAAAGCATTGAGATGGGTTGTTCTGTTGTTTACAGGAACACTTGCAGCGCAGCTTGGAACTTTGCCAATAACAGCAGTTATGTTCAAGAAGATCTCTCTCGTATCACTTCTGGCGAACCTTGTGGCAATCCCTCTATCCAATATAACGCTCGGACTTGGATTCATTATGATATTTGCATCACTGATCTCAGGGTGGCTGGCATCAGTTTTTGCATCACTTAGCGCTTTCCTTCTTCATATTCAGCTTGTATTCATCGAATTCTGTGCAAAACTTGACTATTCATTTGTGGAAACATATTTTGTGGATTGGCTGCTATTTGTTTTCTACTATTTGGTACTTTGGCAAATACTTGTTCTGGACAGGAAAAAAGTTGTCTTCAGAATTGCAGTAATTGTATTTCTAATAATGAACTTCCTTGTTTGGAAGACAGTACTCAACAAAACAGATGAGGCTGAGATCACATATCTTAACACTGGAACAACGACAACAGCATTAATTTCAATGCCACAGGGCACAAATGTTTTGATAAATGCCGGTACCTCAACAGATAAATACACTTCAGCGGAAAGAAATATTATTCCATTCCTAAAAACAAAAGGAATAAAAAGTCTGGATTTGCTGATTTTGACTTCGCTAAATAGAAATGAATTCCGCAGCCTGAAATATCTGCAGGAGAATTTCATTATAAACAGAATCTTTGTGCCGGTGTATTATCGTTCAGTATTTATGAATGGGGGAATTGCATCATCTTTCAAAAGAGATAGAATAGAATACGTTGAAAGTCACCGCACAATAAACAAAAACGGGAAGTTCAGAATCTATCTTTATTATGACAGCCTATTGGCAGGCGGATCTTTGATGCCGCAGTTTACCTATGGAACTCATAATTTCATTTTTGCTTCGCCGGGAGATCAAATCGATGATGCTCTCAACACCAGTCTCTTACCGCCGGATTCGAAAATTTCAGTACTTGGTTTGAAAGGTAATTTTGATTTGGTCTCTGCTGATTTCGTTGTCAATGCCGGGCCAAAGTTTGTCATAATGCCCGGAGTGATCGGTAAAAGGCAAATAGAGAATGAAATATTTGCGGCAACTTTGGAGAACTTTGGATATGAAGTAAGTAACACTGCAGGCGGGGGAGCGGTAATATTCAGAACAGATGGTGTGACGCTAAGGAAAATTAAGTGGTGATTTTGCTAATAAAAGTGAAACACATCGGGACTGTAAACACTGGGATTCCTAAGGAATCTTCATGAAGTGTTTTCGGAATATCAATAATTCACCTTTTCTAATATTGACTTTCACTTTCGAAGAATTTGCCTCATTCATACCGCCTTCACGTACACCAAGCTCTAACCAACCGCCGTTGAGAGCATATTTCAAGCCCGATGTTCTCACTCCCGAAGCCTTCGGCAGAGGTATAAGCGAAACGACTTCACCAATCCTATAGTCAAACCCAATTCTTTTGTTTATTAGATTGTAAACGAAAGTTTCATCATAAAGTGAAATACTTGCCCTGCGGTAAAACTTCTTAAGTACGCTTAGATTATTAAGAGTATGGTCAAACCTCTTTCCGCCAAATCCGGTAAGGTAAATTTTCTTATATCTATTCTTTACCACATAATGCAGTGATTTTTCAAGGTCATTGCTGTACTGGTCAGGGTCTTTTTTAATTTTCACTCCCCGTTTTCTAAAATAATTTATGGCTTTCAAATTCGCGGAATCCATATCTCCAACTATAACGTCCGGTGTGAACTTATTTCTGTGCAATAAATTACAGGCCCCGTCACAGGCTATGATATCCAGAACCTTGCGGGGCTTATTCAGATCCATAAATTTGCGCAGCAGTTTTTTTGTAAGGTATCCGTTACAAATTATTAAACATTGTTTCACTCTACACTTCTTAACTTTTATGTATCAAGGAAGCATAACAGCAGCAGAAATTACCGTTGTCCATATCCCTGTCTTATCTCCTTCAGCAGATTGAGTTATATTGAAAGTTTTGTATATCTGTCCGCTTGCTTTATAGACCTGCTCTCTTTCATCCCATGCCTGCTCCGGGTCAAACTCAATGCCAAGAGTTGTAGCCAGCATTTGGGCGGCAATATCTTCGGCATATTCTCCGGAGATCTTCTCTGATTCGCCGAAAGGATGATGTTCTGAGATATACCCGTACTGGCTGTCATCTTTAGGCAACGCAACACCTATAGAAGATGCTATAAGCCTGTTGGGTTCGCTTGTCGAATTCCTTGCCATTACGCAGAAAGTTATCTGGCCTGGCTCAAGCTGCTTAACACCTTCTTCCTTGGATAGTCTCTTGCAGCCGGCAGGAAAAATACTTGAAACAGATACAAGATTGCACTTTTCTATACCTGCCATCCTTAAGGCAAGCTCAAATGACTGCAGATAATCCTTGTGCCTTCCAACACCTTTGGTGAAAAAGATTTTAGTAGGTTTGAACAATTTCTTTTTAGTTCTCCGATTGTTAAGTTAATTCAAAATAGGTGAGTTATGATGCGCAAATATAGTAAATTAAAACTAAATCCGTTATATAATAAATTTTGTTTTGTTAAGGTACCGTTAAGCCCATGAACTTTCAAACCAGGACTTTAAGGAATTTTCTTTTCCCCACTTTCAGCACAAAATCCTTCTCAGGCTTAATAACAAATTTGTCATCTGTGATCTTCCTGCCGTCTATTGTAACTCCGCCCTGCTTAATGAGCCTGATCGCTTCTGATGAAGTTGACGCCATATTTGCTTCTTTAATAAGAGTCACAAGCTTAACTTCCTTTGCATCAAGTTTGAATTCGGGAATATCATCCGGCACTTCTTTCTTAACAAATATAGTCTCGAACTCGTGCTGAGCATAATTAGCTGATTCTTCATCATAATATTTCTTAACAAGCTCGTATCCAAGCCTTACTTTAAGGTTGCGCGGATTTATTGACGGGTCCTCAAGCTGCTTCTTGATCTCTGTAAGCTCTTCAAAAGAAAGCATTGCGCCGAGGGTAAAGTACTTGTAAATAAGCGCATCGGGAATCGACATCGACTTACCGAAAATATCTTTCGGTGAATCAGTAAAACAGATAGCGTTGTTAAGCGATTTGCTCATCTTCTCCACACCGTCAGTTCCTTCAAGCAGCTCACAGGTCACAATGCATTGTGATTCCTGCCCGTATGCCTCCTGAATAGCTCTGCCCACCAGCAAATTGAATTTCTGGTCTGTACCGCCAATCTCCACATCACTGCTTATGGCAACGGAATCCATCGCCTGGCTGAGCGGATACAACAGTTCATGAAGGCTGATCGGAGTCTTGCTTTCCATTCTCTTTTCAAAATCATCACGTTCTAATATCTGTGCAACCGTGTACTTGCTTGCAAGTTTTATTACATCGCTGAATGTCATATTGCCGAGCCACTCAGAATTGTACCTGATTTCCAGATTCTTTTCAGAAAGTATTTTTGAAGCCTGGTCGAAATACGTTTTACCGTTTACTTTAGTTTCTTCGATTGTCAGCGGCGGACGGGTCTTGTTCTTCCCCGAAGGATCGCCGATCATTGCCGTGAAATCGCCGATTATCAGAATTACCTTGTGTCCAAGATCCTGGAAATCCCTGAGCTTCTGAAGTACTACTCCGTGTCCTATATGCAGGTCCGGTCGCGAAGGGTCACATCCCAGCTTCACTATCAGCGGCTTGTTTTCTTTGAGTGATTTCTCCAGCTTTTTTTCAAGCTCTTCTTCAGGAATAATCTCAACAGTATTCCTTTTTATAACATCAAGCTGTTCTTTAACTGAACGGAATGGCATATCTATATCTTAACTCTCTTTAATTTTCTCTGAATTTCTGATTTCTTTATTGATTCTCTTTTATCGTACTGTCTTTTTCCTTTTGCAAGCCCGATCTCTACTTTTACATATGGACCCGAAAAATACATCTTCAGGGGCACAAGGGTTAGACTCTTATCTTTCAATTTTATATCAAGCTTCCTTATCTCGCTCTTCTTAAAAAGCAGTTTTCTTGCGCTTGTAGGTTCGTGATTTGTGAAAGTGCCCAGTCTGTAAATCGCAATATTGGCATTGAAGAGCCAAACTTCCCCTTTTTTCACTCTGGCATATGCATCAACCAGGCTTACTTTGTGTTCTCTCAGGGATTTGACTTCTGTCCCCTTGAGAACTATTCCTGCGTCGTATTTGTTTTGTATCTCAAAATCGTGGTAAGCCTTTTTGTTAAGTGCAATTACTGTTTCCCTGCGCGGCTTCTCCGGTGCTTTGCCTGTTTTATCGTTCTCTTTCATTGTAAATTGCAAAAATATTCAAAAAACTGAACAATAACTATACATTAATTCTTAAAGAAACCAAGTCACGATGAGATCAAATAGCTTCACCGTTAACCCGTTTGCTATGAACTGTTATATCTATTGGGATGAAGTATCTAAGGAAGGTGTCATTATAGATCCCGGAGCGTTTGAAGAATTCGAAAAAGATGAAATACTGAATTTCATCAAAACAAGCGGAATAAACATAAAGCTCATACTCAACACTCATGGACACATCGATCACATAATGGGTAATGACTGGGCTAAAAAAACATTTGATGTTCCCTTGCTGATGCACAAAGATGACATGCCCTTAATAGAAAAATCAATGGATCAAGCGGCAATGTTCGGGGTGAATTTCCCAAAGCCCCCGAATCCCGACAGGATAATAGATGAAACTGATGAGATCAAATTTGCGGATACAGTGCTTAAAATCCTCCATACTCCGGGCCACTCACCGGGAAGCATTTGCTTTGTGGATGAAAAAGAAAAATTGATATTCGTGGGGGATACGGTCTTTCGCGGCTCCATTGGCAGAACTGACTTGTGGATGGGAGATAGCAATATTCTGCTGGATTCAATTCAAAACAGGATATTCAAATTCCCGGATGATTATGTCTTATATCCCGGGCACATGGACGAAACCACAATTGGCGAAGAAAAGGAATTCAACCCTTTTTTGAACGGTGAGTTTGACAAGTTTGCGTGATGATCGCATTCCGGCTTGTACAGGAATCCACTTGAATCTACTGTTTGTTCTTGACATTCAAATTCATTCCGGTATAAAACCCAAGATCCTTATCTTTGAGGCATTTCGTCCAGAAAGTGATCTGTCCCGTATGGTAAGAAAGATGCTCAGTTACATGAACAATAATGGCAATCCCGCTGTAATTATTTCCCTGTACTGACCTAATCCCTGTCAAATCATTTTCATTAAGATTGTTTATGATTGAAACAGCCTTGCTTATTGTTGATGATATTTTCTTTTTAAGCTCATCAGTTGTAAAACCGCCGTTTGCTTCAAATTCAGAATCACGGTTGCGATTATCAGGCTCTTTCCCCAGACCCGAAATAATCCATTGAGTAATGTTTCCGCAGAGGTGAAGCACAAGATTACCAATGCTGTTTGATGAGCTGTTGGGACGCTTCCATACTTCCGTATCGTTCAGCTCATTAAGGCATTTTTCTATTCTTGGCAGATTCTCATTAATGTATCTTACTGATTGCTCAATAAATTCTCTGCTGATATTCATATATTCAAACGTTCTCCGGAAGGTTTTTGGTTAGATGTTCAAGGTTCTTAAATGATTTGATATAGTTTTCTTCTAATTTTTTCAGTTCATCATTTTTCAATCCAGGTACGATATCATTATTAAAGTACAATTCAAGGTTCATCTTAGCGGAATTCTCCCCGATCTTTTCCAGTGTGTAACATAGAACCTTATTGTCAGCTTCATTGTTTTCAGTAAACTCAACTTTTTCATGAGTGAACGAATAGCTTGATGAGTAAATTATCTCTTCTCCTTCATCCATCAAAAAGCGGGCGCGCATTCCTATCCTGGGAAGAGTCTTCTCAAAGACTTCAACTGACTTGACTCCCTCGACCCATTTATCTTTGTGCTCAAAGGACCCTGTTAAGTGCAAAAGAATAATAATATCAACTTCAAAATCACCGGTTATGCTTAGAATCTTCTTAAATGCGCCAAGATCAGGCTTGTGCAAAGGTTCTATTTTGATAGTATCCTTTAACGGGCTTAACTGAGCATAGTGGAAAGTAACTTCACCGCTCTCCGTTTGTTTTTTGCTTTCTTCCCAGTTAATCCAGCCGGCTATTCCGGCCGGAAGGTTATTACCCAAAAGGCTTGAAGTTACGAGCCAGTATTCATGCAGCTTAATATCATTTTTCAGAAGCTGGTGTGCAACTATAATGTCTTTCCCGATCAACTTATTAAAATTCCTAACGCTATAGCCAGTAAACTCGCCGTAATGCGTAATTACTTTAAGCGAAAGGTCAATTGCAGTTGCACAGGCTCCGCATTGGCAGAATTTTCTGAGATCATACTCCATTAGCTGTTTATGGAATTCACAAAACGTCAATTGAACCTGCTTGAAGATCTCCTTAAGCCCGGGAGATTTGCCGAACCTGTAGAATAGTACGGCATCACCTTCTATCTCAGATATCTCAAGGCCGATCTTATTTGAGCTTACTATTGCTTCGAGCAGTTCCTGGATGATCAGGCTGCCGTGCTCTATCTCAATATCATTAATAAAGCTTGTAAACCCGCTAATATCAGGTATGAATATTAATCCTCT
Organism: Ignavibacteria bacterium; assembly: GCA_030835025.1. Taxonomy (GTDB): domain Bacteria; phylum Bacteroidota; class Ignavibacteria; order Tepidaquicellales; family OLB5; genus OLB5. The sequence continues at coordinate 16,769 of JAUQWS010000069.1, read as the reverse complement.
GTTTTCCATTTCTGAATGGCTTTAAGATAGTATTATTTCTTATATAAAAAAAGCAGGGGCAATATAACCTGCCCCTGCTTGCACAAAATCAAACTCCTCTGGACCTATTTTTTGAATTTTTTCTGTCTTTCTTCCATCTGTTCGCTGGTGACGTCTTCAAAATGCGTGCCTATCCACCACTGGTTTCCGGAAGGATCAAGAAGTCCGCTGGATCTATCCCCATAGAATTCATTTGTGGGTTCCCTTAAAGATACACCTCCTGCTTCAAGTCCCTTTTTATATGTCGCGTCGTTATCCTCAACATAAATATAAAGCATAGCGGGCATTGCAGGGTATTCATCACTTGCAGTACTCAGCATCACCGCAGATTCACCGATATGAATTGTTGCGTGTCTAAGTCTTCCGCTTTCTTCCCTCGAAATCTCAGTCTCAACCGCGCCAAAGGTCTTCTTGCAGAATTCAATTGTTCCATCCGGATTGCTGCAAACTAAGTATGGTATCACATTTTTGTAACCGTCGGGTATTGCTTTTATGCTCATAAGCGGTTCCTTTCTGTTTAAATTTTATTCTGCATTCGGTATAAATGTAGTTGCTATCTTTTTAATCTGGGTTTCCGTATCTGAATTTGCATCTGTAGAGTTCATTATGAACCTTACCATATAAACATAATTGTTTGGGGCATCCGGCAGCTTTGTTCTGAAATAGTAGATACTTTCGTAAAACTTATTATCCTTGTAGACTGCACTTTTCATATCGTAATTCACTGAATCTGCTTCTGAGTAATCGCCGCTTTTGGGAGGAATATTAAGACTGATGTCTTTTTCAAGGTTATAAATGAAATCGTCAATGTTCTTTACCGAAGAGAGCTTGAATGCCAGAATCATCATTGCCATCTTCTTATCTTTCTTTTCAAACGAATATGAAATTCCGTCTTTATCTGTTGTTTGTTTAAGGTCCTTCATTTCCCAATCTGCAGGAAGCCTGAAGCTGAAACGGAAATTGACGTCATCTATAAGTTTACCATCATCGCTTTGTGCGCGCAGGACGGATGATCCTGACATAAATAAAGCAGTAAACAGCAGTAAATGTAGTATTATCCTGTACATCAACAACTTTTGTTTAAATTATTAAAAAACTAATCAGGTATTATGGGAGCTTTTGTTTTATTCGCTGGTATTCATCAGTAAAAAGTCCTTTTGTAGGGTCAGGCTTCGGACTTATTTTGCTGAGCTCTTTGTTGACAAACGTTATCCTGTCATTTGGCAAAGGATGGGTTGAAAGGAGCCTGTCCAGATCACCCGGTGTACTTCCTTTTTTTCGCTGTTCTTCTTTGATCTTATCGAAGAAGAAAGTGATGCCGCCCGGGTACCATTTTGTAGATTTGAGATACTGTATTGAATAGTAATCGGCTTCTGTTTCATCATCTCTTGAGTTCTTAAGGAATGCGAGCCCTACAAACAGGTTTGCTGCAATTTCTGCCAGCAGGCTTGGATTACCGCCGAGTATGAAACTCAATAACATGCTTACACCGTAATATGCCGTCAGTCTTTGCGTAACATGCCTTCTTTCTGCATGGGCAATTTCATGTCCAACTACTCCTGCCAAGCCCGATTCATTATCAAGAAACTTCATCAGGCCGGTATATACATAAACAAATCCGCCGGGAGTGCAAAATGCATTAACAATTGTATCGTTTATGATCTGGAAGTTATACGGGTAAATGCTTCTTTTTTTTATTTTAGGTGAATTAAGAATTTCTTTACCCAATGAAGTGACATAGTCTTTCAAATCCTGGTGGCCGTCAAGCATCGGGAAATCCTTTGGATTGGCTTTTATTTCTTTATCAAACTGCTCTCCAAGCTCAACATCATCTTTATCCGAAAAAATATTTGACTGCTCACAGCTTTGGAATATTGCTGAGGATAAAAGCAGCACAAGCAGAAAAAGGAACGGGTAGAAACCTGTAAATCTATAATTCTTATTATTTAATTCCATTTTCCGGATTGTTTAGATATTTTTAGGATCCGAAACTGCAGACTGAGTATCCAAATTCTGAATTGTTCAGCTTAGTTCAGCTTCCCCTGCAATGTGTAATACAGCTTCTTGGCAAGATCGTACTTCGGTTCGAGGTTCATTGCTTCTTTGTATTCATTCAGAGCCTCAAACCATAAGCCCTTTAATTCGTATGCCCTGCCAAGATTAAGATGAGCATAATGATAAGATTCATACCTTTTCGCCTTCAGCGCCATTTCCAGCCACGTTATTGCCTCGTCATAAGAACCCTGTTGTATAAGGTATGAGCCAATATCGTTATAGGGATTGCCATAGTCGGGGTCTATATCAATGGCAATTTTGCACTCATCAATTGCCCGGTCCAGGTCGCCAAGGAAGCTGTAAGCCCAGCCTAAAAAAGTATGTGCTTCTGCAGTCGGAAAGAACTCGATAGATAATTTGTAATTCCTTATCGCCTCTTCATAATTTCCGTCCATCTGAAATCTGTAAGCTTTTTCAAGATATTCCTGCGCTTTTGAAATACTGGAGTCTGTTACCATATTTTCTGTCTGTAATTTATTATATTTTCCCTACAATTTAAACAAAAATCATTCACGTATTGTTTCAGCTGCAAAAATACAGGAAAAATCAACAAAAACATACCGCTAAATCAACTATAAATTTGCAAAAAATAAAACTATTTTGAAACATAAAAAAAACCGCTATAAGTTAAAGTGCTGAATAATACAAATATAGTTTTGGGGCTGGTTTTGGGTTCAGGATTAGATCTTGATGAATCAATTCTGGAGGGAAAAAAGATCATCACCCAAGAAGTTGCGGGAGTTCACAGTAAGATCGTTTATGAATGCAGAATCGCTGGCAAGAATATCCTTGTTTTCAGAGGCAGAAAGCATTTTTACGAAGGCTCCAAACCAGATGAGATTACCGAAAATGTGAGGTTTGCATTAGCTAAGGGAGTGAGAAATATGCTTATCACAAATGCTGCAGGAGGATTAAGCGAGAATTTTGCTGTCGGTGAAATGATGCTTATAACTTCTCATGTTAGCTTTAATGACAGGGTGAAGTTCACCGGCAAACCTTCAACAATCAACAGGAATCTTAATGAACTTGTATTGAGCTCCGCAATGAAGCTTAATATAAAGATCCATGAGGGTACATACGGATATTACCCGGGTCCGACTTACGAAACCAAAGCTGAAACAAGATTTCAAAAGAAATTTGCAATAGATGCAGCAGGAATGTCCACTGTTCCCGAAGTTTACGAAGCTATGAAGCTTGGTATGAATGCCTCGGCAATTTCTGTTATCACAAATTTACTGAAGGAAAACGGTTTATCTGCAACTTCACACGAAGATGTTCTCAAAAGTGCAGTGACTGCCAATGCCAGCCTAAGCCGCCTGATTACAGAGCTAATTTCTGAATTGAATTAGAGCTTAATTTATCTTAAATTTATCCACAATTGCAGATTTTTCCGGTCAATTCAAACTACTAATTTTAGGTAAATTATATTCTAAATTGGAAGCAGAAAAGCTTAGCCCGATCGGGTCTTTTATTAACGATTTCAAACAGTTCACACAAGATAAAAACTTCTGGCAGGCAAGTCTTTTGAAGCAGGTTGAGGGATTGACGTTTGAACAGGCGTTGTATCTTCCGGCTCCCGGTAGGCACTGTATATGGGAGCTTGTTCGTCACATTTTATACTGGAAACACTGGGCGCTGACATACGTGAAAGAGAATGTTGCGATGAACGCAAAAGCAGATAACTGGAAACCTTTGCCTGAAGTTCAGTCAGAAGAGTCGTGGCAGGAAGATATCAATAGACTAAGGGAACTGAACAATGAATGTATTAAGACTGCGGAGGCAGTTGGAGACGATCTAATGACAAGCACTGACGAGAAACTTGTCTTTTTCAGACAGCTGGTGCTGCATGATGCATACCATACGGGACAGATCGGCTTGCTAAGGGCAATGCAGGGTATTAAACCTGTTGAATAGCTTTCCGAAATCAAACTATCAACTTTCAACTGACAAAATTCCTGTCATTACAATATTAAAAAGCAAATAAAACAATATATCAGCTAGATGGCTAACGAAAAAATTATTCCGGTCAATATTGAAGAAGAGATGCAGAACTCTTACCTTGATTACTCAATGAGTGTAATAGTTGCCAGGGCGCTGCCTGATGTTCGTGACGGATTGAAACCTGTTCACAGAAGAGTATTATTCGGTATGAATGAGCTTGGTTTACAGCCGAACAGGCCCTATAAGAAATCAGCAAGGGTAGTGGGAGATGTGCTTGGAAAATATCATCCGCACGGTGATAAGGCGGTTTATGATACAATTGTTCGTATGGTACAGGATTTTTCTTTAAGGTACCCGCTTGTTGACGGACAGGGAAACTTCGGTTCTGTTGACGGCGATTCCCCTGCAGCAATGCGTTACACAGAAGTAAGGCTAGCGCAGATCTCGAATAATATTCTGGCAGATCTTGATAAGAATACCGTTGACTTTATACCCAATTACGATGATACTTCGAAGGAGCCGTCAGTTCTCCCGACAATACTCCCCAATCTTCTGGTGAATGGATCCAGCGGAATCGCAGTGGGAATGGCTACGAACATTCCTCCTCACAATTTGACTGAAGTTGTTGACGGACTCATTGCTCTGATTAAAGACCCTAAACTTCCGACTGAGAAGATAATGAAGTTCATCAAAGCTCCCGACTTTCCGACAGGGGGTATAATTTGGGGATTTGAAGGTGTAAAAGAGGCTTACGAGACAGGCCGCGGGAAAATAATCATCAGGGCTAAAGCAAGTATTGAAGTAGGCAAAGGGGATAGAGAAAGCATTATTATCACTGAATTGCCTTACCAGGTAAACAAAGCAAACCTGATAGAGAACATCGCGCATCTTGTCCGTGACAAAAAGCTTGATGACATATCAGATATCAGGGATGAATCAGATAAAGACGGTTTGAGAGTTGTGATTGAAGTAAAGCGCGGAGGTGCTGCAAACGTCATTTTAAACAACTTGTTCAAGCATACTCAGATGCAGGTCACTTTTGGTGTGATCCTTCTGGCCCTTGTGGATGGAATACCAAAAGTTATGAAGCTCAAAGAAATGATGGAAAGCTTCATAAGCCACAGGCTGAACGTTATTATCAGAAGAACGAAGTTTGACCTTGATGCTGCAGAAAAGCGGGCACATATACTAGAAGGCTACATGATTGCCCTTGATAACATAGATGAAGTGATCGAAGTGATCAAGAAATCTAAAGACGTCCCGACAGCACAGGAAAGATTAATGAAGAAGTTCAAGCTTTCGGAAATCCAGGCTAAAGCTATACTTGAAATGAGGTTGCAGCGCTTAACCGGGCTTGAACGGAAGAAAATAGAAGAAGAATTCCGCGAGCTTCTTAAGACAATTGAAAAACTTAAAAGAATTCTGGCAAGTGATGCCTTAAGAAGAGAAATACTTTCTGACGAGCTGAAAAAGCTTAGAGAGACATATGGCGATGAGAGAAGAACCGAAATTGTTATGAATGCAAAGAAGATTAGTGACGATGACTTTATTAAGGAATTCATCAAGGAAGAGGATGTTGTCATCACCATAAGCCACAGCGGCTATATTAAACGCACACCTGTAAGCGGTTACCGCAGGCAGTCCAGGGGCGGCAAGGGAATGATAGGGGCATCTACACGTGAGGATGATTTTATAGAACACATGTTCGTTGCATCTACTCATAACCACCTGATGTTCTTTACTGACCTGGGCAAATGTTATATGCTTAAGGTGCACGAGATCCAGGAGGCATCAAGAACTGCAAAGGGATATTCTGTTGCAAATTATATCGGCAAAACCAAAGAAGAAGAAATTACGGCAATTCTAAACGTCAAAGATTTTGAAGAGAGTCTGTTTGTAACCATGGTAACTAAACAGGGAACGATGAAGAAGACCGACCTTGCGAATTTTGAAAACACGAGGCGCGGAGGAATTATCGCTATCGGGCTTGGAAAAGACGACAAACTTATCGATGTTCAGCTCACGAACGGCAAGCAGGAAATACTTATCGGTACACATGGCGGAATGGCTATAAGATTCAACGAAAGCGATATTCGCTCAATGGGCAGAACCGCAGCCGGAGTAAGAGCGATCAGGCTTGATAAGAAGGATTATGTCGTAGGCCTGGTAGCGGTCAAACGTGCAGGGACATCAATCCTCGTGGTTACCAACAAAGGATTCGGAAAGCGAAGCGAACTTGATGCTTACCGTATAACACGCCGCGGCGGTAAGGGAGTCACCACAATGAAATCAAGTGATAAAAACGGCAGCATGATTTCAATCCGCGAAGTTGTGGATAACGATGATTTGATGATAATTACAACAAAAGGTATCATGATAAGGCAGAACGTTGGCGAAATAAGGGTGATGGGCAGAAATACTCAGGGAGTAAGGCTTATTAAGCTGCATGAAGGAGATACAATTTCAGCAGTAGCAAGCGTTGTTGGCGAAGAAGAAGAAGCTGAGTAAAGCAGGCTGATATGAATTACATTGACCTTCGCTCTGATACAGTAACAAGACCCTCCAAAGCTATGCGGGAGGCAATGGCAAATGCTGAGGTTGGCGATGATGTTTGGGGAGATGACCCGACAGTTAATGAGCTTCAGGAATTGTGCAAAGAATTAACAGGCAAGCCGGCGGCTCTTTATGTGACCTCGGGTTGTATGGGCAACCAGCTGGCAGTTAAATCACATACAAACCCTTCTGAAGAAATAATTGCAGAATGGGATTCACACATTGTGAAGTACGAGATTGCCGGACCTTCCTTCATCTCCGGTGTGCAGGTTATGCCCTTAAAAGGTATTCGAGGAGTTTTGAATGACGGGGAAGTAAGAGAGCACATCAGGCCCGATTGGTATCACTATCCTAAAACATCGCTTGTGTGCATAGAAAATACCCATAACCGTGCCGGCGGGACCATATACCCTTTAGATGAGATAAAGAAACTTCGAAAACTCACTTCGGAAAATAAACTAAAGCTCCATTTAGACGGAGCGAGGCTGTTCAATGCATCGGTTGAAACCGGCATCAGCATAAGAGATTATTCCTCACTTGTAGATTCCGTTACATTCTGTTTCTCAAAAGGACTCGGTGCTCCTGTTGGCTCAATTTTGTGCGGTGAAAAGGACTTTATAGTGCGGGCTCATAAATACAGGAAAATACTTGGAGGCGGTATGCGACAGGCGGGGATAATCGCTGCAGGTGCATTATACGCGCTAAAGAACAATGTAAACCGGCTCAAAGAGGATCACAGAAAAGCGAAGCAGTTTGCCCAGGAATTGTCAAAAATCAGTTTTGTAGATATTGATCTTTGTTCAGTACAAACTAACATAGTAGTTTTCAAAACAGCAATAGATGCATCGGGAATAAGAACTGAACTTAGCTCAAAGGGCGTTTTGCTCACAAATGAAGGAATAGGCAGAATGCGGGCGGTCTTTCATATGGATATATCCGATGATGACCTTTCGAAGGCAATAGAAGCATTCAAATCCATAGAGTAGATTTAGTCATCAGAGTACACAAAAAAGTAATTGGACCTCAACAAATCAAAATATAAACACAAATTTCAGCTCAGAGTCAGAAACTTCCAGGTCGATTCGCAGGGAATAGTTCATAACGCAATTTATCTTGAATATTGTGAGATAGGCAGGGTAGAATACGTAAGAAACCTGGGAATTCAGCTTCTGCCGACGGGTATTTTTGATGACGGTTTGAAGATAAATGTAAAACGAAATGAGATCACGTATGAATCACCTGCAATGGTAGATGACCTGCTGGATATTTATACGCGCATATCATATCTGAAGAATTCAAGCTTTTGCTTTGAGCATCTTATATTCAAATCAAAAACCGATGCTCTTTTGGTGACTCAAAGATCGGTTCAGGTGAATCTTAATCCAACTACAAACCGGCCTGAAAGGCTGCCTGATAGCCTGAGGAAAGTGATAATCGATTTCGAAGGCAATAATCTTGAGATCCTTACTTGATGTATTTAAGATGAAATGATACGGACGAATTGTCTTTCGTTGCTTGCATTTGGCTTTCAATCGTTTACTTTATTAATTGACCTCAGGGCAGGAACAAAAGGAATAAAAAAGCTATTATGAAATAAAAGCAGCACATAATTGTTTGACTAGTACTCTGTGTATTGTTTATGAAAGCAGCATTGATTAACTTGAAGTGTAAAAACACGAATAATTTGTACAAAATGGGGAAAAAATCGGCAATTTCGGCCTTATCTGCAGCCATTTTTTTTATCTTCAGTTTTATTTACCCTTCTCCGGTAAACACTGCTTTTGCTCAGGAGCTTGATGCTACAGTAGATGCTGACCTCAGCGCTTTGAACATAGATGTAAGAGACAGGCTTTCGAATTTCAAGATGGATGTTCAGAATTACCTTAACAAAACGCGTTTTACCGATGAGAATATCGTCAATGATGTAAGAGGAAAGCCTTACAAGATCAAATGCAGTTTTCAGTTTTTTTTCCGCTCAGCTACAGGATTTGACAGCTACGAAGCCCAAATGGTAATTAATGTTCAGCGGAATATCTACAGAACTCAGAACTTCACCTCTATATTCAGGTTGAAAGATGAAACCTGGGCGTTCAATTACACCAAGGGACAGAATTTCTATCACGATGACCTTAAATACAACGCGCTAACAAGTTTTCTGGATTATTATGCCTATCTGGTTATTGGCTGGGATGATGATTCTTGGGAGCCCGGACTTGGAACACAAAGATTTGTAAAGGCTCAAAACGTGGTGAACCTTGCAATTGCGAACTCCGATGGCAGGGGATGGACAGATAACTCAAGCCTGAAACAGTCAAGGAGCGTTTACCCTGCGGAGCTCCTAAACTCTAAATATGAGAATTTCCGTAAGGCTTACTGGATTTACCATTTTGCGGGAATGGATTCGCTTCAATACAGTAAGCGCGATGCGCTTGAAAGAATTGCAGAATCGCTTGAGATGATCGGAAAAATAAAGAAAACTGAGGTTCGTTCCTGGATAATTAAGCAGTTCTTTGATACAAAGTATCTGGAAATAGCCGGAACGCTTGTTGATTATTATGATAAAACTATATATCGTAAGTTAATGGATTTTGACCCTGACCATGCTTCAACATATGAGGAGTACGCAAAGAAGTAGAGAATCTGATTGATATCCCGTCTAATTCCGGGCTTATGTACAAATAAACAATATTCCGAAAACTAAAAAGACGATATGAAGAGTTCAGTTACCCGCTTGTTTTTTGTTTTGGTTTTAACATTCGCTCTTATTAATTCATCATTAACATCTGCAGGGGATAATTACAATTCCATTAAGCCGCATTTTAAAGAAGCAGAAAAGCTGCTTAAAAAGCGCAATGCGCTTTTCAGCCTTGACCTTGATCTCCAGATTGGAGCAAGTTTTTCCAAAACCACCTTTGAGATGAACTCCCAAAACGATACGCTTGAGAATTCAAAATCCAAAGCGGGGCCGCTTTTTGGCGCAACTCTTTCACTGAACCTTCTTGGATTCGGTTTCACCAGCGGATTCCAGTATAATTCGAAGGGTTTCGAGACCTCAACAGGTGAGAAAGCGAACCTGAATTATTTCAATATTCCGCTTTTGCTGTATTTTGATTTTGATATCGGCGAGAAGATAAGGGTTGACGGGAACCTTGGTCCTTATTTCGGGCTTTTGCTTAATACAGATGACGTTAAGCAGTATGCAGTTAAGAATTTTGACTTCGGCTTAACGGGTAATCTTCAATTAGCGTATATGTTTAACAAGTTTATGGGAGTCCTGTTCGGCGGCAAGTATGAATACGGGGGATTAAACAATTTAGGAAGAAATGAACAGATAAAGAAAATAACAACTTCAACTTTTAACATCTATACGGGGTTAAAGTTTGAGTTATAATTCATTATATTAAACAAATACCAAAAGAAAATACTAAAGGAGATACAATGCAGCCCAACAAAAGAAACACAATTATATACCTGGCAGGATTTTTGATGCTTGCTTTTTTTTCATTAATATTTGTGAACGGATGCGATGATTCAGGCGTTGAAAATAATGAACCTGCTACAATTCCGAATCCAAATGTTAAGATCTTTGACAGCCTTTACATAGAAGAAGATTCAGCGGCAGGCGGCAGCTTTGCCGGAGTTAATTTATGGGAAGGCTATAATACAAATTCACTTTCTCCAAACAGAGATTGCGGCATGAGTTCCGGCGATTCTATCGGAATGAATTTTTTCCTGAGAACCGGCATTCTGGATAAGATAACAGTTGCAGGTTACGAGACAAAATTCTACAGATTTTATGCTAATATGACGTCCGAAACATTTGACACACTTTCATTTGTTGATGCAGGTGCCTCGCTTGACAGTACAGACTTCACACAGGAAGATACTTATGGCGGAGGCGTTTGGGGTTACTTTAATGCACCGCTGGATTCGAAGCCTGTTTATGGTTTCTATCTAAGGGGACGCAAAGGCGCAGGACAGAATAACGGAATACCGATTTATGGATTACTTCAGCCTATAACTTCAGGGGACAGGGTTCCCGGGACAGTTTACGGCTTCTGGATGACTTTTAAGATAAGAATGAATATCAAAGGCGAAAACGATTTTAGAAGGACAATACCTAATCCGAACTTCGGGAATTGACAATAAGTAAGTATATCAAAAGGCGGGTTAAACCGCCTTTTTTTATTTCCTTGATTCGGATTCGTGGATCTCGGAAAAATGGAGATCTGTAGTGATAAGCGCAGATTTTATACTCAATATTTCTTGCTCTTCTTTGTCAAATCCGCTTTTTGAATACCTTCTGCTGAAGTATTCCTTCTGCTTCTGATACATAGAATCGAAATCCACCGATATTTCCGGCAATTTCAGGAATTCTGCATAATCCATGGCAATAATTGTGATTTGTATTGCCAAATTAATTATTTTCCGTTAAGCTAATATTAAGCCTATGTTAAAATGCAGAGGATAATATTAAATTTCCTGATAACAGATTCAGCTCAGCTTAAAAAGTGACCTTGCGTTATTTGTGGTCACCTCTGCAAAGGATTCAATGCTCACTTCCTTAAGATCAGCCAGCTTTTGCGCAGTGTATTTGATGTAAGAGGGTTCGTTCTGTTTTCCCCGGTACGGTACAGGCGGCAGGTAAGGAGTGTCTGTTTCCAGCAGCAAGTTATCAACGGGGGTATTCTTCACGATCTCATACGCAGTTAGTGTACCGGCATTGGGCTTATAAGTAATGTTTCCTGTGAAAGAAATATAAAACCCAATTTTGACGCATTCGGCTGCCTCTTTAAGCCCGGCGCTAAATGAATGGAACTGCCCCCGCAGCGCACCGCCTTCATATTCGGCTCTGACTATATCCATCAGGTCATCGGTGGAATTCCTGTTATGCACTATTACAGGCAGTAAAGCACTCTTCGCAATTCTGAACTGCTCAACCAGCACATGCCTTTGCAGTTCTTTGTCATAGGGCTCCCAATAATAATCTAAACCAATCTCTCCAATCGCAACCACTTTGCTTTCCTTGGCAAGCACTTCAATTCCTTCAAGATGCTTCTCATCAAAATCCCTGAGTTCAGTAGGATGAATTCCAACCGCACCCCAAAGCATTTTGTGTTTCTGCACCAGCTCAACCACATCAAGAGAAGTTCTGTAAGTAGTAGCGGGAACAATAATTGACTCAACGCCGGAATCCTCTGCGCGCATAAGGAATTCACTGATATTGGCGGCAATATCCGGATAATTAAGATGTGCGTGTGTATCTATGAACATGGTTTTATTTTGTTATTCCCTCCATACTTGTGATGCATCTTCAATGATTATCTGAAGCCTTCCGTTGAATTCGCCAAGAAGTCCTTTTGCGTAAATGTAATAGTCTTTTGGATTATCCAGGCCAAGTCCGGGTAATAAAATATAATGCTCAGCAAAGAACACGAGGTCCAGTCTTTCATCTTTGCCTGCCTCAAGAATTGCCAAATGCGGTTCTTTATCTGTAAAAGTCCTTGAAATGCTCCCGAAAACGATTACCGTGTCACCAAGTCGCTTTTTGAGATCAGTGTAATCCGAAAGATCAAGCAAAGAGTAGTAACCGCCCATGCGTGAATATGTACTTTCAAAATGTTCTATTTGTTCTGCACGTTTATTCCACCACTTGAGCCTTTCCGTGTAATCAGGATAACACATTTCCTGTCCGCTCCAGATACCAAGCATCTTTCCAATTGCATACTCCTGAGCCTTTGTAAATGCATCGTGAAATCTGGCTGAGTTACCGTATTTATTGAAATATGGGCTGTAACCTTGTTTAACACACTCAATGTTATAGTTAAACTCAGAGCCGTCAGTTTTGACAGCAAAAATATATACAAGGTATCTCCCATACATATCTTCAGTGCGATTTGTATCGTCCGATTCCAGACGTACTTTTACAACATCATCAAATAAGCTCTTTGTCCATTGCCATGTGCCGTAGCCAAAGGGAGATTCTATTTTAGCTGGTTTGCCGGAGGAATCTTTTTTATGCGCGTAGTAATCAGTCCAATATCGGGCAATTTCACGCGTTCTTTCTTCGGCATCGCTTTTTTTAAATGTCTCCTCAGTATCGATTCCAAGCAGTCTTGTAGTACGGTCAAGTCCGTCAAATCTGAACGTATCACCGTCCAGAATTTCTTTCACCGTGTACTCTCCAAGCACGAATTCGCTTTGGGCGTGGATTCCCGCAGTCAGAAGTATGAACAGGAAGAAACGGTATGTTATTATCTTTGTATATGGCATTAATAAACAGAAAAAGCCTGTCTCTGCAGAACAGAAACAGGCTCTATCAAGAAATAAAGTTCATTTAAGTTCGGCTTACGGCCTGAACTCTTCGCTTACGAACGGCATCAATGCAAGATGTCTTGCCCTTTTAATGGCTTCGGTGAGCTGTCTCTGCATTTTCGAGCTTATTCCCGTAATTCTTGAAGGAAGTATCTTGCCCTGTTCGTTAACAAACCTTGCAAGCAGCCTTGTATCTTTGTAATCTATGTACTTGATACCGCGGGTCTTTAAAGGATCAACTTTCTTTTTCCTTTGCTGTTGCTGTTTCTGGTTCATCTGCATTGTCTTGTACTGACTCTGCTCTTCTCTTTTGTTTTTTCTCATTTTTTCCTGATTCAGTGCGAGGCGAATCAATTAATTGCGCCTGCTCTTGTATTTATTTATTATGTTAAATTAATTATTCGTTTGAAATCACGAATCTTATTGCGCCTTCCGTGTTCAGCTTTCCGTAGCCCCATTCTCCATTGGGGACATCTCCTGTGAAATTATCCTTCCTTGCAGTGTTCATCAATATCGCTCTTATTTGCTCATGTGTCAGGCCTGGATTATACTGCAGCAGCAGTGCGGCTGTACCGACGACATGGGGAGCTGCGGAGCTTGTTCCGCTGAATATCTGGTAGCTCAGATTCTTTTCTGTGCTGAAAGTTGAGTGGCCCGGTCCGGTTATATCTACTCCAAGTTTTCCTGTTATGTTGTATCCTTTGCTGCTGTAAGATGCAAGGTCACCGACCTTATCTCCCCATCCCATATTGTAAACATATGCCCCAACTGCTATGATGCTATCGGCAGTAGAAGGGAAGCAAATATTGGATTCATCGCTGATGTTCGGATGGTTTATCCATCTTGCATTACCTGCCCATGACTGCGTTACATCAACAACATACGCCCTCACAAATTCATTCTTGCTGCTTGTCAGTCTTATCTTAAACTTGCCTCGTACTATATCTGAATCCTGTGCAGAGGCACCAAACTTCATCATCACGGTACCTTTTGAAGATACTTCGCGGCTATAAAACAGATTATACTGTCCAACCTTATTGAAACCGCTTCCGGATGAAATCTCTTCAGAAATCTTCCCGTCCGGAGTCTCGACCGTAAACGTTATGTTATTTTCAGGGTCTTTCCACAGGAACGAAAAATAGACACCGTCATTTTTCTTTACTTCATCTTCCGGTTTGCCTGAGCAGCTTGCAATATATGTCTCGGTAGTTCCGGCAAGCAGAGTATCAATTATTACCATATTACCGCCGGACATATTGCCAGAACCGCCGATAACGGTAATCCCGTCCCTCGCCATTTGGTTAACCATTTCCTCTTCTTCGCTGGAGCCGTCCATAAATTCCCACATCCATTCACCGTCTTCGAATAGCAGAATATTTACCTTCTCGTCTTTCAGAAAACTTATCAGTTCGGGGAAATTCCTTACAAACCGTGGTGTGTAAGCATACTGAATACTTGAAAAAACCATCTCTGCATCAGGGGCAAGTCCGTGTATCTTCTGCACACCGTAATGTCCGCCAATGATCAGCCCCGCCACACCGGTACCGTGCCCATTCTTGTCTTCTTCGGTCAGGATGAGATCAATTCCGCGCCTTCTGATAATTCCGTCACGCTGCCTGACAGAGCGTATCTTTGAGGTCTTAAGCGCAACAAGCTTCTCACCTGCTTCTATTTTCTCATTTTTATTATCATCAAGGGCTATGAAAAACTGTTCGCCGTAAGTAGGTTCACTTTCCGTGAATCCTGATTTCGGTCCAAAATCTCTTTTCTTGTTCCCGTTTGCATCTATGTACAAAAAATCAAATCCGGGATTGTATTTCCGCGGTTCAGCACCAAGAGAGCCAAGCATACCCCAGGTGTTATCTGATATCTCAACGTATCTTATTATCTCTTTTTCCGAGATCTTACCGTCACCGTTTTTATCGATACCGTCATCACCCGGTGTCAACTTGCCATCGCCGTTTACATCTACCCATGAAAACTCTCCGCCATCGGCAAAAAAGAACATCGGGTGGAACACATCAATTCCTGAGTCAACATCTCCAACAATGACACCCTTCCCGGTCAGGGGATTGCCGTTTCTATCAATGAATTTCTCTTTCAGTACGGTTGATGAAGTAAAATCACCGAATTGAGCTGAAATTGATCCGGTGGCAACCGCAAAAATTGCCAGAAGTAACAAGATTTTTATTTGCATAAGAACTTCAAATATAGTTTAAAATTAGCATAAATTCAATGAATTAATCACATTCTACTCTAAGATGATTATCCAGATTTATGTATAACTGACATTTTAAATACCTGAAAGTTGACTGTTTTGTTCCTAATAATGAGAGATTTGTAGAATCTGAAGAATTGCAGTAGACAGTTGAAGAGTTGAATTTTCGGGTTTTTCAAAAAAAAGGCGCCAACAGCACCCATTTTTCATTATTTTGTTTGAAATTTTGTAATTCTCAATTGAGTCAGCTTCCCCAATCCCTGTTATACCTGAAATCGATATTTACGGTACGGTTGGAAACCTTCGCAATTACCGGCGGAACGCGCTTAAACTGGTTAAAGCGTATTTTATTCCTAACTGTCTTAATGAACGCAGGTTTGAACCCAAGTTCAACAAGTTCATCATCATTGTATCGCTGGTCGATCATATAATAAAGAAGTTCGTCCGCTTCTTTATATGTGAATCCCAGTTCACCTTCATCTGTTTGTCCCGACCAAAGGTCCGCCGATGGTTTCTTCCTGATTATTTGTTTGGGGCATTTTAATGCTTCAGCCAACTGCCATACCTGGGTTTTATAGAGGTCACCCAAAGGATTTATGGCACTCGCAGCATCACCAAAAAGTGTTGTATAACCGAGCAATATTTCTGTTTTGTTCCCTGTTCCGAGTACAAGTGCATTGTATGCATTTGACTGATCATAAAGGCATATCATCCTCATTCTGGCCATAATGTTTCCGAAGCGAACTTTGTTTTTCAGAATGTCAGGATCATTTTCGGAAAGTGCATCAACAGCTCCGGTAAGATTAATTATCATGCTTTTGATCTTAAGGTCTTTAACAACTTTAAGAGCATCACTAATACTATCGGCCCTGGATGTCCTGTAAGGCATCAAAACACCGAGCACATTCTTGGGTCCGAGCGCTTTTACTGCAAGATAAGCGGCTACAGTAGAATCGATCCCTCCTGAGAGTCCGACCACTACTTTTGAGAGTCCGAAACGGTTCGTTTCACTGTAAATAAAATCAGCCAGAACTTTTATTAAGTCCCGGCTGATAGGTATTTCAAATGGATTATGTCTGTTCGAAGAGTCAGAATTCCTGCCATTTGCTCTGATTATTTCCAAATCGCGCGTCCTGCCTTAGCCATAATTTTCAAACAGATCTTACTTTTTAGAAACCTGGTAAACGATCTTCCTTATTGTATCGAACTGCAGATAAGGGAACATCTCCTGTATCTTATCAATAGCCTCGCCTGCGCTCATTTCCCTTCTCATATCTTTATACATCTGCCGTATTTTGTAATCGCGAATAGCTTTTTCGTCCAATAATTTGTATTTCTTCAAATTATTATATGTCTCATCGTCAATCAGCTCGCTTAACGGATTATCGGTCTTTGACTTAACTGTCGGCTTCATTTATGCCCTCCCGTCCTTTCGGACTATTAGTTTATTAATATACATCGTCTGATACCATATGTGTAACTTTACCTTTTGATAGGCTGGTTTTGGTCTCTTATGTTACAAATATAATTAAAAAACAAGCTAAAAATCAAGTAATCCAATAATTTAGCCCCATCAATTTATCCATAACTTTAAATAAATTAACAGTTACAGTAAAATTAATTTTTAATAAACTTAACCCCGTGTAAC
>JAUQWS010000010.1 GCA_030835025.1 Ignavibacteria bacterium | reverse complement strand
TGAACTCCGGCTGCTGCACAGTATAAAGCGCGCTCTGTATCCATAATGCCTTGTTTACATTCGGCAAATAATCCGCAACGCCAAACTCAAGAATTGCTATCGGCTTATTCGGTGTTAAAGCAGAGAGCTCATTGTAAGAGAGCTGAGCAATATCTACAAATCTCTGGTAACTTTCGCCCCAGCGCTGGGGACCGTATGCGCTGACTCCGATCCAGTCAATATAATCATCACCCGGGTAATAATTAGTTATATTATTCCAGTCCTCCATGGGTGCGCTTATAGCTGCTGCATGGAAAACCCATGTAACATTATTAACCTCTTCTTCTCTAAAGAGTTCAATAAGATACCTGTAGACATCGCGGCACATCTCGGGGCCGTCGTAAAGTTCTTTATCTCCATAGCCTGACTTTTTACCGCCACCGTAATTTATTCCACTCCAGGGGAACCAGTCGCCGTTTGCTTCGGGAACAAAATCTATCATAACGGGTATTTCAGTTTTCTTAAGGTCATTTGCCCAATTCCTAAGCTTTTCTTCAAACTCACCATTGAGTATTTTCTTAAGTGAATAAGTATTATCTCTCTTAGCATACGTGCTCCACGGCATTATTCTGATCGAAGGAATTGCACCGCTCAGCCAGATATTCCTTACTGAAGATTCAGGAAACCGGATACCATTAAACCAGTCATTCGAAAAGTTCAGCCACACGATCTTTTTACCTGCGAGATTCTCAAAGTACGGGACTTCATCTTTTGATACGTTATTAGATGACGAGTACATTGTTGAAAACGCTGTGTGATAAATACCTTCCTCAGGCGGCAGGAGTTTGATCTCTTTCGGTCCCGAAACAAGTGAAGCGGTGAACAGTAAGAACATTAAAAGCTTTATTGTCATTGAATTTTCACGTAATTAGGCCTGTGATATAATAAACGGAAACCGTGCCTTAACATGTTCCAATATGAAGGATTCGGGTTTTCTTCGCTGTTTTCCGCAGTATCAACGGTTATCCACTTCACGCCGCGCTTGCGGGCTGCGTCGATCCTTCTGGAAAGCAGCTCACCCTGAATTCCCAAACGGCGGTATTCCGGCAGTACATTAGCAAATGAAAGATATGATGTCTCTCCTGTAATGCATATCCCCGCAGAACCCACAGGTGTTGAGCCGTCAAAGGCCATGAATGTTATCCATTCCTTTTGGCCAACTGTTGAGGCTGCAATATCGTCAAATTCATGGGGAAAAGAAAATACATCATTCAGGATAACTGCAAATTTTGCTGCATACTCTTTTCCGATCTCTTTTATCTCAAGATTTGTACCTCTGGATTCGATTGGACTGGAATCCCTGTAGAAAGTTACCCATGAGTTTGCATAACTGTAATTGCGCGAATGAAGAAATGCCTTTGTGTTTTCATCCATCAGTGAGGGATGAATCTGGAGTGCAAATTTTCCTGATTTGCCTCTAAAAAAATACTCCATCCTATTTAATGTTTCTGTATTCATCACCGAAAATCCGAGTGCCCTGTTAAGCGAAAACCCGGGGAAGATATCAGTTCTTATTGCAGTTACATTCCCTTTGTGCAGCATGCTGAACTTTGCTTTTTCGCATGCTTCTTTCGAAGCGTATTTGTGCATTAGGTAAGTTGCCCCGGATTCTGTATCCTCATACAACTTGCCGAAGTATCTGTATGCTTCATCTTTTATCTTCAAACACAGTTCCGTTTTTGCTTTTGTATAGCTTTCTTTTTCTAAAGACCAGTTCTTCTTTCCCAGCTCTATTTTAAGAGCTTCGTATTCTTTTTTTGCCTTAGGATTTACCGTTAAGTAATCCCTGAACACAAGGTCATTTACCCTGAAAGGATGGGAAGCAGGGGTAATGTGAACATTGAATTCTCTTCTGCCGTCAGCTTCTTTTCTGAAATATC
The DNA here is from genome assembly GCA_030835025.1 of Ignavibacteria bacterium. Taxonomy (GTDB): domain Bacteria; phylum Bacteroidota; class Ignavibacteria; order Tepidaquicellales; family OLB5; genus OLB5. The sequence continues at coordinate 10,128 of JAUQWS010000010.1, read as the reverse complement.
TTCTGAAAGGGAGGCCGTTTTCAAATTCACTAACGTATTCATAACCGATTGACTGCATACAGGGGATCATTGAATGAGCATCTGCAAGGGTTTTTGTGCCGATGTAAATATCTACAATCGGCTTTGCTGCAAGGCCTTCAACTGAAGTGCTTCCGGCATGCTCAATTGTAATAAAATGGCTCCCGCATTTCTTCCTGATAAGTTCGGCCTCTGCTTTGTATTTGTCCTTCCATGCGGGGTTGTACGGCGAGATCTCTACTTTCATTCACACCAAACTTTTTACAAAGTTAAGGTTATTTTGATCTTATCGAAATCTAAAAATGAAAATGAGTTATTTTCTTCTGCCAATACCTGCAGGCCGGATTCAGTTATCCGTGCCTTTATATCATCAAGATACTTACTATCGGGAATACTAATGGTAAAATTCATAAGCCCGGCGGAATTTTCCGGAGCAGGCTTGTCGTTTCTGCTTTGCCACACATTTGTCCCGATGTGATGATGATATCCCCCTGCCGAAAAGAAAAGCGCACCTGGGTAAGTTGAACTTGTTATGTTCATCCCTACTGCCATACTATACACTTCCTGTGCCTTGTGCAGATCGGAAACACTGAGGTGAATATGACCGATATCGGTATTTTGATGAATTCCGCTCCAAATATTCCTGTCCTTAAGCTCCTTTGTCAGGCTGCTCAGGTCAAGAGGAAGGGTATCCATCTCTACCTGTCCCATTTTATATTGCCATTCACTTCGCGGTTTATCTGCGTACAATTCAATGCCGTTTTCATCCGGATCTGCTAAATAGATCGCCTCGCTTACCAAATGGTCGGAGAATCCCTGGAATTTCTGCTTGCTTTCAAACAGCCGCAAGAATACCCTTGCAAGCTCACTGCGGTTCGGCAGCCTTATTGCCGTATGAAACAACCCGGTCGTTCCCCTTGGCTTGGGAATTGAGTTCTTGTCCTCATGAAGACCGATAAGATAAGGCTTTTCTCCTGTTGCTGATAAATAAACTGTGTCTTTATCTCCGGAAATTACTTTAAAACCTAATAGATCAGAATAAAATCCAATGGATCTTTCAATATCTTTAACTCTAAGGTCAACACTTTGTATCTTAGTTTCGTCTGGTATTTTCAATTCGATTGTTTGTTTTGAATTAAATAAAAACGAAGCAATCCGTTTATTTTCCGGATTGCTTCGCGTTGAAAAAATTTACTGCAGTCCTATGAGGCAGCTCCGGCTTTCTTTTCCTTGGCTGCAAAAACCCCTGCCAAAATCAATGCACCTCCCATCAAACCAAGATCTTTGTAGAAGCTTACTGTACCACCCATTTTTATCATCGGGTCTGAACTTAGCAATGCAGGGAACTGTATTGTAACAACATAGATCAGAAGCAGCAGCGCAAGCAGAAGCATAGCATTTTTACCCTGCCATCCTGATATTGCAGCAATGCTTGCTGCTATCATGGCAATGCCTGTCAGATAAACCCAGATAGCACCGCCGGGTATTGGAACCATGCCCGCCATCCCCGATGCATACATAAGGTGCCTCACTCCGAATCCAAGGAACGGAATTGTAAAAAGTATTCTCCCAACTATTCCAGTTAACATCTCCATATTGTTTACCCTCCTAGGTTAATTTATGGAATATTAATTCAATGAAAATTGCGGAATCCTGAAATTTATACTGTTTTGAAACGTCAGCCTGTTTATGGTGAAAAATATCCGGTCAAAAATAGGGAATATGCCAATAAGCTCTTTGACCTTCTCTTCCGATTCGGCTATCATTGATACCCACAGCTTGCCGCTTTCAATAGATAGAGCATAGCTGGTTATCGTTCCTTCCTTCATTAACTTGTTGACCAATGCCCGCTGAGAAGGTACTTTTGACAGAAATTCTTCATCAAACGGAATCGGCAGGTCTATATCAACGAGATATTCATACATTATTTTCAATCGGTCAGTCCCTCAATATTCCAAACTTGCCTTCCCGGTAATCAAGGAAAGCCTGTTTAATTTCACCCATTGTATTCATTACAAACGGTCCGTACTGAACAGCAGGTTCCCCCAGCGGCTTGCCTGAAAGGAGCAGGTACTCAGAATCCTCCGCTGCGGAAATTTCAAATTCTTTGCCTTCACCTGAAAGCTGAGCCATATTACCCCCAGTGATCAGGGAATCTCCGATACTTATACTTCCTAAAGTAACATAAACGAGTGAATTATTATACTCAGGAATTTCACTCTTAATGGCTTGCCCATTTTTGATCTTGCCGTGCACTGCAATTATCGGTGAATAAGTCTCTGCCGGACCCCTAATTCCCTTATACTCGCCGGCTATCACCCGCTCAGTTGAACTTCCCGTTTCAATGACGGGGATATTACCTGAGGCAATATCCTGGTAACGCGGCGATGACATTTTGTATTTTCTTGGCAGATTTATCCACAATTGTATTCCGTGAATTACACCGCCTTGTTTAAGGAATCCTTCAGGCTGCGATTCCTCGTGAAGTATCCCCGAGCCAGCTGTCATCCACTGCACATCACCAGCGGATAAATGGCCAGTTCCGCCGGTTGAATCCCTGTGCTGCATCTCGCCATCGAAGAGGAATGTAACTGCATCAAAACCGCGATGGGGATGGGGCTCAAATGCGAATTTATTGAGATAGTTTATTTCAAACGGCCCGAAGTGGTGAAGGAGAACAAACGGACTCGTATCATCGTAATTGAGCTCTGCAGCAGGCAGGGGAGCGTTGATAAACCTCCCCGGCATAATTTCCTGTTTTTGGCTTTTGATTATTCTTATTGCTTTCATAGGCATTTTTATGAATTTGCTGATAACTTAACTTTCAAACTGAATATGTCGGAGATCAGTTTGTCTCCGAGATTCTCGAAAAACTTTCCAGAACGGAATTTCATATCATACAATGTCCTGTCAATATCAAGTGTCGCTTCCGCAATCACTTTATTACCGCTTAATGTTATATTAGCCGGAAAAGTAATCGGATTTGTTATTCCTTTTATTGTCAGGTTTGCTGTCACTTCGTATTTATCACCTGCGCCCGGTTTTACACCGGTTATCTCAAGTCTTGCATTCGGGCTTTTTTCCACAGAAAAGAAATCATCTGATTTCAAATGCCCCGTTAACTTGCCGTTCATTTCTGCATCTGTAATATCAAGTACCTTCAATGAATTCATGTCTGCTTCAAAGCTTCCGCCTGTGAGCCTACCGTTATCAATAAAAAGCTCTCCATTTGCAAGATTCACGGTTCCGTAGTGTGCACCGGTGACTTTCCTTCCGGTCCAGTCTATCACACTTTCGGTTGTGCTTATTTTGTATGCAGTACCCTTTACTTCTGTCTTAACATTTTTATTGCTATTTTTTTCTGTGGAATTGTTTTCCGTTTTTCCGCATCCGGTTATGATGAAAGCAAAAAACAGTAATAGTGCTAATGATTTAAGGATTGAATATTTGTTTAACATTAAATTAACCCTCCAGGTCATGTTTATTTATATTTTATCAAAAATATCTTTTAGTTTAGGATCGTGCTTTTCTCTGTATATTTCAAAGACAACATTTTTGTTTATGTGCTGATGCACGTTTGTTGCTTTAATCGTTTCTCCGTAGGAAACGTAACAATCCAATGCTTTAATTGCTTTATTTATGTCTTCTTCACTTGTCTCAACAATGCAGTCAATTTCTTCATCTGTTGATGAACTCAGCTTAAAGTGTGTCTGCTGGGCTGCATCTTCAGCTGCTAAAGTGAAAAGCGCGAGTCTTTTGGGGAATCCAAGCTTTTCATTCATATCAACAAATACACTTTTTACAACTGCATGCGAAATCAAGTGATCGTGGAATCCGCTTATACCGTGCACTGCATAGGTTACCAATACATCAGGCTTGAACTTCTTTATATGGTTCCTGATCGCACTTTCGATCTCGCGCGGATCCATTTCCTTCAATCCGCTATCGGGAAGGTCAAGGACAGTCAAATCAGTCAGGTCCAGAATCTTCGCAACATTCAGCATTTCCTTGTATCTCACCTCACCCATTTCTGCTACAGAGTATCCGAACTTATGCCGCTGTTTAGTCGCTCCTCCCTTTGTTAAGGTCAAAAGATACACTTCATGGCCTTCTCTGCGCTGCTTAGCAATTGCATGAGCCGGTCCAAACGATTCGTCATCGGGGTGGGGAAATATATACATTATTTTCATTGTGCTTTATTTGATTTGTTTATTTCCAATCGATCTTTTGATCGAGCGGTATGATCCTTTTACCTTCAAAAACTGAATCAGTATAACCAAGGTAAATCAAACCCATTATAATGTCATCAATATCCAGCTTAAGGAATTCCTTCATTTCATTTTTGTGCGTCATTCCTCCGGTTGACCAGAATCCCGCCAAACCGGCAGCGCTTGCACCAAGCAATAGATTCTCTATTGCTGCAGCGGTTGCGGCAATTTCCTCAATTTCGGGTATGTTAACAGTTTTGCTTCTTTTCATTACTGCCACAATTATATGCGAAACATATTTGCCGTTGCCGAGTATTTTCTCATACTTATCCAAGTTGAATTCTTCGCCGTGAGTACTGCTCTTATATAACTCTGCATGCTCTAATGCGAAAGCCTTTGCCTTATCACCACTGTAGACGATGAAACGCCAAGGCTCGGTTATCTTATGAGTCGGCGCCCAGTCAGCCAACCTGAGGAGCTCTTTGACTGTCTCGTCCGGTATCAGCCTGCCGTTCATCTTTGCAGGCTTTACGGAGCGCCGGCCCCTGATTATCTCCTGCGCAGCTTTGAATTTGTCTTCCATTACGCTGTATTTTGATTTTTAGACCCTGTGCATCGGAACTTCGATCAAAAGCAGTTCCGTTTTTTGCTCAGCCTTTATTTCCAGCTTTTCGATTTCCTCAAGGCCAATTGCATCTCTTTTGTTGAGCACTTCGCCTGCAGCTTCAGCCTTACCCTCGATTACGAATAAATAGACTCCGCTGTCTTTGCCGTTTACTTTGTATTCAACTGCCTTGCCCGGCTCAATGGTTGCGAGCGAAAAATATGAATCCTGGTTTATCCACAGTGCGCCGGAGTTCTCATCAGGAGACACAACTGTCTGGATTCTGTTAATCCTCTCATTTGCGCTGAATGTCTTCTGGTCGTACCTGGGCCGGATATCCCGCTCTTTAGGGAAGACCCATATCTGCAGGAAATTCACAGCATCCTTTTTCGAAGCATTGTATTCTGAGTGATAAAGCCCGCTGCCGGCAGACATTATCTGCACGTCGCCTGTGTTTATCACGCGCTCGCTTCCAGTACTGTCTTTGTGGGCAAGAGCTCCCTTCAGCGGGATCGAAACTATTTCCATATTATCGTGCGGGTGAGTGCCGAATCCCTCACTCGGCTCAACTATATCATCGTTCAATACTCTCAGGAGCCCGAACCTCGTTCTTTCAGGGTCGTGATAACCAGCAAAGCTGAAAGTATGCCTGCTCTTAAGCCAGCCATGGTCTGCCAGCCCCCTTGAATCTGCCCTGTGAATTGTCTTTATCATTTTATTATTCTTCCTTTCAATTTTAACCTGTGTGCTGTGTATTTAAGCAGCTTTGCTCATATCTGCAGCTTTTTTCATTTCTGCGAATATCTCTATTTTAATATCACTGCCAACTGCAACTCCGCCAGCTTCCGTGAGTGCATTCCATTGAAGGCCGAAATCAAACCTGTTAAGCTTTCCTGATATCTCAAATGCTGCAGTATCATTGCCGTACAGGTCCTTTGCCGTTCCGTTATATGTTACATCCAGAGTTATCTCTTTTGAGATCCCTCTCATTGTCATAGTTCCGGTCATTTTGTAACCATCATCTTTCAGTTTCTTTAATGATGTGGATTTGAAAGTGAGCTTGGGATGATTTGCCGAATCAAAGAAGTCTGCTGACTTCAGGTGATTATCTCTCTGCTCATTTTTTGTATTAATGCTGCTTGCATCAGCTTCGAATGTTATCTTAGCATCAGAGAAATCCTCATTTTCGCTTTCAATGGTTGCATCGAACTTATCAAAATGTCCGCTGACAGTTGAAATTACTAAGTGTTTAACTTTAAATTTGATCTCTGAGTGTACGGGATCTATTTTCCAAACGTTCATTTTATTACCCTCCAGGTATTTTTGTTATTTATTGTTTGTTTTTTGTTTTGTTGTGTCACTTATTTTCTACTATTCTATTACATGCCTTCATACATCTTTTCTATCAGTTTTGATAACTGTAAACATTCTTCATCGGTTAAGTTTTTTGTGTTGACTAAATGCTCCTTTTCAATTAGTGGTTTAATTCTATCAACAATCTCTATTCCATTTTTGGTTATCCTGGTTATCGACATTCTCCTGTCCTCAGTATCTCTATCACGTTCTACGAGTCCCTGTTTTTCAAGCCTGTCAATTATTCTGGTTACATCAGATGCGCGCTCTATCATTCTCGAAGCTATTTCGCATCTTGCGTGTCCGTCAGGGTAGACTCCCTTCAATATCCGCAGCACGTTATACTGAACTCCCGTTATCCCGAAAGGCTCTATCATCTTGTTGAACCGTGCATCGATCAGTACCGATGCAATTCTAAGATTAAGATCTACTTCTTCTCTTAGGGGAATCTCCTTTGTGCTCTTCAACCGAATCTGCAAACCTTCACCCATTTTATGTGTTATAACATTATTTGTTACAACAAATATACTACAATAAAATGTGTGTGTCAACACATATTTTCATAAAGCAATGATTATAAATAGTTTAAATAAGGATCATTTGGTGAATTTGTACATCATAACGCTATCTACATACTTGCCATCTATTATCATATCCTTTGGGCATCGGCCTTCCTGCCTGAAACCCAGCTTCCTGTAAAGAGCAATTGCGTTCTTATTGGTAGAAAAAACAAATAGCGATATCTTCCTGTTCAGTGGATTCGTCTTTGCCCAATCAAGCATTCCCGTAACAAGTATCCTGCCAACTCCCATACCGCGCCATTTCTTCTTTATGAATACTGAAAACAGTCCGGTATGCGCTGTTCTTCTTGTATCCCAGTTATCAAATGAAATAAAACCGGTAACTTCATTCCCAACTGTGAATACAAGGTAGATCTTCCCGATCGCATTTTTAAATCTTCTTATTTTTGCTGATTCCGTTTTTATGGTTGACCTGTATTCATCAGGTTCAGCAAGCGTGTACGGACCTTCTTTGATGATCCCTTTCATCAGCTTCACTATCTGCGGTGCATCTTTTACTGTTGCTGTTCTTAGGATCCCTTTTCTTCCGTTTTTTAAGACCAGTTCCTTTTTTAATATGGTTCCCATTACTTCAGCAGCACCATTTTCCTTGACTCGGTAAATTCCTTGGTCACACCTTCTGTGTACTTTACCGTAATCCGGTAAAAATATACTCCGCTGGGTAATTCACTGCCGTTAAATGTGATAGATTTAAATCCTTTGCCAAATTGGCCGTTTGCAAGAAGTGAGACCTGTTCACCCAGTGTATTAAACAACTCCAGTTTTACAAAGCTGTCATACTTAAGCGAGAAATTTATGACAGTTAAAGGATTGAACGGGTTAGGGTAGTTCTGCGACAAAGAAAAATAATTTGCAATATTCGGATTGGGTGTCCTCAGCGGGAAATCAGTTCTGAATACATAAAGTCCTGTTGATCTGTCTGAGGCGATTATTTTTTCGGATTCAAATATATACGGGCCCCAGCAGCCGTCATAAGTGAATCCGTCATTTTCAGGATATGTGTCATACCATGCGGCTTCTGTAGGGTTTGAGGGGCTGCTGATATCGATCACTCTTAAACCTGCTGTATAATGCGCAGCAAAAAGGTAATTCCCGAAAAGCTCAACATTATGTATTATTGAAGTAGTTATACCTGTTGGATGCCACTCTGCGAGCTTAACAACATTATTAAGATCCGAAATATCCCAAATCTTAAGCAGTCTCGGATTTCCGCCTATTTCATCGGTTACGAATGCGAATCTTCTATCCGCAGATAGAGCAATGTTGTGCGGACCGGGGCTGGGGAGATTTTCCCAGCTCGCAATTGTCCTCAAATTATCCTTATCGGTTGCATCAATTACAGAAATTGTCCCCGGCGGGCTGTAGATATTACATGCAAATATTGTATCGTTCACAATTCTTGAATCATGCACGACGGCTTCTTCCCATTCGCCTCTTTTCACCGGATTAACAGGGTCGGTCCTCAGATCAAGCACAAAAAGTCCGCCGATATTATAATTACCTGCATTTATATATAGGTAAGGTCCGTTCTGCGAAATTGTATGCCCCATTGTAAACCCGTTGAAGAAGAATGTGTTTACAAGTCTTACAGAATCAGGCAGGTACTGCAGATCGATTATCTGAAGCCCGCTTGCAATACCATCTGCAACAACATACGCATAATGGCTGTATGTCTTCATTTCCCTGCAGCATGTTATCTGGTCCAGTCCGGGCAGGTAGGCAACTTCCCTGATATTATTTGTATCGGTAACATCAATAAATGCAGTTCCCTTGGCGCAGCCCAGGATGCCGTACTCTCTTCCGTCGGGGGCTGTATAACCCCAGCAGGCGGAATACTGACCGTCTGAATAATGCAAGTCAACATTTGCAAGCTTTCGCATACTGCTGAACTGCTGTCCGAAGAGCAGGTTTACTGCCAGAATGAGGGCAATCAGTACTGTTCTCATTATCATATTTGTTCTGCAAAATACACCATTCGTCAAAATAGAGCAATATTAAAGTTTGTAAACAATTAATAATATACTTTTACAAAATTTTACCACCAAACGTGTTTAGTTTAGTTAAATTACTTACAGAGTAAGGGTACTATGACAAATTTGTCATAAAGATAATAGAAAAAAGCTGCAGTCCCAAAAATGCAGTAAAAAGGCAGTGATTTCTTCAAAATTTTTGGCATAATATTTGTAACTCTATTAACAAGTTGATTGGGAAACAAAAAAGGAGCTTAAAATAATGAGTCTGATCAAATCTATTTTTCAGCTTTTTATGTATACTGTAGGGTTGTTCTACATACTCTTCAGTACAACTCAATATTTCTTCGGGCTTTCTGATATAATCTCAAAAATCAGCGAATTAATAGGTTAAATCTCGAAAGGGGGATATTATGTTAAGAAGAACATTATTTGTGATCGCTGCAATTTGTGCTTTGTCATTTTCCGATAGCGTATATTCACAGCTAAAGGAAAAGGATAATATGCTTGGAGGTTCTTTAGGATTCTGGGCGAAGGGCGAGACTCCGATGTTTGGTGTAAACTTTGAATCACAGATCACGCAGGCCGGTATTGGTACTGTCGGACTTGGAGGACTCTTCAGGTTCTACCAGTATTCATTTGCCTATGGGAACGGTGACTCAAGAAGTTACTCTTTCTCATCTATCGGATTCCAGGGTAATTATAACTTCAATCAAATAGGTGACGGAAAATTTGTTCCGTTTATTGGTGCCGTTATTGGTTATAATTATGTTAATACAACATACACAGATGTAACCAGAAACGGTGTGTATATTTCTGATATTAGTTACAGAAGCGGCGCATGGATCTGGGGACAGACCGGTTTCAGGTATTTCTTCAGTCCTACAGTTGCCGGTAATGCAAGGGTCGGGTTTGGTAACCACGATTTCAATACGCTTGAGCTGGGTATTGATTTCAAATTCTGATCCAAAACAAGCTAAAAATCTATAGAGGGTAAAATCAATGGACTTAAGCAAGAAATTATTAAAGATAATGATCTTTTCCGCATTGTTTGTGGTTATGGGATTCGTTTCGTGCGGAAAGAAAAGTGACAATACTTCAACAGAAAACGGGATCGGAGATGCAGAAATAATAACTGTATCCGATAATGATCTTAGCGAAAGCGATGAGGACCTGCTTACCGTAGACTATAAGGAATTCTACGATGAGCTTGCTCCGCATGGTGAATGGATAGAAGTAACAGATAAAGATATTGACGTGAAAATGAAAAAAGGCTCAGCCACCGGAAATGCCGGAGGCCACAGGAAGATATCACTTTCGGACTTTTTCGGAGTAAAGGATGCTTATGCTTACGATGATATGAGTTTCGGCGCATTTTTTGTATGGCGGCCGTC
>JAUQWS010000068.1 GCA_030835025.1 Ignavibacteria bacterium | reverse complement strand
GCGTCAATTCTGTCTCCGCCGAAGAACATATGTTCTGTTCTGCAGAGCCCTATACCCTGTGCACCGAATGCAAGAGCATTTTCGCACTGGTCAGGCTGATCTGCATTGGTTCTCACTTTCATTGAGCGGTATTTATCCGCCCAATGCATTACCTTATCATAGATCGCATAAGTATCGGAATATTCAGGCTTAAGGGATTTTTCTATCAGTACCTGCAATATCTCAGATTCTTTGGTAGTTATTTTACCTTCTATTACTTCGCCTGTTGTGCCGTCTATTGAGATCCAGTCACCTTCTTTAAGCTGGAACTTCCTGTCATCTTCTTCTACTTTCAGTTCGCGTGTCTCATAATCAATCTCAAGCGATCCGCATCCTGCAACGCAGACCTTTCCCATTTGCCGTGCAACAAGCGCAGCATGCGAAGTCATTCCTCCTCTGGCAGTCAGGATTCCCTCGGCAGCATTCATTCCTTTAATATCTTCCGGCGAAGTTTCAATTCTGACAAGTATTACCTGCTCACCTCTTGCAGCAGCAGATTCTGCATCGGATGCATTAAAATAGATCTTGCCTGTTGCGGCTCCCGGACCTGCATTAAGTCCCTTGGCAATCAGCCTGCCTTTTTTAACAGCTTCATCTTTTTGCGTGTTATCAAATATCGGCCTAAGCAGCTGGTTAAGCTGGTCGGGTTCAATTCTCAACAATGCTTCTTTTTCACTTATCAGGCGCTCTTTCACCATTTCAACTGCAATTCTGACCGCAGCAATTCCTGTTCTTTTGCCAACCCTGCACTGCAGAATATACAGCTTTCCGTCCTGTATGGTGAATTCAATATCCATCATATCTTTGTAATGTCTCTCAAGAGTTTTGCGTACTTTTTCAAGCTCGGCATACATTTTCTTATCCTGCAGCTTCAAAGCAGAAATAGGCAGCGGAGTTCTTGTACCTGCCACAACATCCTCTCCCTGCGCGTTCATCAGGTATTCACCGTAGAACATATTCTCGCCTGAAGCCGGGTCCCTTGTAAATGCCACACCGGTTCCGGAGGTCTCCCCCATATTACCGAACACCATTGACTGAACATTCACTGCTGTTCCCCAAGATTCGGGTATATCGTTAAGTTTCCTGTATACAATAGCTCTTTCGTTCATCCATGAGTTAAACACTGCATCAACTGCACCGTTTATCTGTTCCATCGGGTCTTCAGGGAATTCCCTGCCAAGCCTGTTTTTGATCTCGGCTTTAAACTGATAAACAAGGTCTTTAAGATCTTCGGCTGTAAGCTCTGTATCAAGCTTGACACCTTTTAATTTTTTCTTTGTTTCAATTATCAGTTCAAACGGGTCGCGTCCTTCTTTCGTGTGGGGCTTAAGGTCCATAACAACATCGCCGTACATCTGCACAAACCGCCTGTAAGAATCGTATGCGAATCTTTCATTGCCCGTCAGTTCAATTATCGCATGAACAGTTTCATCATTCAGGCCAAGATTCAGGATCGTATCCATCATACCCGGCATTGAAGCTCTTGCGCCCGAGCGTACTGATACAAGAAGCGGGTTTTTCTTATCTCCGAACTTTTTGCCGGTTTCCTTTTCCATCCGGGCAAGCGCAGCTCTGACCTGTAATTTCAGCTCTTTTGGATATTTGTGATTATTCTTGTAGTAGTGGGTGCATACTTCTGTAGTAATTGTGAAACCGGGCGGAACAGGCAGTCTTAAATTGACCATTTCGGCAAGATTAGCGCCTTTGCCTCCGAGAAGAGGCTTCATCGAGGCTTCTCCATCAGCCCTGGTTCCGCCAAAATAATAAACTAATTTTTTAGGCATAATATCAATTGTTTAGATTAAACCAAAATTGTTTTGTTTCAATGAAGGTGGACGGAATTTTTCAAACTTATATTCTGCTTAAGAGGTGTAATTATATATCGAAGTAATTCTTCTCCTCTTCTTTAAATATCTTCAGGACCTCGTCCGGAGAATCTGCTTCCAGCAATCTATCCCTGAATTCATCTTTGTTCATTAATCTTGATATGCGGCTTAGTAATTTTATGTGGGTGTTCAAAAGGTTCTCTTTCCCTATTAAAAGAAATATGAACCTTACCGGTTCGCCGTCAATTGAATCGAAATCGATAGGTTCTTTTGTAATTGCAAATGCTGCCACAACATCGCTAATGGAATCGGTCTTTCCGTGCGGAATGGCAAATCCCTTGCCTACGCCTGTAGAAACCAGTTTTTCTCTTTCATAGATCGTACCGGAAACTTTGTCTATATCTATGATCTTGTTTGACTTTGCCGCCAGTTCAATTATTTTCTTCAGTGCATCGTCTTTATCAGCCACATCCAACTTTACTGCAATTACATCAGTACTTAAAATATCCGAAATTTTCATGAACTTTACCTGCGCTCGTGTAACATTTTATTCATTCAGTACAAAGTTAGCGATTTTTGACGTAAGAAAAAATTAACATTTTCGTGCGAAATCGCCTAAAATCACACGTTTCTAACGGTATTTCTCTATTATTTCAAAGGGAATTTTTGTATCGCAATAAACCTGCCAGCTTTTTATCGTTCCTGCCTCAACCGAAGCTCTCCACGCAGCCGGAAGCTTCCAGTGATTTCTCTCCGGTTCCGTACCCCGGTATGTACCGCTTGCATAACCAAGCATCACGTATAATTCATCAGATTCATAGAATTCATCGATCTCTATTTTGTAATCGGGGAACATTCTGAAATAATTTTCCCATGCATCCTGCATCGCTGATCTCCCCGAAATTATGTTGTTGTGCGCATCTCTAAAGGTATGGTCATCGCTCATCAGCTCAACAAGCTTTAATGCGTCGTGCTCGTTTATACGTTTAACAAATTCCAGTACTATTTCACTATTCATAATTTGATATTTTTATGTCTTTTTCTTAGGTTGTGCATGGTTGATCTTACTGCTCTTTGTACAACCGTGCTTTTATCCTTAGCCAGTATCCTCAGGTATTTCACTGCTTCGTTTGGATTCCTGTTGCCGAAGCTGTTATTGAATATCATTGCGGCATTCCATTTTACATTTTCATTATCTGACTTTATTATGCGGTCGAGTAATTCAAATATCTTTTCTGGGAAATGATTCCCGAAATAGCCGCCAAGTATGAACGGTCCAAGATTCACCTTTACATATCTGGATGAATCACTTAACAATGGTTCAAGCAATGTTAATGCTTTATCGAAACTGGAAGGATCTTTTAAGTTCCGGAGTCCGCATGCAGCCAGCACAACACCGCGCCTTATATTTTCTGATTTGTCCTTAGTCCACTTTCTAAGCGTTTTGATAAACTCCGAATTTGATCTTAGTACCGCGCTCAGCGCACCTGCTGCATACTCCCTGACTTCCCAGTTGCTGTCATTTGTAATTCTGTACAGGTATTCTGTAACTTTATCTTTATTATATTTATAACCGCGGCATATCGTGTGAATTCCTATCTCTTTTGCATTATCAGATCTTAGAGCAAGTATCTTCTTTCCTATACGGAAAAATTCTCTATCGGGATCTTTGAGTCCCAAATTATTGATATGTGATGCTATCTCAGCGATTACATATCTCTTATCATTCATCTTGGCTGTTCCGGCGTGTTTTGTTGATATGGAATCTATGATGGTGATTATCTTTTTATAGTTTCCTGATCTGATCGATATATCAATAGTTCTCTTATGTTTTGCGGTAAGTAAAGTATCTTTCATCATCTCAAAAATACCAATAAAAAAAGCCTGCCGCAATTTAATACAGCAGGCTCAAGACTATTACTTAAGTTTATTTCTTTGCTTTATCATACTCACCCTGAACATAGCCTTTTATGAACTTTGATTCCGGCTTTGATTCCAGTCCCTTATCCATCCATTCCTTTGCCTTATCAAGCTTATCGGTTTTGATGTAGCACATTGCAATCATTCCCGCAGCCTGGTCCCTGCCCCAGTCAGGATAGGTTTCATCAACAGGCTTAAAGGTCTGAAAATTATCCCATGATTTTTGAAATAACGGCTGAGCTTTATCAACACCGCCGCCGAAATTCTCCGGGGTGTAGAACGTCATATAACCATCAACCAGATAAAAGCGCGGATTATTGGGTTCAAGCTTCATAGCCATATCCTTTGCTTCGGTGCTTTTGGCAATTATGTCGTTCATTTTGTTCGGCTCATAACTCCACCGGTTGCCCTGCACTGCCATTTTCATAACGTATGCTTCTGCAAAGTCATCCTTCATATCGGTTGCCTTATCGAAGAGATCTATTGCGGATTCATTGTACTTTTTAAGCTCATCGGTGTTCTTTTCCTCAGAAGCTTTGAGTCCAAGAATGTAATCAATCATTCCAAGGTAATAATTCACCATCCACACATTTTTCTTAAGCTGGAGAATTCGTTCAAAATCTCCCCTCACCTTTAGTAATGCCGCTTTATCATCGCTATCTGCAGCTTCGCCGTACTTTTTAATACTTTTTTTCATGGCATCCGTGTAGTCATCTGCCCTTAATGTTGTTGAATTTATCATCCCGAAAATGATGATTACCGCGAGTAAAATAGTCTTTTTCATGTTTGTGTAGTTTTAATTAATCAAAATAATTTTTTTGCCTTTTTACTTTTGCCTTTTTACTTTTGCTTTTTTACTTTTGCCTTTTTACTTAATCAGAATTGCACTCCCAGACCCACATAAAACTGCCGTTTGTTAGTAGTGATAATCTCTTTTCGCTCAGTATAATTTGCATTATATGTATAATCATACAGGTTCTTATTGCCAAGCAGATTATTGATCTGAAAAACTGCTATTGCAAACCTGCCGAATAGAGAGAATATGTACTGAAAGTTTATATCCATTCTGTGATAGGTCGGGAAGCGTCCGCTGTTGTTTTCTGAGTAAATTGGCTCATATATATTGTAAGTTGAGTCATATATACCGCCTGTTACGGGAGTATATGGTTTGCCCGTTGATACCCTGTAAGTTAATCCTGTAGTGATAACATCGGTAATATTATAACTTGCAACAAAAGTTAAATTATGAGTGATATCATAATTTGCAGAAACCTGGTTTAAAGCATCATATTGGCTTCTTTTGGAATCAGTATAGGCATATGAAATCCACGTTGAATACTTATTGGTAACAGTTGATTTCAGAAATACATCAACGCCTTTTGCAATTCCTTTGCCTCCCGAAGTATAGAGGAATGTGTTTTTATCGCGCAGAACAAGATCTTTGTAATCCTTGTAATATCCTTCAACTCTGATCAGGAAGACACCTTCGTTCACATTGTACTCGTATCCAAGTATGTAATGTGTTGCCTGCTCGGGTTTAAGACTGTTATTTTCGGACTGAGCGTAATACTCAAGCCTTGGGAACTGATGGTACAACCCGACCGCTCCCCTGAGAATTTGATCTTTCGCGAATTTCCACCCAAGCGATAGCCTTGGATCGGCAACAGTTTTCTTTGAAAGCGTATGATAATCTGTTCTGATACCCGGGATTATAAAGAATCTTTTGGTCGGCTTTATCTGCGCTTCAAGGTAACCGCCTACTCTGCCGGTATGCGAAAGCGAATTCAGGTTAAAATAAGGAGCGTCGGGGCGGATATTGTATGACATTTGAGGAACTCTTCCGGCAAATTTATCTTCGTTGTATTCATATTCCCCGCCCGCATTAAGATCAACTCTTTTTGCAAGCTGGTGAGTAACATCAAGCCTGTATTTGGAGTACAGTTGAGTGGTTTTAGTGTTAAGAACTCCGTACACGACATCATCAACGTGATTGCTGTATGAAAG
>JAUQWS010000067.1 GCA_030835025.1 Ignavibacteria bacterium | reverse complement strand
TATCTCCGGTACAGTCTTTGTAATCCATAAAAGCAACAAAGAGTATTTCCGATGGCCTTGTAAACCCAATACCAATACCGGGTCTATCGGAATTCCAACCGGGCTGATACCCCGGTATATTATTCACTTCAACATAAGGGGCACCCTGATTTATAGGCCAGGCACTCCACGGTGAATACACAAAAGTATACGTCCTCCCACCGGCTACCTTGGTCCTTGTACCTCCGTTCACAAGGGACTGGTCTTCCAGGTTTACCAGGTAGCCGTTGAAAGCAGTATCATTGCATACTGATACAGGAGGAATCTGCCCAATTAAAGGTATGTTTCCGGGCGAATAGTGAGAATTATAAAACGAAGCAGCGAGTCGAAGTTCCTTCTGATTACTCGGCAATACTGTCTTAGCACCGATCCAAATACCTGATGTATAAACAACAGTCATTCTGGATGATGCCTGTACCGGCCAAATGAAACCGGCTTCAGAATTCGTGAATGTGCTTCTATCTTGGTTAAAAATTCCATCTGTTGAGAAAACCGTATTTATATTTCCATTTTGGATAAAAATGTCTCTATTCGGGATTAAATCGTTTAATGTCTGAAAATTTGAAGCAACGCCGGCAACTACTTCAGAAGAAAGAATCGCTGCCAGGAGGGCTATTGAAATGAGGACTTTGTGTTTCATGTTCTTACGTATTAGATTTCTGAAAGAACCTTTTTATTTCAATGTAAAAATAGCACATTGTATGAGCATAGGCAAAGATTTTTTGATAGTTTTGTTAAACACAAATATTGATATTTGATTAGATTATAGCAGGATTTATTGACATTTTTGGAGAAATTTCACCATACCGGGCAGGACAGAATCCGGGGTTTGTTAACAATTGATACCAAATAATTACCTGTAAAATATGCGGGAATCGAAACTTACGGAAATGGTAAAGGGCATCACCCCTCATGAATTCAGAAGATTCGGGGAATTCCTGAATTCGCCTTTTCATAACAAAAGCAGGAAAGTGATTCAGCTTTATGAACTCATTAATTCCAATTATCAGGAATTTGATGCCAATGTTATCACAAATGAAAAAATTGCAAAATCCGTATTCAGTGAAGAAGGAAACAAAGACCAGAACGTCCGCACATTAATAAGTACCTTCACATCTCTGCTCGAGGAATTCCTTATACTTCTTGAAATTGACAGGAACAAAGTTCAGGGAAAGATATTTCTGTTGAGATCACTCAGAGACAGGAACATTCAGAAGACATTCGATATGACCTCCAAAGAGATTATTGAGATCAACAAGAAAGACTTTAACAGAAATACGGACTTTTACTATAACGACCTCATATTTAAAGAGACTGCCCTTGATTATCACGGTGAAGACCTGGATCTTGATCTTGATAAGAGCTATCTTGATATGTCAGATATAGCAGACTACCTCTTCATTGTTACTAAACTTAAAGGTCTTAATTCAGTCATCAGCCGTAAGATTCTCTCGGGTGTTAATATCTATAAAAGGTTCTGGGGGGTTGAAAATATACTGAATTACATTGAGAAGAAAATTGATATTATCGAAACGAACCACCCTATCATTTATTCAGAATACAAGATACTTATGATGGTGCTGGAGCCGGACAGAGAGAAACATTTTCATGACCTTGAAAAACAGGTGTTCAATAACATCACAAAGTATAACGAAGACGAACTGGAGCAGGTATATTATTCACTTTCCAATTATTGCATAAACAGGATCGCTCTTGGCGAAGAGAAATTCCTTACCGAGCTGCATAAGATCCACACGAATTTTGAGAGGACAGGATTCTATGAAAAGAATAAGAACCTTCAGTATACTGATTTTATAGGAGTCATCATCTGCGGACTGACAATGAAGCAAATGAAATGGGTGAATTATTTCTTCGAAACATATAAAGGTAATATCTCAAGTGAAGTAAAACGTGATACTATTAACTTATCCTCAGCACTGATTGCCTTCTCTCTGAAAAAATACAGGGAATGCATCGGTCACCTCAATAAGATCGGATACAAGTACACTTATTTCTATATGAAATCCAAAGAAACGCTTATCAGGGTTTATTATGAACTTGGTGAGCTTGAATCAATGGAAGCTGTCATTGACGCTGCCAAACATTATCTTAAGCGTCATAGGGAGACGTTATCGATCCATTACGATAGGTACGTGCTTTTTTTCAACTATGTTATGAGCTTAAGCAGACTGGATAAGAAAAAGAAGACCGAGATAAAGATCTTAATGAAGAAACTGGATGAAAACCGTACGACAATTGCACGTGAATGGCTGATCGAGAAGATAATTGAGCTTAAATGAGCTGATCAGAATATCCCTTTATACCCGTTCAGAAAATCCGCAGTGTTCATCCTTTTTTTGCCTTCAATCTGAAGCTCAAGAACTTCAAGTTTTTCGTCAATTGTACAAACAAATAATCTGTCACCTTCAACAATGAACTTCCCGGGTTTCTCTGTTCGTTTTTTCCCTGTTGTATCTCTATGTGTCCTTACGGTTTCAAAAATCTTCAAAGTCTTCCCGTTTACTTTTGTAAAAGCAGCGGGATATGGTGATAGTCCCCTGATAAAATTATAGACATCCTCAGCAGGTCTATCCCAGTCAATTTTGCAGTTATTCCTGAAGATCTTCGGAGCAGGGCTTGCTTCAAATTCTGTCTGTGGGTTTATGGGCGGACTTCCTCCGGTAGATTCGATAAGATTCACAGTAGAGTAAACAGTTAAGGCCCCAAGCCTCATTAACTTGTCGTGCAAAACGCCTGCTGTGTCTTCGGGGGCAATATCACAATAATTCTGTTCTATGATGCTGCCCGTATCCACCTTTTCCTGCAGGTAGAATGTTGTAACACCGGTCTCTTTTTCGCCATTGATAATAGCCCAGTTTATGGGTGCTGCCCCGCGGTATTTGGGAAGCAATGAAGCATGGAGGTTAATGGAACCAAAACGGGGAATAGAGTAAAGTTCTCTTGGGAGAATTCTGAATGCCACGACTACGATAAGGTCCGGTTCAAGAGTTTCTATCTGTTTAAGGAATTTCTTGTCTTTCAGGTTTTCTGGCTGGAATATATTAATTTCATTTCTTACGGCAAAATCCTTAACATCGCTTTGTGAGACTTTTAAGCCCCTGCCTTTTGCCATATCCGGCACTGTTACAACAGCAATTATTTTATGATGTGAATTGAAAAGGATCTCTAGTGATGGGACGGCAAAATCCGGGGTTCCCATAAAAATAATATTCATCTTCGCTGAGCTGAAAGTTTGGGTTTTGTCTTTTTGGTTATTTCAGCCAGCAGGTAGTCTGCCTCAATTTCCCCTTTTCTGATGAGGTCAAGCTCAGGCCTTAGTTTCTTCTTTTCATCTTTGTGCAGGTGATCTATGAACAGGACGCCATTCAAATGGTCTATTTCGTGCTGGGCAACCCTTGCAATAAATCCTTTCATCTCAACATGCTGTGTCTTCAGATCAAGATCCTGGTATTCAATGTAGACCGTTGCAGGTCTTGTGACATCCGCTCTTACATACGGAATGCTCAAACATCCTTCTTCCATCACCGCTTCGCCATGATGATCTTTTATGACGGGATTTAACAATGTTATCGGTTCGGTCTTTATCTTTTTATTCTCTTCCGATCTCGATATATCGATTACTGTAATTGCCATATCCAGCCCAACCTGCGGTGCTGCAAGTCCAATACCGTGAGCTTTATGCATTGTATAGAACATGCTTCCGGCAATTTCAATAAGCTTATCATCAATTTTGGTGATACGCTTGGTTTTCTTGCGTAATACCTCGAAGCCGTATGTATAAATGGGAAATATCTTCACAATCAGCAAAAATATCCAATTTTGTCTGCAAAATCAATTTAATTATTGATACTAATCTGTAACAATATCAACAATTAAGTTACAGGTCTTAAAGGTATATCATAAATAGGAGTATTGAATAAGCAAAAAAATTAGGTTAAACTTACATCGCAGTAATTAAAAAATTCGTATATACTAAAATCAGGAGATACAAATAAAAGCAGTTAAAATCATACC
>JAUQWS010000066.1 GCA_030835025.1 Ignavibacteria bacterium | reverse complement strand
ATGAGTTATGATAAGCAGGTCGTTGATATGAGCGTAATTGTGGCAGGAGGGAATCCTCAGGCAATGGTTACGGGACTAATAGTTCAGGAAATTGATGAGAGCAAAAATGTAGTATTCCAATGGAGAAGCTGGGACCATTTTGAGATAATTGATGCAACACATGAGAACCTGCTGGCGTCAGAAATAGATTATGTCCACGGTAATGCAATTGAAATAGATACTGACGGTAACCTTCTGCTGTCTTCCCGCCATATGGATGAGATAACAAAGATCAACCGGTCTAACGGCAGCATAATTTGGAGACTTGGTGGCAAAAAGAACCAGTTCACATTCACAAATGATCCGTTGAAATTTTCATACCAGCATGCAATCAGGAGAATAGCTAACGGTAATGTTACTCTCCTGGATAACGGCAATTTCCACGTTCCCAAGTTTACAAGGGGGATCGAATACCAGCTTGATGAAATCAACAAAACAGCAACACTTGTGTGGGAATACAGGAATAGTCCCCTTATCTACGGAAACTCAATGGGGAATATGCAGCGGCTAAACAATGGTAATTCACTTTTAGGCTGGGGCTCAACTAACCCGACACTGACCGAAGTGAAACCAGATGGCAGCAAAGCGCTTGAGATCACATTTGCAGCGGGTGTATACAGTTACAGAGCTTTTAAGTATGAGTTTGGGCAAGGTGTCATGTCTAACGGCGGCCCCGTTTCATTACTGCCTGATTCTTATGAGCTTTTCCAGAATTATCCGAATCCATTCAACCCTGTTACAAAGATCAAGTTTCAGATTCCGAATTCAGGGAATGTAAAGCTGAAAGTGTTTGACATCCTTGGGAAAGAAGTGCGGACTTTGATTAACAGGCAGCAACCTGCAGGGCTCTATGAAATTGATTTTGACGGGAGCGGTTTAGCGGGCGGAATTTACTATTATACTTTAACTTCAGGAACTTTTACGGATACCAAGAAGTTGGTGCTGGTGAATTAAGAACAATGTTTTACGTGAGTTTCAAATTCCCCGCTGCCGGTTAAACGGCGGGGTTTTTGTTTTATCATAGAAACATCTGTCATAAAGAAGTAAATTTGCAGAATGACTTATTTAAGGCGCCTCCTTCCATATCTGAAAAGATACAAGAGAATGCTCTTCATCGGCTTTTTGGTGATAACTGTTAGCGCAGTCTTCACTAACCTAATTCCCTTCGTTATTTCCCGTGCTATAGATCAGATAAGGAACCACACAGAAGGAACCGCACTTTACCAATACGCATTAATGACGGTTGGATTCGCCCTGATAAGCGGATTCTTTCTCTACCTCACAAGGCAAACCATCATAATTGTTTCAAGAGAGATCGAAAATGACCTGAGAAATGATTTCCTTGAGCATATCCTTATACAGGATCAGCAGTATTTTCATTATCACCCCACGGGTGATGTTATGGCTCTTGCTACAAACGATATTTCTGCTGTGCGCAACTTTCTTGGTCCGGGCATTATGTATACTGCAGAAACGCTCATCAACTTCACAATGGCAATTTCGCTTATGGCTTCATTCAACGCAGAGCTTACTGTGATTGCCGTCGTTCCGATTCCGCTGATATCCTATGTAGTTTACAGAATCGGCCGGAGTATTAATCATAAGTTCGAGCTTGTACAGGAACAGTTTTCAACACTCACAACTAAAGCACAGGAAAACCTGTCCGGTATCAAAGTTGTGAAAGCATATGTGAGAGAAAAAAGTGAGATCAGCAGCTTCAAAGATCTTTCCGTTGATTACATGGCAAAGAACCTCTCACTTGCCAAAGTGCAGTCGTTCTCATACCCGTTAATGTTCCTGTTAACAGGTTTTTCCGTCATAATTGTGCTGTACTTGGGCGGAAATAAGATCATTAGCGGTGAGCTTACCATTGGAGAGCTTACTGCATTCATTATTTACCTTGGACTCCTTACCTGGCCCATAATCTCCCTTGGATGGATCATCAATCTTACTCAAAGGGCCGAAGCATCGATGAAAAGACTCATCGAAGTATTTGACAGCAAGCCAGCAATTGATAATCCGGAAGTCTGCAGAACAGATTGTGCAGCAGGCTCAGAAAACGGGCGCAGGGTACTGAACGGGGATATTGAATTCAGGAATGTGAACTTCAGATACAGCAAAGAAATGCCTTATGTTCTGAGGAATATAGATCTGAAGATCAAAGGCGGAGAGACTATTGGTGTGATAGGCCATACAGGCTCAGGAAAATCAACAATTGTTAACCTTATCCCCAGGCTGTTTGATGTGGAAGAAGGAGAAATTCTGGTTGATGGAAAACCTGTAAAATCCTATCAGTTAAGTGAACTCAGGACTTCTATAGGATACGTTCCGCAGGAAACATTTCTTTTCTCCGATTCAATTGAAAGCAACATTGCATATTCAGAGAATAAATTTGATAAGGATAAAGTCCTGCAGGCAGCAAAGATCGCGCAGATCTATAAGGATGTCGATAATTTTCCGCGGAGGTTTGATACAATACTCGGTGAAAGAGGCATTAATCTTTCCGGTGGTCAAAAACAGCGGACTTCCATTGCAAGGGCAATACTTGCAGATCCGAAGATATTGATACTTGATGATGCTTTTTCTGCAGTAGATACATACACCGAAGAAGAAATACTGACAGGCCTTAAAAATATTATGAAAGGCAGGACAACAATTCTCATCAGCCACAGGGTATCAACACTTAAGAATGCTGACAGGATAATTGTTCTTAAAAACGGCTCAATTGCAGAGTCAGGTACTCACGAATCACTTGTCCAGCAGGAAGGGATTTATGCCGATATTTACTTCAAGCAGCTGCTTGAGGAAGAATTGAAGGAGCTGCAATAAGATGGCTGACGAAGAAGTAAAAGAAAATACTCAGGAGTCCGAGGATAGTAACCAGGAAGAGGTTCTTGGAAAGGCATACGATGCAAGGCTTATGAAGCGCCTTATCCGTTACCTTAAGCCATATTACGGATGGGTAATTCTTGCGATCTTCCTGACCGTAGGCGTCGCGCTCTTAAGCACGATAAGGCCGTACCTGACGAAAGTAGCCATAGATAATTATATTATTAATAAAGACCCGTTAGGGCTGCGGAACATAGTCCTGATACTGCTTTCTACCCTAGTTTTCCAGGGTCTGGTTCAGTACGGAATGACTTATTTAACACAATGGATCGGGCAGAAAACAATATTCGACCTCAGAATGGAGCTCTTTGAGCATGTCCAAAATCAATCAATGAGCTTCTTTGATAAAAACCCGGTTGGGCGGCTTGTCACAAGGCTTACAAATGATATTGAGGTTTTGAATGAAATGTTTTCTTCAGGCATTGTGATGGTATTTGCGGATGTCTTCATAATAGCCGGCATTTTAAGCTTTATGTTCAGCTTAAGCTGGCAATTGACGTTAATTGCGCTTTCAGTGGTTATTCCCCTGATATATGCAACGGTGATCTTCAGGAGAAAAGTGCGTACTGCTTTCCGCGATGTAAGATATTACCTTGCCAAGATGAATGCGTTTCTGCAGGAGCATATCAGCGGCATACTTGTTGTTAAGATATTCAACAAAGAAAAAAAGACGCTGGAAGATTTTAAACAGATAAATTTTGATCATACAAAGGCTAATAAGAAATCTGTCCTGTATTATTCAATATTCTTTCCGGTTGTTGAGCTTATCGGTGCAATTTCGGGCGGTTTGATAATCTGGTATGGCGGCGGAGAAGCAGTCAAAGGTGCACTAACTATCGGAATATTGATCTCTTTCATTCAGTATTCTGAAATGTTCTTCCGCCCGATCAGGGACCTTTCGGAGAAATATAACATTATGCAGACTGCAATGGCGTCTTCTGAAAGGATATTCAGGCTGCTGGACAGGAATGTTGATATCGGAGATGCTGTTAACCCCAAAGAGCTTATGAACTGCAGGGGAAATATTGAATTCAAAGATGTGTGGTTTGCTTACAGGAAAGATAATTATGTGCTGAAGAATATTTCGTTCAGCATAAAACAGGGCGAAAAGGTCGCATTCGTTGGTGCAACCGGTGCGGGTAAGTCAACCATAATGAATCTGATCTGCAGGTTTTACGATACGCAAAAAGGTGAGATCCTTTTGGACGGCATTAATGTAAAGGATATCAGGCAATCAGACCTGAGAAAGAACATAGGACTTGTAGTGCAGGATATATTTCTGTTTTCTGATTCTATTTCAAATAACATAAGCCTCAACAACAGGAGTATTTCTGATGAAACAATTGCGGATGCTTCAAGAATAATAGGGATAGATGACTTCATCAATCAGCTTCCGCTGAAGTACGGGCAAAATGTCAAGGAGCGTGGAGTAACACTTTCTCAGGGTCAGAGACAGCTTATAACTTTTGCAAGGGCGCTTGCTTACGATCCTAAAATTCTCATACTCGATGAAGCAACCTCAAGTGTAGATACTCATTCCGAGATCCTGATCCAAAAAGCTATAGATAAGCTTATGCAGGGCAGAACTTCTATTATCATTGCTCACAGGCTTTCAACAATCCAGAAATGCGATAAAATAATTGTAATGCATAAGGGAGAAATAAGAGAAACAGGCACGCACCAGCAGCTTCTGGAAATCGGCGGAATATACAGCAAATTGTACCAGTTGCAATATAAGGAATCTTTTGTCCAGTAATATGTATAAACTCTTCATTGCCTCATCCAATCCCGGAAAAATAAAGGAGATAAAGGAGTGTTTGACAGGACTGAATATTGAATTCTTCTCAATGCTGGATTCCGGAAATTTCACTGATATCGAGGAGACCGGAAACTCATTTGAAGAGAATGCCTTTCTAAAAGCAAAAGTAGTATTTGATATTGTGAAGACTGATGTTATCGCCGATGATTCCGGACTTGAAGTGGATTTCCTGAACGGGGAACCGGGAATATACTCAGCAAGGTATTCAGGTACCGGAGCAACAGATGAAAAGAACTGCAGAAAACTGCTTGATGCCCTTGCTGATGTAAGAGATGAAAGCTTAAGAGGTGCTCAATTCAGATGTGTGATAGCCTTATATGATGGGATCAGCAAAAGATCATTTGAAGGCATTTGCCGCGGCAAAATAAACTTTGAACCAAAAGGCTCAGGGGGATTCGGGTATGACCCGCTGTTTGTACCTGCAGGTTTTGACAGAACTTTCGCCGAGATGGACCCGAAAACCAAGAACAGCATCTCCCACAGGGGCAAAGCGCTAAAGAGCCTCGCGGACTTCCTGAAAATTGAATTGGGCACGTAGCTCTTTTTATACATTGAAGATATTTGCCGAATGTTCTATATTTGCTTTCTTTTCTAATTATTTCAGTTAGAATTTCAACATTTATGCTGGCGTAGCTCAGCTGGTAGAGCAGCGCACTTGTAATGCGCAGGTCGGGGGTTCAAGTCCCTTCGCCAGCTCCAGAAAACAAGCCTAAAACTAAGAATTTTGGGCTTTTTTTATTGTTAAAATCACACAATATTTAAGCCTTATCGCTATTTAGTTTTCTATGTTAATGTATTATAATTAATTAACTGAACTGCACAAAAGGAGCTTTCGATGCCTCTGGCAAAGATTCTGGTGGTTGAAGACGAAGCTATTACTGCCATGGATATTAAGCGAACCCTTGAGAAGCTGAATTACTCGGTTGCGGGTATAGCAGATAGGGGAGATATTGCCATCAGGCTTACCGATGAGCTCAAACCCGACCTTATTCTTATGGATATTACCCTTAAAGGCGATTTTGACGGAATTGAATGTGCATCTCTTATTAACAAAGCTCACAACATACCGATAGTATATCTCAGCGTTCATAATGATGAAGAAACAATTGAGCGTTCAAAATCAACTAATCCATACGGTTATTTACTTAAGCCGCTCAATGACAGAGATTTGAATTCATGCATCAGGATGTCGCTCTTCAGGTACAAATCCGAGATCAAACTTCAGGAAAGCGAAAAAAGATTCAAAGCGTTGACTGAATTGGCACTTTCTGCAGTGTTAATAATTCAGGGAAATAAATTTATTTATGCAAACCCATATGCTGAAGTACTTACGGGCTACAGACTTTCTGATATGGTTAACTTGAACTTCTGGGATATAGTTCATCCGGATTCAAGAGATCTTGTTAAACAAAGGGGACTTGCCAGGCAGAGAGGTGAAGATGTTCCATCAAGCTACGAGTTCAGAATAGTCACAAAAGACGGCACTGTTAAATGGGTACAAACCTCAGCAACTGTTACGGAAATTGAAGGTGAGATATGTACACTGGCAATAGTTTTCGATATTACTGACAGGAAAAATGCCGAAGTAATACTAAGGCAAAGCGAAGAAAAATTCAGGGCTGTCGCAGAATCAATGCCTGCACAGATAGTAATTATTCAGAAAGACAGAATTGTTTACGCAAATCCTCATTCAATTTCAATATCGGGATACACTGAAAATGAATTGCTAAAAATGAACTTCTGGAACCTAGTTCACCCGGATTATTCCGAAGAGATCAGGTCCAGACTGATCTCTGCAAAAGGCATAGAAAAGAGCGAGACAGAGAATTATGAAGTGAAAATTATTACAAAGGAGGGGAGCCACAAATGGATAAGTTTTTCCGCAAGAGAGATCAAGTACGGTGGCAAACCTGCAATTCTTGGCATTGCCACAGATATTACTGAAAGCAAGAGAATAAGCCAGGAGATAGAAGAAAGCCATCAGCGGTATAAGGCATTCATTGAACAGAGTACCGAAGGTATTTACAGGACTGAAACATACGCTCCTATTTCAATTTCACTTCCTCTAGAGGAACAAGTCGATGAAATATTCAAGCAGTTTTACACAGCTGAGTGCAATGATGTCATGGCCAGAATGTACGGTCTTAATTCCGCATCAGAGCTGATAGGTAAGAGAATGAGTGATTTTCTGGTTCCCGATGATCCGGAAAACAGGAAAATGATCGAAAAATTTGTGATGGACGGTTACAGAATAGTAGATTCTGAATCTGCAGAAATTGATGCCGAAGGCAATACGGTTTATTTTTCAAACAATGCCGTTGGTATTATTGAAAACGGATATTTGAAAAGGGTTTGGGGTATTCAGAAGGATATTACTGCCAAAAAGAAACTTGACAGAAAGCTTAACGAGAATATTGAATACTCCAGCATTCTTAATTATTTCACTACATCACTTCTCAAACAGAATACAGTTGAGGAGATTTTATGGGATGTTACACAGAATTGCTTTTCAAAGCTGTCATTTGTGGATTGCGTTATCTACCTATTGGATGAATCCGGGGAGAATCTTCTGCAGAAGGCTGCCTACGGCAGGAAAGATGTCGAAGGCTACAGAATACTGAACCCGCTTGATCTTAAAATAGGACAGGGGATAATCGGCCATGTTGCCAGGTCCGGGCGTGCAGAGATCATTCCGGATACGACACTTGATGAACGGTACATTGTTGATGATATGGCAAGACTCTCTGAAATAACTGTACCCATAATAAACAGCGGAAAAGTAATAGGAGTAATTGATTCAGAGCATCCGCAGAAGGGTTTCTTCACTGAATTTCATCTTGATATACTAAAATCCATTGCTTCGCTTTGCTCTATAAAAATAGTGCAGGCAATGGCACAGGAAAAAATAAGGAAAAGTGAAGAAAGATACAGAACTTTTGTGGAGCAAAGCTCCGAAGGTATTTACAGGCTCGAAATGAGGCAGCCCGTATCAGTTGAATTGGCGCTTGATGAACAGGTTGAGCTTATCAGGAAATCAGGCTTCATTGCAGAATGCAATGACGTTTTTGCCACGATGTATGATGAAAAAAGCCCGGAAGATATTACAGGCAAAAACATAAATGAGCTCAGGTTTGTGAACATAAATGACAAGGAAAGCATAAGGAAGTTCATTATGGAGAATTACAAGACCTCAGAAGAGGAGTCCATCGAAATGAGCGCTGAAGGAAGTACCAGGTATTTTATCGGAAATGCAGTAGGTGTGATAGATAACGGGAGCCTAACAAGCATTTGGGGTGTTAAAAGAGATATTACCGGGAAGAAGAAATCCGAAGAGGCTCTTAGGAGATCATTAAAAGAAAAAGAAATTCTGCTTAAGGAAATTCATCACAGGGTAAAAAACAACCTTCAGATAGTGACAAGCCTTTTGAAGCTGCAATCGAGCTATGTTAATGATGAAAAAATAAAACTCCTTTTCAAGGAAAGCCAGAACAGAGTACAATCCATGTCTTTGATACACCAGAAGCTATACCAGACAAAGGATCTTGCGCATATTGATTTTAAAGAGTACATAGAAACCCTTGCTACTCACCTTCAGCATTCATACGGCATGCTTGAGGACAGGATAAAGATAACTGTAGACGTGAAGAACCTGCATATGTCGATCGATAATGCCATTCCGGCAGGGTTAATTATTAATGAGCTGGTTTCAAACTGCCTGAAACACGGATTTCCTGACGGGAAGACAGGCATCATAAACATTAGCGCTGCCTATGACGAATTCAGCAAAGAGTACTGGATCGTTGTAAGAGATAACGGTATTGGGATCCCCGCAGATGTGGATTTCCGCCATGCTTCAACATTCGGGCTCAAACTCGTAACAACACTTGTTGCCCAGATGGGCGGGAGTATGGAGTCAGTTGCAATTGGGGGCACCGAATTCAGAATGAACTTTAAAATAGCAGATTATATGGATAGAAATTAAGCTCCGGAGCCGAAAAATAGCATGGGCAGGGATTTCTATTCTTCAAACAACATCAGAATATTTAACAATTTATTGAAAGCAGGAATTAATGTTCAAACCCAAAATTGAAAGCTCTTTTTTCGCCGAAAACAGGCGGAAACTGGCATCGCTTCTTAAGCCCGATTCTATTGCGGTAGTAAACTCAAACGATATAATGCCTACTAATGCAGACGGCACTATGAGGTATGTGCCCAACAGCGATATGTTCTACTTGACAGGGATCCACCAGGAAGAAACTGTGCTTCTGCTTGCGCCTTCCGAAAAGGACGAAGAACACAAAGAAATACTGTTCATAAGGGATTATAATCCGGATCTGGAAGTGTGGGAAGGCAAAAAACTTTCGCCTGATGATGCCGGGAAAATATCTGGAATAAAGACGGTTTTGGAGCTTTCCAAATTTCAGAAAGTCCTTCATGATTCACTAAGCAAGTCAGAGAATGTATATCTAAATTCCAACGAGCATGACAGAGCAGAACTTGTTGTCGAGAGCCGTGAAATGAGATTTATCAGATACTGCATGAGAGAATATCCGCTCCATACATACTGCAGGCTTGCTCCGCTTATTTATTCACTCAGAGTCATCAAAACTCCTGTTGAAGCTGAGCTTCTTCAGAGTGCATGCGACCTGACCGCAGATGGTTTCAGGAGATTACTGGGTTTTGTAAAACCTAAGGTAACAGAGTTTGAAATTGAAGCCGAGCTTGCGCATGAATTTATAAGAAAGGGCAGCGGTTTTGCTGACTATGAGCCGATAATTGCATCCGGTGAAAACTCATGCTTTCTGCATTATGTAAAAAATGATGCAGTTTGCCTCGATGGAGATATTCTGCTGCTTGATTTTGCTGCAGGTTACTCTAATTACAACGCTGATATGACCCGGACAATCCCGGTCAACGGCAGATTTTCCAAAAGGCAGAAGCAGATCTACAATTCAGTATTAAGAGCTATGAAGGGAACTATCAAAGAGATGAAGCCGGGGAATAGTGTTAAAGATCTTCAATTAGTGACAAGGGAGCTGATAGCCAAAGAACTGGTAGATCTAAAGCTTGTAAAACCTGCTGATGTGAAGGACATAAAGAACAAATCCGATTATTTTAAGAAATATTATCCGCATGATGTTTCACATTTTCTTGGACTTGCAGTTCACGATGTGGGATATTTTGAAGAGCCGATGAAAGCCGGCATGGTGCTTACATGCGAGCCCGGGATATATATCCGCGAAGAAAAGCTCGGAGTAAGGATTGAAAATGATATCCTCATAACCAAAAAAGGGAATCGCGATCTTATGGAAAATGTGCCTATTGAGGCTGAAGAGATAGAGGAATTAATGAATAAATGACCGGATTTTCCTAAGTGTGCCCGCTTAACAGGACTGATATCCATAAGGTTATACAGGACTCGAATTTGATTAAAATTATATTTATCTTTCAATTGAAATAAAAGGCAGATTTACTGGCGTTGTTACGGGATTTCATGTGCTGATTCAAAAGATAGAATAGGTTAAGTGGCCGGGAAATAAACAACTTGACCGTTACAAAAATGGGTGAAGATATAATAAGAATAGTTATTGCCGATGACCATGCCTTCCTGAGAGAAGGGATCAAGAAAACGATCCATGATGAGACCGATATGAAAATTATCGGCGAAGCTTCAAATGCGGCGGACGCGTTGAAACTGATCAAAGAACTTGAGCCTGATATAGCGATAGTTGACATATCTATGCCGGGCAAAAGCGGGCTGGATGTATTAAAAGAACTTAAATCGATCAAGAAGAAGTACAAAGTTCTTATATTGAGCATGCACCCCGAAGACAGGTTTGCCATAAGAGCTCTTAAAGCAGGTGCGGCCGGTTATTTGACTAAAGAAAGCGCCCCTGATGAGCTGGTCAAGGCAATTAGAACTGTCCTTACAGGGAGAAGATATGTTTCCAAAGCCCTTGCTGAAAAACTGATTGATATCCTGTCTGATGAACAGGATAAGCTGCCGCATGAACAGCTTTCTGACAGGGAATATGAAGTATTCATTAAGATCGCTTCGGGAAAAAAAGCAACAGAAATTGCAAAACAACTTTCGATAAGTGTTCATACTGTTAATACCTACAGGGCAAGGATACTTGAGAAACTCGGCACAAGCTCAAACGTAGAGCTTACACAATATGCCATGCACAACAACCTAATTGACTGATTCCTTATTCCACTACCAATTTGAAAAACAAACTTTAATCTTGCAGGCATACAAGTGCGCATTTCTTACCCTTTATTAAATAGATTAAATTGAGTAAATTTACTGTTCATTGAGCTATTTTCGTACCGGAGAGGTGGGTGAGTGGCTCAAACCAACGGTTTGCTAAACCGTCATAGGGGGTTAACCTCTATCGAGGGTTCGAATCCCTCCCTCTCCGCTTTTAAGCAGGCACTTATGCCTGCTTTTTATTTCTACTAGTTGGCTCAAACCAATCCCGAGTACTAGGGACTAAACCGTCATATTGGGTCAACCCCTGCCTGCGGCAGGCAGGTCTATCGAGGGTTCGTCACGTAGTGCGGCCCATCCCTCCCTCTCCGCTTTTAAGCAGGCATTTATGCCTGTTTTTTTTGTTTCTACTGGGTGGCTCAAACCAATCCCGAGTACTCGGGACTAAACCGTCATAGGGGGTCAACCCCCGCCTGCGGCAGCGGAAAATAATACATTTTGGAGGATCAAGTAAGCCTACCGGAAAGATTAGAGTCTAATGTAAATTAGTCAATACGAAATCTAAACATATATCTGTATTTTTGTAATATGTATACAAATTTAAAAGAATATATCTAAAGTTGATAAAACAATTTGTATTGAGAGAAGTTGAGGAATATATAAAAAAACAAAAATCACCCGTGAAAGAAATTTGCAGGAGATTGAGGGGGATTATTCTTAAGACTCTCCCGGATGTAAAAGAGGAGATGAAATGGGGTGCTATAGTATACGGAAACGGGAAATTTTATATCGGGGCAGTAAAATACGGAGTTAACGTAGGTTTTGCGATCAAAGGGTTGAGCAAAGAAGAGATTGGTTTCTTCGAGGGAACAGGCAAGACAATGAGGCATATTAAGATTCTTTCGGTTGATGATATTGACGAGAAAAGATTGATAAAACTTATTAAAATGGTGGAAAAAAAAGCTGTCTGCCTTTCTAATTAAAAACCTGGCTTTACATCAAACTCAATCAGCAATCCTGCCTGCCTTTTCAAATCAAATCGGGACTAAACCGTCACAGACGCTAACCTGCCTGAGGCAATCTTCTCCGCTTCAGGCATAATATAGCCCTTTTTGAAAAATTATATGTGTGAAAATATTAAGAAATATGATTATTATATTCACATGAGAAAAATAATTGTTTTATCAATGGTCACATTAGACGGTGTTATGCAGGCTCCCGGCGGACCTGAGGAAGATACTTCAAACGGATTTGAATACGGAGGCTGGACATCACCGTATGGTGACGAAGTTGGCAGAAAAGTAGTGCAAAAAGAACTGAGCCAAACTGCAGATTATCTTCTGGGCAGAAAAACATTTGAAATTTGGGCCGCATACTGGCCCGAACATGCAGATTTCTGGCCAGGCATAAATAATGGCACAAAGTATGTTTTGTCCGGGACCCTGAAGAAGTCAGATTGGAAAAACTCAGTATTTCTCAAAAGCCTGGCTGATATCAAAAAGCTCAAAAATTCAGAAGGTTCAGATATTCAAGTTTGGGGCAGTGGTGAGCTTGTTCAGCTTCTGCTTAAGAATGATCTGGTGGATGAACTGAGGCTCAAAATTTACCCTTTGACTCTGGGTAAAGGAAAAAAACTGTTTCAAAGCGGCACGACTCCCTCAGCATTTAAATTAACAGAGAGCATTGTTACACCCGCCGGAGTGATCATTGCCAATTACAAACGGGTCGGAAAAGTCAAAACAGGTACAATTAGAAATTAACATTTAATAAAATATGAGAAAACTAATTGCAGCAATGAATATGACCCTTGACGGATTTTGCGACCATACAGCAGGGATTGCAGACGAAGAGTTACATGAGCATTATAATGAGCTTTTACGTAATGCAGGTGCTCTGTTATACGGGAGGATAACATACCAGCTAATGGAAAGCTATTGGCCAAGTGTTGTAAAAAATCCTACCGGCAACAAACCAACAGATGAATTTGCCGTATTAATAGATAATATTCCAAAGATCGTTTTTTCAACCACACTTAAAAATGTTGAATGGAAAAATACAACATTGAAAAATGAAGGGGTTAAAGAAGTAGTATTAGAACTTAAGAAACAATCAGGTAAGAACATCTTTGTCGGCAGCCCGGGTTTAATAGCTGCCTGTACACAGCTTGGCTTAATTGATGAGTACCAGCTTTGTGTTCACCCGATTGTTCTGGGCAGTGGCTTAACGTTATTTAAGAACATCAGTGATAGGGTTAACCTTAAACTCTTAAAAACAAAAACATTTGGCAGCGGTGTTGTTACACTATACTATGAGCGGTCTCAAGGGTAAAACAAAAAAAGCAGCCATAAAAAGACTGCCTTAAAATTCTGCATTTGTATGTCCCGGTATTAATCGCCTATCTTTGCGTCAAGGGGGCCTCTCAGACCCGAATATTCAGTAAGCTCCGCAATCAGCGCGCCTATGACTATCTTCATTTTCACCTTAACCGGGATTTTTCTGTCATCATCGCTCAGGTACACGAAAATGTCGGACGTTTTGTTCGTAAAACCTTCACTAAGCATTGGCTGTACTATCACAGTCTTATACTCACCGGATGCAACATCAACAGTTTCTCTTCCGATTATTTTGACAGAAAGAGGGAAGTGCTTGTCATCATTGAAGGTTTCTACCTGGATAACTTCTCCATCTTTCATTTTCTTAAGATCCAGCGTCCTTACATAATACAGCGCAGAGAATATATCCTGTACATATGCAGGTGCAGAAAACCCCCTCACTTCATTGTTGTTGAGAGTAGTTTTGACCTTGGCACTATCGGGATCGAATTCGGCAATAAAATCTTTTTTGAAATTCTGCTCCCTCACATGCTGTTCAAATTTCCACGGAAACAGTCCGCGCGTATCAATGAATGACTTGTAGTTATCTCTCACTTTGTAAACTACATCAAAGCCGGGTCTTGAATTAACTTCGAAATTTATCTCATAAGTTTCGCGACCCCGGACCATAACAGGTGAGGAAGAAATGGTGATAAAAGACTCTGCGGCGGTAATAAATCCGTAGCTGATTTCAAAAGAAAGCCTTTCGCCGAATCCCCATGCATTGTTCGGTAACTCCCTGTAATTCTGTGAGTTTACCGGTAAAATTGGAAACAGGATTAATAATATCAGTATCGATTTTCTCATGATTTCTGTTTACTTAGCTTCGTACTTAAATATTAAACATAATTTAACTAAAATTGTTACTAAAAATTCTCCAAATATGTTCCGCCAAATAAGGGAGCTTACAATTTATTACAATTCAAAACTTATAATTAAGTATCTTGTATATCAATTTTGCAGTCAAAAAATCAGGGAAAGTATAACCTTTGCGCGGAGCCAGCTCAACAACATCAAAACCAACAAGGTTACGCTCTCTGCACAATCTGTTCAATAACTGAGTAGTTTCATGCCAGTAAAATCCGTTCGGCTCCGGTGTCCCGGTAGAGGGCATTATCGAAGGGTCAAAATAATCAACATCAAAAGTTATGTACACGTTCTTATCGAGAGTTGAAATTATTTCATCTATCAGTTCTGTATCAAATCCCTTTTGTTTTATCTCGTGAGCATAGTAAGTATTAATGCCCTTTTCTTTGATGAATTTATATTCCTCTTTGCACTGTGCCCTGATGCCAACCTGCGTTATCTTTGTGGTGAACTCCGAAACCCTTGCGGCAAATGATGCATGAGAGTACTTGCTGCCCTCATATTCATCCCTCAAATCTGAATGAGCATCAAAATGCAGGATGGAAAGATCCTCAAAAGATTCAAAATGAGCCTTGATCGGAGAGGTTGATATTGAGTGCTCACCGCCCAGAGTTACTACAAACTTGCCTGAATTAATAAGTGTTTTAACATTCCAGTAGATCGTATCAAGCGCCCTTTTGCTGCTTTGCTTACTTAAGTTCAGAGGTTCAAGCGCCGCAATTCCCTGCTCAAAACAAACTTCTTTTCCGGTCTCCTCGTCAAAGAACTCAACATAATGCGATGCATCAAGTATAGCTTTCGGACCTTTGGCTGTTCCCTTTCCGTACGAAGTGGTTTTTTCAAAAGGGCATGAAAGTATGACGATCTTGGAATCCCTTAAAGAGGAATACTTTTTCTCTATTGCAAGAAAGTTCTTTTTGAGAGGTAATGTTCTTAATTCTATGGGCATCAGTTTGCGTGGAATCCGAACTTTTGACAAATCAGTTGATCTCTTTTGCGTTAAAATCCTTTATGAGTATAGAGCGAAGCCTTTCGTAATTATCGGACTCATTTTCTTCCGAAGGCGGATCAGCAGCTTTGTTCTGAACATATGAGGAAACAAACTCAGAGCTCTTCATAAGGTTAACAGCCAGCGGAGTACCGAAATACTTCGAGATCTTTCCGGATAAATAATCTTTGTAACCGTCAACAAGCTCGTAAGATGTGTCGTCCACTCTTATCACATAATTGCTCTTTTCATCCTGCTCAAAAGTAGTATCTTTAATTATGCTGTAAACCCATTTCCTTTCGCTCTTTATCTGGTCCTTAATTGATATCCAGTGAGAGTTGAGGTTCTGTGATTCTGCCGAAATATCAAGTACTGCCGTTACCGTCTTTTCAGTAATATCATTAGTTTTTTCCGATGGTGCTTTATTAACGGGGGTGACTGAACCGGCGGAGCTAACACTCTTTGGTGCTGTTTTGATACCAGCAGTAAATGTACTCACTTCGCCTTTGCTGCCTGATTTCAGTTCTTTCAGGTCATCCAGTATTTGAGAAAGATCGCGTGTATCGGTATATTTGATAAGCTCTATCAGTAGCGCTTCTATCAATGTCCTTTGATTAGACGAATATTTGAAGGTATATTCGGTCTGCAAAATGAGTTTCAGGGAATTTATAATCTCTATTTCAGTGAATCTATCCAGGTAGTCCTTATATTTCTGCTTCACATTCTCCGATTCAAGTATAAGCGAAGTATCCCCTGCGGAGCATGAAACCAGCAGATTCCTGTAATGCCCGGTAAGCCCGTCCAGGAAGATCTGCATATCGTATCCTTTACTCATAAGCTCGTCAAAATAATTCAGAAGCGTATTGCCGTCCTTTGATTTAATGAGATCCGTTATATGAAAATAAACATCACTTTCCGCAAGGTTGAAAAAAGTTTTCAGTTTATCGAATGTAATGTTATTATCGCAATACGCAGCTGACATATCGAACAGCCCCTGTGCATCCCTCATACTACCGTCACCTTTTTTGGCAATGAAAAAAAGTGATTCATCATCGATCTTTATCTTCTCTTCTTCCGAAATGAACTTTAGCCTGGACTCGATCTCTTTGATAGTGAGCCGTTTGAAGTCAAATTTCTGGCATCTTCCAAGAATTGTAAGCGGCACTTTCTCGGGCGAAGTAGTTGCAAAAATAAATACAACATACGGAGGCGGTTCTTCCAGTGTCTTCAGGAGGGCATTAAAAGATGCGCCGGTAAGCATATGAACTTCATCTATTATAAATATCTTGAATTTGGAGCGTACAGGTCCGTATTTTACTTTTTCCTTAAGTTCTCTTACGTCTTCAATGTTCCTGTTTGAGGCACCGTCAATTTCAAAAACATCAGGGTGGTTGCGGTTATCGTTTATGATTTCGCGGCAGCTATCGCACTTATTGCATGGCTCGCCGTTTGGCTGAAGATCTGTGCAGTTAAGGGACATTGCAAGAAGCCTTGCGACAGTAGTTTTGCCAACACCTCTGGGGCCGCAAAAAAGATATGCGTGTGATATCCTGCTGTTCTTAATTGCATTCCTGAGCGTTTTGGTAATGAACTCCTGCGAAGTTACATCATCAAACACTCTCGGGCGCCACTTGCGTGCAGTTACTGTGTAGCCTTCGTTTTCATCAAAAAGTTCTGCCATTAAATTGTGCCGGTTCTATTTTTTAAAATCAATTCCGCAATACTGGATGCTTATCTCATATCCTTCAAGCCTCTGCCAAATACAAGCAACAAAGTCATTGTACGAGTTGATGCCTATATAATCACCGAAGAATACCCCTTTTACAGGTTTAAATGCGGATTCTGAAATGACTGTGTTAACAAACGTTTCACCGCCATCAGTAGAGCGTGCCAGAACGACTTCTGTGCGGGAATCATCAAAATTTCTTCTATCGTAAAAAATTATGTTTATTGCTCCGCTAACCGGGTCAACGTGCATCCAGCTCATAAACTGCATCTTTTTACTGCCGGCCGGGTCATCATTAACCCTTAATGCATCACTCCACGAGTTACCGCCATCAGTTGATTTGATAAGAAAGATATCGGTATTATCTTTACCGCCCCTGATATCCGAAAAATTAATATACAGCGTGCCTTTGTACGGAGAATCGCTGATATCGCATGCTGTTATCGGCATTCCGTTACATCTGAATATGTCCGGAATTTCAAATGCCCAGCCGCCCGGCTGAGATGCAGCAACAATATCATCATCAAGCCATGTTGCTCCGCCGTCTAATGAGCGGTCAAAATATATCTTATCGTTCAGAGACCAGCTTACATAAATTTCCCCGTTTGGACCGACGCACGGCACTGCACCTTCGGTTGAATTGGATGAATCAATGCAATCTCCGGCAAACTGGCTTATCTTCCGGGCATTGCTCCAGGAATCACCGCCGTCAGAGGAATAAGAGAACATGATAATTGAGCTGTCTTCGGGATTGCGGCTATCGTAGGCATCAAACTGAGTCCATGTTACATAAACGTTATTCCGCCATGGAGAGTTTGTGACATCAACACAGGCCCACTCTTTATCCTGCTTCTTCGGGGGATTGAGTCCCATGAATGTTCCTGAAGTTTCCCATGTCATTCCGCCGTCATTGGATCTCTGGCATACTATTCTGTCTATCCATTCACTGTTTGAGGGTCTGGAGAGGTGAAAATAGTAAGCCCTACTGTTCAGGTCAAACAATACAACAGGATCACCCCATACGCCGTATTTATCCGAAGAAATAGTTTTGTTGACCCAGGTTTCGCCGCGGTCAAAGCTGTAATAGTAATTGTTCAGGTTTGCACCTGCAATTATGTTATTAGGGTGATTTGGATTAATTGCTATTACGACCTCATTGGGCCTGTTCTCGATCGTATTGATCTTAATGTTCTTATACTGTGAAGCCAAGAGGGCAGGAAACAATAATACAATTGTTATTACCTGTCTTATCATCTAATACTATTTGGTTAGAATCATTTTTTTCGTTTCTCTGTATTTCCCTGACTCAAGAGTATAAAAATAGATACCGCTGGAAAGCTTTGTGCCGCTAAAGCCGATCTCATATTTTCCCGGCTGCATGTTTTGATTCACAAGCACTTCAACTTCCTTACCCTGGATATCGTATACCTTAAGGCTCACAGGAGTTAATGAAGAACTAACTCCGGACGGAACATCGAATCTGATCTTCGTTTCGGGGTTGAACGGATTCGGATAGTTCTGGCTGAGAGCAAATGACCTTGGTGTTTCAGCCGATATCTGGTTAAGCCCGACCGGGAAATTGATAATAGCCGTGTAAGCTCTCATCGTTCCGGATTGCAGGTAGATCCAAATTGGCCTTACCATTCCGTTGTGAGCAGAGATATTGTTATAATCTCCGAAGAAAGTTGTGTAGTTGGGTATAAAAGGCCCCGAGCTTATCCTCTCGTTTATCCATGTAGTGCCGCCGTTTGTTGAACGTGCAAGGTAAACATCGGTACTGTTATCTGTATAGTTCCTCCTGTCATAAAATACACAGTACAAATAGCCGGTTACCCTGTCTATAGTAAGCCAAGTAAAGAACTGCTCTTTTCCGGCAGCATCATCGTTAACACGAATTGGAGCACTCCAGTTCAATCCGCCGTTTGTAGATTTGACTACCTTTACATCTCTATCCCTTGTGCCTGCGCTATCAAGATAATTTATGTATATAGTACCCCTGTACGGTCCGTTACTTATATCACAAACTGTTACAGGCAAACCGTTTGCTCTGTTAATACCCAGGACACCTCTTCCGGTAGGTGAACCTGAGCCGAGGTCCCATCCGCCCGGCTGCGAGGCAGCCACTATGTCGTTTTCAAGCCAGGTTGTTCCGCCATCGGTTGACCTGTCGAAAAATATCTTGAAATTGTTTATTCCCATAGGTCCCGACCACGCAACATAAACCTCACCGTTGGGTCCAACAGCCGGAACTGAGCCTTCGGTTGTGTAGTCTTCGTCAACACAATCTCCGCCAAATCTGCTTAAGCGTGTTATACCCGTAAATGTTGTACCGGCATCTGTTGACCGCGCAAAAAGTATTCTTGAACTATCGGAAGGGTTTGATACTCCGTAGTCGTCAAACTCAGTCCATGCAACATACATCCAGTTGCCGCGGGGCCCGTGTGTAAAATCAACAATCGCCCATTCTTTATCCTGCTGTTTTGGCGGATTGAACTGCCAGAATGTACCGGCTGACCAGTTGGCTCCGGCATTTGTGGACTTCTGAACTCCCATTCTGTCAATAAAAGAAAGACCGTTTACTAAATGGAAATAGTAGAAATTTCCCAAAGTATCTGTTATAATACAGGGATCGCCCCAAACCTGATAAGTTGATGACAGAGTGCTTGAAGTCCAGGTTAATCCTCCGTCAGAAGACCGGTATACTTTATCGGTGTTTGCTCCGGCGACGAGTTGGTTTGTGTTCTTTGGATTGATGCATATTGATGGTTCGTTCGGGTTGTTTGAACCTATGATAATGTTGGTGTAGGGTGACTGTGCAATAATGGATGAGGTTATTACAACAAGAAAAAAAGTAAATAACGTTTTCATTTGTGGTTTTATAAGATTATAGGGTAAAAATACTGAATAAAACTATCAGATTAAAGATAAAATACAGTCAAATATTACATATTCGCTCACAAGACTGCATAAATCAGGGCATTTTGCCGGGGAAACTTTAATGATTCACAATCGCTGTCCAAACGCTCAATCTGCTGCTATCCAGCCTTGTCCAAATCGGCCTGATAATTCCATCAACAGCGGCGATGTTTGTATAATCACCCATAAATGTACTTGCTTCAGGAAGGAAAGGTGTTTCGCTTATCTGAACATTATCGAAAGTGCTTCCGCCATCCGAAGATATTGCCAGACAGACGTCTGTGAAGTTATCGGTATATGCGCGCCTGTCATAAAAGACAACATAAATGTAACCGTTTGACTGGTCTATTGTCATCCAGTTAAAGAACTGGTGGCTTGCTCCCGTATCATTATTGACCATTAAAGGCCTGCTCCACGAATTGCCTTCATCTGTTGAAGAAGATATCCAGATATCTGTATTATCTGTGCCTCTTCTTTGATCTGACCAGCTAACGTAGAGTTTCCCTCTGAAACGGCTCCCGCTGTAATCACATGCCATAGAAGGAAATCCAAAGCACCTGTAAACGCCGGGCACAATAAATTTGAATCCGCCTGGTTGTTCGGAAACAAGTATATCTCTCTCGAGCCACGAAATGCCCCCATCTGTTGATCTATCAAGTATGATCCCTTTCGGGCTGGACCAGATTACATAAACCTCTCCGTTCAAACCAACGCATGGTACAGCACCCAGAACAGTACTTTCTGCAAACGAGCATTCGTCTCCGGAAAATTGGTTTATTCTTTTTCTTTCACTCCATGTATCACCTGCATCAGTAGAAAACGAAAAGATTATGTTAGATGCACTATCAAGCGGACTTATCACAGCACCGTCATCATTGAATTTATTCTGCCCGCACTGGGTCCACGCAAGATAAATATTATTGTGGAAGGCAGAGTAAGTTATATCAACAGCCGCCCATTCTTTATCCTGCAGGTGGGGACCGTTGACTCCGGTGTATGTTCCGCTGCTCCACGATATACCCCCGTCATCTGACCTTTGGCAGACAATTCTATCAAGCCACTTAACACTTTCAGCTCCTGCATTTGAGAGATGAAAATAATAAAAATATCCCCTTGTATCTGCAACAATGCACGGGTCACCCCATACACCATAAGCGGAAGCTGATCTTCTTGATTGCCATGAGAGGCCGCCATCAAATGAATAATAATAATTTTCAATGTTGGAAGCAGCAACCATGTTGTTGTGATCAGTGGGATTTATTGCTATTGTAACTTCGCTGGGATCATTTTCATCACTTATCTTCACATTCCTGTAAAGTGATTGCGCCGCAGAAGATGCCAAAAGAACTAACAGAAAAGCCGGGATAAATGTAATTCTCATAATTATGGAGTCATTTGAATGATTTTCATTTTATACCTGAATATGTATGAATTTGTTTCAATCAATTCTACGGAATTCTTACTTCGGGATTTATTAGTTTTATACGCAGTAATTAAACCCTCCTTTATGTTGAGACAATAAATGCAGTATTATTTACCCGCTCTGTTACAGAAGAAGATCTTATAACGCAATTTCACTCTTCATGGCTCAGTATTTTATTTCAAGCCCGTCTTCATCTTCATCAAAGCCCAAAAGCTTCGTCAAATTGCCCTGTAAATACATCACAAGAGATGAAGTCACAATTTCGCTGATCATGTTGCCGCCGGGGACCGCATAATAAACCAGCTTATACCTGTTTCCAAGCCCTGACTTTTTCTTAGCGTATCTAATGGCTTCATAAAGTCCGCCCATTTCATCAACGAGCCTTTTATTAAATGCGTCGGTTCCAAGCCATACCCTGCCCTGAGCAACCTGTTCTGCCTCCTCTTTTGTCATTTCTCTGCCATCGCAAAGAGCAGAAACAAAACTATCGTAATAGTGGTCAATTATCCCCTGAATTATCTCAATTTCCTTTTCATCAAGCTTCCTGTAGAATGTTCCGATATCTGAATTTTCTCCGCGCTTGAAATTTTCCACTTTCAGCTTCTGTCCGCTTAACAGGCTGTCCAGATTCGGCCTTGCCGTAAAGACTCCGATACTGCCGGTAATTGTGAGCTCATCGCTGAATATCTTATCTGCGCTTACAGAAACATAGTAACCCCCTGATGCGGCAGCGCTTCCCATTGAAACGATAAACGGCTTGCGGTACTTCTTCTTCAGCCTGATGATTGCTGCATTCATCTCGGCAGAACCCAGCGCAGAACCTCCGCCGGAATCAACCCTCAATACAACGGCTTTGACCTTTGGGTCAGAAAAAGCATCTTCAAGCTGACGAACAACCGTTTCAGAGCCGGTTGACCTGCCTCCAACAAACGGTATAGGCAATCTCACCGGCGGCGGACCTTCACTTTCACCCGTTGTAATGCTTCCGTAAACTCCGATAATCGCGATTCGCGGGGGATCGCTCCATGTATTATCCCATTCAGCGCGGTTAAAGGACCTGACAATATTCGATGT
The DNA here is from genome assembly GCA_030835025.1 of Ignavibacteria bacterium. Classification (GTDB taxonomy): domain Bacteria; phylum Bacteroidota; class Ignavibacteria; order Tepidaquicellales; family OLB5; genus OLB5. The sequence continues at coordinate 1,549 of JAUQWS010000066.1, read as the reverse complement.
TCCGGATTCCTTCATTGCAATTTCTTTCGCTTCTTCATACCAGCCTAACCTGTCAACAAGTCCAAGCCTTAATGATTCGCTTCCCGTCAGCGGCTGGGAGAGCTTGTCCCTCATATAATCGTCCAGCACAATGTTCCTTCCAACAGTTACACGGGCCAGCATTTTTTCGTAAACAATATCAAGCACCCGGTTAATTACCTCCTTGCCCTCCTCAGTTGTAGAGTCAAGCAGACCCTGGAAAGTCAGCTTATATTTTCCTGCATGAAAAGTCTGCAGGTCGATTCCGTACTTTTCGAGGAATTGTTTGTAATTCATAACATTGATACTCAGCCCGTAGAAAAAGATTGCTTCTGGAGGGAGCACGATATTATCTGCAAAGGTTGCTATGTAGTATTCGCCGGGTCCCGCGTCCTGCGCAAAATAGGCCGTTATTGATTTGTTCTTTGAACTGAACCTTTTAAGCGAGTTGGTTAGTTCTTCTATTGCAGCTGTAATTTCAAATCTGCCGGATGATAGCGGGTAGATCTTCAGCAGCATTCCTTTTACAGAAGGATCTGCAGCTGCGTAATCTATATCGGCAATTACTTCATGAATGCTTCTTTTGCCTTTGCCAAGTATTCCGAAAAACACATCTTCAGTGTTATAATCCTGCAATGACCCCGAAAGAGTGATCTCAATGATCTTTTTCTTTTCGGGAATGATGCTCTTTTTTCGCTCAAAAGAATACAAGAATGAAATGTGATTGCCCAGTGACCTGAACGGGTATGACTCGCTGTATCTCCCGTTATTTACTCCGATCCTCGTAAGCGGATTGTTGTATCTTATAGAGGAGTTCGGAAAATCAAATCTGAGTCCGAAGGATACCCAATTCTGTTCATTTGGGTTGTTTACGAGTCCGTAATTCGCATTGGCATAGATCCCTTTAAACAGCTTAACATCAATTCCTGCTTTCAGAGAATTATACTTCAGGATTCCGGAACCATAATACGGCAGAATGCTGAAATCGGTCATAAGTGTCAAAAGGTCATTTTTCAGCGGCCTTACTGCCAGTCCAAGCGTGTATTTGTTCCCGACCTCATGCCCCGGGGCAAGTGCTTCCCCGGATTTGAGAGTAAGTGCCGTGCTTATAAATTCCGCCGGCCTGTATAAAAATCCCAGCGCAAATTTGTATTTGTTCTTTTCTGCAGTGGTAAAGTCTTCTCTTGGATTCTCATCTGATAAGAAAAGTACTTCTGCAAGAAGCCCTGCGGAAAAGGTTTTATTCCCGAAGCCAAGCCCCAGAGATAATTGCTGGACGGAATAAGCGCTTGGCCTGACAATTGTCGATATAGTGCTGTACCTGTCAACAAAACTCCGGAAAGATAGCCCCAATGAACCTGAATTCACCATAAGGTCTATCTCTTCCAGGTAAACTTTGCTCCTGAAATTTTCAAGAAAGAAATTCAGTGATGTATTAAGCCTGTGCCCTAAACCCAGAACCGCAGGATTATACCTGAAAGCATTTGCACCTTCATCATACGCAGAATATAAATAAAGTTCATTGCTGGGG
>JAUQWS010000065.1 GCA_030835025.1 Ignavibacteria bacterium | reverse complement strand
ACCGATAGCCGCGGCAGTAACAGCAGCAATCAATCGCTATCGGAAAGCAGGGCAAACAGCGTGAAGAGCTGGCTGGTATCCAAGGGCATCGATGGCAACAGGATAACAACCGTCGGCTATGGCGAAGACAGGCCAATCGCTCCGAATGACTCGCCCGATAATATGCTTAAGAACAGAAGGATAGAGTTCAAGCGCACGAAGTAGAGATTCAGATATATTTGTTATATATAGAGGGGTGCTGAAAAGTGCCCCTTTTTTATTGTGCTTCGCAAGTTGAAAGGGTATATTTTCCTATTTTTAAAATGATAAATAATCCTGAAATTTGCTGATTAAATGAGAGAAGGCGGACGAAATATTATAGATAATGAAGAACTTGCAATAGCGCGGAATCCCGTGCTGCGGTGGATACTTACCATAAGCGGATTTGTGCTGGTGGGCATCGGTGTTTTGGGAATGTTCCTTCCGGTACTGCCGACGACGGTGTTCTTCCTGCTGGCGGCGTGGTGCTTTGCGCGCAGCTCGGTGAAGTTTCACCACTGGCTGCACCACAACAGGCTGTTCGGGAAATATCTCAGCAATTATCGCAGCGGTGCCGGCATGACAGTAAGAGCCAAAGCGTATTCCATCGGATTTTTGTGGCTGGGCATAATAATCTCGGCAGTATTCATGACGGAAAATCTTTACATAAGGATACTTCTCGGGGCGATAGCTGTTGGAGTTACATGGCACATCACCACGATAAAAAAAGCAGAAGGTAGTTGACAGTTGACAGTTGACAGTTGATAATTGATAGTTGAGAGAATTGCAGAGATCCGAAAAAATATCGGCAGAGCTTCAGCTTGAGGACAGGGAATTCCTCAATGAGCTGCGCCCGCACACATTTGATGATTTTACGGGGCAGCTGAAGCTGAAGAACAACGTGGGAGTTTCGATCAAGAGCGCGAAGATGCGCAATGATTCACTTGACCATGTGCTGTTTACGGGTCCCCCGGGGCTTGGCAAAACGACCCTTGCATATATAATTGCCGGAGAGATGGGTTCGCGCATTATCACAACATCGGGTCCGGTGCTTGAGCGCCCGGGTGATATTGCAGGCATGCTCACAAAACTTCAGGCGAAGGATATACTCTTCATTGATGAGATTCACCGCGTGCCCAAGATAGTTGAGGAGTACCTTTACTCCGCAATGGAAGATTATAAGCTTGATATTATTATTGACCAGGGTCCGGGCGCGCGCAGTGTAACGCTGCAGCTCGAAAAGTTCACGCTCATTGGCTCAACAACGCGCGCGGGATTGCTGAGCTCGCCGCTTCTTGACCGCTTCGGGCTGCGCTTCAGGCTGAATTATTATAACATTGAAGAGCTTGCCGATATTGTGAACCGTTCAGCGGGGATACTGAAGATAAGGATAGAAGACGAGGGCGCTATGATAATCGCACGGCGCTCCCGTGGTACACCCAGAATTGCAAACCGCCTGCTGAAGCTCTCGCGTGACCTTGCAACTGTAAAGAACAAGGGCATTATTACGGAATCCGTTGCTGATGAATGCCTGAACAATTACGAAATTGATCACCGGGGACTTGACGAACTGGATAAGAAAATTTTGACCACCATTATAGATACATATAACGGCGGGCCTGTAGGGCTAAACAGCATTGCAGTATCAGTCAGCGAAGAGCCCGGCACTATTGAAGATGTTTACGAGCCGTTCCTTGTGCAGGAAGGATTTATCAGGCGCACCTCGCGCGGCAGGGAAGCAACTGATCTGGCGTACGAGCATATGAATATTAAAAAGCCGGGGAAGAAGAAGATCCAGGACAGTTTGTTTGAATGATGATTTTCATACTTGGATATTTAATTGCCACGACCTTCAGGTCGTGGATCGATTTGCAGCACAATAATTGGGCTTTAGCCCCGAAGAGACTTTGATGTAGTTCGATTTAAGTTTTTGTTCTTTTTGTCTTGACACAAAAAGAACCAAAAAAGTCAAGGCTGATGAAAAACTGCTAAAACATTTCGAACGCAGCAGGCGCAAAAAAAACTCGGCTTCGCCTCACACAGTTTTTTGCTGTTATATATGCGTTCTCATGTTTTCGGGCGCAGTTTTTCATAGGCCCATTCAAAATCAAATGCCTGAATACCAAAAAAGTATTCGGATCGGAAATGAAACGGATGATCATTAATTGTTTACTTGACGAACTTGGCGGTAGAGAAATACAATTACAAAAAGCTTTCGAAGGATTTTTATTTGCAGGGTTGTTTGGCTGCGGCAAAAGCGCTGATTGGCAAGGTGCTGGTAAGGAAAAAAGGGAATAAACTGTATTCCGGAATAATTGTTGAGACTGAAGCTTACCTTGGCTCAAGAGATGAAGCCTCGCACTCATACCGCGGCATGACAAAACGCAACGAACATATGTTTGCAGAAGGCGGAAGGGCATACGTTTACTTCACCTACGGAAACCATTACTGCGTAAATGCAGTCATAGGTAAACAAGGCATTGCGCACGCAGTTCTCATCCGCGCGGTGGAGCCGCTTGATGGAATCACATACATGATGAAAAACCGGGGGACTGAAAATGTTTACAATCTTGCCAGCGGTCCCGGCAAGCTGACACAGGCAATGGAAATTGGCGGAGATTTGAACGGCGTTGACCTGCTTGGCGATAAATTGTTCATTGCTGAGCCGGAAGATCAGAAGAAGTACAAAGTTGCAAGATCAAAAAGAATCGGAATCACCAAGAATCCCGATAAGCTTTACAGGTTTTATGCATCAGGCAGCAGGTTTGTATCAGGGAGTAAAAAATAATTGCCACGACCTTTAGGTCGTGGGCAGGATTCTAAATGTCCCGGCTTTAGCCGCTAACAGTTTTGGGCTGAAGCCCATCAATATTCTGGTTTTCTAACCACGACCTAAAGGTCGTGGCTATTCAAAAGACAGATATTCAATATTTTTTCATAGGCCGGAAAGTAAAAAGACAAACATCTTTTATCAGATTCAAAATATGAATACAATCGCTGCAAGATAATTACATAAATGATAAAAGTCGAAAATCTCACAAAGATCTACCCGGGAAGCGTTAAGGCGCTGGATGGCGTCTCATTTTCCATAGGGAAAGGTGAGGTTTGCGGATATTTAGGCAGCAACGGCGCGGGCAAGAGTACAACCATAAAGATAATCTGCGGGATGATATCACCAACTGAAGGCAGCGTTCATGTTGACGGATTAAGCGTGCTTGATGAACCCGATAAGGTGAAGAAAATTATCGGATATGTTCCGGAGTCAGGTGCACTGTTCCTATCGCTCACTCCCCATGATTTTCTGCAGTTTGTCTGCAGGATGTACGACATAGAAAAAGATGTTTACGAAACGCGCATCAACAGCTTTATGGAGCTTTTCGGACTTGCAAATGAAATAAATATCCCGATGCATACATTTTCCAAGGGAATGCGCCAGAAAGTACTGCTGATTTCATCGCTTATCCACGACCCCGAGCTTATCTTATGGGATGAGCCGCTCGGCGGGATAGATTACGAAACAACGCAGGTGGTGAGAGATCTTGTTAAGGACCTGTCTGCGGCGGGAAAAACATTTTTTTATTCAACTCATCTTGTTGAAAGCGTCGATAAGATCTGCACAAAGGTGATTGTGCTTAATAAGGGCAAGACAGTATTTGACGGCAGCATGGACGGCAGAATACTGGAAAATGTGATGAACGAGTACAGCCGGAGCGCAGGACGAAGCGAGAAGATCACAGATCTTTATAAAAACATACCTTCCTGAAAAAGCGTGAAATTTTTCTTGCCACCGGTCCTGATGCTGCTGATATTTAACTCTGCTGCCGTATCGCAATCTGATTTTACAGAAATTCAGACGTTCATAGATTCAAACATTACCCGTGACTTCCTCTACACTAATTTTGATAATAACCGCAACACTGCCTCACTGATATCCAGGTTCAATTATTTTAAAGAGCTGGGCAGGTTCAACGTGTTCCTGAAGAATTACTATTCATCATCTGTTACCAAACTGACAGAGAACCTTTACAGGGATTTTGATAATGTAAGAGGCGGTGTTGGGTATGACTTTACGGATGAAATTAACATTTCGGCAAACTACGGCGCTCAGTTCTTCAGCGATGACAAAACCTTCCAGTTAAAAGGCTCCTCATCAAATATGGGCTACTTAAGCGCAGTTTATGACGGAATACTAAGCGGCTCTCAGCTTTACTCTCAGCTGAATGCAGGATATAAAGTGGAAAGCCAGCTTGATGAGCTGGATAGGGGACCAAGCTTATCGGGGGAGTTCAGCATTTACAGCCTGAATGTATCGGATTTTGTAGTTGACGGACAGCTTAAGCTTGGATATGAATCTTTGGACCCGAGGAAAAAGAACCTTGTTTACACGCATCTGCTTATGGAGCGCTCGTTTGATAATAATCTTGCAAGAAATGAATTTGATGGTGTCTTCTCAAGGGTTCGCAAGGATTTTTATTTTCCCGCAGACCTCAGCTCTCAGCAGCAGTTCGGAGTGAATAACAATATAGAAAAACGCATCGAAAGCGCCTTCCGTTTTTTTGACAGGTTCGATTATACCGTATCCGATCACCTGGCAGTGGTTTTTACCGTGAACCCGAATTACAGGCGGGTAACAAAAGAGAACACATACGTTCCATACACACCGACATTGCAGCCCAGCATTTACGATACGGATATTCAGGAGCTCAGCGTATCGGGTGATATTGCGCTGAACCTGCAGTTCGATAAGATAGATTACCAGCTTAAGGCGTATTACAGGGAGCGTGATGAGAAGCATTTCCTGCTTAACCAGCAGAGGATAGGCTCTAACTTTGTGAAACAGATAGAAATGAGCGAGGCAACAAAGAACAATCATTCAAACATCTTCAAGCTTAACTCAAACCTGTATTACAACATCAATTTAATGAACCGCTTTGAGCTTGCAGGCAGCGCGGCAATACTTAAGTATGACACTCCGAGCGAAGAGAATTATGATGACCGCGATGAGCTTGGATTTATGGTTTATGCATCGCACCGGTTCAATAACTTAAAGAACCTTGTGCTTGTTACATCTGTTGACCTTAATCTATACCACACGGTTTATATTTTCTCCGAAAAAAGCTCTAACAATAACTGGAACCGCGTGCTCAGATTCACAAGCAAAAGCTATTTTGAGCCGTATGACTGGCTGCGCAATGCAGGAACTTTCTCTGTCCTGGCAAACTATACTGTATATGATTTCCAGGATATTATATCAACGGTAAAGAGCTATTCTTTCAGGCAGCTTAATTTAAAGGACTCATTGATAGTTAAGTTCGGCAGGTATTTCGGGGCGGATATATACGGCGAGATGAAGATGTATGAAAGAGGAGAGCTGAACTGGAGCGAATTCTCTCAGCGGCCAATAAACTATTTTGAGGACAAAATTATTAATTCTGAATTGAATTATTTTTTTAATAAATTTATAACTTTCTCTGCGGGTTACAGGTATTTTGAGCAGAGAAGGTTCAATTACATAAACGGTGAAAGGGTATTTGATAACTTTGTGAGGACAACGGGTCCGTTTGCCGGAATAAAGGCGGAGTGGAAGCGCAA
>JAUQWS010000064.1 GCA_030835025.1 Ignavibacteria bacterium | reverse complement strand
ATGCTTCAAAATAAATTCGTTAAACGGGGCATTCCGCTCAAAGCGATGAAGTATAAGCCTGCTGAACAGGCTTCCGGAAGCATGATGCGCCAGGTTATTGAAGTGTTACAGGGCATAAGTAAGGATAATGCAAAGCATATTGTTAAGATAATAAAAGATTCTAAGATCAAAGTACAGGCAGCAATACAGGATGAACAGGTCAGGGTATCAAGCAGGGATAAAGACCTGCTTCAGGAGACAATTGCCCTGGTTAAGGGTGCGGAGCTTGATTTTGCAGTTCAATTTGTAAACTACCGTTAGAACAAAATGTCAAATTTCAAAGCACAAATTTCAAATAAACTGCTTCATGCTATTATCATAGTTTTGGCATTTGGATTTTGTCATTTGACATTTCTTTATGCACAGAACAGGCTTGATGTTGTGATACTTGATGCCGGGCACGGAGGCAAGGATCCGGGCACTATTGGCGATTTCACGGGTGTTCAGGAAAAGAATATTGTTCTGCCAATAACAATGAAGCTTGGCAAACTGATCGAGGATAGATTCCCTGAGATAAAGATAATTTATCCAAGAACAACCGATGAATTTATCGATCTGAAGGTTCGCACAAAAATAGCAAACGAGAATAAAGGAAAATTATTTGTAAGTATTCACGCTAACCATAAGAAGAAGGAGGAGAGCGATAAGAAAGGGTTTGAAGTATATCTGCTGAACAGAGAACGGATGCCTGAAGCCGTCAGCTATACGATTAACGAAAACTCGCAGCTCATTTTCCAGCAATTCGGAAATGATACGCTGGATCATTTCATATTTGCATCTCTTGCTCAAAACGGGTACACAAGATTCAACGAATACTTTGCTTCCCTGATAGAAGTTAATATGCTGAGCCTTACCGACCTTGAATCACGCGGAGTTTACCAGGCAGGTAACTGGGTTACCTTGGGGGCTTCGATGCCTTCAGTGCTTGTTGAAACCGGTTATCTTTCTGACGCAAACGATGAAAAATACCTTTCAAGCGAAAAGGGTCAAAATGATATCTCCATAGCGCTGTTTAACGCATTCCAGCAATACAAATTGCTGTACGAAATGCAGTAAATTCAACACCTTACATCAAAATCCCAAATTCTAAGTTGCAATTCCTTTAATTTGCTATTATATTTATAGTTAAGGATAAGATATAAACCAATTTTTTAATATATATGACTAACTACTTTAAATATATAGCCATCATTTCTATGTTTGTTTTCCTTTACGGATGCAGCAATGATGGTGATGAGACTAATAAAACCAGTTTCCAGATCCTTGCAGATAAGGAAAAAGAGCTTAATGACAGGGAAGCCAGGCTTAAGCTCAAAGAGATCGAGCTTGAAGAAAGAGAAAGAAAAATGGGTCTGGTTGAAAACAATGTTGAACCCAGCTCAGGCGATACAACAGGCTCATATACTGATATTTCCCAGAGTCTGAAAGATTCAATAGCGAAAGTTGAAAAGCAGAAGAAGCAGCAAAAGAAAAAAGAGATACAGAAAGAAATAACTCAGAAATTCGAGAATCCGACATCAACTGTGAAGGACTACTATGAATACATCCAGCGCGGAATAAACGAAGAGGGCAATTTTGAGAGCAACATGAAAAAGGCTCAGAAATATTTCCCCACCCGCCCGGTTGATAAGCTGAAATCCGGATACCGCAATACTAAGCAATTCACAATAGTTGAAGAACCGAAAGTATTGAGTCAGAAAAACGATAAAGCCAGTGTTGTTGCCAAAGTAAAACAGACCAATGTTGTGAAAAAAGACGGCAAGGATACTGAGGTTACAAAGACATTGACGGTTACCTATAACCTCTCTGCAAACAAGAATGGCGAGTGGGTTATAACGGGTAACTCGGTTAAAGAAGACTAGCCACCTGCATTATAAGACTTACGTTTTTTAAGCCCGGTTTTGCCGGGTTTTTTTATGAATATTTGCCCAAATCATATAAAATTTGCGGTATTTTTTCATAAGTTTTTAATCCTTATTTTTGGATTCTACTCACAAAATCAATCAATATTACTAACTTATAGAAAGCATTTACTACAATGAGCGTTTTAGTAGACAAAAATACAAGACTGATGGTTCAGGGTATTACCGGTTCTGAAGGTTCGTTTCACACCAGACAAATAATTGAGTACGGAACTAATGTTGTTGCTGGAGTAACCCCGGGCAAAGGCGGGACTATGTTCGATGAAAAAGTGCCGGTTTTTAATACATGCCTTGAAGCTGTTAAGGCTACCGGAGCAAACACGTCGGTAATATTTGTACCCCCTGCATTTGCACTGGATGCAATTCTTGAAGCAGCTGATTCCGGAGTTAATGTAATAGTAACAATTACTGAAGGAATTCCGACCAAAGATATGATAGTTGTCAAGAACTATCTCGAGGATCTGAACAAGAAGGGCAGAAAAGTCAGAATGATCGGCCCGAATTGTCCGGGTATTATTTCTCCGGGTGCATGCAAGATAGGAATTATGCCGGGCTTCATTCACCTGCCGGGCAGAATAGGACTGATCTCAAGAAGCGGAACTCTGACATATGAAGCAGTTGCACAGTTAACTGCTCTTGGACTTGGGCAATCAACATGTATCGGTATCGGCGGTGACCCGATAATCGGAACGAATTTCATTGATGCAATGCGGCTCTTCAACGAAGATAAGAATACCGATGCAGTAGTAATGATCGGCGAGATCGGCGGAAATGCGGAAGAAACTTGTGCAGAGTACGTGAAGAAATATATGACAAAGCCGGTTGTGGGATTTATTGCAGGAAGAACTGCGCCTCCCGGAAGGAGAATGGGTCATGCAGGCGCCATAATAGCAGGCGGCAAAGGAACTGCCGAAGACAAAATAAAAGCTATGAACGAAGCCGGCATATATGTGGCAAACTCACCCGCAGATATAGGTATAACTATGAAGCTTGCATTGGAAAAGTTCAGGGCAAAAAAAGCAAAGACCGGGAAGCGGGCCGTAAAATCTTCGGGAAGATCTGCAAAAAGCTCAGCTAAAAGGTCATCAAAAAAGACGGCCGCAAAAGTCACCGGTAGATCCAAAACTTCAAAAAAGAAACCGGCAGTTAAGAAAAGCAAAAAAAGCTTAACAGTGAAGAAAAGCCGCCGGCAGTTAAAAACTAAAGCGGCAAAAAAGAAAAGATGAAGTTCCGGTTTATGATCAATAGTTTATAAGGGTCAACGGGAAAATTTTCTTTCCATTAGAAACACAGGGTAGAAATATGAATTACACTATTATCAGAATTCAGAACGCGCGGTTTTATGCACACCATGGCGTGCTTGATGCAGAAAGAATGAGCGGGGGACTTTTTGAGATCGATGCGGAAATGACCTGTGATCTGACAACCGCCGAGGTTGAAGACAATCTTAAGAAGACTCTTGATTATGAACAGGCATACAGCTTCATAAAAGAAGTAGTATCGGGGCAGAAATTCTTCCTTATTGAAGCACTGGCATACAGGATCGCTTTGAAGATCATTGAAAACTTCACGGTTGTGCAGAAGGTTACTGTCAAAGTTAGGAAACCTTCGCCTCCCCTTGGCGGTCTTACCGATTTTGTAGAAGTTGAACATTCCGAATACCGGCACAAGGCGGAATAATTATTAATTTGCCACCATTGGAATCAGTTGTGCTTGGCTTCGGCTCCAACGCCGGAAACCGGCTGAAGAATATTAGAGCAGCAATTAAGATCCTTGCGCTTAAGGATTCAATGGATTTGATTTCTCTTTCAGGAATTTACGAAACTGAGCCCTGGGGATTTAAGAAGCAAAAGAATTTTTTGAATTGTGCGGCAGTTTTCATCTGCAGAACAGGGCCGTTTGAGCTTATGAAAACCATCAAGCTTGCCGAAAAGAAGATCGGCAGGGTGAAGCGCGATAAATGGCGTGCAAGAGAGATTGACATTGATATCTTGTTTTTCGGCAGCCGGGTAATCAATAAAAAAGGTGTTTCAGTCCCGCATCCGTACTTAAGCAAAAGGAATTTTGTGCTGAAACCGCTTGTTGAAATTATACCGGAATTCATTCACCCGATCATGAAGAAGAGTATATTGAAATTAAGTGAAATATCCCGGGATAATTGCAGAGTAAAACCTGTTAAAAGACTTTTTTGATCACAGATCTCACAAATAACAGCCAGCTGAGCTACATTGCAGTAGAAGGCGTAATAGGCGCAGGGAAAACCTCCGTGGCAACCAGGCTTTCGGAAAGGTTAAATGCAAAGCTGATCCTGGAGAACTTTGAAGATAATCCTTTCCTTGAGAAATTTTACCTTCGGCCTGATGATTACGCATTCCGCACACAGATGTTCTTTCTGCTGGAAAGGTACACTCAGCTTCAGGAACTTCACCAGAAAGACCTTTTTCAGAATTATATAGTCAGTGATTACATTTTTGAAAAGGATAAGATATTTGCATATCTTAACCTGAGCGATGACGAACTGAAAATATACGAACATGTTGTGCAGGGACTTGATAAGAACGTTGTAGCTCCCGATCTTGTCATTTACCTTCAGTCATCCGTAGAGCGGCTGATGTCGAATATCAGGAAACGGCAGCGTGAAATTGAAAAGGAAATAAGTGAGGGTTATATTGATAATCTGAATGACGCATATAATTATTTCTTTTCACGCTATAAGGCATCCAAAGTTATGATAGTTAACAGTGATGATGCAGATTTTGTAAACAGCTCAGATGATTTCGAGAACCTTGTAAATGAAATTTTCAAAACGGATTCATCTGCCGTCAAATACTACAATCCCTCTTTAAGGAAGACTGCTGAATAATGCGTTATGTAATAATAGCAATATTGATCTACACCGGATATTTACTGCTTAGAGCAATACTGCGTAATATCCTTAACAGCAGGAAAGAAACGGATACGGGCGGAAATGAAAAACCGAAGAGAAGGTATAACCTGGATAAAGTGCAGGACGCAGAGTACACTGAAGTAAAGAAAAACGGCAGCAGCAAGCAATAAAGCATTGGGCTCTTTTGAAAAGTCACTTGGCATAGCAGCAGTTAAGATCTTCAGTGGTTTTGTTGTTGAAAAAGATGTTGACCCTTCCGTGATCGATCATTCGAAAATTAAGAACATACTTATCATCATCAGGCACCAGATGGGTGATATGCTTTGTGCTGTCCCAATGATGCGTTCAATTAGAGAATTCTATCCTGAAGCTGATATCACATTAGTTACCAAGCAGTCAACTATGTTCAGCGAGATATTTGATGAGGAAAATTCACCTGTAAATAAGGTATTATTATACGAACATGGTTTCGAGAATTTTATTAACCTGGTAAAACAACTCCGCGACAAGAATTTTGATCTCGCAATAGTACCTTCATCAGTTGATTTTTCGGCAACAAATCACCTCCTGGCTTATTATTCAAATTCAGTTTATAAGGTCGGGGTCAGATCTAAAGATTTTGATGCCAACAGGATCTCATATGTACTAAACATAAAGAATGATTTTCTTTGGGATTCCAGGAAGGTACACCAGATAGAAAGAAATCTGGATGTGATAAGGCAAATTAGTATCCCGCAGCCCGAAAAGACTATCAGGCTGACGGTTTCTTCAAAACATATTGAATTTGCTAACGCATTTGTTAAAGCTAATTTTCCGGATTCCGGCAGGATTGTCGTCGGACTCCATCCGGGTGCGGGAAAGAAGCAAAACATATGGCCTGCAGAGAGATTTGCAGAGCTTGGCGGAATGCTGAATGTGAGCTTCAAGCCTTATTTCCTTATTACAGAGGGGCCAAACGACAGGCAATATGTTGAAGATCTGGAAAGACTGCTAAGTAACAAATATGGCATTTCCTGCGTGAAACTGAAGGATTCGCTTGGTAATTGCATGGCAGTGATAAAAAACACGGGTCTTTTCATTTCGAACGATACAGGGATAATGCATTTGGCTTCGGGACTTGGTATACCAACAATTGCACTTTTTGGACCCACAAAAGCTGAAGAATGGGGCCCAATTGGAGAAAAAATGATTTCAATCCAGTCTGCAGACGGAAGAATCGAATCCATTACCGCACCAAAAGTATATGAAACTTGTAAGGCTATTTTAGGGGTTTAAGTAACTAAAATTCAATATAATCGGCACTTTTCAAAGGACATTTTGTCTTGACATTTCTATGTTGTCAATATATATTGCTTGAAAAGAGGACAAATTTTATAGAATAATTGCTAAAGGTTTCAATTTCGGTTTCATTAAACGGATGCCTTTAGCTATTATTCTGTAGGATGTTTAAAAAGCCGAATTGAAATGTTGTTCAATTTCGGTTTTTTTATTTTAAACTATAATTTCTATAAAAATGAAAGCATTGAAAAATTCCCTGATTGCTTTGACCGCCTTTTTCAGTTTACTTACCTATTCCCAGGATGACAAATTCTTCGATCCTGCCAAGCATAATAACCGGGTATCAGATAAAGAGCCTTCTGCTGCTGACTATTTATTTGGTGAGTTAAAACCCGATTACAAGGTCATAACTTCTAATTCATCATATATAGAAATTGAATATTATCCTGCCGGAATGAAGAAGCAGGAAATGGAATCAAATGGTGAGCGGTTTTCAACTTATGAATTCCAGTACGGCCTCGAAAAAACCATAATGCAATCTGGCAGCCCCGACCTTAAGTACAGAAGCTTTTCAGTTTTTCTTCCTTCAGGTAAAAACAATTCAGTTCAGATCGTAGATTTTGAGGTTAAGGAAGAAAGAGATGTTAACATTGCACCGGTACCTCGCATGAATCTTTTTAATCCCAGCGTCAGAAGCTTTGAGAACATATACTACACATATGTTAAGAATTCCGAATATTCTAAAAACAAATTCCTTCCGGAAGAAATTGCTTCGCTGACAGGTATCGAACCTGTACGTGATATTACTGCGGGTAATTTGATAATCAACCCAACTCAATACAATCCTGTAACAAGAACTCTGAAGATATACACCAGGGTCAGGGTTAGAATTAATTTCGGTGAAGCACCTGTTCAATTGAACAGGCCCAGGAGCAGGGAAGAAATATCACTGCTTTCCGGTTCTGCACTCAATTCGGCTGTTGCTATGAATTGGGTTGACCCTAAATACCGCAATTCCTTTAGAGACAGGATACTTGAAAACAGCCCGATGGCAACAGGTGATTGGTATAAAATTGAAATTAAGGATAATGGTGAAAACGGGTCGAGCGAAGGAATGTATAAGATATCAAAAGCATTTCTGGAAGGTGCCGGGATAAATCTCACAAATGTAGACCCACGCACTGTAAAGATGTACGGTAATGGCGGTGAACTTCTCCCTGATTCAGTATCTTCACCCAGGCCTTCGAACCTTGATGAAATAGCGATCTATTTTGAAGGCGAGGCTGACGGCCAGTTCAACAACGAAGATTTCATCTTATTTTACAATAAGGCAATAAATAACTGGAAATATTCCGCTGGCAGCAGGACTTACAATCACTATGTTAACTACCACACGCGGTCAAATTATTACTGGATTTGCCTGAACACGGCAAATAACGGAAGAAGGATGGCAGTAGTACCATCCGAAAACACCAGCGGTGCTGTTATAGCAAGTTCGTTCACTGAAAAACTGTTCTGGGAGCCCGAACAGAGTAACCTTATCAATGAAGGCAACCTTTGGTTAAGTAACGCGAAAAGGCCCGGCAATTCGTTTGAGTGGAATGTTACATTAGGCGGACTTGAAAACGGGTCAGATATTTTTTACAGAGTAAAACTTGCTTCAAGGTGCCTGGACCCAAACACTAATTATTTTCTTGTGAAGGATGATTATTCTACAATGGCCGAATTCTATTTTGAAATGGGCATTGTTTACCCGGGGTTTGGTGAATGGATCGCAACAGCTACACGGGATTTCACTGTAAATCAGAGCCAAAAAACCAATGGCGAGCAGGTAAAATTAAGATCAACTTATTACGCTTCATACGGTGAAGCTGACGGTTATGTTGATTGGTACGAAGTACTTTATAAAAGAAGGCTGAATTCGGCTTCAGGCGATATTTTGAGGTTTGACTCACCTGATACCAGTGCAACTGTTGAGTATAACGTATCTTCATTTTCCGGGAATAATATTAAGGTCTTTGATGCGACAGATCACAATCATGTCAAGATAATCCAGCCTATTTCAGTAAGCGCATCTAATGTTCGCTTCCAGAAAACTGAAACATCCGGTGTGATAAGCAAATATATTGTTGCCGGCCCCAATGCATATACAAACAGAACTCCTACTTCTATTTCATCTAGGGTCGCAAATCAAAACCTCAGGGGTATTGCGGATGGTTACGATTTTATCATCATAACTCATAAAGATTTCCTTCAGGCCGCAGACAGGCTGAAAAACAAAAGAGAGCAGGGCGGACCTACAACTCCGGGTTACCTGAAGACTCTTGTTGTTACAACGGACCAGATCTTCAATGAATTCTCCGGCGGTGTTTATGATGCAGTAGCTTTAAGGGATTTTGTGAAGTATGCATATGATAACTGGCAAACAAGGCCGGTTTATGTTTGCCTGCTTGGTGACGGAAGTTTTGATTATAAGGAAATTCTTGACCAGCATAAGAACTGGGTCCCTGCATGGGAACTGACAAGTCCCACAATCCATCAGGTTGCAGGACTTACAACAGATGACTATTTTGTAAATGTTGTTGATGGCAGTGAATGGATATTCGGCAAGCCTGATCTTGCAATTGGAAGAATTCCCGCAAATACACTTCAGGAAGCACATTCATATATTGATAAGATTGATGCTTACGAAAGCGGAGCTAATAACGGATACTGGAAAAACAGAATGCTTTTTGTTGCTGATGATGAAAAGACAACCGCTCCGGGATGTGAGGGGATTTTTCACCTCTCTCAGTGCGAAAGCCTTGCAGAACAGTACACACCGCCTTTTATTGATAAGGTGAAAGCGTATCTTTTAACTTATCCTACTGTTATCACTCCACAGGGCAGAAGAAAACCGCAAGTCAATGCTGATATTGCCAAATACTGGACTGAAGGTATACTGAATATTCATTATACCGGTCACGGCAGCCCTGATGTTTGGGCTCATGAATACGTTCTTGAAAAGGATAATATCATGAGCATGATATCTAATCAGAACAGGTATCCTTTTGTAAGTATTGCAAGCTGTGATATGAGCAAGTTTGATAATCCGACAAATCAAAGTGCCGGAGAGCTTTTTATGATCACCGGAAATAAAGGTGCTATCGGTACGCTTGCAGCATCGAGGCCTGTTTACGCTTCCAGCAATGCGGCTCTGATGTACGTTGTATTCAGTAATCTTTACATTCCGCGTGATACACTTCTTCTTCAAAGGAGATTCGGCGCTGCAATGTTTGATACCAAGCGGCAGATCTCGTACAGCGATAATGATGCAAAGTACATTCTGATGTGTGATCCTACATTAAGGACGCAGATCCCAAGGTTCCGTTCACATGTGGATAGTATCCAGGGTCTTGCAGGAGACACTATGCAGGCTCTCAGCAGGATCAAGATCTTCGGTTCTGTTCTTAACCCCGATTCAAGCGTCTGGAGCAGCTACAACGGAAAGATCGTTCTTAAGATCTACGATGTGGATAAGCAGATTGTAATGTTTGAAGACTGCAACCCTCCGCTGCAGCATAATTTCAGGCTTAACGGCGGAATAATTTTCTCCGGAACAAAAAATGTTGTTAACGGCAAATGGGTGGTAGAGTATATTGTACCAAGGGATATATCTTATCTGAACCAGCCCGGGAGATTGATAAATTACTTCTATAATAACCAGTCAGACGGTGCGGGGATCAACAGGAACTTCATTGTCGGCGGATTAAATCCGAATGCACCGGTCGATTCCATTGGCCCGCAGATAAGCTTGTTCCTCAATAACAGGAATTTCAGGACAGGGGATATTGTGAGCTCTGATTTCAAATTCCTTGCAGATCTTTTTGATGAATCAGGTATCAATACCACCGGAACTATCGGTCATAAGCTGGAAGCAGTAATTGACGGTAATGAGAATACTAAGTACGATATGACTAATTTTTATAACAGCGATTCTACTTACAAATCAGGCACCATTGATTATGATTTTTCGGGAATCGCAGTCGGGAGGCATACGCTTAGACTGAAAGCCTGGGATACATATAATAATTCCTCGGAGGCAACGATAGAATTCGACGTCACTGCCTCAGGCACATTGCAGGTTATGAACGTGTATAATTACCCGAATCCGTTCAACAGTAATACTGCGTTTACATTCCAGCATAACTATCCAGGTGATATAAGCGTTAAGATTAAAGTTTATACAGTAGCAGGAAGGCTGATAAAAGAAATAAATGAGCCGGCCATTTCGGATAAGTTTGTGGTCATAAATTGGGATGGGAAAGATGCGGATGGTGAAACATTAGGAAATGGTGTTTATATTTACAAGCTTGTAGTTGAATCCCTCGATGGTCTATCCATTACAAACACGGGAAAATTAGCGGTTTTGAAATAGAATAGTAAATAATATAAAAATTCCAGGAGGAATTACTTCAGATGTTGAAACTAAAAATGATAACGATAACGGCCTTAATTGTGCTATCCGGCCCGATTTTTGCGCAAGGTGAATCGGCTGTTCCTTTTCTTTTGATCGGCCCAAATTCAAGGAATTCCGGAATGGGCGAAACCGGAACCGGATTGATAAATGATGCTGCAGCAATGTTCTGGAATCCGGCGGGACTTGCATTTCAAAAAGGGATGCAGGTTTCAATTACCCACTCTCCGTGGCTGCCGGGGCTGGGGCTTTCGGACCTTTTTTATGATTACTTAAGCGGCAAGTATTATGTCAAGAAACTCAAAGGAACTCTTGGAGTAAGCATCACTTATTTGAATATCGGTGAGATCATTAAGACAGATGAATTCGGAAATGAACAGGGAAGGTACCAGGCGTTTGATGGTGCTCTTGCAGTCGGTTACGGTACAAAGGTCACTAAGGATATCGGTGTTGGTATTGTAACAAGGTTCATTTACAGCAGGCTTGCTGTTGATCCTGTTGCGGGTGAGCAGGGAACAGGAACAGCTTATGACCTCAGTTTTGATATTTCCGGACTGTGGAGACCTTCTAAAACAAAACTTAAATTCATAGATAATAAGCTGGGAATCGGGCTCAATCTTTCGAATATCGGACCCAAGGTAACTTATGTTGATAATGCACAGGCAGATCCGCTTCCTACTAACCTGCGGCTTGGTTTTGGATATGATATTTACCAGAGCGAGTTCAACAACCTTACACTTACACTGGATTTTGCCAAGCTTCTTGTGAAAAGAAGAGAAGGCGGAGAGTCTGATCCTGTTTACAAAGGAATATTCACCTCATTTGGCGGCGGATTTGACAATGTAATGAAATCAATACAAACATCAGTTGGTGCAGAGTACTGGTACGGAAACCCAAAGCTTATAGGCTTAAGAGGCGGGTTTTTCTATGAAGATCCTGACAGGGGAAAAAGAAAATTCATAACCCTTGGTGCAAGCATCAGGTACAGCATGTACGGCTTTGACTTCAGCTACATACAGACAATCGAAGAGAATCATCCTCTTGCAAATACTCTCAGGTTCACTTTATCTATAAGTCTTGGAGGAGAGGAAACCACCACAAAGAAGCCCGAGGAAAAGAAACCCGAGGAGAAAAAATCCGAGGAACAACCCCAAAAATAATTAAATGAAGATCATAAGTTCGCTTCTGAATTTGCGGATACTGACAGTAATTTTGCTGTTAGTATCCGTTAAGTTTAATATATATTCTCAGCTCAATACAAATAAAGATATAGTTTTCAGCCATCCTGTAAACTACCATCCCGGAACACCAGGATCAGATCATTACTTTAACCAGCTTTTCAGGCAGGCAGCCCCCGAAACACTTAATGTATATGCAGTAAGAGTGCAGTTCAGGCCTGATAACAACTCTCAAACTACGGGTGACGGGCGCTTTGATGTATCGAGCAATTACCCTGATTCCATTGATGCCCCGCCGCACGACAGTCTTTACTTTTCATACAAGCTTGAATTCCTGAAGAATTACTATTACAAAGCATCAAAAGGGAATCTGATCATAAATTTTGTCATACTGCCTACTGTCAGGAATCTTTCAAATGAAATGGAAGTGTACTCTCCAAGGCGGACTGAGAACCTGCAGAGAATGGGGACTTTCTTCTATGATGCATGGCGTTCAGTTGACAGCGCAGTTGATTTTACCGGAATAGATCCCTCAAGATCGGCATTTATGATCTTTCATGCAGGTGTCGGAAGAGATGTTGACCTTGCATCATCGGGACTTTTTGTCGGAGAGCTTGATCTGCCCTCTATATATATGAGCAATGCCACTCTGAAATCATTATATGGTGATACTACACAGGGGTATTATACAAACGAAGGAGTAATAATTCCAAGCTCGTGTATGCTGCCTGAGTGGGAATCAAGAATAATTAACACAACCTTTGGCGATGTTTACCTTGAGCTTGGCATGAACGGTATTGTTGTTGCAACCATTGGTTCTCATCTTGGCCTGCCTGACCTTTTTAACACAGAAACCGGCAGAACGGCAATCGGAAGGTTCGGATTAATGGACGGACAGGCAATATTCAGCTATCTTGGAATATTTCCGCCGGAACCTTCGGCGTGGGAGAAGCAATACCTGGGGTGGGTAAGCCCGATACCTGTATCACAGAACGGCACATATACAACCAAAGCCGCAACGCTTGATGTAAACGGAAATGAATCAGTTCACAAGATTCTGATCAGCGCAAAAGAATACTTTCTTGTTGAAAACCGCAACCGTGATGCCAACGGCAACGGGCAAACGATATATTTTGTCAAAGGCGGAACGAGGGATTCAGTTACTTACACCAAAGATATTGATGGTTTCAACAGTTCTGATATATGGCTGCTGGATGGCAGCATTACAGATGTTGATGAGCTTGATTGGAGTGTACCGGGCCTTAAGAACGATACTGCAAACTTCCAGGGCGGAATACTTGTTTGGCATATTGATGAGAACGTAATTGAGGCAAAGATAAGCTCCAATACAATTAACAACGATATTGAGCACAAGGGTGTGGATGTTGAAGAAGCCAAGGGCTCGCAGGATATCGGCGTAGTTGTATCTACACCAATTGGTGACCTTATCAGCGACGGTTTCTTTGTAGATTTCTGGTATAACGGTAATCATTACAGGCCGGCAAATATCTACAGGAATGAATTCAACGCGACAACTTTCCCCAATTCAAAAAGCTATGCGAACATAAATTCACGTGTATGCCTTTCTGCGTTCAGCCAGATAGGCCCCAACATGACTTTCAATTATGAGCTCTGCGGAAATGTTGCCAATATCAGTTCTTTCCCAAGATTCGTGGGAATCGATACTTCCGGAAATGCACAGCCCATTGGATTTGACCTGAACAGCAACCAGTTTGATGAGATTTTTGTGAACGTAAAGGATAGCCTTTTCGGATTCAGAGATAATGGTAATTCAATCAGAGTTGATATGCCAAACGGCTATTTGTACGATAGCTCTGCAGGTTTTATTCCCGGATTTAC
>JAUQWS010000063.1 GCA_030835025.1 Ignavibacteria bacterium | reverse complement strand
GCTTATACTGAAGGAAAGAATGTATCAAAATACAAAGGAGCTAAATCAGGCAGTGTGGTAATAAAAGGCGAGAAAGTTGTAAAGGTTCAGCCCAAGGTGCCGGAGTGAACAATTCGCGAACGAAGTGAAGCGAACCCGCTTTATTAACTAGAACTTACTGCAACAATTTTGAGATTGCTTCGTCGCTTCGCTCCTCGCAATTTTCATCAAAAGTCGTTTATAAGCTTATTTATCTGCACTTCTACTTCGCTTATCTTGCTTTCAAGTGCTTCTTTTCTTTCGGGTTTTATCTTAAGCAGATATGCATAAGCTTCCATGGCGTCAAAATAGTTTCCCTGCTTGGCAAATATATCAGCAAGTGTTTCGGTGATTATCCTTACTTCAAATTTATTCTTAAGCCGTTTCTTCTCATACGAGGGCTTTGCATTCTCTCTTTTAAAGTAGTGAGGGGATTCAAACACTTTCATGAAGTTTGCATAGTCATTCGATTCACCCACCGCTTCAAGATCAATCCGGTTAGCCGAAAGCTCCTCAATTTCATAACTGGGGAAGAGATTGTAATTGAAATCATAATCATTAAACACAGGAGCCTTGAACTCCAGCTTGGGCACTACATCTTCTTCATGCCTGCGGGAGACTTCATTATGCGTCATATCACTTGCTATATCCAGGTACTTTCGTGCAATTGCCATATCGGGATTATCAGCAAGAATCTGCTCAAATATCTTCTTCGCGTCAAGGAAATACCTGTTTGCAAGATATGCTTTACCGAGCAGCATTTTCGCGGTTATATAGTTTGGGTAAAATTTGAGCCCGGCATTAAGCAGCTCAATTGCTTCACCCACATTATTATTTATTATGTAGTAATTGGCTAGCTTAACAAACTCAGGAGTCAAAGGGTTATTCCTTATCTTGTCTTCAAGCTTTGTGATGAGGTATTTTATTATATCTGTATCTATCAATTTCTAGGCAGATTGTTCCGTTACTTTTTTGTTTGTATCTATAACATGCTTAATGCTTAAATATGCAACCAGCCCGAACCCGAATGTGAACATAAGCTGGAACGGTATTGCAGATATCTGAAGCGTAACCAGCGATACTATCACACATGCAAGGCTGTATAAAGCAATGAGTGATTCTAGTATCACAGATACCTTTACGAATTTCTTGTGGACATATTTCTTGTCATGCCACTTATCTTTATCTCCTTCAATTCCGTACTTGGGCGTGCGCACAAATTCAGACTTCTTGTTAATAAGCGCTTCAAAAACAGCTTTAGTGTTATTGATGGCAAATCCCATGCTTCCAGCCATAAATACAGGGAAAAGCAGAATCCTTGAACGCCAATCCTCATACACATCTTTTTGCGAGTACAAATAAAACAAAAACGAAGCAATAAAGGCAAGTACAAAAACAGACATGAACATGAAATATGTATCGTATAAACCGGTGTTCTTTATCAGTACAATCGGCATATTCAAAAGGCATGCAAGCAGTATGAACGGGAATACAATGTTATTTGTAAGATGAAATGTACACATGATCTTAGTCTTAAGAGGTATCTTTGAACGCCATACCCTGAAGAGCATTTTCTTTGCAGTCTCAATTGCACCTTTTGTCCAGCGAAACTGCTGTGACTTGAGCGAATTAATTTCAGACGGCACCTCTGATGGAGTTGTAAAGTCTGTTAAATATCTGAATTTCCAACCCTTTAGCTGAGCACGATATGAGAGGTCAAGGTCTTCGGTTAGTGTATCTGCTTCCCAGTTCCCTGCATCAAAGATGCATTCTTTACGCCAGATGCCGCTTGTGCCGTTAAAGTTGATGAAGTACCCGGCCTTGTTCCTTACCTGCTGTTCAAGTACAAAGTGGCCGTCAAGTGCAAGTGCCTGTATCTGCGTTACGATGGAATAT
This sequence comes from Ignavibacteria bacterium, assembly GCA_030835025.1. Taxonomy (GTDB): domain Bacteria; phylum Bacteroidota; class Ignavibacteria; order Tepidaquicellales; family OLB5; genus OLB5. The sequence goes on along the minus strand of JAUQWS010000063.1, from coordinate 3,122 downwards.
GCACGGTTCAGATGCTCCCAGCGTGTTTGCACCATACCTATTTTCGGATCTTTGAAAAACGGCAGAACTATCATCAGGAAATTTTTTCTCGGAATGAAGTCGGCATCAAATATTGCAACAAACTCGCCCTTGGCGGTTTTTAGCCCTTCTTTCAGCGCTCCGGCCTTATAGCCTGTTCTGTCGTCACGGTGAATATGCTGAATGTCAAATCCGCGAAGCTGATATTCCTTTACAACATTGCTCACAATTTCTACCGTCTCATCTGTTGAGTCATCAAGCACCTGTATTTCAAGCTTATCTATAGGGTAATCAATTTCACAGGTTGTCTTAATAAGCCTTTCTATTACATACATTTCATTATAGATAGGCAGCTGTATAGTAATGTGCGGATAGTTGTTATCCATTCCGGCTGTAAGGTCGTCTCTTTTATGTCTGTGTTTAAGGTAGTAATAAATTATTATGAATCCATGTGAGCCGAAAAAGAAAAGAATGATTAGTGAACCAATATAAGTAAACAGTATTATTTTTTCCAAGTTCTTAGTAAGTCCTTTTGCTATATAGTTTTACCAGTTAGAAATAACTTCCAGTAATATATCTTCTGTGATCTTATCCTCGGCAGACCTCAGGCCCTCATCTCGCTTCGAAAAACCGCCTGTGGAGCTATCGTACTCGCCCCAGTTTGAAAAGTCTTTTTTCCAGATATCTTTTTTCTTCTTCAAATTGGTGAAATCCGCAGTTACAACTATTGTAACTTTTCTTCTTGAGACCTGTTCATTTCCTGTGACAACCAGTGCTTCATCAGTTACAGTTCTGATAACGCATTCAACCATTCCGTCAGCAGATGTTTTCTCCGCGTACTCAAGGGTGTTATCATTTATGAACTTACTCTTAAGCAGTGCAGTCATTTCCTCGCCAAGGTTGGGCAGTCCGAACCCGCTTTCATCTCTTATAGAAGGAATATATATGGTACGTATCCCTTCAGGCGGCGAGGCCCCCTTAAAGCTGTAATTGCATGATGAAAGGCTAATCAACACAGCCGTAACTGCTATATATTTAGATATGTTAATGAGCTTTGCCATTTTTCAATCCGTATTGCTTAAACTTCCTGTAAAGAGTCCTGTTGCTTATCTTAAGCTTGTCAGCTATGCGGTTAATATTTCCGTGATATTTTTTGTAATAATAAGTAAGGACTTCCTGTTCCAGTTCATCAAAGCTTATGTTGTCAATTTTATCATCACTCACAAAAAAACCGTCTTCTGAATTTGCCGTATACTTTCCGCTTTCAATATTATTCAGTTGGTCCTTAATTTCCATTATGTCCTTTTTAAGCTCAAACAGCGCACCAAACAGGAGCTGTCTTTCATCCTGCTGATTAAAACTGCTTAAAGCCATCGGAAGAAATTGTTCTTTCCTTGGAATACTGAGCTGTTTCAGAACGTCATCAAGCGTAATCTGTTTTTCGCTGTTCAAAGTAATAAGGCTTTCTGCAAAATTCTTAAGTTGTCTTACGTTTCCGGGCCAGGCAAAATTCATAATATAATCTATAGCTTCATCGCTGATACCTTTGTAACTGATGCCGCTACGCAGGCAGAATTGGGAAACGAAATGATCGAATAGCAGCCTGATATCGCCTTTCCTTTCCCTGAGCGGCGGAATAACAATATTGATCGATCTAAGCCTGTAATAAAGATCCTCTCGGAAAGAGTTATTTATGATGAGCTGTTCAAGGTTTTTATTCGTAGCCGCTACAATCCTGACATCTACTTTTTCAATTTTTGTGCCGCCAACTTTTATATATTCGCCGTTTTCAATAACGCGCAGGAATTTAACCTGTGTCTGGAGCGGGAGTTCGCCGATCTCATCCAGGAATATCGTACCGCCGCCGGCTGCTTCAAAATATCCTCTTCGGGTTTCAACAGCTCCGGTGAATGAACCTTTTACGTGACCAAAGAGCTCACTTTCGATAATTCCCTCAGGAATAGCCCCGCAGTTAACAGTAATGAACGGGCCGGAAGCTCTTTTGCTGTGGCGGTGGATCTCATTGGCAACAACTTCTTTACCCACACCGCTCTCGCCGGTTATTAAGACTGTTACATCAGTAGGGGCAACCTGCTTTATTATTTGCCTCAGCTCTACAATTGGTATTGATTCACCAAGAAGTTCGCTGTTATTTGTGTTGATCTCCAATTTTTACCCGTAAAATCTAATTATCCCGAAAAAGGAAAAACCAAAATACTCAATTTATGCTGATCGCTTCTCCAAACAGTGTTGCAGAGTTCGCTCTCAATATTTTGACCCTGACTTTATCCCCCGATACGCTTCCGTTAAGCGGAATTATCACTGTTTTGTTTCCGTCTGTCCTTCCGAAAAGCATTTTATCGGATTTTTTGCTTGGACCTTCAATTACAACTTCAAATTCTTTGCCAACTGAAGCTCTATTCTTAGCTTCCGAAATACTGTTCTGCAGTTCAACTATTTCAACAAGCCTGCGTGTTTTGGTTTCTTCGTCAACATCATCTTTCATACTCCACGCCTTGGTTTTTTCCCTTGGTGAATATTTGAACATATACGCGCCGTCATAACCAACTTCATTTATCAGCTCCAAAGTCATTTTATGATCTTCCTCAGTTTCCGTGCAGAATCCGGTGATAATATCGGTTGAAAGTGAAACATCGGGAATGACTTTCTTAATACTGTTTATTATTGAGAGGTAATGCTCGACGGTATATTCTCTTTTCATCAGGTCAAGTATCCTGTTTGAACCGGATTGCACCGGCAAATGGATGTAGTTGCAGAGGTTATCGTACCTGGCAATTGTTTCAATCAGCTTTAACGAAAGATCCTGCGGATGAGAAGTCGTAAAGCGAATCCTCATTTCAGAAGCAGCAATTGCGCAGGCTTCAAGCAGATCAGCAAAATCATTTTCGCCGCTTCTGTAAGAATTCACATTTTGGCCCAGCAGAGTCACGTCTCTGAAACCATCGCTCCACAATTTTTGGACTTCCGCAGCTACACCCGACATTTCCCTGCTCCGCTCCCTTCCGCGCGTAAACGGTACAACGCAGTAACTGCAGAACTTATCGCATCCCCGCATAACCGAAAGCCAGGCTGAGATACCTTCT
>JAUQWS010000009.1 GCA_030835025.1 Ignavibacteria bacterium | reverse complement strand
GGGAAATTCACCGCCTGGTTGCCCTGTGTTGAAACAACAGACCACTGGCTGCAGCAATTACCAATTAACAATGAGCAATTGACAATAAGTATGAAAATGAATTTCCACATTCTATTTCTTCTGTAATTCTTCTTTCCAGCCGAGGTAATTTACGTGATTGAGGATTATCCATCCGGCTGCTATTCCGAGTATAATGTAAATCACTCCCGCCAAATATGCGCCTAGAATGACCTTACCAATACCAAACAAAAACATGTAAACCAAAATTATTCCCAGCACCCAGTCAATAAACAATACTGCATAGCCGCGGTCTGCAATAACCTCGGGATGTTTGATTGAAAATGTCTTCCAGCCGATTCCCCCGGGGTGAACGCGCTTGTAGAATTCCGAAAGCTTTTCATTAGATACAGGTTTAGTGATAAAGACCGTTACCAGCCATGCTATTGTTGTAATAGGTACTATGATAAAAAGTGTTTCGGGGAATTTTACATCAAACTTTCCGAAATAAAGTACGCCATACACAATAAACGGAGTAATTGTCGCAACAATTTCAGAAATAGCATTAATACGCCACCAATACCAGCGCAGGATCAATATCAATCCCAAACCGGCGCCGCACTCGATAACAAATGCCCAAACACCGCTGATGGTTGTCATGTACATTGTTACAAAAACTGATACTGCCATCAGCACAATCGTCATTAATCTTGAGGCTGATACATAGCTCTTTTCGGACTTACCTTTTGACAGGAAGCGCTTATAAAAATCATTTATAAAATACGAAGTGCCCCAGTTAAGGTGGGTTGAAATTGTTGACATATATGCGGCAAAGAATGCTGCCAGCAGCAATCCTTTTAAACCAACCGGAAGGAAGTCATTCATTGCCTTTACATACCCAAGGCCCTTATCAGCCATCGAAAGCTCAGGGTAAAGGACAATTGCAGAGAGTCCGACCAATATCCACGGCCATGGACGTATACAATAGTGGGCTACTTGAAAGAACAACGTTGCAAGTAGTGAGTTTTTCTCGTCTTTGGCGGACATCATTCTTTGCGCAATATAACCACCGCCACCCGGTTCAGCGCCTGGATACCAGCTAGCCCACCATTGAATTCCGATAAATGCTAAAAACGTGGATACTGTCATCATTAAAATGCCGCCCATGCCCGAAGAAGTTCCCGTTTCTCCGCCTATTTGGGGAGTGAACTTCAGCGCCCAGTCAGGGAGCTTATCCTGTAAACCTGCAATGCCGCCAATTTGCGGAGAGCTTACTACAACTATGGCAAGTATTATGCATCCAACCATTGCAAGCACGAATTGAAATGCATCCGTTACAGCTACACCCCACAGCCCTGATATAGCCGAGTAAATCGCAGTAATGAACATTGCAAGAGCGAGATAATAAATTACGTTTCCATTATTAACATATTCGGGGAACATACCGAGCAGTATCTTGCCCATTGCAAGGTTTACCCAACCCATAATAATGGTATTCATAAAGAGCCCGAGATATACGGCTTTAAATCCTCGCAAAAATGAAGCGGATTTACCGGAATACCTAAGTTCAACAAACTCAACATCGGTCAGGATGCCCGCTCTGCGCCAAAGCTTTGCAAAGAAGAATACTGTGAGCATTCCGCCGATCAGCATATTCCACCAGAGCCAGTTGCCGGCGATACCGTTCTGTCCGACAAGTTCGGTAACAGCTAGGGGAGTATCAGCAGCAAAAGTTGTTGCTACCATTGAAAGTCCCGCAAGCCACCAAGGCAGCTTTCTGCCGGAGAGGAAAAAATCTTCAGTGTTGCTGCTTGCCCTGCGGTAGTAATATAAACCTATTGCAAGACTGATGATGAAGTACAGCGCGATTATGATCCAGTCGATTAAGTGCATATTCCCCCAAGTTCTTAAATTCCCGCATGGGAATCCATGTGATTAACAAACAAAAATAACCGAAATCAATAGAAATTGCAATTTTAAAGCACTGTTATTATAAATATTGGGAGGATAATTCCAAAGATTATATGTTATTTTTGTGTAACCCTAAACCGGAGGCACTTATGAAAGCCTGTATTTCATTTCTGGTGGTATTTCTTTCAGTAAATATATCTTCACAGGTAACTGGCTGGGTGTGGCAAAATCCTTTACCTCAGGGTGATGATATACTCAGAGTAGTTTTTACAAGTCTCGATACAGGTTACCAGTCAGGGTACTGGGGTACAATTATCAAAACTACTGACCGCGGCAATAATTGGTTCAGTGTAATTGAAAATTCAGATTACAGATATTACACTATCTGTTTCATCAATAATACGACAGGCATTGTAACCGGAATAAACTATTACTCCCCTGGTGATTGCAGGGTGCTGAAAACGACTAATGGAGGATTGAACTGGAGGAGAATAACTTTCGATTCCACAAAAGGGCTTGGCGGCATTTCATTTGGAGATAACAATACCGGTTATGGAACAGATTTCCCGAATATTGTTCGCAAAACTACTGATTGCGGTGAAACTTGGTTTACAGCAGTTTCGCCGGGTAGTTCTCCCGGGAATGCGTATTTTCTTAACGGCACAACAGGTTTCTTTACTGCCCCGAACGAAAATTTCTACAAGACTACCGACGGAGGGAACACATATATTACACGGAATATCGCAGGCAAAAATATTGTGCTATTCAGATTCCTAAACTCAACAACCGGCTACTCAATTGCAACAGGTATAAATAATTCCTTTGTGTTAAGAACCACCGATCAGGGTTTGAATTGGGTTCAAACAGATTCAGTATATGGTACAACATTCAGGAATCTGCAGTTTGTTGACAATAACAGAGGCTACATTGTGAGTGAAAACAGTTCCCCAATGCTAACCAGAGTTTATCTCACTACCAATGCAGGAATTAATTGGGGAGAGATTTACTCTTCTCAAACTTCGCATAATCATTCGTTTTTCTTAGGAAGTTCATACGGGTATCTGGTTTCTTACAACGGCAAAACCTTAAGAACAACCGATGGAGGCTTCGGCTGGTTTGATTTTAACACAGTAACATACAAATACCTGAATAGAATACAGTTTATTAATGATAATACAGGTTTTATTGCAGGCAATGAAGGAACATTTCTCTCTACATCAAACGGGGGAATAAACTGGATATTGAAACGGGTTGATACAACAGCAAATTATACTGCGTTGTATTTTACAGATGCAAATACGGGACTCATTTCCGGCTATAAAGGAAATCCGCCTTTTTATACTTCGGTAATGTATAAGACGGTGAACGGCGGAAATAACTGGACTTCGATTAATTTCCACTCGGCTTACTCTTCATTATGTTTCAGGAATCTGCTTACCGGATATTCAGCCGGGCCTTCGGGTACCGTTTATAAAACTACTGATGGCGGATTAACCTGGCCAATAAATATTGATCTGGAATCAGCCAGGCTTTACGCAATATTCTTCACAAACGATAATACAGGTTTCGTTTGCGGTGCTCAGGGTAAGATCTACAAGACAACAAATGCAGGACAGAACTGGATGAGTAAATTTGGCGCGCCCCAAAATACTGTAATAGATGTTTTCTTCGCCAATGAGAATTCAGGATTTGCGTTAAGTTATGACCCGGACTGGTCATACGACCGTATTTGGAGAACTACAGATGCAGGTGAGAACTGGAGCCTTAAACTTCAGACATATGATGATTACAGATCCGTTTATTTTCCGGTTGCGAATACAGGCTATATTACCGGAGAAACCGGTATTTTCCTGAAGACAACGAACAATGGTGAAAACTGGTTCACCCCATCCCGATTTACCGGAAAGAACCT
>JAUQWS010000062.1 GCA_030835025.1 Ignavibacteria bacterium | reverse complement strand
GAATCAAGCAGGGGAGAGTGCACGCTATCGGGGAATGCACTGAAAGAAGTTGACAGGCTGCTTGAGAAGTACGAGAGAAATGAGCTTTACCCTATTCTAAAGGCAATTGCGCAAATGCCGGAAGAAAAATTAAACAGGCTTGTGAAAGAAGCTGTGAAGGATATTTCAGATTAGTTTCTTAAAGGCAACCCCCGAGCAACTCCAACGCTTTTATCCCCCCTTCATCTTCTGAGAAGGGGGGATGAGGATTTGAAACCTGATACACAATTTGATTGAAATGATAATCCTGCTTTGTTAAGATTTAAGATGGGGGTTTGCTTCTTTAAAGGCAACTCCCGAGAAGAATTTCGGTTTCTGTCCCCCCTTCGTCTTCTGAGAAGGGGGGATGAGGATTTGAAACCTGATACAAACTTTGATTGAAATGATAATTCTGCTTTGCTGAAATTTGAGATGGGGGTTTGCTTCTTTAAAGGCAACCCCCCGAATGATTCACCGGAATGAAGATTAAGATCGATTAACAGCCAACAACAATTGAGATTGTTCATCCCCCCTTTTTAAAAGAAAAGGGGGGATAGGAGCACGAAGCTATGGGGTTAAGGCTTGGAAAGCAAAGAGGGATACATGCTTCAATGTTGTATTTACATTAACAAAAAATTCTTAATTTGCACTCAATTTTAGCTAACATAATGAAACTAAGAATCTTCACAAAGAAAACCGAGCAGGCCAAAAGAAAAACACTTAGAAACAAAATGCCCAGGGCTGAGGTTCTTTTGTGGATTGAACTTAAAAACAAAAAACTTGGCGTAAGATTTTTGAGGCAATATAGTGTTGGACCTTTTGTTTTGGATTTTTATTCACCAACTATCAAACTAGCGCTGGAGGTAGACGGCGCAACTCACATTACAGATGAAGAAATTGAGTATGACTACCTCAGGCAGGAAGAGATAGAAAAGAACAAAATTCAATTCCTGCGATTTACAAATCCTGAAATATATCATGATATGGAAAATGTTTTGACGAAGATCAGAGCCAAAATTGAAGAGATAAGAAGTGCGTAAAAGCAACCCCTACTTTTCTGTCCCCCTTTCATCTTCTGTGAAGGGGGGATGAGAGTTTGAAATCTGATACTCACTTAAATTGAAATGATAATTCTGCTTTGCTGAAATTTGAGATGGGGGTTTGCTTTTTTAAAGGCAACCCCCGAGAAGTTCCACATGAATAAAAAGATCATAACTTGATCTGAAGTCCATAAAAATTCAGGTTTCGTCTCCCCCCTTTACAAAAACAAAGGGGTGAGGGGGCAAGATGTTAACAGCAGGATTCATTCAATTGTTTGGGCGGGCATACAACTGAACCGTAAGAGCAGAACACGCAGCAATCCCCGGCTTTTGGTTTAAGCAGAGCCTTACAGCCTTTGCATTCATAAAAAAATACGCAGCTATCCGTTGGCATCACTTCCGGACTCCGGAACCCGCACTCGGGGCAGGTGATGATTGATGTGGTGGTTATATCCATAATGCTTAAATTAATGACTGCTTACAAAATTAACAACAGAGTTAATAGCGGCACAGAGAAATAACCTGAATAGAGAGAAATATTTTGTGATATTTGGTACAATGGCAAGCGTACACGCAAAAAAGCAGCGAAGTTACAACAGGAGCCGGATTAATTAAAAAAGCGATTAGTTTATTCGAAAAAAGAATTAATAATTAGTACAAACTTGTTTGAAGAGTTTATAAAATATATATTTATAAGCAACCCTTCAAAAAAACTGATGATTTAAACAATTTATTGAAGTTTCATAAACTCATTAACACTAACGAGCTTAAGGAAAAATGACACTACCAACAAATATTACGAGGGAACATTTAATTAAAGCTTTTGAAAAAATTGATTTAGATGGCGTACCTTCTGGTGCTCACTCTAAATATTATGATGTTATTTATAATGAGAAACGGTATCCGCCAAAGTATGTAATTTCTGTAGCAAACATATTTGCCAATAATGAGCAATTGGATAGAAATAGTTTTAAGGGCGGACTTGGAACTGAGTGTTTTAAAGTTTTAGAAAAAAATGGGTTTACAATAATAGAAAAAATCAGGTTTTGGATTGAGAAAACTAAACTTGATCGCGAAGACAGACTAAAGGGTGATTGGGCTATGGGAAAAGCTTTATGGTCTCCAAGAAAATCAAAGACTGAAGCTGATATTTATAAAAACATGAAACTTGTGAAAAAGGGTGATGTTGTACTACATTTAGTAAACGATAAAGACTTTGTAGGAATTTCAATTGTAAATAACTCGGCAATTGAAACAGAAGGAATTAAAAATACAGACTGGGACGGTCCTGCATACTTTATTTCATTAGAACAATATGAAGAACTTAAGCCTCCTATCAATAGGAAAGAACTACTTAATGAACAAAACAAACGTGTGTTGCTTGAAATTAAAAGTGCAACTGAAGTTTTTTACACACGTAACTTAACTTTAAGGCAAGGTGCATACTTAACTCCATGTCCAAATAGATTATTACAATTAATAAATGAAATCTATAAAATTAATACAAATTTGAATTTACCAAATTTAGAAGATATTGAATATATGGATGAAGATAATAGTACAAACTTAACACTATTAAATAAAATGTACCTGGATTTTGAGAAAGTACATTTTAAGATTTCAAAAAATTTACTTACTAGATTCGCGTGCTCCTTAATTACTAAACGTTTGTAATACTAACGGGGCTTTCGGGCTCAGGTAAAACAAAACTTGCTCAGTTATTTGCAAAATGGATTTGTGTCGATGAGAACCAGTATCGGATTGTACCTGTTGGTGCAGACTGGACTAACCGTGAGCCTCTTCTTGGATATTGTGATGGATTAGATCCAAAAAGATACATTATGCCAGAAAACGGTGTGGTGAGTTTAATTATTAAAGCTAATGAAGATGAAAGTAAACCATATTTCCTTATTCTAGATGAAATGAATCTCAGCCATGTTGAACGATATTTTGCAGATTTCCTTAGTGTAATGGAATCCAAAGATGGTAAAGGTTTTTCACTACATTCAGGTAGTAATTCAATTGGTTCAAATGGTGGAAAAATACCGGCAAGTTTACCAATACCTCAAAATCTGTTTATAATTGGAACCGTAAATATTGATGAGACTACATATATGTTTAGTCCTAAAGTCCTTGACAGAGCCAATGTTATAGAGTTCAGAGTATCAGAAGAGGAAATGACTAGTTACCTGCAGGCAACCGGTAAATTTGACCCAGACGGTCTCACAGGCGAGGGTTCAAAAATGGCTGGAGATTTCCTGGTTCTTGCCAAAAAGGAAAGTGAAATTTCCGATTCAGAGAAATACAGCAAGATACTAATGAGTTTCTTTACTGAACTTCAGAAAACCGGCGCTGAATTTGGATACAGAACAGCTTCAGAGATAATGAGATTCATTTGGGCTGTCAAACAAATTAATTCTGAATGGATTGATGAAGATATTATTGATGCAGCCATAATGCAAAAACTACTTCCCAAAGTTCACGGCTCGAGAAGAAGATTGACGCCTGTACTGGAAACTTTAGCCAAGTTTTGTCTTGCTGAAGAACTTCCGTCTGGTTTAAAAATGGAAGATTTGCTCAACCCCAAAGAAAATAAAATGGTTCCTGAGATTAAAATTAAATACCTGCTTTCACATGAAAAGATTTCAAGAATGTATATAAACCTAATCCATAATGGTTTCACCAGTTATGCTGAAGCATAATTAATGGAAAAGGAACTTCTTGAAATACCTGTTACTCTTCTGAATGGAGATACAGTAAAAATCCATCTTTCTTCTAAAAAAGAAAAAACTCTTTTTTACGAACCCGATAATGAAATATACGAGGCTCCTTTTCAAATCTGTGAGGGAAATATTTATGATTATCAGATTAACGATGCATATTCACTTTCAGATCCTTTAAATTCGGGTATTGTTTCCCCAAGTAAATTTAAACCTTTCGTAGGGACTATCTCCCCCAACATTTATGTAGGAACCTTAACTCTTGATGTACTGGATAAATCAAATAATATAGCCGGTATTGTAAAGCTGGAAGTAAGGTCTGTAAAAACCGACTATAAAAAGGACTATCGGAAAATGCTGAGCGATATTACCGAACAAAGTGTGGAGCTTATTTTCAGATTAAATATGCCGGTAACACAAACAGTTGAACCAGATTATAAAAATGATCCCAAAACACTTCATCAGAATTTTGCATTTGTAAAATCAGTACTTGATAATGATGAGTTTTACGATTCTGTAAACAAAGTCGTAACTTCGCCTGTCACTAAATGGATAGAAAACGAAACCGTACGTGATACACGAAGTATAAAAAAAGCTGGTAGCAAAATTTTAAGACAAGTCAGTTCTGCTTCAAACAGAATACCAGTTTACGAGGAACATCACCTTATTACACTTGGCATAAAAACGGTACCTGTAAAAATCAGATTCTCAGAAAAAACAGAAACGGTTGATACACCGGAGAACAGATTTGTCAAATATGTATTAAACCAGTTTCTTTTTTTTGTTTCGCATTTTGTTTCGCATTTTGTTTCTTTTTTAGAAGAAGATAATAAAACAAAACTGGAAGCTCTTGCTATTGAATCCTATCTGGAACAAACATTAGGTCATTCTATATTTAAAGAAATTTCCGAACCAGAAACAATTATTTTAAACAGCCCGGTATTACAAAGAAAAGAAGGTTACCGTGAGATATTAAAGATATGGCTCATGTTTGGACTGGCTGCCCAGCTATCATGGGAAGGCGGAGAAGATGTTTATAATATTGAAAAAAGGGATGTTGCAACTCTTTATGAATACTGGTTATTTTTTGAACTTTTAAAAATCGTTGAAAAGACATTCGGTATAACCCCCAAAAGTGACCTCATAGTAAATACAAATGATAAGCTCGATTTAAAGCTAAAGCAGGGAAAGACTTATTTCATCGAAGGCGTTTGTATTAAATACAGCAGGCATCTTAAAATAAAATTCAGTTACAACAGATCATTTGGCGGCAATTCTGGTACTGAGAATTATCCGATAGCTGGAAGCTGGACAAGAAATATGAGACCGGATTACACGCTTTCAATTTGGCCAGCAGGTATTGAAGAAACACAGGCAGAGGAAGAAGAATTTATTGTGCATGTACATTTTGATGCCAAATATAAGATTGAAAAAATACTAGAGTCATTGGGTGATGCTGACCTTGATAAAGAAAAACAGGAACAAAACCGAGGAACTTACAAAAGAGCGGACCTTTTGAAAATGCATTCTTATAAAGACGCCATTCGAAGGACGGGCGGGGCATACATTTTATATCCCGGAACTGGTGAAAGTGCATATGAAAAACGAGGCTTCCGTGAACTGTTACCGGGTCTCGGGGCATTTCAGGTACGTCCTTCATTAACGGGCGATACCGGAGCAACAGAACTGGAGAAGTTTTTTGATGATATCGTGATACATTTTATGGACAGAACTTCTCAGAGAGAGAAAACGGCATATCGTATTTTTGATATTCACAAAGATGAACCCTCCGTGTTTCAGGAGAATAAAATTGTATTTAACGAAAAATTAGAACACACCCGAAATTCTGATGAAATATATGTTATTGTAGGTTACTATAATCCAAGTCAGCTCAGCTGGATTGAAGACAAAAACCTTTACAACCTTAGAACTAATAATTTTATTTTGAGCTCAGAGTCAGTTGGAGCAAAGTATCTTCTCTTACATTCTAAAAACGAATTGGAGTCTGGGCGGCTTTATCTGCTGAAAAATGTAAATCCCGAAATTATTTCAAAACCTGAGCTAAAGAAGAAATACAAATATCCAAGTGACAATACAAATCTTGAAAGAACATATCTGCTTTTCGAAATAGAAAACAAAACTGAAGAATTATTCCCTGATATCAAATGGAATATACGGAAACTGGAAAAATACAGAGGGGGTAATTTATCAGGTAAACCTTTTATAGTTACGTTAAAAGAATTAATGGAATCTGCAATAAAATAAATAACCCGACCAACTCTTAAAGTTAATCGGGTTAAATTTTGTGTTCCTTTGTGCCTCCGTGTCTTAGTGGCAATCTTTTGTTTTGCTTTTATTTATGGGTCCGTCGCTTCGCTCAGGGCGTAAAAATACGCTGCCCCGACCATTCTTTGCGATTAGATCCCTGTGCAGCCTGGGGACCCACATGACCGGGGCAGCAATCCTAAAAAGATGAAAGCTATTATAAAGAACACTCCTCAAACCAAACAGGATTCAACCATTACAAAAAAAGTTCATAAGTAATTGATTTTAAATAGTGGTGAAGGGTTTTTAGTTTGAATAAAGAATTCATAAAAAGTATCTTTACAATGTTCAATGAACAAT
>JAUQWS010000061.1 GCA_030835025.1 Ignavibacteria bacterium | reverse complement strand
GAAATAAGCGAGAAAAATATTATCAGGTTCCACGATATCATGAAGAATCCGGTTTCTACCTGGTGTACAAGGCTTTTTGTATCGGTAAGGCTCATAACGCCTTCAACTGCATCCATATTAACAAGGAAAATCATTATGAGTACTACAATTGCATAAAAAATATAATACCCAATAAAGATCTTCTTGGCAAGCGCCTCACGAAAAGTGTTTTGAATTATTGTCAGCATTAGTTCGTATTATCCTTCTTAATTACGTTTATGAACAGCTCTTCAAGGGTACTTGTCTTCTGGTTAACGTTTTGAATGCTTACCTTGCCGGCTCTTAGAATATCAATTACGCTGTTAAGTTTTTCAATTCCTGCCTCTGTATTAATTTCGTTTTCACCTATTCCGGCATTTGAATCAATTGCCAGTATTTTCTGTTTGATATCCATGTTTATGGGCTGAACAGTATGAATTGCGAAAATATTCTCTGCGCGGGTCAAATCATCAACATTGCCTTCTTTTATAAGATCACCTTTATTCAGTATTGCAACCCTGTCACAGATCATTTCAACTTCTGAAAGCAGGTGTGAATTCAGGAAAATTGTTTTGCCCCTCGATTTTATTTCGGAAAGAATATCACGGATTTCCTTCCTTCCGATCGGGTCAACACCGTCAGTCGGTTCATCAAGGAAGATAAGGTCAGGATCGCTGAGCATTGCCTGTGCAAGCCCAAGCTTCTGCATCATTCCTTTGGAATATTTTTTGATCTTCGTTTTGCGCCATTGGGTCAGATTCATAAGTCCAAGCATTTCATCAATGCGCTTGGTCATAGTTACTCCGCCGCTCATACCGGAAAGCTGCCCGTAGTAATCAAGCACCTGTTCGCCGGTCAGATAACTGGGAAACCTGTGGTTTTCCGGAAGGTAACCGACTTTTGCCTTAGCTTTATAATTCTTCACGTCAGTTCCGAAAAGCTTTGCATTTCCCCTGGTCGGGAACGTAATCGCCAGCAGTATCTTGATAAGCGTGGTCTTGCCGGCACCGTTGGGTCCAAGCAGCCCGAATATCTCGCCCTGCTCAACGTTAAAAGTAAAATCGTTCAGCGCATTAACTACCTGCTTCGAAAATCGCGCTGTGTAGTCCTTGGATAAATTCTGTGTTTCTATTACTGCCATATTATTTCTATTCATGTCATGCTGAACTTGTTTCAGCATCTTTTCTTCTAAAATTCAGATTCCGAAACAAGTTCGGAATAGGTTCTATTTCTTCTTTGTGAACTCTTTCATTAAGAAATCAAACTCGCCCTTTGTAACTATCTGCGGCTTCTCCCTGGATTCTCTGATTGCCTCGGCTCTATCTGTTCTTCTATCCTTAACTTCACCCCAAAAGCTTTCCGATGTCAGCACTCTGCACCCGCATTCACGTGCAAACAGCGAAACATCCCTATCTGATGAAACGACTTTAAGCAGTTTCGGATTCTTGGATTTTTCGATGAGGTGCTTTATCAGTAAGTCAGCAGTGCCATAATCGGGACCAACGCCTGTTTTGGAGAACTTCACTTCGATATTCCGCTCATGCTTGTTCTGACCGAAACCGTCAAAGACCAGTATGCATTTCATCCCCCTGCCGAAATAATGGCTTTGCAGTTTCTGAACCATCGTGTCAACGGTAATTTCCTGTGACTGTGCGAGCAGTATCCTCAGCTCAGTGACTTTATGCATCAGGTTATATGCGTCTATAATAATCGTTTCCAAAATTTCACTATCTCAATATTTGACTATTTCACCGTCTATGGCCTGTTCCTGTACATAAGCCTTGGGAACGGAATTGCTTCTCTCAGGTGGTCAAGCTTGCATATCCACGATACAACCCTTTCAATACCCATTCCGAAACCGGAGTGAGGCACGCTGCCAAATCTCCTTAGATCCAGATACCATTCAAACGCTTCCATGGGGAGATTATGTTCCTTGATCCGTGAACTCAGCAGTTCAAGGTCATCTTCACGCTCACTGCCGCCCACTATTTCGCCATACCCTTCGGGAGCAAGTACATCAACACCTCGTACGACTTTCGGATTATCCGGATCACGCTTCATATAGAATGCCTTTGCTTCCGAGGGCCAGTTGTAGACCATAACGGGACGGTCATAATCCTCAACAACTGCCTCTTCATGCGGAGCCCCGAAATCCTCGCCCCAGGGAAAAGGCCTTATCTCTTCTTCTGATCCGTCTGCTTTCTTTCTAATCAGCGGAACATTCTTTTTATTGATGATATCAACAGCTTCATCATACGTAATTCTCGGGAAAGGTTTTTTTACTGCCTCGAGTTTTGAAATATCGCGCTCCAATATTGCAAGCTCTTTTGACCTGTTCTTCAAAACACGTTCCACAATGTATACAATAAAATCTTCGATAAGATCCATATCGTCATACAGGTCATAAAACGCCATTTCAGGTTCAATCATCCAGAATTCATTCAGATGCCTTCGAGTCTTTGATCTTTCTGCGCGGAATGTGGGGCCGAAATCATAAACTTTGCCAAGCGCCATAGCACCTGCTTCTGCATATAGCTGGCCTGTTTGTGCAAGGTAAACTTTGCCGAGATCGAAATAATCTGTGCTGAAAAGTGTTGTAGTACCTTCAGCAGCGTTTGGTGTGAATATGGGTGAATCAAAAAGCGTGAAGCCGTTTTCGTACATGTAATCCCGGCACGCTTTGATTATTTCTTCCCTTACTTTCAATATTGCGACCTGCTTTGGCGAGCGCACCCATAAATGTCTATGGTCTGCAAGGAATTCAACGCCGTGATCTTTCGGGGTTATAGGATACGGTTCAGCAATCTGAATGATCTTAATATCCTTAACCTGAAGTTCGAATTCATCTTTTTTGGGATGCTTTGATACAGTACCGGTTACAATAATTGAAGATTCCTGTGTAAGCTTTTTGAAATCTTCCCAGACTTGTTCGGTCACTTCCTTCTGTGAAACAACTCCCTGTATTATCCCTGTGCCATCTCTAAGCTGCGGAAACATAAGTTTACCGGATGTACGGATGTTATAAAGCCAGCCCTGAATTGTGACTTCCCGCCCGACGTAATCTGCGATTTTATCAATATAATAGCGTTTTTTCAACTTTTCTCCCTGAAAAATATAGGTTTTCCCTTGATAAAACCGAAAGTTACCGAAAAATTGAAGATGTTACAATGAAATTGGAAGTGTAAGAGTCATCATTTCCGCGAAATCGGGAGTCCTGCTTTTTTTCTTTTGCCTTTTTTGATTCTTACTTCTTTACAGGCCTTCTCACAACATATGTCCCGTTTAGCCTGTATTTACCGTATATCACGTTGTTGCGGATATTTTCTCCGTTATCGGACTGCCTTGTTCCGGCCCACCAGGCGAGGGCGTACATATCATTTTTGGTTTTGACCAGGGACTCAAATATGATCACATGACCCTTCCATATGACAAGGTCACCCTTCTTTGCTTCCTTAATATCAGATTTGCCGACAACCGGCAGAATATCCGTAAAACGCTCAGTATCAAAAAGGTCGCGGCACAAAGCATTCTCGGTTGGAGTCTTATAGCCCGATTTATACAGAACATTCAGCGCATATATGTTACACTTTGTTGAGCCTTTCAGCAGAGCCAAACGATTATTAAGCCAGTAAAGATAAGTGGTGTCCTTCTGCGGTGAATACATTTCCTTATCCTGCTCGGCGGATGCAATGCTCATGATCTTAGCGCCGCCTGCATCCGTAACCTCTGTGACTTCTTTTTCTTCCTTATCTTCTTTGTTCTTTTCCTCTGTTTTTTCAGTCGTTTCTTTTTCGTCATCTTCAGTCCTGGAAGCAGGGAAACACCCTATCAGATAGAGTCCAAGGACAAACGCCAAAAACAGATATAGAATTTTCTTCATATATAACCTGTATATTTATATAAGCAATACAATAATAAGCTAAAGTTATGATTTAAGCAAATGCAATCTATACCGAAATATCGGTATTGTAAGGATTCACATAATTGTCTTGTAAATATATAAAATATAAGGATTTAACAAGAATGACTGGGGATGTCGGCTTTATCTTTCTAAGAGAAAATCGCTTTGAACCACATTCCCGTCTGCAGAATAGCTTGAATGATACTCTCCCTTCATTTTGAAACCCTTTTTTGATAAGTAATCATAAATTTCGGGAAAGAGAGCTTGTCCCTTGTACAGCTCAACATAGGAGCACTCTGAATAGACATACTTGATATTTTCAAGAAGTTCTTCGCATCCCTTTAATACATTGAACTCGAATCCCTGAACATCGATCTTCAGCAGAACAGGGGGTTTAAGGTCTTCAGGATTCAGAACCTCTATCAGTCTTTTAGCAGTAATCCTTTCAACTCCGATTTCATACGTACCCGGAAAGATCTCATTCTGTTTATCTCCAATTGGCAGAAGTGAAGAGGAGTCTTCCCTGTGTGAAAGATGAATATCGGTTTCTCCGGATTCATTGCTGATTGCGTACCTGTAAAGAGTCGTGTTGTCATCCTTGCTGAAGACCTTTTCAAATATCCCGGCAGGATGTGAAAGAGGTTCAAACGAAAATATCCGGGCTTCGGGAAAGCATTTCCTTGCAGCAAGTGCAAACTGACCTTTATTTGCACCGATATCAATTATTGTATTACAGTCAATTGATCTCAATACAGCTTCATGCTCAATCCCTGCAGCTGTGCCGTTTAATGCGGCGCGCCTGTAAGTACTGCTCTTAAGGACTTTGAATAATTTAATTAACTTTGTAAGCAAAAAATTCTAGAAATAACTCAAACCGAATGTTAAAAATACCACTTAATATTTGAATTTGAAATTGATTTCAAACTGAAGGGATTTGGAAATAAAAAAGCCATCCCGATCGCTCAGGATGGCTCATTTTTGCTTTAATGGAGAATATATGATATTAAAGCTATGGGTACTACAGTTTTTTTACTTTTGCCTATTTAGTTTTGCCTTACTTATTTCTTGTCATCATCTATCACTTCGAAATCGGCATTCTCTACCTTTTTATCATCTTTGGTTTCCTGCTGATCAGCACCCTGTTTCGGTCCTGCATTCTGCTCACCGCCCGGAGTACCTGTTGCCTGCGAGTACATCTGGGAAGATGCTTCATTCCAAACAGCATTCAGCGCTTCCATTGATGATTTTATCTCATCGGTACTTGTGCCCTTTGCAGCTTCTTTCAGCCTGCCAAGAGCTGTTTCTATCTTCATCTTCGTATCTGGAGAAAGCTTCTCGCCGAATTCCTTTAGCTGTTTTTCAGTCTGGAAAATAAGGCTTTCTGCATGATTCTTGGTATCCACTTCTTCACGTTTCCTCTTATCATCGCCTTCATGCTCTTTGGCATCTTTTCTCATTTTCTCAATTTCGGCATCGCTTAAACCGCTTGAGTGAGTGATCTTTATTGACTGCTCTTTGTTTGTAGCCTTATCTTTTGCTGCAACGTGCAGAATACCGTTGGCATCTATATCAAAAGATACTTCTATCTGCGGAATCCCGCGCTGTGCCGGCGGAATGCCGTCAAGATGAAACCTGCCCAGTGTCCTGTTATCCTGTGCCATAGGACGCTCGCCCTGGAGCACATGAATTTCCACCGAAGACTGGTTATCGGCAGCTGTTGAAAATATTTCTGTCTTCTTTGTAGGTATAGTTGTGTTGGCATCTATCATCTTTGTCATAACTCCGCCGAGAGTTTCAATTCCAAGCGAAAGAGGAGTTACATCAAGTAACAGCACATCTTTTACATCACCTGTTAATACTCCGCCCTGGATAGCTGCGCCAATTGCAACAACTTCATCGGGATTTACGCCTTTATGCGGATCTTTCTTGAAGAAGTTTTTAACAGCTTCCTGCACTTTGGGTATCCTTGTTGAACCGCCGACAAGTATTACTTCATCGATCTGGTCAACTGTGTAACCCGAATCCTGCAGCGCCTTTCTGCAAGGCTCCATTGTTCTCTGGATCAGATCATCAACCAGCTTTTCAAATGTTACCCTGGTTATGGTCATATCTAAGTGTTTCGGGCCGTCTGCGCCGATAGTAACATAAGGCAGCTTAACATCAGCCTGTGTTTGCTGAGAGAGATCGCACTTAACGCGCTCT
Organism: Ignavibacteria bacterium; assembly: GCA_030835025.1. GTDB lineage: Bacteria > Bacteroidota > Ignavibacteria > Tepidaquicellales > OLB5 > OLB5. The sequence goes on along the minus strand of JAUQWS010000061.1, from coordinate 15,878 downwards.
GCTTCAACTTTAAGTCTTTGTAATGCCATCGGGTCTTTTCTCAGGTCAATTCCTTCGGTCTTCTGGAATTCGTCAGCCATATAATCCATAAGTCTCTGATCGAAGTCATCACCGCCGAGGTGAGTATCTCCGTTTGTAGACTTAACCTGGAAATTCCCTGTTCCCTCTATGTCGTATAACTCCAGAATAGATATATCAAACGTACCGCCGCCAAGGTCATATACTGCAACCTTTTCGTCTTTTTTCTTCTTATCCAGTCCGTAAGCAAGCGCTGCAGCTGTAGGCTCGTTGATAATTCTCTTAACTTCAAGCCCTGCTATCTTGCCAGCATCTGTTGTAGCCTGTCTTTGTGCATCGTTAAAGTATGCCGGAACAGTTATAACAGCCTCGGTAACTTTCTGTCCGAGATAATCTTCCGCAGTCTGCTTCATTTTCTGAAGCACCATTGCAGAGATCTCGGGGGGTGAATACACCCTGTCGCTAACTTCAACTCTTGCAGTATCGTTTTCGCCTCTAATGACTTTATAAGATACTTTCTTTGCTTCTTCTGTAACTTCATCGAATCTCCTCCCCATAAATCTCTTTATAGAGGAGACTGTGTTATGCGGATTGGTTACAGATTGCCTCTTAGCTGCCTGTCCTACCAAACGTTCACCGTTCTTTGTAAAGGCTACAACAGAGGGAGTCGTTCTGTGCCCTTCCGCATTAGGAATTACAACAGGGTCATTGCCTTCCATTACGGCAACAACAGAGTTGGTCGTTCCTAAATCGATTCCGATAATTTTTCCCATAGTTTTATTTGTTCCTTTCTTATTTATCAAACCCTGAGTGATGCAAAGGGCCCAATTTATGTTTTTTAAACTCTTGTATCTTTGTGCAGTATTCTTTCAAGTTCTTCAATCTCTTTAAGAGTATTGTCTTTTTCCGGTGAGTCAGATCTCAAAACCAGTTCAAAAAGCTCTTTTGAAAGCGCAAAACTCTTTAGACTGTCATCGGTCAAACCCTGTGCCTCCAGAATGTTCCCGTCTTCCCGCAGCATCTTCGCAGTGTAATACATCTTCTCTGTTATAGTTTTGGGATCATTTCCAAAAACATACATAATACCATCCGCTCCAAGTGATTTCAAATGCTCCAGTCCAAAACCCGTTACAAGCTTGCTTAAACCATCCAGCTCATGCGAGGCTTCCGTATAGTCTTTTTTTTCCCTTTTCATAATGATCCGGGCAAGCGCCTTAAAAAACTCCTCGATCAACCTCATTATATAATCTTTCTGCACTTTACCCCTTAATAAAATTGGCGCCGGAGGACCATCAGCTCCGGCACCTTTTACTGCTTTCACGCCGGAGAAGGCCGTAACCCCGACCGGCATTTCATCAATTAACCAATCACCATCAAATCGTTTTCATTCGAATCAGAAAAACCGCTTACTTTATTTCGATCTGTTTTTCAACAACTTTTGCTGCTTCAGTCTTCGGAAGCGTGATATTCAATACGCCGTCTTTGTACTCGGCTGCAATCTTATCGGTTACTACTTCAGACGGGAGCGTAAAGCTTCTTGAAAACGAACCGTAGTTCCTTTCGATCCTGTAGTAGTTCTTGCTTTCGTCCTTTTGCTCTGATTTCTTCTCGCCGCTTATCGTGAGTACGTCACCAACAATATTGATCTTGATATCATTCTTTTCAACTCCCGGTACCTCTGCGTGAACATAAAGATTATTGTTATCTTCTGTTACGTCAACTCTGGGTGTAAATGAGCTGCCTCCAAAAGGCTTGATTCCCCATTCACCGCTGAAAGGTGAGTCAAAGTCCTCAAAGAACTTTCTCATTCTTTTTTCGATGTTAGAAAGCTCATGGGTTGGTCTGAATTTTACTAATGTCATTACTAAATCCTCCTTGAAAATTTAAGTTTTAACTTTTTTTGTTTTTGTCACTGATGATACATACAAACTCCGTGCCAAACTTAATTGCCGAAATTCATTCATAAACAAGCTTTTCACAATACTGCGCTGTGTAATTTTGTCACATATTTTGCCAATTTTTCTTCGTAATTGATAAAATTTCCACTTTGGTATGTCATTTTGTCACTCTCTTGATTTTCATTTATTATTGCCTTAACTTGGCAATATCCAATCACAATTTTCGAACTATTACTAATTATTATTGCAGAATGCAAAAAGAAATAGTATATACAAAGAGTGCACCTGAACCAATTGGTCCTTATTCGCAAGCGATAAGAATTTCCACGGAGAGTTCAAAACTGGTTTACACTTCCGGACAGCTGGCAATAGATCCTGTTAAAGGAGAATTTACGGGTGGTGATATTAAGGAACAGACCAGACGTTCAATTGAAAATCTGTCATCAATACTCAAAGAAGCCGGCAGCGAACTTAAGAAAGTCATAAAAACTACTGTCTTCATAAAGGATATGACTGACTTTACGGCTATGAATGAAGTTTATAATGAATATTTCGGCGAATCAAAACCTGCAAGGAGTACAGTGGAGGTTGCCCGCCTCCCTAAAGATGCGCTTATCGAAATAGAAGCTATTGCATATATCTGAAACTCAGGACTCGGTGGTCACAATGGTACATTTCCTGAGTACTATCTGTCAGGTTTTTTGATGATGATTATGCTTTTATAAGTTTATGTGGAAAACCTAAATTGGATTTTCTCTCTGGAATTAATTCGTTAAATTCGGTTAATTAACCCACAATCTTATGCCTACAGAAATAATGGAAATCAAAGCAAGGACCCTGAAAGTCTCCCATATGGCCGAGACGTTAATTGCCTCTGAGATCATAAAACTTGCCGGAGAGATCAATGAAAAGATCAAGAACGGTGAACAGATCTTCAACCTGACTATTGGTGACTTCGACCCGAAAATTTTCCCCATACCGCAGGAACTTGAAGACGAAATAATAAAAGCATATAAAGAACACGCAACTAATTACCCTCCTGCCGACGGTCTGCTTGAGACCCGCAAAGCTGTATCAGAATTCATTGAGGAAAGAGAAGGGCTTCACTATGATCCTGCAACTGAAATACTGATGTCTGCAGGTGCCCGTCCGCTTATCTATGCAACATATCAAACACTTGTACAGCCCGGCGATACTATCCTTTTCCCGGTCCCGTCGTGGAATAACAACCACTATGCACATCTTTCTCATGCAAAGAAGATCGAGATAATGGCAACGCCTGAAAATCACTTCATGCCAACTGCATCTGATATAAAGCCGCACCTTAAGAACGCAGCTCTTGTTGCTCTCTGCTCACCATTGAATCCGACCGGTACGGTTTTCAGTAAAACTGATCTTACCGAGATTTGCGAAGCAATAATAGAAGAGAACAATTCCCGCGGGGAAAATGAAAAACCGGTTTACCTGATGTATGATCAGATCTATTGGGTCCTTACCTATGGTGACACAATGCACTACAACCCGGTTACACTTGTTCCCGAGATGAAGAATTATACAATATTTATCGATGGGCTTTCAAAAGCATTTGCTGCAACAGGCGTAAGGGTTGGCTGGTCATTTGGTCCCGCTAAAGTGATCGGAAAGATGAAGTCGATACTTTCGCATTTGGGAGCATGGGCTCCAAAGGCTGAGCAGCTGGCAACTTCAAGGTATCTTGCCAGAAAAGGGGATGTTGATAATTATCTTGAAGGATTCAAGGAACAGGTACACGCAAGGCTCGATGGTTTTTGCAACGGATTCATGTCTTTAAAAGAAGAGGGTTACAAAGTTGATGCAATTGCACCGCAGGCTGCGATCTATCTTACAGTTCAGTTCAAGCTACACGGAATGAAAAAAGCAGATGGCACAGTACTTGCAACAACAAAAGATATCACAAAATACCTGCTTGAAGAAGCTCATGTAGCAATTGTGCCGTTCTATGCATTTGGTGATAGTGATAATTCCTCGTGGTACCGCCTTTCAGTAGGTACGTGCAGGCTTGAAGAAGTGAATAAAGCTGTAGAAAGCTTAAGGAGGGCACTGGAAAAGCTGTCATAAAATTACTGTAATACTCTTTTTTTCACTTGTGATGGCTTGACTGAAAAAGCTCTCCTGAAACTGATTATTTGTTGTAATTGATTCATAATTATTTTTCAAAATAAACCATCATGAAAACAATCTCGAAATTCCTTTTGATCGGGCTTTGCGTAGGATTCCTTGGATTCCTTTTCAACTCAAGCCCGCCCTTTAACAGCTCAGGCAACATAATTAACTACTACTATTTCGGCGGCCAGAAATTCTATTTTCAGGAGCGTACTGACGTGATATTTGTGAACCTGAAGCAGAATGTCACAGAGCAATCTGCCCGTCAGGTGCTTTCGGAATTCCCTCAGGTTGATTTAAGCCGCAGCGGGCTTAATACGGCCGATCAGAATTTCGTCAAGCTGAAATACCCTTTGACTGATGCGGAATATATATCACTGGTTAAAGAGATCGGCACTAAAGACATTTTCGAAAGTGTGAACTATGCGTATTCACCCCTTGGTTATAATGACAACAAAACATTCTATGGGATGAACGATCTGCTAATACTGCAGTTCAAACCTTCATATACAAAAGAACAGGTCGATGATCTCAACAGGATGAATGATGTTGAGATAGTACAGCAAATAGATGTAACAGGCGGGCTAACGTACCTTGCAAGGGTTACAAACCGCACTTCGCTGAATGCCATGGAAATGGCGAATAAGTACTATGAAGATGGTGTTGTCAATTATTCAGAACCCAGCCTTTATGTTACCAATGTCCTGTGTGATACGGTCAATGATCCCTTCTATCCGCAGCAGTGGAGCTTAAGGAATGTCGGAAATAATGTACCAACAAATCCGCCCAATGTAATTGCAGATGTTGATATGGATGTTGACAGTGCGTGGAATGTCACAAAAGGTGATAGTACCGTTATCATTGCAATCCTTGATACCGGTGTTGATACTACTCACCCCGATATCAGCCGCGTTTTCGGTTATGATTTCGCTAACAATGACGGGAATCCTAATGATGACGGTAACCATGGTACTGCATGCGCAGGTATAGCTGCAGCAATAGGGAATAACAACCTTGGAGTAACGGGTGTCGCATACAGATGCAAAATAATGCCGGTTAAGATAATCAACGCAGCGGGGAGTATTCCCGGTTACCACGCCGCAGCATTTGGGACAATATGGGCATATCAGAACGGAGCATCTGTTCTCAGCAATTCCTGGGGATTCTCAGGCGGAAACAGTTCACTTATGCTCAATGCGATCCGGGACGCCGCACGCTACGGCAGAAATGGCAAAGGTTCAGTTTGCTGTTATGCTTCCGGAAACGAAGATACAAGCCCGATGAGGTTTCCTGCAATTTCTACCGAAGCGCCAATGGTAATTGTGGGAGGATTAGCACCCTGCAATAAGAGAAAAAGTCCTTCTGACGGCTGTTCAAGCGAAACCTGGGGTGCAAGCTTTGGTCCCACGCTGGATATTGTTGCACCATGTGTTAAGATATACACCACCGATAGAGTCGGCTCTGTTGGTTACGCAACCGGCGATTATTATAATTCATTCAACGGTACTTCAAGCGCTACTCCAAATACAGCAGGTGTTTGTGCTCTGTTGATATCGGCGAATCCGAACTTAAAGGGCAGCGAAGTTGAAGCGCTTATCTCACTAAGTGCAGAAAGAGTCGGGACATACAGTTATACTACTGTTAAAGAATACGGCAACTGGAACAATGAAATGGGCTACGGCAGGATAAATGCCCGCCTTGCCCTTCTGCTTATGAGCAGCCTGTTTGACAGAGTAAAACCGGATATCTATCATGATAGCCCGTCACTTTCGAGCAATGATACAACTGCCAGAATTGTAACTGCCATTATTAAGGATAACAAAATGGTTGCAACCGGCACAAACCGCCCAAGGCTGTATTACAGGATAAATGCCGGTTCATTCAATTTTGTTAATGCATTTTCCACGGTTGTTGATACATTCAAGTTCACCATACCCGGACAGTCATTTGGTGCAACAGTTGATTACTACTTTGCAGCACAGGATACTGCCGGCACTCCCAATGTTAACACACTGCCTGCAGGAGGTTCAGGAGTAACCCCCCCAGGCACTACTCCGCCTGCTTCGTTTTTTACCTACAAAGTCGGCAAATTTAAAGTAGCGTTGGCAACAAATATGCCAAAGCTCTGCCTGAATAATTCAACTATTTATGATACTATAATTATTTCGGGAATAACGGGAGCTGTGATAGATGTTGACGTGAAAGTAAACATCTCTAACAGGGATGATCAGGATGTTGATTTGTTCCTGCTTAGGGCAACGGGACAGAGCGAGCTGACTACAGATAACGGAAGCTCGGGAGACAGTTATGTTAATACCATTTTTGACGACGAGGCAACAACACCCATAACATCCGGTACAGTTCCGTTTACAGGAAGATTCAGGCCTGAGACTCCGCTCACTGCTTTCGATAACCAGTCAGTCAACGGCGCGTGGATAATCCGTTATACCGATGATGCAACGACGGGATTCAACAGCACTCTTGATAGCTGGCAGCTGGAGATCACATACGATACGCTTGTTGGTTTGCCGCAGCAGGTCAATATTCCTTCAAATTTTTATCTTGAGCAGAATTATCCAAATCCGTTCAATCCGGTAACAGTTATTTCGTTCGGCCTGCCAAAAAACAGCAACGTAAGCCTGAAACTGTATGATATAACCGGAAAGGAACTATCTCTGATCGTGAAGAAAGATTTGACAGCAGGCATTTATGAATATACCATTGATGCAAATTCGCTCGGCTTAAGCTCAGGTGTCTATTTCTACAGGCTGGAAGCAGGTGTTTTTGTCAGCATAAAGAAAATGGTACTGGTGAAGTAAATAGGCAAAGCAAAAAATAATCAAAGAGATGACCTATTTAGGTCATCTCTATTTTTTAACCTACTATTACACTGCCCCAAATTGTTCTGTTCAACTTCAAACAGGTCTTTACATTTGTTGCTTTCATTTTGATTCTCCTTTGTGTTTTTTTAATTTCTTCACAAAGATATTCCTCCAAAACCCGCGGCACAAAGAGAGTTTTTGTGCGAACTAAACAGTGAAATTTTATGCTGTATTAATAAAAATGTTGAATTTTGAGCAAATTTTTAAGATTTTGCATCTTCTAAACTAATCAGCGATTTCCTGTGATAAATTCCAAACTTACCGGCATTCTGGGGAGCTTTTCAAAAGCTGAGCTTAAAGAATTCGAGAAATTCGTAAATTCACCCTTTTTCAACAATGGCAGAAATTACCTGCCATTTCTGCAGCAGCTTAAGAAATTCCATCCGAAATTTGAAGATCCGAAAATGACTCCGGAGTTCATATACGCAAAGTTGCACCCCGGGAAGAAATTCAATAAGCAGGTAATATGGAATCTTACTTCAAATCTGACAAAGCTTGCTGAAGAATATCTATTCTTTATGCATTCAAAGAAGAACAAATTCAACCGGCTTGCTGCAATTGCCGATGAGTTCTCGAACCGGGGACTAAACAGCTATTATCTCAAAATGATCGGGGAAATGGCAAAGTTCACAAGTGAAGCAGGAATTGATCCCGGGTACTTTCAGCGAAACATTGCCATTCAAAACGGCATGGTAACTTATTACCAGCTCGAAGATAAACAGCACCTTCTCTGCCAAAACGTGCTTGAAGAAGGCAAATGGCGCATTCTGAGCATTGTAAGGGACCTTTCACGAATAGTTAATGATCTTGTTACGAATGCTTTTATGTACAATGCAAAGTACGATATCAATATCCCTTTTGAATTTGTCAAAAATCTAAACCTTGATAATGTAATAAAATTTGCAAAGGAAAGAAATTATACACATACTGATATCCTGGAAATGTACTATTGTTCAATACTGGCTGCTCTGGATAAAACTGATACCGCACATTATTACAGGCTAAAAGAACTTTTCAAAAGGAACCATATGAAGTTTTCTGCAATTGAAAAACATGATATTACAACTACCCTATCCAATTACTGCAATTTAATGGTAACCGAGGGAAAATCGGATTTCAAAAAAGAGATTTTTGAGATAAACCGGTTTGAAATTGAAAATGATATCGCTTTTCCAAAAACATCACCATCGAAGATAATTTATATCCAGATCTTAAGAAGCGCCCTGACCGCAAACGAAATTGACTGGGCAAAAAACTTTGCCGAAAAATATATCGGTAAACTAAAACACTCGCACCAAAAGCCGGTGTTTGCAATGGCAAATGCATTCATTAATTCGAAGCTCGGAAACTATCCTGCAGTTCTTGATAATCTTAAAAATATCCGATTTATAGATGTAAGGGATAAGATCAATGTAAAATCACTTCAGATAAGAACATATTATGAACTTGGAGAAACAGAAACCGTGCTGTACCATATTGATTCTATGAAACATTTTCTTAACAGCAACCCATCGGTCAGCGAGCAGTCAAAACAGAACCAGCTTTTGTTTCTTTCATATCTGCAAAGGATCGTTTCAGCGAAAGAGAAACTTGATATTTATGACATTGAGCTGCTGATAGAACATATTAGTAAAAATGCTTCCGCAATTCACCGGGAGTGGCTGCTGGAAAAAACAGCCGAGATAAAAAAAGGAGCCCAATAAGCTCCTTTTTTGTTCTGCAAGTGAAACCAGCTTTTAGAGGCTGAATTTCACTCCCCCCATGAACTGAATACCGCTGTTTTTTGCAGTTACGCCTGCTATTTTAGCTATATTTGATAAGCCCAGAGAGTACCCTGCTCCGAAGAACATTTCGGTATTGGCTGCAACTTTAAAATCCATGCCGCTGCCGAAGAACAGTCCGAAATCAACTGTCTCAAATACTGCGCTCGCATCACCTTCCTGCGTCTGCACACCATTTGTTGCTTCTTCATTTGCTGAAAGCTGGATCCCGAGTGTTGGTCCTGCCATGAAGTATGGTTTTACTTTTGCCAGAGGCAATCTGACCTTAAGAAGCAAAGGTATTTCAAGGTAGCTCAGCCTGTCTGTGAATGTAACACCGTTACCGCTTGAAGAAAAGCCTTTCATAACGTACCTTAATCCCGGCCTTATGTAAACTATATCTGATAGACCTATCTCAGCATACCCGCCGACCATCAGGCCTGTGCGGCTGTTAGTGTTGAAATTGGGAGTAACGTTGATGTTCGAAAGATTAATTCCGCCTTCAATTCCCAATCCGGTTGATGATTGTGAAAAAACACGGGGTGCAGCTGCTACCAAGATCAATACGAGGAGAAAACTGGTTAATTTTGTAAATCTCATTTTTTTGAATCCTTTCTTTTTGATTTTTTGTTAATGTTGGTTTATTATTGAACTGTGTAATTTGTTGTTGTACTGTAATTTGAATTATTCTGACCAGGAATTGAACCGGTGAAATCAAATATCCATTGCTGCCCGTTTTCAACTCCGGTATATTCGTTGATTAGGTATGTGGTATCCTTGCTGTAAACATAATTTTGATTTCCGTAGCTGATAGTATCTGCAAACTGCTGGTTGTTATATTTACTAATAATACGTGTTATCTTCACATCTACAGAGGGTCTGAAGAGGAATTGTGTTCCGCCGTAATACCCGTTTTGCTGTGATATTGCAAATGATACCTGCTGGTTCATATTGTTCGGTCCCATAATGCCGTCGTTCTTGTTGCAGCCTGAGGCGGCCGCCAGGGTCAAAAGCGCAAGCAGGACCAGATTTCTGAAAATGTTTGTTGTCTTCATTTTTTTTGATTTTATGTTATTTATTTAGTTGATTTATTTGTTTACGATAAAATTACTTCTGTTAATACCCACGTAGTTATTTATAACTGTTACTGAATCGCTTGTAAACAAGTATTCCGAATTATTGTATTCAGGTGCGTTTACAGAAAGCTCGGAAGTGTATGTGTTTAATACGTGCCATGTTCTTGGGTCGCCTTCGGGCTTGTAGTAAAACTCCGATACTCCTTCCAGCTTCTCCAGATCGGCGCCGGATTCGTTGACGTTTTGGCTCTTCTTCAGAGAAAATCCGGTAATCAGGACGGCAAGTAACAATGCCGGCAAAGTAAAAAACTTTAAGTGCTTTATAATTCTCATTTTTGTATTCCCTTCTTAATTTTTATGCTATTTTGATTTGTATTTGTATGTTTTGTATTAATTTGTTTTTTATTTCTAATTTTCTTTTTATTTTCAACTTCCCGCATTGAGTTTTTCGGAAAGATCTCGTTGAAGCCGAATTCGCTTATCCGGGCCATTCTGATCATGCTATGAATAGAAGCTTTTGAGAATTTATTTTTTTTACTGGTTTTCATTTCATTAATTTCAAATCCGTAACAAAGATAGTTTTAGTCAGTACGCTCGGCAAATAATTTTTTTTAAGAAACTAATCAATGAAAATATCTTCAATCCCGCACAAAATATTGATTTTCGGCTCATTTTTGAGGTTTTCCGGACTTTTGGACTAATCAGGACTATAAGTTGAATAATCTGAAACTAATCAATATCCTGAGGACTTTTTCGAAAACTGAGATGAAAGAGTTCGAAAAGTTCATTTCTTCAACCTTTTTTAACAAGGGGAGAAATTACATTCCATTCTTTAACCAGCTTAAGAAATTTTACCCGGAATTTGATGATGAAAAGATGACTCCGGAGTATGTTTATTCTAAAATGCACCCCGGCAAAAATTTCAATAAACAGATGATCTGGAACATGACCTCTTCAATGCTTACAATGGCTGAGGATTTCTTAAGATATGAATCACTGAAGAAAAATAAATTTCTCAAAGAGCAGCAGGTTGCGGGTGAATTTCTTGAAAGAAGACTATCGTCGTATTATAAAAAGAAGCTTAACGAAATGGAATCGGCGCTTGACAGCCTTGGGATAGGTGCAGAATATTTCAGGCACAAAGCTGAACTTGAAGATGGAAGAATGGCTTATCATTTTATTGAAGATACTCAGCAATTTCTTCCTGAGCTTGTTAAAAAAAGAGCTGATTATGTCATACTGCACTTTATGAGGGAATTATCCGATATTGTAGGGAGTTTACGCACAAGCAAGAGCATGTATAACAGCCGGTATGATAATACGCTCACATACAAATTTGTTACTAACCTAAAGCTTGACAAAATTGTGGAGTATGCTTATGGCGTGAATTTTAAGTATGCCGCTTTGCTTGATATTTATTATGAAACAATCATGCTTTCACTGGAATTCGACGACAAACAACATTTCTTCAGATTGAAAGAGCTTTTCGAGAAGAATCATCACCTGTTTACCAGGGAAGAAAAACAGCTTGTGGCAGCCGAACTCACTAACTACTGTGTTCAGAAAATGAACGAGGGCGATTCCAGCTTAAGACAGGCGAATTTCGAGCTTGATAAATTCAAGCTTAAGGAAGAGATCGTATTTATAAGCCGATTGATGCCCAAAGTTACTTTTATGCAGATCCTGGGAAACGCATTATATGTTAAGGATTTTGAATGGGCAAAGACTTATATTGAAGAGTATATACCTAAACTTAAACCTTCATATCAAAAACCAACTCGGTTATTGTGTTATGCATACCTTTACTATGTTCAGAAGGATTACGGGAAAGTTCTTGAGAACCTTAGCAAGACCGAGTTTATTGATTCATTAGATAAGATCTATGTAAGGACTCTTTATATCAGAACATATTTTGAAATGAAGGAAATTGAAACTTTGCGCAGCTACTTTGAGACGACAAGACATTTCTATGAAAAAAACCCATATGTAAGCAACACTCTAAGAAGCAACAATATCAAATTTATAAGCTGCATGAGCCGCCTCTTATCAGCAATGGAATCGAAAGATGAATTTGAACTCGAAAAACTCAAAAAGAACTTAACTGAAGATCAAACTATTGCCAACAATATCTGGATGATAGAAAAGATTGATGAATATTTTTCGATGCGGAAAAGTAATAAAAAAAGAAGCTAAACAGCTCCTTTTCTGCAACAAATTCCGGATTCTTATATTATTTTACCAGCATCATTTTCTTAGTATCGTGGAACCCATCTGCTTCAAACCTGTAGAAATAAACACCGCTGGTATAATTTGATGCATTCCACTCGGCATTATATGAACCTGCTTTCAATTCTTCGTTCACCAATGTTTCTACTTTCCTGCCCAGCAAATCAAAAATCGTAAGATCAACAAATCCGGAATTAGGCAACTCAAATTTGATGCCTGTTACAGGGTTGAATGGATTAGGGTAGTTTTGAGAAAGTGAATATCTTTCAGGAATTTCAGAGCTGATTTCAGTAATACCTATAGGATTACCAGTCGGGTTTCGTTTATAATACAATTCCAGGTTTCCGTCTCTTGAATCAATCCATACAACATGAACTACAGAATCTGTTACTCTGACAGAAGGCAGCCAGGATGCTGAAATATCATTTGTTAAACGGACATTTTCACCCCATGTAATACCTTTATCTGTTGACTTTTTATAATATATCTCATCATTTCCGCCCAGCAAATTCATCCATACAGCATGCAAGTTCAAACCACTGGAGACAATATGCGGTCTGTATGATGTACCCGGTAAATCAGAGACCGGAAATTCATTGCCCCATGTTAAACCATCATCAATTGATCTTTTATAATATACTTTGATTCCATTTCTGTCATCTGCCCAACAAAGATGTACATCCAGTGAATCCCCAACAGTAATACTGTTGTTGGCAGATTCCCATGGATCATTGGTTATTCTTTTATCTGCTCCCCAGGTTAAACCGTTATCATAAGAACGTTTATAGTATATTTCAAGATTACCGTCACGTGAATCGTACCAGGAAATGTGAATAACCGAACCCCTTACCGCCATAACAGGTTCGTAAGATGGTCCGGGATCATTTGTCAGCCTGATATCAGGTGACCAATTTACTCCTCCGTCAACAGAACGCTTAAAATATATTTCAGGCGGTCCATGTCGGAATTCTGTCCATGCAACAAATACTATTGAGTCATTTACAGCAACAAATGCTCCCCCGGCGCTTGCCGGGTCATTAGTCAACCTGACTTTTTGTTCCCAGGTAGCCCCACTGTTTGTTGAGCGTATATAATATATTTCAACATTACCAAATGGTTCAGACTCTTCATAATATTGCCACACAACGTGAACAGTTTCACCTGATACTGCAACAGTCGGGTGCTCTGACCTGTATGGATTGACGGTTAGTCTTGTTTCCTGAATCCATGTCAAACCCCTATCAAAAGAGCTCTTGTGGTATATTTCAAAATTTCCGGTCCGGCTGTCATCAAAAACTACATGGAGTGCATTTCCTGATACAGCAAACTTACCCTGGAATCCACCGCAACTGCCCGTAGCATTTGTTAATCTAATATCTTGCTGCCACTGGGTTAGTACTGATGTATGAAAATAAAGAAGCAGGGTTATTGTAATAATTATTGTATTCATATTAATCAACAATACAGGTCACTGCAAATATAATCATTATTTGCATACTCAAATATAAACAAAAACCGGGAGCTTAGTGCGTAATGCTCCCGGTAAATTCTAATTGTATTTCCTTGCAGATAATTAATACAATCTACTAATTTATTTCACCAGCATCATTTTCTTAGTATCGTGGAACCCGTCTGCTTCAAACCTGTAGAAATACACACCGCTTGAGAGATGTGATGCATTAAAATCAACATCATAACTCCCCGCCTGCAAATATTCATTAACAAGCTCAACTGCTTTCTTTCCGGCTGCATCAAAAACTGAAAGTTTTACATGGCCCGCACGCGGTATACTGAATGTTATGTTTGTTTGCGGATTGAAAGGATTTGGGTAATTCTGACTCAATTCAAATTCCGAAGGTATTTCTGATCCAATTGTATTTACCCCCACCAGCTGCGAGTAATTAATCATTGCAACATCATATGAAGTCGCGCCATTGCTCCAGCAAACAACATAAACAGTCGAGCCAATGTTGTTTGAGGCCACTGCAACTCCGTAATCTATCCCGTTTGCGGGTCCGTTGTAATATACAACTGTTCCGATTTGTACGCCATAAGTATTGTATTTGACAGTTGCGGTGTTACTGCCATTGCTTCCGGTTACGTAAACATTATTATAACCGTCCAAAGCCAGCGAATAAGCATAATCACCCTCATTGCAGCGTTGAACCCACAACTGAGTTCCGTTTGTGTGATATTTCAGTGTTATAAAATCAGTACCGCTCCCGTTTCCGGAGCTGTAACCGGTTACATATACATTTCCTGCTGCATCTATTTTCATATCAGTAGGTATATCGGTAGCAAAATCATAGTGCTTTACCCAAAGCGGAACGTTAGATGGTGAAAACTTCATTGTTGTTATTTCCGGGTTTTCACCGCTTTCAATAGTGCTTGCAGTTACATAGAAGTTGCCGGCCTGATCAAATAGTATTTTTTTACCTGCATCATCACTGTGTTCTGCACCGTCATATCGGGTTGCTCCTCCAACACCTGAAGGTGTATATTTGATATTCACTACATCATACCCTGCATTTGTCCATCCTGCCTTGCCTGTGACAACAACATTTCCCGACGCATCGCATGCAATGGCGCTGACTTCATCAAGATCATTGTTACCTGACGGGCCGTCATATGTGCGCGCCCAAAGCATTGTTCCAGAGCCGTTGTATTTTATGGTCAGATAATCTGTGTTTCCGGAAGCAACATCTATTTTCCCGGAAACCACGACATTTCCTGAAGGATCTATTGTAAGGCAGCTTGCAGTTGCGCTGTTAAAAGCAGATGCATACTGCCTTGCCCACTGAAGCTGACCGTTACTATTGAATTTAAGAGTTATGACATCCCACTTATTGTTATTTGATATTTGGCCGGTTACGTAAATGTTCCCTGAATTATCCAAAGCAATTGCATTTGCGAACTCACCAACTCCGCTCGTATTTCCATATCCTGATAACCAAACCGGAAAACCGGGGCTGTTTGGAAGAAATTTCATAATAGTGATGTCATGACCCGTATTTGTATGATACGCTGTGAAAGCAACAAAAAGATTTCCTGATGCATCCATGACAGTACTGTTAGATGTTATGTATTCCGTCCAGTGTCCGCTGCCGTCATATCTGTATACCCACTGCTGGGTAAGCTGCGAAATGGAGATCGCAGGAAATAACATAATCACTGCTAATGCTGCTGAAAAAATTCTGAGTTTGAAGTTTGTGTTTTTCATTTTAATTCTCCTTTTTTGATTTTGTTTTTTAGATTGTTTTCTTAGTCGACTGCTGCAAATCTACTTAACCGATGCCGCATCAAACAAAGAAAATTAAACGAATTTTTAGCATGGTTTTCCGCCAAGCAAGAGTAATAATTTGGTGTTTTGTTATAATTTTTCATATTTTTGTAAAATCTTAATTAGCATTTTTAGCCTGGTAATCTAATTGAATTGGTGCAAATAATGACGAATTCAAAGTTAATTCTGCTGCTTAGAACACTTTCAAAAAAAGAATTCAGGGAATTTGAAAGGTTCGTCAATTCACCGTATTTTAACAGGCTGACAAGTGTGAAAGCACTTTTCCAGGTCCTCAAGCACCATTATCCCGGTTTTGGGTCGGCTGAATTAACAGAACAAAACATTTCCAAATTGGTTTTCGGTAAGGAAGATTTTGATTACTGGAGGTTTAAGAATCTTATTTCAGACATGCTGGCTGCCGCAGAAGAATTTTTAGCTTACAAAAGGTTTTCCGGAGATGAATTCAACAAAAAGAGATATCTTCTCGAGGAACTTCACGCAAAAAATCTGGATAAAGCCTTTGAAAAAAACTTCAAAGAAGCCAGAAAACTGCTCGATACTGATTTTGTGCAGTCAGAAGATTATTACTACAAGAG
>JAUQWS010000008.1 GCA_030835025.1 Ignavibacteria bacterium | reverse complement strand
GTACGCACCGTACTATGCTCAAAATGACGAGTACGCACTGTACAAAGAAAAGTGTTGTGCTGTAAAAACAGATAGTTTACCTTTGTACGCAGCGTACTGGCACATTTTTTTCCCGCTGGGCCATCCTCTTAGTGATTGTTGCGCAGAATCGAAAGATTTCAATTTCAAAGCGGCACAAATGACCGCTGTACGCAGCGTACTGGCTGCCGCAAAATGCGTACGGGCTTGCAAGTAAATGTTTCGTATGGAATTAAAAAAAACATTTCCCGAAATGAGAAAGAACGAGTTTAATCGCGTCAGGTTTATGAGTTTGTCTCCTCACCCCCTGCGCACCATAAGTGCGCTTTCCCCCTCTCCAAAATGGAGAGGGGGGGCAGGCAATATATGCCGCAAGCATATATAGTACAAATATAATATGAAATTGGCAATAGTCAAGAGCAAGAGGTGATATTTTTTGATAAGTGTATGGTTTTCATCCCCCCTTAATGAATGTTGTTGGTGATAATCCGCCGCGCGGACAACAACGGGGGTAAAACAAAAAGGCGGCATGCGCCGCCTGATGTAAGCATTCATCGGATGACTCCAAGTCATCCGATGAGTAAAAAACCTGTTTATCAGTTACCTGTAAACGTAATAGAATGTCATTCTTGCAACAACATCGGCTTTCTTTTCTGCAAGTGATGAAGTTTTGCCGCTGTATGAATTCACCCATACGTTCGGCATAAAGTGAATGTTCTCAATAGGCATGTAATCAAGTCCGGCAGTAATGAAATTCTCTTTATATCCAAGCGTATCGTTTTTGGTATCGGGGTCATACATATCAAACCTTGCAAATGCGTTAAGCACGGGTTTATCTTTCTTAGCGTAGAGAGTTCCCCACACAAAAGCGCTTATGCCGAACGGAACGGCGTCAATATTCGTACCGCCTGCATTCTGCTGGGTTTGCTGAAACACTTCTGCGCCGATATTGAATTTTTTGTACTGGTAACCAACAAATCCCCGCAAGGTTGCTTTATTCTTATCTCCTGAATTCGGTTCGTAATCACCGTAAACCTCAAGCGATAGCCCTGTAACAGGTTTTGCAAACAGCGTTCCGTAATACTTTTTGAACTTGTTTACCTCAGGCTTCTGTCCGTTTCCGTTGCCTATCATAAATGCAAAGCCGTAATTTCCCGCTTTGTCAAATTTTCCGCGTGTTGCCACGCCAAGATCGCTTGCATTGCCAAGCCCACGCATATCAATAATGGTCTTCTCAACGGAACGGTAGTTCCATGCTTTTTCGTTCAGCGCCCAGCTCCACGTTGGAGTTGGTATAATTCCAACAGAAAAGCTTACATTCTGGAAAGCTTTCCACTCAACAAAAGCAGCCTTAATAAAAATGCCCAGCCTTGTAGAGGCTAATATCTTATCATTCCCTTCGAGCAGGAACTGCGAAGAGAATTTATCCGAAAATGTATAGTCATATCCAAGATACACACGTCTTATTTCAAATGCCTGGAAAGTTTTCGGAAGCGCTGAATATTGAGTATTGCCGCCGGTTGAATCACCTGATACTTTGTAATAATAATCACCGAACAGGTATCCCCAAAGCTTGCCGCCTTTATCCTGCGAATAGGAAATTGAGCAAAGAACCGTAAGCACTAGAACCAGTATTTTTATTTTCATAGATTTTATTAATTAAATATTCTGATTGTTAAGTTATTGTTAATTAATGTAAAATTATCGTTAGAACATTAACTAGAGGTAAAGGAAATGTTAATTTTTTGTTAAGTATAAAGGCGGGTTTTGAGTATGTTTTTTGCCAATATTAAAGCATGATCCAATTCATAATGAAGATGTAACAGAGATTTAACTTATCTGACTAAACCTTAACTGTTATTATGAATTTGGTATGAAGAACTTAGCTCTGCACTGCCTTTTAGCATTGCATGCAGGCGGCAGTAATTCTCTTCCGATAGCTTTATGGCTCTTTCAACGCTTGAGCTATCAAGCAGGCTGCCGGTGAAGTTATATTTTAAGTGGATCTTTGTAAATACTTTCGGGTGTGTTTCGGCTTCTTCGGCAACAAGCTCAACCCAGAATTTTTCCGGTTTTTTTCTTGATTTGGTAAGTATAAGCACAACGTCCATCATTGTGCAGCCGGCAAGCGCCTGCAGTATAAGCTGGGCAGGGGAAGCGGCAATTGCCCCCTCCCCTGTATCCATTTTTACAATTTTCCCGTTATCGGTTGAGCCTTCAAGCGCAAAGCCTTCGCCAAGCCACTTTATCTTTGCAGTTTTTTTCATATCTCATTTCACCCGTCAGAACCTGTTTAAGACTCTCTTATCACTGTTTCAAAAATATTTTCTTTCGTGCGCAAATCTTTCAAGCTCTTCGCGGAAGTTGGGATGAGCAATGCTTATAAGCGCCTGTGATCTTTCTCTGACGTTCATTCCGTGCAGGTCAACAGCACCATACTCGGTAACAACCCAGTGAACATCGCCGCGAGAAGTTGTTACTCCGGCACCTTCTGTAAGATGCGGTGCGATGGTAGAAACAGTGCCGTCCTTAGCTGTGGATTGAAGTGCGATGATGGGCTTTCCGCCTTTTGATCTTGATGCGCCGCGTATGAAATCAACCTGCCCGCCGAACCCGCTGTAGAACCTGTACCCGATGGAATCAGCGCAGACCTGCCCGGTAAGATCAACCTGAAGTGCTGCATTGATAGCAACCATCTTATCGTTCCTTGCAATCGTGAACGGGTCATTCACAAATTCAGTTGTTCTCATTTCAACAATCGGATTTTCGTGAATGTATTCAAACAGCTTCTTAGAGCCAAGGACAAACGAGGTTACCATTTTATGCGGCAGCAGAGATTTCTTATCGCAGTTTATAACACCGCTTTCAACCAGCGGTATAACGCCGTCTGAGAACATTTCAGAATGGATGCCAAGGTCCTTTTTTCCGCCGAGAAGCGAAAGCACTGCATCGGGGATGGAGCCTATACCCATTTGCAGGGTAGAGCCGTCTTCGATAAGATCTGCTATGTGCTGTCCGATAGTCTGAAATATCTTGACCTCCTTCGGATCTTTTTCTGCATGCATTCCGGGCAATTCCTGCAGCTCCTGCTCGTACTCAAATGCAAAATCGATATCATCAATGTGTATGAAACTGTCACCGTGGACTCTGGGCATTTTGGGGTTCACCTGCGCAATAACGTACTTGGCAACGTGGACTGCGGCTTTGGTGCAGTCAACAGCCACGCCCATGCTGCAAAAACCGTGCATATCGGGCGGCGAAACGTGTATCAGGACAACATCTACTTTATGTTTGGTATCGTGCCTTATGAGTTCGGGTATTTCCGAAAGGAAGATCGGCATAAAATCGGCCCTGCCTTCGCTAACCGGTTTCCTTGAATTTGCTCCGAGAAAGAATGCGTTATGCCTGAAATGGCCCTGCATTTCCGGTTTCATATAAGGCGCTTCGCCAAAAACCATAATATGACATATCTCAACATCTTTAAGCTCCTGCCAGCGTGCAGTCATCGCTTCAACAAGTCTCTTGGGATATGCGCATCCTGACTGAACATAAACCCTGTTGCCAGATTCTATAACTTTAACAGCCTCTTCCGGTGATACATACTTGCCGCTGAAATGCGGTTTAATTGTGCTGGAATCATCTTTGTTTAACACAGCCATTTTACTCCCTGTTTATAAGTTCTTTTTCGTTTGCTGCTCATGTCAGAAAGATCACCGGGTCTAATACCGCTGCAATAGTTATAATAATGTATATCATAACTGCTGGTCAGTCCTGATGATCCTTCCGGCCTCTCCGGCGTATTTACGCACGGAAATAATCTGTATCCTGAAAATGATAACGAAACATCCGGCAATATCCAAAAGTTTCTCAACATTTTCACTGTATTATTCAATGAACGGGAATTGTCGATCTTCTTCAGAAAAGTATAAGAGCTTACATTGCCATAAGAGAGATTCTTAAGCACAAGGGAAACGGTTCTAACTAAGGTTTTCATTCTTGCTGTTGAGTTAATTCTGCAATATTAGTTATAAGAATTAACATTACAAAATTAACTCTATATATCAATACAGACTATGATATGCATCAATAATCATAATGATTTGTATCAATCTGCAAGATATTGATAATGAAAGGTTTAAGAAGCAATTTTTCCGGTTTTGAAAAGCGGAAGCAAGACAAAGATACTCATCACTTTATATAATGAGTAAAGTGAAGAATCACTGCATTGTTAATGCAGTAAATTGTCCTCAGTGTTTGCTGCAGCAAAAACAGCCGGTAAGCCGCGGATCATGTAAAGATTATATTCGCACCTGCAGATACTTCGTAGAACTGGCCAACGGAAATAACGTCGTCAACCTCTTTACAGAAATCTTCTTTATGCAGATGAAACATATCAACTGATGCCTTGCATGCATATAAATTACATCCTGCATCATGGATCATCTGGATGAATTCCCTTACAGGAGGAATATCCAGCTTTTCCATTTCTTTCGACATCATATGCGTTGCAAATGCAGACATTCCGGGAAGTGATCCTAGCAGCGTAGGCATATGCATTGCGGGATTCCCAACCGTTGCTACTTTGATATGATCCATCTTCTTGTCAATAATCGCTTCCATGCCGAAGAACGTGAAGAACAGGTTTGCTTCGATGCCTTCCATTCTTGCGCCGTTTGCCATAATCAATCCGGGATAGACTCCTTCAAGAGATCCTTTTGAAATGATTATCGAAACTTTTTTTACAGGCTCGTACCCTTCTGACTGATGCATTTTTCTTCTTATTTATTTGATTGACTTGGTTTTTTACTTGAAAAATGTTAATTGATCATTATTAATTGATCATTGTTAATTGCTCTAGATGCAACCTTTTGGTTTTGGTAATCCTGCAATTCTTGCAGCTTTTTTAGCCGGACCCTTTGGAAAAAGCGCATATAATTCTTTTGTATCAACACCGCTTTCTTTGGTCAGCTTTCTGATAGAAGGTGAGTCACCTGTTTCGCTGAATACTTTCCTCATATAGTTTATTACCTGCCAGTGTTTGCCTGTTAATACATCAATGCCTTCTTCTTTAGCAAGTTCTTTTGCAATTTCCTCGTTCCAGTCTGTTAAGTTCACCAGGTTTCCGTCTGCATCTATTGCAAGCTGTTTGCCCAGTACTTCTTTTACTGCTACTGCTGTTGACATATTATTTTACTCCGTATTATTTTTAATTACTTCAGATATTACTTTTGCGGTTCAGCCTTAATTAACTTCTTTCCGGCCATTTGCATTTTGGGGCCTATCGGCAGCTCCCTGCCTTTTAAAAGCAGGTTCCAGTATGCCCACCTGAACAAAAGCTTGCCAACATGGTTAACTCTTGTTTCCTTTAAAAGAGAAAAAGGTCCCAGCACGGGAACGGGGAATGAACCCTCGAGCGGTTCAGTTTCGTAGTTGAAATCAATTAGGAACGCCTTTCCCCCGCCTGACTCGATAAAGCAGTTTGCATGGCCGTCAAAACTCGCGCCCAAGGGTTCACCGTTGATAGCATGAATGATGTTTTCAGTAAGAATTTCTGATTCAAAGTGTGTGACTGAGCCAGCTTTGCTTGCAGGCACATTTGCAGCATCACCAATTACAAAGATATTTTCATATTCAGCAGATCGAAGCGTGTGTTTATCTGTTGGCACAAAATTAAGTTCATCTCCAAGTCCGCTTTTTTCTATATAATCAGCGCCTTTGTTTGTAGGCACCGTTACCAGCAGATCGAAACTGACCTCTCTTTCATCCCACGAAACGATCTTTTTGCCCTCATTGTCAATTCTGCCTGTATTAAAATCAGTAACAAGTTCAATTTTCTTTTCATCAAGGAAATGTCCAAGAACTTCAGCACAGTTATGTTTTGTAAAAGCTTCGGATAGCGGAGTTACGTACTTTATTGTGACATTATCCCTAATGCCTTTATCCTTGAAGAATGCGTCTGCCAGAAAAGTAAATTCAAGCGGGGCTACCGGGCACTTGATAGGCATTTCTGTAATGCTTATTACAAGCGTACCGCCCTGCCATGACTTCAGCTTCTCAAATAATGCAGAAGCCCCCTCAAAGGTGTAAAAATCGAATATGTCTTTTCTCCAAAGTTCACCGCAGAGTCCTTCTGTTTCTTCCGGTGCGATCTTTGATCCTGTTGCAATTATCAAAATATCGTAATCAAGCACCCGTTTATCTTTCAGGATCACTTTATTTTCGGCGGGTAATACTCTTTCTATTTCCGAGTATATCCTGCCGGTTCCCTGAGGGAAGAACGCTTCTTTTTGTTTAATTACATCTTCTTTCTTGTATACTCCAAATGGTATAAAAAGAAAGCCCGGCTGGTAATAGTGTACGCGGTCTTCATCAACAATTGTTAATTCCCAATCTTTGGGGTCAAGTTTTTTATGAAGCTTATTCAGCATCATAGTGCCGCCTGTTCCCGCGCCCAAGATCAATATCTTCTTCATAATTCTCTCATTAATGTGTATCTAACACCAATACAAAATTAATTCCTTATGTCATACTGCCAAATGACAGGCGTCAAGTTAAACTATGATTATCGTCATAACAAAATGATGATTTTTGAGAACTGAATGCGGAAAATCGGCTGATTGAGCTGCTTAATTTGTGATCAAGGGTGAATTATTTCAGATCCCGAGCGAAAGTCTTTGGGCAAGCTGCTGCGGCAATCCTTCATCATCTATTTTGGAAGAAGCCGATGCAGTATCATACTTAACTCTGATATTCTTATACTCAAACTTTGCAGCATCAAACAGTCCGAAAGAAAGTTTCGGATTGCCGTCTCTTGGCTGGCCCACACTGCCAACATTGATTATGTATCTGCTTTCGGGATAAAGTTTACCTTCGGCAGAATGAATAATGCCTCTCTTTGCACTTTCAAACAATACCGGCCTGTGAGAGTGTCCGATGAAGCATATTCTTTCACTGAACGCTTCAAAGTTCGCCGCGGCTGATTCTGTATTCAGCACGTACCTGTAAGTCTGGGGATGAAGCGGTGAGGCATGTACAAAGCGGATGTTATTTTCTGAATGGGTGTACTTAAGGCTTCGGAAATAATCGATATGTTTCGGGTCTATTACCTTTCTGGTGTGAACAGAGGATATCCAGGCATTTTCAGTATATCTTTCTATCATAGCATAATTGAACTGAGCCTCGTCGTGGTTGCCCAAAATAACAACATCGCATTTTGCTTTTACAATTTCTATGACTTCATTAGGCTGGGCGCAGTAATCGACCAGATCGCCGAGGCAGATAATTCTATCAGGCTTTATTCTCCCGATCTCTTCAAAGCATGCAGTCACCGCTTCAAGATTTGCATGGAGGTCTGATATTACTGCGTACTTCAATCTTTGGTGTGATAATGGGATTAATAATTTTGCTACATGGTTGAATTGCCATGACCTTTAGGTCGTGGACTGGAATTAGAGAAAAATACCGGGCTTTAGCCCCAAATTTAAATATTTCTATTAGCGGCTAAAGTCTGCCCTCCGGTTGCCTCTTAACCACGACCTAAAGGTCATGGCAATTATATTGAATCTTTAAATTTGAATTCTGTAATTTGTTAATTGAATTCTATCTTAGACTTTCTTCAAGCGCAGTTGCAGCATCGGTTCTTTCATCACGGTACTTAATAATTACCGGAGTGTAAACTGAAAGATCGTTCTCGATTCCGTATGCAGTCTTAAGCGGCCTTGAGCCTGCAACAACAACAGCATTTTCGGGGATAACAAGCGGTTCATCTTTTGTTTTGCGGTAGATCTTTCCCTTTACTGCATCATAAACGGGAGTAGAACCGGTTATTATGCATCCCGCACCAATTACTGCCCTTTTCTGAACGATAGTCCCTTCGTAAATTCCGGAATTGCCGCCTATCATAACTTCATCTTCTATTATCACGGGAACAGAGTTAATAGGCTCAAGCACTCCCCCTATCTGCGCTGCTGCAGATAAATGTATTTTTTTGCCAAGCTGTGCGCAGGAACCGACAAGGGCGTGTGAATCTATGAGAGAATTGTCATCAACATAAGCACCGATATTTATATACATCGGCGGCATGCAGATTACGCCGCTGCCAACGTAGGCACCTGTTCTTATCGAGGAACCGCCGGGTACTATCCGCACACCGTCTTTATTGCTCATCGGCTTTAATGGAAGTGTGTGCTTATCGAAGAAGTAGAGCTGTTTGAAAACAGACATGTCTTTTATCTTCCCCAACCTGAAACCGAGCAAAATTCCTTTTTTGACCCATGTGTTTGTCTTCCACGAGCCGCTTGTTTTTTCGGCTGCCCGGACTTTGCCTTTATTCAGCAGTTTCACCATTTCTTTGAACGCGCCAAGCGCTTTGCTCTTTTCTTTAGATGAAAGCTCTTTGGCTTCAAAATATCTCTCAATATCCTTCTGCAGGCTCATTATTGTTTACCTTTGTACTTTAAAAGCCGGAAAGAAAAACGTTCCCGGAATTATTGTTTTTCGATGATTAAAACACAATTTACCCGAATTTACCCTTTAATACAATTGAAACAATTAGTTACATATTTCTGTCATAATTACGTTGAAAGTTTGTATATGATACTGTAATTTTATAACAAATATTAAGAAAAGGAGCAATCCGGTATGTCAGGTAAGATCTCAAGAAGGGATTTTATAAAACGTTCTGCGCTGGGAGTTGTGGTTGGCGGTACGGCACTTTCAACCATCAACATCGAGACTTTTGCGAAAACAGCTGCTGCAAAGGCGGTTTTAAAAAGATCAGGCGATGATGTTATAGTTAAGCTTTCCGAAAATGCTTCACTGGATAAAACAGGCGGCTCGGTTAAAGTTAACGATGAGCTTATGCTCATCAGGAAATCTGAATCAGAATTCATAGCGGTAAGAACTGTTTGCACGCACAAAGGATGCGATGTTGAGCTTGAAGGGACAAAATTCGTCTGCCCCTGCCACGGCTCTGAATATACCCTCGAGGGCAAAGTAACCGAAGGTCCCGCAGAAAAAGACCTGAAAACATTTGAGACAATGTTCGATTCTGATAAAGGGACGGTAACAATTAAGATGCCCGTAAAAGATATTAATTGATACGAAGTTCTATGAACATAAAGGGCAGCCTGTACGGGCTGCCCTTTTGCGTTTAACAAGGGATATATCCCTTCACAAAAAATGAGTTACTTTCCGCGGGTAAAAATACTTTTCACAACATATCCTGCCATCTGCGGATTTTCCTTAAACCTTCTGATTGAATATTGATACCAATGTGTGCCGAAAGGTATGTATATTCTTACTCTGTGTCCGTCTTTAAGTATCCTGTCTCTCAGCTGATCTCTTACGCCAAGCAGCATCTGGAACTCATACCCATCGCGCGGAACATTGAGCTCTTTAAGCAGCCTGTATGAGCCATCGACAAGGTAATCATCATGAGTTGCAATGCCGACATAAGATCCTGCTTCCAGCATAAGCTTAAGGATTCTGAGATAACTGTCACGGACTTCCTGCTTATCTTTAAATGCAATTTCTTCGGGTTCAACATAGACTCCCTTGCAAAGCCTGAAGTTCTTCTTGCCGGAGTTGATTAGGTTTTCCGCATCCTTATAGGTCCTTCTAAGATATGACTGCAGAACTATGCCGCAATTACTGAAGCTTCTTTTTGCTTCATCATACACACGGATAGTTTCGTCCGTGCAGTTTGAATCCTCCATATCAATGCGAATGAAGATATTAAGTGACATTGCCTTGCTTAAAAGCTCAGATACATTCTGCAGGCAGAATTCATGTCCAATCTTCAGTCCAAGAGAAGTGAGCTTAATTGAAAGATTCGCATCAAGCTTATTCTTATCTATTGCTTCAAGTACCTTAAGCGAGCCTTCTTTGGACCTTAAAGCATCTTCTTCGTTGAATACGTCTTCACCAAGGACATCAATAGTACCCATTATACCCTTTTCGTTCAGTTTCTTTGCGGTAACAACGGCGTCATCCAGCTTATCGCCGGCTATGTATTTGCTGGCAAATATCCTTACTATGCCTCTTGGTATAAGCGGAAGGGTTCCGACAATCATTTTATTCATTAGTCCCATGATCTCAATTATAGCCCTGGTATTTCAACAGGGGTTAAAGGTTATTTAATAAAAAAAGGAACACATTAAGTGTTCCTCTGTAAATCATAATTCGTTTATACTTCTTCTTCCTGCAAACCCTTCGGGAATTGAATGCCAGTATGCAATTTCACCTTCTCCGAAGTTCCAGCACAGGTAAACTTCGTCACCGTTTTTCCGCAAATGCGGAAAGTCCACAAGCCCGCGGTCTATACTCTTCAGCAGAACACCGCCTTCTGAGATCTCTTTCACCAATTCAACAAGTCTTTCCATTTCTTCGGGGAAAGTGCCCTTGCCATTCGGTCCGGAACCTCCAAAATACTGGTGGTTGTAAACGTCGTATCCCTTTGAATCAAGTTTCTTCTTTAGCCCTATCATTTCTTCTATCAACGGCTTTATCCCATCAAGAAGATTGTTCGCTTCGTCCAGCGTAAAGTGTCGCTCGTGCAGGTAGCTCATTTCACAACAATGTTAACAAGCTTGTTCTTAACCACTATTTCCTTCACTATCTGTTTGCCGTTTAAATAAGTTTTGATCTTCTCGTCATTTTTGACAATCTCTTTCAGCTTCTCCTCATCGGTATCTGTATCAACTTCTATCCTTGCTCGGACTTTGCCGTTTACCTGCCCAACAATTGTTACTACGGCGCGATTGACCTTTGCGGGATCGTATTCCGGCCACTTTTCAAACGATACTGTGCCGGTATTACCCAATTTCTGCCAGAGCTCTTCTCCAAGATGCGGAGCAAATGGTGAAAGCAGCTTCACCAAAACGTTTATCAGCTCAAGCGGAATTGTCTCCATCTTCGAGAGCTCATTTACATAGATCATCAGCTCGCTGACACAGGTATTGAATTTCATATCCATATCTTCAATATCTTCGGATATGTTCTTTATTGTCCTGTGCATAAGGTGTTCAGCTTCGCCTTCGGCTTTAACATCTTTTATTGATGAATTGATGCTGCCGTCTTCATTTACAATAAGGCGCCACACCTTGTTGAGGAAGCGGTAAACTCCTTCAATTCCTTTTGTTGACCATGGTTTTGTTGCCGAAAGCGGTCCGAGGAACATTTCAAATAGCCTGAGAGAATCAGCGCCGTAGTTTTGAATAACCTCATCCGGATTTACCACATTACCCCTGGATTTTGACATCTTGTTCGAGTCTTCGCCAAGAATCATTCCCTGGTGATAAAGCCTTACAAATGGTTCGCGTGTAGATACATAGCCCAAATCGAACAGGACCTTATGCCAGAATCTTGCATAGAGCAAATGCAGCACTGCATGCTCAGCTCCGCCAAGGTAAAGATTTACAGGCATCCAGTACTTTTCTTTCTCTTTGCTTACTATCTCCTTATCGTTGTGCGGATCCAGGAAGCGCAGGTAATACCAGCACGAACCTGCCCATTGCGGCATAGTGTTGGTTTCACGTTTTGCAGGCTTGCCAGTTTCCTTATCTATAGTATTTACCCAATCAGGGAATCCCGCAAGAGGTGATTCACCTGTACCGATTGTTTTATAATTTTCAACCTCAGGAAGCATTACCGGCAGGTCTTCTTCGGGGACAAGTTTAATTGTACCGTCTTCAAGATGAATGATCGGGAACGGCTCACCCCAGAATCTCTGGCGCGAGAACAGCCAGTCGCGAAGCTTGTACTGTATTGATGCTTTTCCGAGTCCTTTGGCTTCAAGCCATTCAATAACTTTTTTCTTTGCTTTATCGGTCTTAAGCCCGGTGATAAAACCGGAATTGAATGCAATACCATCGCCTGTGAATCCTGCTTTAGTTATATCACTTTCTTCATTGCTTACAGGCTTAACAACTTCAACTATCGGCAAATGGAATTTCGTCGCGAACTCCCAATCCCGCTGGTCGTGCCCCGGAACGGCCATGATGGCTCCGGTGCCGTAACCGGTCAGGACATAATCCGAGATCCATATCGGTATTTCTTCATCGTTTACAGGATTTATTGCATAGGCACCGGTAAAGACACCCGTCTTTGACTTATCGAGTGACTGACGCTCAAGATCGGATTTATGTTTTGCGTTTTCTTTATATATATCAACCGCAGTTTTGTTCTCCGGAGATGTTATCTCATCAACAAACGGATGCTCAGGAGCAAGAACCATATATGTAGCTCCCCAAAGTGTATCGGGCCGGGTTGTGAAGATCTCAAGGGATAATTCCGGTTTACCTTTTATCCTGAACGTAACATTCGCACCTTCGGATTTTCCTATCCAGTTCCTCTGCATTTCCTTTGTGCTCTCGGGCCAGTCCAGCATATCAAGATCTATCAGCAGGCGCTCGGCATATTCGGTAATCTTCAGCATCCATTGTTTCATCGGCCTGCGCACAACAGTGTAGCCTTTTTCTATCTGTTCGGGTACCTCTTCATTTGCAAGGACTGTACCAAGCTCGGGGCACCAGTTCACGGGAATTTTCGCCTGGTACGCTAATCCCTTTTTATAAAGCTGAATGAATATCCACTGCGTCCATTTATAGTACTTAGGGTCAATTGTCGCAACTTCTCTATCCCAGTCAATAGATAAGCCGATAGCTTTAAGCTGTCTTTTAAAATTTTCAATACTGCTTTGAGTTGTTATCCTCGGGTGAATTCCGGTTTTGATGGCGTATTGTTCGGCGGGGAGTCCAAAAGCATCCCAGCCCATAGGGTGAAGTACATTGAAACCTTTCATTCTTTTGTAACGGGCAATGATATCAGTGGCAGTGTAACCTTCGGGATGTCCTACATGCAGTCCTTCAGAAGAAGGATAAGGAAACATATCCAGCACGTAATATTTCGGTTTAGACTTATCCGCATCTGCGGCAAAAGTTTTGTTATCTTCCCAGAATTTCTGCCATTTTTGCTCTATTTCGGTGAAATTATACTTCATATTCAACAAAATTACGAATTTGTAAGGTAACAATCAGTGGAAATATGGCGGTATTAATTGTTCATGTAAGCGAAGAATAACATATTTACTTTTACCGTCATTAGTTTGATACACAAACTACACAATGCTCAAAATGAATTTCTTTTATGCCTTAGGTTAACTAAATTAGTACATAACTATAGAACGGGAAAAGAATGAAATTTTTGAAGCCCTTTAGAGTATAATGATCCGCAAATTAAAAGACATAAAGCTAATTGTTATCGATATTGACGGAACTCTGGTCGATTCCGAGGGGCAAGTTGGCGAAAAAACCCTGCATCTTGCTAAAGAGCTGAAAAAACAGAATATTTGGTGCACTCTTGCTTCTGCAAGGTCTTTTCATTATTCCGCACATATTGCAGATGAACTCGAGATCGATATTCCTTTCATAACGCTTGACGGCGCTTTGATCAAAAGCCGTTTAGGGGAAACCGTCTATAAAGGCGTCATAAAGGATTCACTTGTTAGAAAAGCAATTTCACTGGCAGAAAACAACTACGGCAAGATAACAATGTGCGACGAGAATAATCTGTATGTCACTCCCCGCAACGCTGTTGTAAAAGAGTATACAAAGCTAAGTGCACCTGTGAAAGAGGTCTCTGATTTTTCGGGTATGACTGATATTCTTGAAGTATTGATATACTGCGAAGATAAGGCAAGCTTGAGGGCAATAAAACACAATTTCGGATTCTTAGACAGGCGGGGTATATCATTAAATGTAACCCGCTCACCCCGAAGTGATTATTACCTTCTGACTATAAAGAGTGAAGGTAGCAATAAGCTGGATAGCGTGAAGCGACTTGTGAAGAATCTGGGACTTCAAAGGAAGAACGTAGCAGTAATAGGCGATTGGCATAATGATATGCCCCTGTTTGAGTATGGTGCATATAACGTTGCAGTCCAGAATGCTATCCCTGAACTGAAGAGAAAAGCTGATTATGTGACAAGCTCAACCAATAATGAAGATGCTGTCGGGGAAGTACTTGAGCTTGTACAGGCTTCAGCTTCAGAAAGCGGAAACTAGTTTTTTACTTTTCCCTTACC
This sequence comes from Ignavibacteria bacterium, assembly GCA_030835025.1. GTDB lineage: Bacteria > Bacteroidota > Ignavibacteria > Tepidaquicellales > OLB5 > OLB5. Next base: position 2,082 of record JAUQWS010000008.1, on the reverse strand, counting down.
GGAATAACCTGTTTTAATGTCAAATAAATCCAAAACTTCAATTATTAATTTATTCTGATACTTATCTGACTATGACAAAAGAGATTAAACCTGTTGTGGGAATCATCATGGGCAGTGATTCTGATCTGCCTACTATGCAGGAAGCTGCAAATATCTGTGCTGAGTTCGGCATTGGATATGAACTCAGAGTTCTTTCTGCTCACCGCACACCGCACGAGTGTGCTGAATATTCTGAAGGAGCGCTTGACCGCGGGTTAAAGGTAATAATTGCAGGTGCAGGAGGCGCCGCTCATCTTGCAGGTGTTGTTGCATCGCTTACCACCCTTCCCGTAATAGCTATACCCATCCGTTCGAAGACACTTGACGGGCTGGATTCTCTTCTTTCAATGGTGCAAATGCCTCCCGGCGTTCCGGTCGCAACGGTCGGAATCGGGGCAGGCAGAAATGCTGGAATTCTGGCGATGCAGATACTTGCCCTTGGCGATAGCGGGCTGATGAAGAAAATGCAGGATTATAAAAAGAAACTCGCTGCGGAATCTATTGCCAAGAACAATAAGTTAGCTAAATAAGCAGAATTCAACAATATGGCAGCCTTAAATACCGTAAAATCAGTATTCAATCACTGCTTTAATTCATCCATCTTCGTGATACCCGATTTTTAGCATCAAAATAAACAGCAAAATAGATATATTTGCCTAATAATCAATAAAATCAGAGTTTTATGAATAAGTTAATACTTGCCTTGGTTTCGGGTTACATACTGTTTTCTTCGTTTGCTTTTGTTGGCTGTACAAGGAAGAGCGAAACGGAACTGAAAAAGGAGAAAGACAGCCTTGAGATGGTAAAGTATGACGAGATCATCAAGGAGCTTATTGATTCAAACCTCATAAGACAGCGCGATAGCACCGATATTTACGGAACGGGGAACTTTGATTATAAGGATACACTGGAGTCATATCACCGCGGTTACAGTATTCCAAGAGACAGCCTGTATAAAGTATGGAACACCAAAGCATTCCAGGAACTGAATGAGCTCATCCGGAAGAAGCCGCTTCAGCCGGGTCCTTACTTAGATAGAGGCAATCATTTCCAGAACATCAAGATGTACCGCGAGGCAATTTCTGATTATAACGAGTATATCAGGCTTAACCCCGGCAATCATTCCGGCTGGATGAACCGCGGAAATGCTTATGAAAGATTTAAGATATATGACTCTGCAATGTTTGATTATAATATGGTGCTTAAACTGAAACCGGATGATACCATAGCTAATTTTAATAAGGGAAATATTTTTGATATACTCGGCAAACCTGACTCTGCAGTAATGGAGTATGATACTGTTGTTATAAAAGACCCGCGCCTTGCAAAAGCGTATTACAACCGGGGTACTTCATATCTTGCTCAAAGGAAATTTAAAGAAGCTGCAAGGGACTGGGAACAGGCGATCGTTCTTAACAGGAGTTACGAAACTGAGCTTCGCCCTAAGATCAACAGGATAAGGCCGCTCATAAAATAGTTTCGAGGATCTTAATTTGCAGTATTACTCCCTGTAAACTGACCACACACCATCGGTCTTCACGTCAAGGATGTATGCTCTTGTTTCGGGTACTTCGACTTTTTTCTTACCGTTAAAATCTCCTGTAACTTCAGCAAGCACACCAATTATATCTCCTTCGGCTGTCATCAATCTTGCAGTAAACGTACCCTGCCCCTGATGTACAATTACAAAGTTTGCAGGTCCTTTTATGAGGTCAATTATCTGGTTCTTGCTGCCGGTAAATTGTTCTGCAATTCTATACTGGTCCTTACCTATTTGAACGGTATCTTTTTGTTTATTGGTGTTTTGTTTGCCGGTCTTATCTTTATCAGACTTATCGCTGTTGCATGCAATTAAAATTACAGCCAGAATAAGCAATGAAAATGCTGTTTTTATGTGATTTTTCATCTATTCTCTAACTTTTTTACGGTATTACAAGTAATTCTTTTATTATCTAAACTTACAATATAAAATACTAATATTCAACGAAATATGCTCAACAAATCCTGTTTACTCATAATACTGTTTTCCTTTGTGCTTATAGG
>JAUQWS010000060.1 GCA_030835025.1 Ignavibacteria bacterium | reverse complement strand
GTCGGGGTGAGAGGATTCGAACCTCCGGCCTCCTGGTCCCGAACCAGGCGCTCTAACCGGGCTGAGCCACACCCCGAAACGTGTAGAATTTGAAGATTCTTGTGTATTTTGCCGCCAAAAATGCAAATTACACAAATTTTCGATGAAAATCTATGTAACTTTGACAGGAGGATCACACAGGTAAATGATGGATTCCAATCATTTCAGTCCGGTCATTGGCATAATTCCATATGTTTTGATTAAAGTCCAGATTTTACTGAATGGAATAAAGCCATAAAATAAGCTAATTTATTTTTTGACGATGAGATCAATTTTATTCATTTCCCTCTGTAGTTTTCTGATTATTTATGGCTGCAGCGAAACCATTAATAATAATCCGGCTTCACCACCGGTTTACAATGAAATACTCACGATAAACCTTCCTGATAACTATTCATTAAAACTCTACACCTCCGATACCGATTCACTGACGTATGCATACAACGAAGTATATTTCAAAGTATGGCTTAACTCTACTGAACAGAATACGGGGCACCTCAAAGTATATCCGGAAATGCGGATGACCCCGCATATTGTTCACAGCACTCCTGTATCCGATAGTTTTGTTTATAACAGCGGGACCGGTTACTACAAAGGATATATTATCTTCAACATGCCAACAACACCGCCCAACTTTGTATGGAATACAAAGTTTACATACACAGATAACAGCAATATCAGCCATGAAACTGATTCAGTCCCTGTTTATATCAGTTACCGCCCTGAAAGACAATTGAGGTATTTTTATGACCTCTCGGATACTGCATATTACACGTTGACTCTTGTAAAACCATTTGATCCGGTGGCGGGAATAAACGAAATCGCTTTTTTACTTCACAGATCTGATGTGTATGAACTGGAATTTGAGCAGTTAACAGATGCATTAATGTATTTGAATGTTTACAAGGAAGACAGCCTTTACTCAACAGGCGGAAATACTGATCCCGTTATCGGTTCTGACGGGTTTTACAGAGGGAATATCAATCTTCCTCATATTGGTTCCTGGGTAGCGGGGGATACGATCTTTTACAATGGCAGGATAATTACAAATAATCCGCCGCCTCTGCCGGTGTTTAGTTTTGATATTGAATGAACACTTAAAGCTGTATAGGGAGTTATTCATTAGCTCAATGGCTGGTTGCTGCAAATCTCTGAGTCTATAGTTCTCGTCATTCCCTCATGAGTTTTGAGCTCATTGATCTTTTCAGTCGGCCTGATTCTGATATTGCTTAGCTCCCGAAAACCAGCCTGAAAATTTACCAAGTCTAAAGATACCAATAATGAAAAGAAAAAGGCAGCAGGAATAAAGTATCTTGCTGCCTGATCAGTTTCCGGAAATAATTATTTAACCAGTTTCTTGTCCTTTAAATCCTTGCCAAATTTTCTTTGGAATTCAGCTGCATCCTTTTTGAGTACCTTCATTAGCTCCGGCAGGCTGGTTTCTTTTTCAGTATTGTACAAGGTCCCGTAATCTGCGAAGTAACGAGCTGCAGAATCCGAGACGACTTCGTAGATCTGAGCGTCAATATTAGGCACCTCAAAGTAATTTATGGTTGATTTTGAACTCTGCTCGCGGACTCTCTGCAGGTTATTAATACTGCTCGTTATCCTGTTGTTGAATAAACCACCCACACGCCAACCATCACTCAGTTTGTTTATTGAAGCCGTTGCTATTACCCTTTTGTTATAAACAAACGGAACAATTGTGATACCTTCATCTTTTGAAATGTCCTTCAGAGCTTTGGTGCTATCGGAGCTAAGAAAAGAATCGAAGTTCACCATATAGTGTTTCACCGAACCTTCGGGATTTGACAACTCCAGTTCTTTCTGATCAATATTGATCTTCAGATCTCTTTGAAGCTTCATTATCTCGATCAGGCTTGTCTTTGCGTTCTTTGAAGCTTCGTCCAATGTTGGATACACGACCGGCTTTTTCTCCTGTGTCATTTTGTCAGGTGAAGAATCTTTCTGGCAGGATGTCAACCCTAAGGCTGCACCCAATATTATGATAAATATAATATTTTTCATTTTAATTTGCATTTAGTTTTTTACTTCTTCTCTATGTTAAACCAGGTATTCCAATGGGTTGAGGTGCCCGGAGGATCTGCGTAATCAGCATAGGAGATGAGTCTTTCAGTACCGGAGCAGGGTGACCAGGGATCATTGAGAATAACCCAGTCAGTGCCTCCTGCAGTAACATAACCTTTAACAACTAAAACATGTCCAACTACTCCCGATGTTCCGTACGCATAGCCCATTGGCTTTTTGGAGCAGTATATCTGCTTTTGAAGATCTGCCCAGGAAAGTGCAGTTGAAGACTCTGAGAATTTTACACCTGCATAATCAAGTTCAAGCCAACCGGGGGTATTGCAGTCATTTGTTTTCGGACACGGAGTTCCGGTGGTTTGCTCGTTGCAGCAATTCGTTTTGCCGAATCTGTGGTTTGCAAGATCACATTGAGTGACAGAGATGCCAAGATGTGATGCCAGCATTTGAGTGGTTGCTGCCCAGCACCAGTTATTGGTTTCCTGAGGTCTTAAAGTATTGGGTACATTGCCGGCTATTTCAGGATTGCAGCAGCCGTGAGCCAGTACAATAATTAACAGGCAAAAGATCACAAATAGAATTTTAGGAGGTTTCATTTGAATATTCCTCTTGATTAATTGTGCCTACTCTTTTTACCGTTTTCGGCATACCGGGTTCGAATAAATTGATCTGATTGCTCCGGCACAGATATTGCTGTTTTAGGCCGGATGATTTTATTCAATATTACTCTCTTCAAGTGATTCCCTGATCTGTTCTCTCAGCCCGGGGCTATCCTGGTATCCGTGTTCTTCGATCACGTGGCGGTCAGCTTCTAAAACAACGAATTCAGTATCACCCAAAACCGTATATGTACAGTTTACTGCAGGATTGAATTTAGAACATTTGAATATCTTACTCATATATTACTTACCCCCGATTTTAACGTTTTTTATGTAAATGCCAGTTAACTCTTGCAATTTAGCTGAAATTTTTCGATTCTGTCAAAGACAAAAAACCCTGATTGTCGATTTCACCGGTACATGTACCAAGGCTGAATTTTATTGATTCTGATTCCCTTTCAAAACTTTTTATGTTATATTTAACCGCTTTTGTCGAGTCTATCAATCCGTGATTAGTTGAACAACAAATTCTTTAAGATATTGAGAACTCTTTCACCTGCAGAATTCAGGGAGTTTGGTGAGTTTCTGAGGTCGCCCTATTTCAATGAAAGTCCCAAATATGTTAATCTATATGAATACCTGGAGAAGTATTTCCCGCGATTTGAAAGCAAAGAAATATGCAAAGAGAACCTTTACAGAATTTTTTACAAAGACGGCGAGTACATAGATAAGAAACTGAGGGACAGGATAAATCATTCACTGCACTTGATAAAGGATTTTATTTCTTTTAATAATTTCAGAAAAGATGAATTTGAGCGCAGAAAGAGCCTTCTGACAGGTATCAGAGATAAAGAGGAGAATGCGGTCTTTGAAGAAGAGTATAAAAAACTTGTCGGGCGGCTTGAAGACTCGCAGGTTAAGAACGAAGAATACTATTATAAAAATTATCAGTTGAGCAGTATCTACAGGTCATACTTTGAATCCCGCACATCTTTAAATGATAAAGCAAGGCTTCATACTAAAGCATCGGAAGAGATAGATTATGTCCTTAACTTCTTCCTTATTGTAATGCTGAAAGAATACTCAAAAATATTCAACAGCGAACGGGAAGTAAAGATAGATTACAAGCTCAAGTTCTATGAAGAGATCATACAGTTTATTTCAAAGGAAGAGAAGAACTTTGAAAATGTACCATTGATTGCCCTGCTTTACAAATTCATTTCACTTCACAGCCTGGATAAAGATGAATTTTATGTTGAAAACCTCAGAAGACTGCTTAATTTTCATAAAAACGCAATTGATAAAGATGTATATGAGACATTTTATATTGAACTTTACAATTATTGCAAAAGAATGGAATCACATGGGAGAAAGGAATTCGGCAGAGTTAGCTTTAGCCTTATGAAAGAGATGCTGGAAAAAGACATTTTCTCTGAGCCCGATGGTTTCATGTCTGCACATACATACATAAATCTTGCCGCAACAGCTATCAGGGAAGGGAAAATTGATTGGGCAGAATCATTTATCAATACTTATAGAGCAAATGTAAGAAGCTCGGAGAGAATAAATGCTTATAATTATAATCTTGCCGTACTGTATTATATCAGGGGTTATGAGAGTGCACCCAAGGAGAAAGAAGTATATTACGGTAAAGCCTTGAAAAAACTTTCCGAAGTCAAAAGCGAGGACTTTTACTATGCAACAAGGATCAAAAATCATGAGCTCAAGATCTATTACGAACTATCATTCACAGAAAACCTGCTTTCCCTGCTGGATTCATACAGCCACTACCTAAGCAGAAACAAACATATCCCTGTTCATTTGAAAGAAAGATATCAGAATTTTGTAAAGTATTCCGAGAAACTCATACGCCTAAAATTCAAAAAAAAGTACGTAACAGCTTTTCGGCTGAGAGAGGAGATACAAAAAAACAATAATATTGAATATAAGGGCTGGCTGCTTCAAAGACTTGATGAACTTGAGAAATGGCAAGGCACTGATTCCCTTTAAATGATTGCTGATTAGTTGAATTGAATAGCTGCAGGGAAATTGATATATTAATATTATGAATAAGATCACCCAATGGCCGGATTTACCATATGTTGAGTGGAAAGATTCCCTTGAGGCACTCCACATGAAAATGCAGGTTGTTGGGAAAGTGAAACTTGCTTTGAATCCTTTCTTAAATCACTGGTGGAATGTTGCATTTTACCTCAGTGCTTCCGGAATGACGACAGGATTGATACCATACAAGGAGAGATCTTTTGAGATCAATTTTGATTTCTATGCTCATACTGCAAACATTCGTACTTCGGATAATGAAGTCAGAACTGTTTCATTAAAGAACTGTACTGTCGCGGAATTCTATGATGAGCTGATGAAAAACCTGAGTGAGCTTGGTATCAAGGTCACGATAAATACTCTGCCGTCAGAAGTGCCGGACCCGATCCATTGTTACAACGATACCCGGCATGCGTATGATGAAAAATACGTTCAACGATGGTGGAAGATCAACCTGAATACAAAGCTGATAATTGAAAAATTCCGTTCCTCATTCAGGGGAAAAAGCAGTCCTGTGCAATTTTTTTGGGGGTCTTTCGATCTTAGCCATGCCCGTTATTCCGGGAAACCATGCACGCCGCCGAATTATGGGGGTGTAATAATGAAGTACGGAGAGAATGAAGAGAATTTCGCGTGCGGTTTCTGGCCGGGCAATGCGAATTATCCTGAAGCGGCATTCTATTCTTATATGTATCCGTCACCGGACGGAATGGAGAGTGCAGTTATAAATCCCGCCGAAGCATCTTTCAATAGTAAACTGGGTGAATTCATTTTGAATTACGAAGATATCAGGAAATCAACCTCACCCGGTGACCTGATTCTTGGCTTTCTTAACTCTACCTATGATGAAAGCGCAAGAATTGCCGGATGGAATACGGAATTCTTCAGGGCTGAGACTCCCGATACATAATGATGTATTCCCAGAGTGTTCAGGTTACAAAAATAATTATAAAAGGATGATCAAATGCCGGAAAACTGCAAACATATTTCTGAAGTAAATATTGAAATAGAACCGAATACTCCGGAAGGATGCGAGGAATGCCTGAAGATGGGGGATACGTGGGTTCATTTGAGGCTTTGCTTAACATGCGGCCACGTTGGCTGCTGCGATAATTCAAAGAACAAACATGCGACCAAGCACTATCATTCAACCGGTCACCCGTTAGTCAGATCATTTGAGCCCGGCGAAAGCTGGATGTGGTGCTATGCTGATGAATTGTTTATGGAATAACTAAACATGAATAGAACTATTCAAAAAGCCCGCTTATTTTAGCGGGCTTTTTTGTCATTTCGAATAACTATTTTACAAGAACCATCTTTTTAGTTTCGGCGAATCTGTCAGTTTCAATTCGGTAGAAATAGACTCCGCTTGAAAGCTTAACGGCATTAAATTGATATTCGTAAAAGCCCGCCCTGAGTCTTTCATTGACCAGCTGCGTTACTTCCTGCCCGGCTGTATTGAATACGGTCAATTTTACACTTGAGCTTGCGGGTATACTGAAACCGATAGAAGTATAAGGATTAAACGGGTTGGGATAATTTTGCGATAGATAATAACCTTTCGGGATTTCATTTCCTATCGGCTGAATGCCGATTGGATTACTTATAGTTGTAATTATCAGTGACCATGATTGTAATATCCCCGTATTCCCTGTTGCCCTGTCAAATATTTCTAATATCCATGTACCGTTAACATCACCGTTATTAAATTGAGAGAGCTGCTTGTGCGGCCTGTACGAATCTGTAAACGGAGCTGTTCCGTTTGAAATTAACGTTGAAGCGGAATCGTTCAATATTGTTCCGATAAAATTGTCTCCGCTTCCGCCGGCTTGATATATTACAGTGTCTGTAATCCCGTTATGTATAAGGTAGAACTCAAGGTCAGAATCGTTTGTATGAATGACCGTATCTATCCTCAGGTTCACATCAAGGACTGAATACGTCATTGAAGAATGAAATCCGACCGAAATTGTATCACGTGTACTTCCATTATCACTGATAGGTTTGTTTAAATTATTCCGGTTAAACTGCGATTGGGAAGTCGGTGATGTAAGCTCGCCGAATGGCCTTCTCCAAATGCCTGCATATGTACCGGCAAATATGTAATTATTGAAAATACACAGAGAAATTACCCAAAGATTTCCTAAACTCTCATTTCTTTGTGTCCAATTTGTTCCATTATCATTGGATACATAAACACCGCCGGCGTGAGTCCCGGCAACAATAGTATTTCCGCTTACTGCAAGTGAAGCAACGTTCTGATTCTGCAAAACAGTTTGAAACCAGCTTGCTCCGTTATTTGTAGATTTCCATACACCACTTGCGGTTCCGGCAAAGAAATCTTGATTATTTGCTCCTGATATTAGTGAATATACAGACAGAAACTGCAAAGTTTGAGTCCAGCTTGTGCCGTTATTTGTAGATAAATATATACCATTAGGAGTACCTGCAACTATATTATCATTTCTTGCCGCTAGTGATTGAGTGATGGTAGTTGTTAACCCGCTAAGGTTCCAGTTTGTGCCGCTGTTTGTAGATTTATACAGACCAATAGTACCTGCAAAAATGGTATTAGCGTTTCCTCCCAATGAAGCAATGTTATTGCTGTATAAAGAAGTTTGGGTCCAGTTTGAGCCGCCGTTTGTGGATTTGAAAACACCTCCGGCAATAGTTCCGGCATACATATTGCTTCCGTTTACCAGGAACGATGTAACAGTAAAAAAAGGAGGGGCAGATAGAACCCAGTTTGCGCCGCTATTTGTAGATATATATACGCCATGAAGTCCGTCAGCAGGTCCGGCATATATATAGCTCCCGCTGGATACTAATGCGTTTACGTCCCGATCGCTCATCACGTTTTGCAGCTGCACCCATTGCGCACTGGATAATTGAACTAACAGAATGAATACAAAAAATGTGATTAAAATTGATTTCCCCGATAAGAATCGGAAATTCTCCTTGTTTAACATGATAATTTTCCTTTCGGTCCCGAATACCCGGGATGAGTTTTGTTTATGATAAAAATTTTATTTTACCAAAATCATCTTCTTTGTATCAGTGAAATTATCGGTTACAAGCTTATAGAAATAAATTCCGCTTGTGAGCTTACCGGCATCAAACTTGTATTCATAAGTCCCAGCATTCATCTCCTCGTTCACAAGGTTTGCAACTTCCTGCCCGGCTGAGTTAAATACAGCAAGCTTAACATTAGAGCTTTTCGGTAAACTGAACCTTATCGAAGTTGAAGGATTAAACGGGTTCGGATAGTTTTGCGAAAGTTCGAATCCCTTAGGAACCTGGCCCGATATGGGAATTATTCCGATAAGTTCATTAAGCGGCCTTTTGAAAACGATATTATCCGTGCCATCTCTTGACATTACTCCGCCTGCCAGAATTTGTCCGTTTGCTGAACGCAGTGCCCGTATTCCGGGTAAACCGGTGAATCCCTCATTTCTTGGTGCCCAGGTTGTTCCGTTATCGTATGAAACCTGCACGCCTCCGTCAGTCCCGGCAATAACTGTACCTCCGCTTATCATTGCAGCCAGAACTGTGAAATCCGCCAGTGCTTGATTCCACACCATTCCTCCGTCTGATGATCTCCAAATCCCCGTGTTTGTTCCTGCATGTATTGCGTTGTCTACAGGATTTATGACAATCGAGACTATATGAAGATTGTTTAAGGGAGTCTGAGTCCAGGTTGCTCCGATGTTTTCTGTCTTGAAGAGTCCGTTGCTAATAGTACCTGCGTATAGATTATTACCAATTGTGCCCAAAGATGAAACGCTCTTTCCGTTGAGACCAATATAGACCCAATTGGCTCCATTGTTATCTGAACAATACACTCCATAATTTGCAGTTCCGGCGTACAAGTGAGAGCCTCTTTGCTCTAAAGAAAGAACTGAACACCCGAAGAGACCCGATTGATACCATGATGCTCCGTTATTCGGTGAAAAATAAACCCCTTCTTCATCGGTCCCGCAGACAATATAGCTTCCATTTGCAGCCATTGAGTAAACTGTTTTCCCATCCATTGCTGTACTGCTCCAGGTGTTACCGCCATCTGTCGATATTTCAACTCCTGAATTGTTACCAAGTCCAACAAAAATGATCTCTCCTCCGCTGTTATCAGAGGCCGGAACGGTCAGTATAGTATTGACCGGTCCGCTAAATGTACCTGTTGAAACCCATTGTGAGTAAGAAAACTGAAATACAGAAATGCAGAATAGTAAAGCTGTTAAAATTGGTTTCATGACATTCTCCTTCTTGTCCCCGGTCTAATTACCGGGGACCTGATTAATTATTTAGAATTATTTTACCAGAATCATTTTCTTTGTATCTGTAAACTGATCAGTGGTGAGCCTGTAGAAATAGATTCCGCTTGTGAGCTTTCCGGCATTGAACTGGTACTCATAAGTGCCTGCACTTAAGTTTTCGTTGACAAGCTCAGCAACCTGCTGTCCTGCAGCATTGAACACAATGAGCTTTACTTTTGAACCTGCAGGTATGCTGAAGCTGATGGAAGTAGAAGGATTGAACGGGTTGGGGTAATTTTGTGAAAGGGTAAAATCAGACGGAATGTTGTTATTAGTCTGCGAAATCCCAGTTAGACCGGTAAATTTGTAGATAACTGAATATGAACCAACAGTTATGGCATTGTTGGCACTTGTAACAACTATATCATCCAGACCCCATGGATTTGTATAGTTTGTATTTTCAATTGTCCAGTTTAATCCTCCATTTATTGTCCTGAAAGTGATCCCGCTGTCAGCTACTATCATACCATTGTTGGCGTCTAGAAAATCCATATTCCAGATCGACAGTGTACTCTGCAAATTCTGTACACTCCAGTTAAGACCTCCGTTTGTTGACTTTAAGAAACGGTTAGTGTAGTTTCCGGCAGGATAAGTGTTTGCACATAGATATCCCGTATTTTCGTTTATGAACTCAATTGAAGAATCGCCAAATAACGGATGGTTTACATTTGAAACAAGGTTCCATGTTAACCCGCCATCTGTAGTTTTGCGAACTGAAGTACCTGCAACCATAAATCCCGTAGATTCATTAATGAAATGTATGTCAACTGATGATACACTGGGAAACGTATTGCTGATGTTAGTCCAGTTTGCCCCGCCATTAGTGCTTTTATAAACCAGATAATTGTAGTTCATATTGTAATAACCTACCGCTACAACATAATATGTGTTTTCACTTAATACATTTATGCTGGCAGCATGATAACTTCCATACCATGGAGCATCTATTGCGTACCAGCTTATTCCCTGATCATTGGTTTTGATTAAGTCCTCTCCGTAACTGCCTGCGGCCAATCCGGTATTTCCCTTCGTTGAAAGATATCCTAAAGTACTGTTTGTACCCGAAGGTATTTGCAGCCAATTGTTTCCGCCGTTGCTTGATCTGAGTATCAGCCCAGACTCTCCCGTGGCTACTATCACGTTTGAATTGAAATTTGCGACCTTATAGAGGAATTGATTTGACCCTCCATGCACTTGCTGCCATTGAGTTTGGATTGACGAAGCAAGTACGAGAATTAATACTGCCAAAAAGATGTTTAATGTTTTCATTTCTGTAATTCCTTTCTTGTTTTTTTATAATGAATTTAGATATTGATATGTACTTGTTTTACTTTCATAATTTGCTTTGAGAAATGCCTGGTACTCCGCTTCGTTATGCGACTGGAAATCTACCCCGCCCGAATTGAATACCCACATAAAGGATCCGAATGCTGATTGAATTCTTTCGTTATTTATATTCTCTGTTTTCATTTTCTTTTGCGTTGTTTTTGATAACGCTACAAAGATAGTTTCAGAAGGCAGGGTAAATGAAAGAAAATATGTTCTGTTTGCACCCTGGAGAATGTCTCTCACTATTCGAGATTCGCCAAAAAACGTGTAAAACAGTAAGATTTTCCAGAAAAACTGGATTCCTTTGCACCGCAAAAGTGAGCGATGCTTTTGTAAAAGAATGAGGTCTGTGAGACGAGAGTCAATAAAAAAGCCAATTTTGTGGAAATTTCAGCAAAAATCAGATTAAACACTAAACCTTTGAAACAATTGCATTTATGAACATATAAGGCTATTTTGCGCAGAATTAAAACGGGCAGTCTTAGAATTATGCATTCGGCAAAATTCATAGAAGTATTGAGATCGTTTTCGCCTCAGGAGTTCAAGACGTTTGGCGTATTCCTGAATTCTCCGTATTTCAACACTGAAAAGCTGCCTGTGAAGCTATATGATATGCTTAAAAGACATTATCCTGAATTTGCCTCCAAATCTCTCAGCAAAGAAAATGTTTTCACTAAACTTTACCCAGGTAAACCCTATAATGATAAACTGATGAGAAATATAGCATCCGATATGCTGAGGCTCGCAGAGAGTTTCATAACAGCTGAATCAAGCCGGAAAGAAGAACTTAAATCAAAGATACTTTTGATGAATGAATTCAGCAGAAGGAAGCTGATCTCATTGTTTGAACGGAATGTTGAAAAAGCAGAGTCTATTCTTTCACAAACACAAACAGAAGATATAGATTTCTATAAGAACAGGCTTGAAATTGAGAGATCAAAGAAACAACACGAGATAATCCATAAAGATATATACATAAACCCGAAGAACAGAGAACAGGAAGTATCAGATCAAGTTACAGCAATTTCTCTGCTGGAAATGATATACTGCAATCTTAAACTGACAAGTATTGAAAAGAAATTTGATTTTGATTACAAACTGAATTTTGAAGATGAGATAGACCAGTTTCTTTCAAGCAGCGGCAGCAGATTCCTTGAAAACGTTTACATAAAATGCCTGTACTACAATTTTAAACTTCTTAGAACACAGCAGGAGAAGTATTATTTCCTCTTGAGGGATTTTATTCAATCAGATTTTGAAAGACTTCCAAGGGAAATCAGAAGAGATACATACATTTCATTGGCTAATTACTGTTATGTAAGAATAACAAAAGGCGATGATGAATATATCAGGGAAAGTTTCATGAATAACCGTGAGATGATAAAAAACGATCTGTTTACAACCGCTGCGGGTAATATTCCTAACGTGTTTTTTATGAATGTTGTAACCACCGGGCTTGAATGCGGCGAGCAGGAATGGGTGGAAAAGTTCATTTCTGAAGACGGGCACAGACTGAAAGATGATTCAAGGGAAGATACTCTTAATTTCTGCCTGGCAAACCTGCATTATTACAAATGTGATTACGGGACGGCTTTTACATTTCTTTCAAAGATCACAACCGATGATATGACATATAAACATAATGTAAGGTCCCTTACACTCAAACTCTATTTTGATACAAACGAAATAGAGCCTTTTTTGTCACATATTGATAGTTACCGGCATTTTATTGCGGGCAATAAGCTTGTATTTGATAAGATCAAAGATTCACTTAACAACTACATCTCATTTTCAAAAAGAATATTTTGTATCAAAAATAAGATAGGTAAATTTGATGAAGACGATCTCCCAAAACTAAATCGGGAAATTTCCGAATGTACTCCGCTGATAAACAGGCCGTGGCTTCTGAGGAAAATAGACGAGCTGACTGAAAAAACCGGGAAAAACCCTTAAAAACAAGCAAAACTCAGGTTTCAGGAATATCCGAATTACATACTAATGATTTTTGATTTATTTTTGTAGTACAAAAAATACAACAATGAACACTCATTCCATAAATTCCGGTGCTTTGGATAAATCAGAGCATGAAAAATGGCCAGTATCCAAATGGATTAAGCTTCTTTTTATTATTAACTTTTTTCAGGCAATACTTCTGTTCTTCTCATCATTTCTGATTTTTTTCGTAAAACGCACTCAGGGCACTGATCCGATGATGATATCCGGCTCCTTTACAGGCACAACTCAATTAACTTTTTTTGTGATAATAAACATCGCTGCAGTAATGTACGCAGTATCCGGGTATTACATGTACAGATATGACGCTGATCATATTGAACCGGAAGATCCTGCTGAGCATTTGAGGCAGTATTTCAAAGCAGTTGCAATAACATCATTGCCGCTGTTTTGTTTATTGATTGCGGGGATATTGTTCTACGTATTTAATTAAGGATTAAGTGTAAGTTTATGTCTCTGACGTGTAACAACTATTATCTATTGAAGTGTTTTAAGTTCATAATGAATTTTTCTGCTTCAACAACCCAGAAAACAATACTTGAAAGAACAATTGTTATCAATAACTCTCTTAAGCTAAGCGGCTGAGTTTTAAAAATAATATTTAGCTGCGGGATGTATATAAGCATTAACTGCAGTATGAATGTCATCGAAATTGCTCCAATCATGCGCCAGTTTGTAAATACACCTGCGGTAATCACCGAGAATCTTGATCTGAAAGCCATAGCCAGACCCATTTGGCTGAAACACAAAACAGTAAAAGCCATTGTTTGCCAATGAGCTATATTATTATTCATAGCCCAGGCTTGTGTGCCAACAGTAACCAAACCCAATAAGAAACCTATCCGCAGTATCCTGAATGCAGTTCCCGGTGAAAAAATATTTTCCTTCGGGCTGCGGGGCGGAATTTTCATAATGTTTGATTCAGGTTTTTCATACGCAAGAGCAAGTCCCGGTAAGCCGTCAGAGACAAGATTTATCCATAGTATATGTATTGCCAATAGCGGAATAGGCAGCCCAAAAAAAGGTGCAAGTACAATTGCCATTATTTCACCGGTATTACCCGACATTATGTAATTAATGAACTTCAGGATGTTACTGTAAACGGTTCTGCCAAGTTTCACTGCCTTAATGATAGTTGCAAAATTATCATCAAGCAGAATCATATCGGAAGCTTCACGGGATACTTCAGTCCCGTTGATGCCCATAGCAATTCCTATATCTGCGTATTTCAATGCGGGAGCGTCATTAACTCCGTCACCCGTCATTGCAACAAGATGATGCTTTGCCTGCAGCGCGTTAATGATCCTTAATTTTTGCTCAGGATTCACCCGCGCATAAACACGAACGCTTTCTGCAACGCTATCATACACATCATCCGGTAATTTCTCAAATTCTGTTCCTTCCAGCACAAGATCGCTGGCGGAAGTTATGATACCAATCTTTGAGGCAATTGATTTCGTGGTGAGTTTATGGTCACCTGTTATCATAACCGGTATGATCCCTGCCTCCCTGCATTGTTCAACGGCCTCTTTTGCTTCTACCCTTGGAGGGTCAATCAGGCAGGCAAAGCCCAAAAATGTCAGATCAGACTCTATATTTTCAATATCAAGCTCATCAGGGAGATTTGGAATTATCTTTGCCGCAAATCCAAGAACGCGGTAACCATTTGCCGCTTCTTTATCGGCATTTAGAATTATTTCAGATTCACCCAGTTTGCGCGGAACTGATGCTTTGGAAACAATAGATTCTACTGCTCCTTTTGTAATAACTATAATACCATTATCCATATTATGAATTGTTGTCATACATTTCCTTTTTGAATCAAAAGGAAATTCAGCAACTCTAGGATAAGATACTTCCAGTTTATTTTTATCAAAGCCATTATTCAGCGCGAATCTTACCAATGCGGTTTCTGTCGATTCACCTGTTAATGTACCGTCATTTTCAATTGTAACATCATTATTCAAAGCCATAGCTGTCAACAGAGGGTCTTTGCCTGAAAACATGTTTTGACCTGTGAGGTCTTCAGCATAGAATATTTTTTCCACAGTCATTTTGTTTTCAGTAAGGGTGCCGGTTTTATCGGTGCATATATAAGTTACCGAACCAAGTGTTTCAACTGCGGGAAGGTTTCTGATCAAAGCAAAGTTTTTCGCAAGGTTTCTGGCTCCAAGAGCAAGAGCTATTGTTACAACTGCAGGCATTGCCTCCGGTATTGCGGCAACGGCAAGGGATATTACGGTTAAGAACAAAGTTATTGCTTTTTCGCCTCTCAGGAGGCCGATTGCAAAAATACCTATACAAATGGAAATTATGGAGATAGTTATTCTTTTGCCAAAGCTGTTCAGTCGTTTCTGCAATGGAGTAACGGTATCTTCAATTTGTATCAGCCGGGCAATACGGCCCAGTTCGGTATTCATTCCCGTTGAAACAACATAAGCCTTTGCCCTGCCGTTAGTAATAAAGGTGCCTTTAAAACCCATGTTTAATCTATCGCCTAATGCATAATCACCTTCGGAAAGCTCAACCGCACTTTTGTCTACGTTGGCGGACTCACCTGTGATAGATGATTCATTTATTTTTAATGAATGGGTTTCAATGAAGCGAATATCTGCCGGAATAACATCGCCCGCTTCAAGCAATATAACGTCTCCCGGAACGAGCTCTGATGCTGCAATAATGGAAGTAATACCATCACGCAAAACCCTTGCATGGGTTGCTGACATTTTTTTAAGTGAAGACATGGCTTTTTCTGCACGGAATTCCTGCACAGAGCCAACAATAGCATTAATGAGTACTATCGCAAAAATTACAATTGAGTCGGTGAGATCGCCGAGTAAGGAAGAAATAATGGCAGCTGCCAGAAGGATAAGGATCATAAGGTCAGTGAACTGATTTAAAAGTATCACCCAAACAGTCTTCTTTTTTGTTTCAGTAAGCAAATTCTTACCGTACTTCAAGAGAAGTCTGTTCACTGCGGCACTATCCAGACCTCCGGGATTAGTATTCAGCGAACCGGAAATTTCTGATAATGATAGTAAATGGAAGTTCACTTTATATCATTCACTTTACGTAGTATAAAAAAAATTACTAATCGGGATCACATTTACAATAATAACTTGAAAAGGCATTACTGACGGTATCGCTTGTGACAAATCCTGACACGTGGTTTCTATATGCTGTAGAAATGCCGGTTATTGTTTCAGACTTTCATCAGGCCGTCATTCAGATCTGATATGATATCTTCTATGTCCTCTATTCCGACTGCCAAACGGATAAGGTCATCTGTTATTCCGGATTTGAGTTTGTTCTCTTTCGATACTTTTGAGTGTGTCATTGAAGCCGGGTGCTGAATGAGTGTTTCAACTCCCCCAAGCGAAACCGCAAGCAAGGCAAGTTTCAGGTTATTAAGTAATTTAGTAGCAGCTTCGTAACCTCCTTTGAGCCCGAAACTTATGGTCGAGCCGCTTCCGCGCATCTGTTTCTTTGCAAGGCAGTGCTGAGGGTGTGATTTCAATCCGGGATACTTTACCCATGCAACCTTTGGATGTTTTTCAAGGAACATTGCAACGTGTTCGGCATTAAATTGCGCTCTATCCGTACGAAGACTCAGCGTCTTCAATCCCCGAAGCACCATATACGCCTGGTGTGGATCCATATTGCAGCCAAGGTTTATCATCATGCTGCGAAGCCTTGTGTACATCGCCTTTTCTTGTGTGATGATAATTCCGGCAACTATATCAGCGTGTCCGTTTATTAATTTTGTCATTGAGTGGAACACAATATCTGCACCAAAAGCCAGCGGGTTCTGTAAGTAAGGACTTGCAAAGGTATTATCTACCACAAATATCAAATTATTCTTTCGTGCGATCTGCGAACATACCTCAAGATCAGATATATCCATGGTAGGATTAGCCGGCGTTTCAATATAAAGCATTCTTGTATTCGGCCTTATTGCTTTTTCAATGTTCCGGTAATCAGTAGTATTTATGTATGTTGATTCTATACCGAATCTTACGAATTCCTTTTCCATTACACCACGTGAAGGACCGTAAACAGCATCAGTACTGACGATGTGGTCACCGTTACTCAAGAGAGTCAGGTATATGGTGCATGCTGCTGCCATACCAGAACTAACCGCGATACCGCCATAACCGCCCTCAAGAATGGCGAGCTCGCGCTCGAGTGCGTTTATTGTAGGATTGCCGATACGGGAGTAAATGTAGCCGTCGGACTCGCCTCCGAAACAGCGTGCACCGTCTTCGGCACTTTCGAATGCAAATGTTGAGGTTTGGTATATAGGAACAGATGCGCTTTTGAACTGGTCTTTGAAATCACCTGCATGTATAAGTTTTGTGTTGAATCCTGATCTCTTGGTATCCATTAATATGTTAGATTAATTATTATTCAATTCTTTATTTTCCGTTCAGGTATTTTGAATAGTAATTATCAATGACTGCTTTTTTGGATGGATGAAAATTTTTTGAAGGATAGTGAAATTATCAGCAAATCCTCGGGAGTTGTTCCCCTGAGAGCATATCCAGTATTCGCATTGTACCTATTCTGCTTTTGAGCTTAACGATCGGTTCTGTATTGCCGGTAACTTCACCAATTATCACTGAATCATAGCCGTATTTATGCGCTTTCATTATTTTCAGGCATTTATCAGCATCTGCTTTGGGTACAATTGCTATGAACTTGCCTTCGTTTGCAACATACATAGGGTCAAATCCGAGAATTTCGCACGCACCCTGTACATCTTCGCGTACATATACAAGACTTTCACTTATGGTAATTTCAGAGCCTGATGATGAAGCGAGTTCATTAAGCGTGCTTGAAAGGCCGCCGCGGGTAAGGTCTCTGAGGCAGTGAATATCAACTCCAGCTTCAACTATGTTCTGCACAATATCATTCAAGGGAGCGCAGTCGCTCTCTATCTTATGTTCAAACTCAAGTCCCTCACGCTCAGCCATAATTGCAATTCCGTGCCTGCCAATATCGCCGTTAATGATTATCACATCACCTGTTTTGATATTCTTTGGTGAAATATTCAAATTGTGTTCAATTGTACCAATTCCGGAAGTATTTATGAAAATACCGTCTCCCTTGCCCTTATCAACTACTTTCGTATCGCCTGTTGCTATTTTTACTCCCGCCGTTTTAGCAGCATCTGCAATGCTCTGCACGACTTTCCAGAGGTCTTCCATTGCAAAGCCTTCTTCGATGATGAGACCAAGGCTCAGATACAATGGCTTTGCCCCGCTCATTGCGAGATCGTTCACGGTACCGTTTACAGCGAGTGAGCCTATATCTCCGCCCGGGAAAAAGATTGGCTGTACAACATATGAATCCGTTGTAAATGCAATTTTCGAATCGGGTAAATTAATTTGCGCGGAGTCATGGTCCTGCTGAAGTATATCATTGCTGAATGCAGTGGCGAACATTTTCTGTATGAGAGTGTGCATAAGTTTTCCGCCGCCACCGTGCGCCAGGAGCACTTTGGGGTAATCGCTGATAGGAATCGGACATTGCAACGTGAAATCTTTCATTTCATTAATTGCGGCGGGCAAGCCAGCCGCCTACATTATTATTTTCTGCTCCGGTATCTGTAATATGCTGCGCATGCGCCTTCGGATGAAACCATGGTTGCGCCGAGCGGATGCTCAGGTGTGCATTTAGTTCCGAATGCATCGCAGTCATGCGGCTTTTTGAGTCCCTGCAGAATAATACCGCTTATACACTCCTTTGGTTCATCAACCGTCAGTTCTGCCAAACCAAATTTAAGTGAGGCGTCATACTCTATATAATCCTCCTGCAGAATAAGTCCGCTATCGGGAATCTCTCCTATTCCGCGCCATTTCCTAGTGCCGATCTTGAATACTTTGTTTACCAGTTCCTGTGCCGGCTTGTTGCCTTCCCGGTTCACGGCGCGGGCGTACTGATTTTCGACTTCGTGACTGTTCTCTTCAAGCTGTTTTACACACATATAAATTCCCTGGAGTATATCCAGCGGCTCAAATCCGGTTACAACAATCGGAACTTTGTATTTTTCTGCCAGCGGGAAATATTCATTATATCCCATCACAGTGCAAACATGACCCGCTGCAAGGAATCCCTGCACAAGGTTTTGTCTTGATGACAGGATTGCTTCCATTGCAGGCGGTACCAGCACATGCGAAACGAGTATTGAAAAATTCTTTATGCCCTGTACTTTTGCCTGATGAACCGCCATTGCATTTGCGGGAGCAGTGGTTTCAAATCCAACAGCAAAAAAAACAACTTCTTTATCAGGATTATCTTTTGCTATTTTGATAGCATCAAGAGGGGAGTACATCATCCTTACGTCTCCTCCTTCGGCTTTTATCTGCAAGAGATCTTTTCTTGAGCCCGGAACGCGGAGCATATCGCCGAATGAACAGAAGATGACATCAGGGCGCGAGGCAATTTCTGTGGATTTATCGATAAGTTCAAGTGACGTAACGCATACCGGGCAGCCGGGTCCGTGGATCAGGTTAATGCCTTCAGGCAAAAGCTCATCAATTCCGTATTTTACAATGGCGTGTGTTTGTCCGCCGCAAACTTCCATTATATTCCATTTCTTTGTGGTGATATCGTGAATAAGGTGTGAGTATCTCCGGGCTGCTTCAGGATCTCTGTATTCATCTATGAATTTCATGGAGTCACTTGTCCGTTTGGGCGGGGGGTCTTACCGGTTTATTTGGGTCATCCAATTCTGCAAGGCCATCCATTTCCTTAAGGTATTCAAAAACACGGGCAGCTTCGGATTCATCGACTGTATTAAGCGCAAAACCCACGTGAACAATTACGTAATCATCAATTTTCGCTTCGGGAACGTATGCAAGGTTAACCTCTTTGAGTATTCCGCCAAAGTTAACCTTACCGATCCTCATCAGTTCACCCTGTGAATCATCTATGCTGATTATTTTTCCCGGTACTGCTAAACACATAGGTTTTGTTCTTTCTTTACTGGGCGACAGTCCTGGATAAAGTTCAGGATGCCGGCCGCTGCACTGATTATCTTAGAATGATGAATATTTTATCTGGCCAAGGGATATACCACCATCGTTGGTGGGCACTCTTTGATGCCAGTAAACTTTAAATTTTTCTTCTCTTAAGCGCCGGATGCTTCTTTCCAGCAGGTATTTGTTCTGGAAGCAGCCGCCTGTCAAAACGACTTTTTCGAGCCCGCAGCGTTTTGCAACATCTGTAATAACCTCAGATAGTGTATTGTGGAATTTTGCCGAGAGTATATCGCTATGAACATCTCCATTGAGCTCTTTGACCAGTTCCTTGAGAGTAACATGCCAGTCAACAACATATGTTCCCTCCGGCAATAATTCAATATTGTATTTAAAATAATCATTTGTGTTCACTTCTGCAGCGGCAAATTCCAATTCCATGGCAGCCTGAGCCTCGAAGCTTGCTGTACTGCGTATTCCCAGAATTGCGGAAACACCGTCAAAAAGCCTGCCCATACTTGAAGTAACGGGCGAGTTGATGTTCTTATCAAGCATCTGCTTAATATAGAGCACCTGCCTGATGCGGTGAATAAACTCAATATTCGTAAGCCTGAAGACTTCAGCACCGAACACGTCATACAAAAGCGCAAAACCAATTCGCCACACCTCACGAATTGCCTGTTCACCTCCCGGTAGTCTGAATGGCTTCAGGTAAGCTGCGCGTTCAAAATCCCTGCCCTGCGGAATGATGAACTCGCCGCCCCAGATAGTTCCGTCGGACCCATAACCTGTACCGTCCCATGAAACTCCAAGCACATCACCTTCAATTTCATTTTCTGCCATGCATGAAAGTACGTGTGCATAATGATGCTGAACCTGGTCAAGTTCAGTATTCAGTTCTTTAGCGAACTTTGTTGATATGTATTCAGGGTGCAGATCACAAATAGCTTTTTCCGGGGTTATAGCATAAAAATTCTGCAGGTCACACGCAACCCGTTTAAAAGCGTTGATTGATTCGATGTTTTCAAGATCACCTATATGCTGGCTGATGAAAACATTGTTCCCCTTGTTAACAGCTATTGTGTTCTTTAAGTGCGGACCGAATGCAAGGAAAGAACTATCGAGTCCTTTTATTGAAACAGGAAGGGGAGCATAGCCGCGCGCCCGGCGTATGAGCATTTCCCTTCCCTCAGCAATGCGCGCAATAGAATCATCAACGTGTCTCTGTATTTTTCTGTTGTGTACCAGATAAAAATCTGCGATACCGCGAAGCTTTTCCAAAGCTTCAAACTCATCAATGCAGATCGGCTCTTCGGAAATGTTTCCGCTAGTCGCAATTATCGGGAAACCAAGCTCTTTCATTAGTATATGACGAAGCGGCGAGTATGGAAGCATTATACCGTAATATGGATTGCCTTTTGCCGTTTCACTGGATATTCCGGAAGTAACACCCTTTTTCCTGCGGAGCAGAACAATGGGTGATTCAACAGATGTTAGCAGCCGCTCTTCTGCTGCCGATACTTCACACTCTATTTTTATATCATCCATATTAGGGAACATCAGGGCAAATGGTTTCTCGCTCCGTCTTTTCCTTGATCTTAACAGCTTAACTGCATCACTTGAGCGTGCATCGCACAGTAACTGGAACCCGCCAATACCCTTTAATGCAATTGTCTTCCCGTTCTTGATCTGCCTTACTGCTTCCATCAATGCACTATGTTTTTCGGAGATCGGCTTGCCGGTGCTATCCAAGAGTGTAAGCTGCGGACCGCAGACCGGGCAGGCAGTTGGCTCTGCGTGGAAGCGGCGATTTGAAGGGTCCTTATACTCAGCCTTGCATTCAGGGCACATTTCAAACTCACCCATTGTAGTGTTATTCCTGTCATATGGCAGGCGCTGGATTATGGAGAATCGGGGGCCGCAGTTTGTGCAGTTTGTAAAGGGGTAAAGGTACCGCCTGTTGCTGGGATCGAAAACTTCTTCAAGGCAATCACTGCATGTAGATACATCCGGAAGGACCAGGGCGGTTTTGACTCCTGATTCAGTGCTTTCACGGATCTCAAAATTTTCATAACCGAAATAGTCTAATACAGAATGCTCAAAGCTTTGAATGAAGGAATTCTTGGGTCTATCTGACTGGAGGCGGGATATGAACATATCAAGTGTGCATCCTTCAGCTTCAGCTTCGATGAATACTCCCTGGGATGAGTTTATTATCCAGCCTTTGATGCCAAGTTCAGATGCAAGCCTGTACACAAAAGGACGAAATCCCACACCCTGCACAGCGCCGCGTATCACTATTTTGATTCTTTCGTTCAAGGAATTTGTTCTGTTTACGTACCGGGTGTTTCTACCACCCCTGCCAACTCAGACTTTGTCTTCGTTGTCTTTCCCCTCCTTAGTAAGGAGGGGAGCTAATAAATTCAGAGAAATTTACTTTTCTAACTGTATTTTACTTTCAAGCCAATTGCACCATTCATTGATTCCTGAACCGCTGGTGCATGATGTTTCGAAAATCTCCAGTTTTGGATTTATCTTAAGCGCATTTGATTTTAGCTCACCCATTTTACAGTTTACATACGGAAGCAGGTCCGTTTTATTTATCACGAGTACCTCTGAATTCATGAACATCTTCGGGTACTTGAGAGGTTTATCGTCGCCTTCGGTAACGCTGATTACAACGACTTTCAGATCCTCTCCGAGATCGTATCCGGCGGGGCAAACAA
Organism: Ignavibacteria bacterium; assembly: GCA_030835025.1. Lineage (GTDB taxonomy): Bacteria > Bacteroidota > Ignavibacteria > Tepidaquicellales > OLB5 > OLB5. The sequence continues at coordinate 46,594 of JAUQWS010000060.1, read as the reverse complement.
GATTTCCTACGTTCTCAATAATCAGTAATTCAGTGCCCTCTATTTTCAATCCGGATAAAGCATCCCTAACCAACCCCGCTTCAAGATGACAGCCGCCGTTAGTAATTATCTGCACAACGGGAACGTTATAATTTGCAACACGTTTTGCATCAAGATCAGTCTGCACATCGCCTTCGATGACGGAAATTTTTCTTTTGCTGCCGATCTTCTCAATTGTTTTTTCGACAAGGCTTGTTTTCCCCGAGCCCGGTGAGCTTACTATATTCACAGTGTAGATCTTTTTCCCTTTAAGGAGCTTTCTGTTCTCTTCTGCAATGGCATCGTTTTTTGCCAGTACTTTTCTTTCTATAGTTATGACATCCATTATGCTGCTTCCTCTGCTTCCTGAATTTTAACTTCCACTATCTGCAATTCTCCCCCCGAAATGATCTCTGTATTTCCGCTTCCGCAATCTGAACACAGCATCATCCCGATCTCATTTGTAGTTTCTTTGTTGCAGTCATTGCACTTTAGCATAAAGGGAATTTCGATGGTTTCAAGCTCAGCTCCTTCGAGCTCTGTTCCTGAAGTTATTGCCTGAAAAGAAAATTTAAGGGAATCAGTTACTACACCCGAAAATGTACCGACCTTTATAACAACGCTGCTTACCCGGTTGACCTCTTCTTTGGGGACGTTTTGGTATACTGTTTCTATTATATCTCGTGCCAGTGATAGTTCATGCATTTTGCAATGCTCCTGATCAATATTTTCTTATGCGTATCGCAAAAAAACTCATCAAACGCTTATACAAATATAACCTTTAGCACTTCAGGAAAATATGATTTAGATAAGGTGAAAGGGATTTGCCCTACCAAGATTTGAGCTATAAGCTGCTGAAAATACGTAAATTACAATCTAGCGCTAATTCTCGTCAGGTACCAGGATTAGATAGGGTAAGTTGAGACAAAAATAAAGCGTCAGAGAAAGGTTCTGACGCGACTATTTCTATCAATTAAAGGAACTTTGCTTAACGCGTAAGGCTTTCTTCTTCGATCTCTGCTTCAGAGAGCCATTGTTTAACTATGGCAGCTGCTTTATCAACCAGTTCGGGAATTCTATCCCTAATATCGGGATTGAGCCCGAGCCTGATAATGCCCGCTTCACTGATTTCAATCACAAGAGCCTTAATGGTTTTCGGAAAATCGATATCAAGCCTCTCAGCAAGTTCGATCAGCTCAGGAAGTCCAACGTAATGCGGTGAGTTCGAAAATTTCTTCGAGAGATCTTCTTTCGTAAGCTCCCGAACCTTGCCTCTTGTGCCGTTAGTTGAAAGGACAGTATCAAGCAGAAGCACTTTGCTGTACCCTTCCATCACATCAAGAAGCATGAATCCGGCAGATGCAACCTCAAATATATCGATCTCACTGCCGAATTTTTTCTTCAGTTCCCTTGCTGCTGCAAGACCTGCGGCATCATCACCCATAAGGTCATTTCCTAAAGCAAGCACCAGCAATTTATTATCTAAAGGATTCATCTTGATAGTGTTTGTACTACATTTCTTTCTTTATCGTAAATGTTGATAACTATCGGAACATTTCCCGGCAGTGAATGTGTTGCACAGCCGTTGCACGGGTCATAAGCTCTGAAAGCCATTTCGATCATATTAAGAAGTCCGTCCGAAGCCATTCCATTGTGTATCAGTCCTTTTGCTGCCTTATCCACGCTCATTGCAATCCTTGCGGAATTATTCTGCGTTGCAACTATTAAGTTAGCTTTGGTTATCAGCCCGCGTTCATCAGTCTCATAATGATGTATCAAAGTTCCCCTGGGAGCTTCCACAACACCAATACCGACTGAAGGTTTTGCATTCGGAATTGCACGGATATCTTCACTTGTGATCTCGGGATCGTTAACAAGCTCAACGATCCTTTCAGCAGCCTGAAGCATTTCAACCACTCTTGCCCAGTGATTTGCAAGTGTATGATGTACCGGCTTTGCACCAAGTGTTTTAAAGTATTCTTCAAAAGCGGCCTGTGATTCCTGCGTAGCCATTCCATCAGCTGCATTAAGCCTTGCAAGCGGAGCAACTGCATAAACGCTGGTATCTTCTCCATCAATGTAGCCTTTCCAGCCAAGCTTCTTAAGGTAATTGAACTTAACATAACTCCACGGTTCAACCCTTTCTGCAATGTGCTCAAGGTAATCGTTGATATGGAATTTTGCGAATTCTTTGCCCACGGTGTCAACAACCCTTATTTTACCGTCGTAGAAATTAACCTTATTATTTTCATCAACCATACCCATGTAATAAGTACGGTGAGTATATGCATCGGAAGTTATGAGCTTAACATAGTCATCATTCTTAAGCACTATATCTTTGAACACCTGCAATGTAAATCTTGCAAATTCAAGTGCCTCCTTAGCCGTTTGTTTGAAAAGCGGAAGGTCAGCCGGATCTATACCCTTTGATACACCTCCCGGAAGTCCGAGTACGGGGTGAATGACCTTTCCTCCGAGATAAGTAATGATGTTCCTTATCTTTCTGCGCATTTCTATAACGCGCTTGCCGGTTTCAAGTCCGACCTTTTCAATAACGCCAAGTATATTCCTTTTGCTTTTTTCTGCAGTGGGACCTACGATAAAATCCGGTCCGCCGAGTACATAAACGTGCAGTGCATGATCTTCAAGCATAAATGCATTGTAAACCAGCTCTCTTAATTTACGACCGGCTGAAGTGGGCTCAATTTGGTACAAACTATCGAGGGCTTTTGTACCTGCCATGTGATGGGCAGTAGGGCAGACGCCGCAAATGCGGCTGGTGATCTGCGGCATTTCCTCCGCAGGGCGGCCTAAACAAAAAGTCTCAAATCCGCGTATTTCGGGGATCTGGTAATATGCTTTTTCGACCTCTCCCTTATCATCAAGCAGGATATCTATTTTTCCGTGGCCTTCAAGCCTTGTGATAGGATCAATTGTGATCCTCCTTGTTTTCATATAGGAATCGTCAGCTTTCATAAGCCCTTCGTTCCATTTTTCCTGAACTATGGTTTCCATTTATATTTAATCCTCCATGACTTTTTTTCTGAGAAGTGAAGAAGCGAGTCCGTACCTGTAAAATGTTCCGATAGGATCGGGGATATCGTCCAGTACTGCATCGATAGCAATTTCTTCTTTCGGGTCGATATTAGAACAGATCGAAGAAAGTATCTTTGCACCCTGGTCCCTGACCCTTGATGTCGGTCCGAAACATCCGCTGCACGGCATGTTGCCGTTTATGCATAGTGCTTCGCATCCTGCGCGTGTTGCAGGTCCCATACAAACAACACCCTGTGCTAACAGGCATTTCTTGTTATCAAACAGTATCTGGTGCGGCCTGTAGAAGTGTTTGAATGCAAGGTCAGTTGGTTTTGATTCCTTGCGGGGGCACTCTTCGCAAAGTGCTTCATCGGGCGAAAGTACCGTGCCTTTTGGGGGGTACTCACCCGAGAGCAGTGTTAATACCGCGGCCTTAAGCAGTTTTGGAGTTGGCGGGCAGCCGGGCAGATAGTAATCAACATCAATTACCTGGTCAAGCGTGCGTACGAGATTCCTGATCTCAGGAAGTGTAACAGTTTGAGAATTATGTTTAAATTCAAGCATCGGCCGTGTCTTTTCGGGATTCACTACCGATGGCGCTTCCTGATACATGTATTCAAGAATCTGCTCGCGGGTAAATTCATTTGCAAGTGAGGGAATCCCGCCCATATGAGCGCAGGAACCGTAAGCTATAACGATCTTGCTTTTTCTCCTGATCAGTCTTGCCATTTCTTCCTGTTCGGAAGTTCTGATGGCGCCGTTTATCATTGTTGCAAGTATCGAGCCGTCTTCCATTGCTTCTACGTCTGCCTTTTTGAAATCCATTGCGACCGGCCAGAAGACGATATCGACTGCGTCAGCAACCATTACTATATCCTCAGCAAGGTCAACAACAGATTCCTCACATCCTCCGCAGGAAGCACACCAGTAAAATCCAATTTTGGGTTTATCAGGCATGTTGAGGAACCTCCTCCCTGTTTATTTCTTTTTCAAGTTCTTTTATCTCTTCGTCTATATCAGACATTTTTGCGGGTATCGAAAGCGGACCAAGGTTCCTGACCTTCTCAACCATATCGTTGATAACTGTCTTCACCTTATCACCTTCGGAGGCAGAGATCCACTCGAGCCTGCAGCGCTCTTCGGCTATACCGAGCACTTTGAGCACTCTCTGCAGTAGGCGGAATCGCCTGAGCATCTTGTAATTGCCTTCTGAATAATGGCAATCACCCGGGTGGCAGCCGCCGATAAGGACACCGTCAGCTCCGGAGGCAAATGCCTGCAGTATGAACTGCGGGTCAACCCTGCCTGAGCACATTATCCTTATGACCCTTACATTGGGCGCATATTTGAGTCTTGAGACTCCGGCCAGATCTGCGGCAGTGTAAGTGCACCAGTTGCAGAAAAATGCTACTATTTTAGGTTCGAATTTCTTTTCCTTTTTTTCGGGATTAGGCATTTACTACCTCCATTTCTTCTAGTTCAATTCCTGCAAATTTAAGTAGCCCATCAATCTCGCTGAATATCTGTTCATCTTCAAACAGGTTCTGAATAATTGAGCCTGAGGGACATGCTGCAACGCAGGTGCCGCAGCCTTTGCATAGGGCTTCGTTAATGACTGCTTTTTTAGTGCCTTCATTGAACGAAATTGCTGAATAAGGGCAAAGCGGGATGCATGATTTGCAGCCCGAGCAGAAGCTTTCTATAATGCTTGCAGTATTAGGCTCTAGCTCAATGCTGCCTGCGCTTATTAATGAAAGCGCTTCTGCTGCTGCAGCACCAGCCTGTGCAACGGAGTCAGGTATATCTCTTGGACCCTGGCATCCGCCTGCTATGAATATTCCGTCTGTGAATGTGCTTACCGGGGCCAGCTTCGGGTGGCGCTCAAGGAAGAATCCTTCGGTTGAGCAGGATATGTTGAACATTCTGCGGATATCCTGTGCATCTTCGCGCGGCTCCATGCCAACTGCGAGAACGACCATATCAACAGGTATTCTTCTTACCACTCCGATGAGCGTATCTTCAACCCTGATGGTGAGCTTGTGCTCTTCTTCGGGTATAAGTGCCCAATCGGTAACTTCAGCAACGCGTCCCCTTACAAAATGGACACCTTCATTCATCAGCTTATCATAGAATTCCTCGTATCCCTTGCCCGGAGTTCTCATATCGATGTAGAAGTTGTAAACCTCCGCTCCGGTATGCTCTTTTATCAGGTGGGCTAGTTTTAATGAATACATGCAGCATACACGTGAGCACCATTTATGTGCTTTTTCATCACGCGAACCTACGCAGTGGATGATTCCGACTGATTTAGGTATGTTACCTTCTTTGGTAAGTACTTCACCGTTAGTCGGACCCGATGCATTGACAATGCGCTCTATTTCAAGCGATGTAAATACGTTGGGGAATTTTTTGTAACCGTATTGCGGTGACTTTTCTGCATCGTATGTCTTGAATCCTGTTGCAAGGATAACTGTTCCTACGTTTATCTCTTTGTATTCAGGTACCTGTTTAAGATCAATTGCTTTTCTGTCGCATGCTTCGATACATGTCTTTTTGCAGCGATGGCTCTTGAAATCGATACAGGTTTCAGGATCGAACAGAACTACCTGCGGTGTAGCCTGAGGGAAGGGGATATATATCGGTTTGCGCTTGCTTAGGCCCTGGTTGAATTCATCAGGGTATTTGGCTTCTTTGTATATGCATGCATCAATACAATCCATACATCCTACGCAAAGCTCTTCAATAACATAACGGGGTTTGCGTTTGATATTTACTTTATAGTTTCCTACAAATCCCTCGACTTTTTCAACTTCTGAATATGTCCAAAGTGTAATGTTGGGGTGATTCTTCACCGATGACATTTTAGGGGTTAAAATACACGCCGCGCAGTCTAAAGTAGGGAATGTTTTATCGAACATTGCCATATGCCCGCCGATAGTCGGTTCGCGCTCGACAAGGTAAACATGCTTACCTGCGTTTGCAATAGTAAGTGCAGCGTGAATGCCTGCAATGCCTCCGCCAACTATCAGTACATCGGGGTTGATTGGTACTTTCTTGGTTTCGAGTGACTTATGGAAAAATACCCTCTGAATTGCAGCGCGGGCAAGTGCGTTAGCTTTGGCAGTTGCCTGTTCCCTGTTATCGGTTACCCACGAAACGTTTTCGCGGATATTTACCATATGGAAGAAGAAAGGATTTAATCCCGCTTTTTCTACTGCTCTTCTGAATGTGTGCTCGTGCAAAAGCGGAGAGCAGGAAGCAACAACAATACGGTTCAGCTTCAGCTCTTTTATATCTTTTTGTACCAGCTCCTGACCGGGATCGGAGCACATGTATTTGTAATCACGTGATACTACTACTCCGGGAAGCGATGCAACAAATTTCTGCACTTTTTCAACATCTACCATAGCTGCAATATTGTGGCCGCAATGGCATATATAGAATCCGATTCTGGGCGTAATGCCTTTTATGGTTCCGTTTCCGTTGGTATTAGACATATACCTTTTCGCCTCCCTTCATTATTTTGTATACATTTTCGGGCGGAACGAACAAGCGGTTCATTCCGAGCGTTTTAGGATCAATGCCCAGGGCAAGACCCATAAGCTGAGAAAAGTATACAACGCCGATATGTATATCATTGCGGAATTGTTTATTCATATTGTCCTGGTAGCACTCCAGATTGAACTGGCAAAGCGGGCACGAAGTGGAAACCACATCGGCGCGGCGCTTTGATGCTTCCTTAAGTATCATAAAGCTGAGCGGCAATCCTACACGGTCAATTGTTCCGGTTAAGCTTGCTCCGCAGCAGCGTGTTTTAAGCGGCCAGTCAACTGACTCTGCACCTATTGCTGCGGTAATATCATCCATAGTATGGGGTTCTCTCTGGTCATCAAAAGTTGAGTACGGCCTGACTGTCTGGCATCCATAGTATGATGCAACTTTTACGCCTTTAAGGGGATGAGTTACAGCCTTGGCTATTTCTTTCACTCCGATATCATTGACTAGCACATCAAGAGGGTGGCGGATCTTTACTTTGCCTTCGTAATTCAGTCCTGATTCCTTGAGCGCATTTTTGATTCTGCCTTTTTCGGCCAGATTCTGCTCCAGAAACATCTTAGTCTTAAGCAGTACCATATAACATGCACTGCATGGGGCTATTACATGGATCTCTTCTTCTTTATTGAACTGCTCTTCTGCAAGTGCAAGATTTCTTGCTGCAATTGCAAAAGCTTTGGTCTCATCAACAGCCATGTAAGCAGTCGCTCCGCAGCAGTTCCAGTCATTGATCTCAACAACATCCATTTTGAGAGCTTTAAAGACTGCAAGCAGTGATTCTTCATATGATTTTCCGGTGCTCTTAAGCGAACAGCCGGGATAATATAGATATCTCATTTTGCCAAAGCCTCCTTCTGTTTATCGATGCTTCCAAGAAGTTTCTTAAGGCTTTTTCTGTCTTTCGTATGCTCTGTTTTAAGTGTCAGTCTTCCGGTCTTCCAGAGTCTGAAGGCAAGCATTGTATTTTTGAGAGCATTAAAAGGATTGGTTTTCATATACATCTTCATCAGCAGGGGGCCTTCGCTGTTCCTGCCGTTGTTAAGCACTTGTGCGAAGAAATTTTCAGCAAGTACCGGTGTCGGAAAACGCTTCGGAAAGTATCCGGCGGATATAGCCTCGCGTTTTAAAGCATACATTACATCTGTAATTTTGATTCCTTTGGGGCACTCTACAGTGCAGGAATAGCAGGAAGCGCAGAGCCAAACAGTTGAGCTTTTCAGCACATCGTCTCTGAATCCTTCTCTTACCATCTGTATTATTTTACGCGGAGTATAGTCCATATAATGACTAACAGGGCATGTTGCACTGCAGGTACCGCACTGGATACAGCCGTAAAGCTTTTCTCCATGAGCAAGTTCTGCAATGGTTTCTTTGAAATCACTGCTCAGTTCACTTTCATACTTGATCTTTCTGTTTATCATCTTAGCTTTGCCGTTGTAGCCATTTTGTTTTCCATTCGGCGCAAACGATTTAACGTCAATGGTCGTATCCATTAATTAATTTACTCCTTTAGGATTGATTATAAGTTTATTGATATCATTATTCAGAATATTTACAATATTATTAACTGCAAGTTCAACTTCGCCTGATAGAGATGTGCCTGAGTCAAATGAGGAAGCCTCTATGCCGTAAAGCACAAGGCTCTTAGGCAGTCTGCCCAGAGAAGCTGAAAGATATATAGCCTGTGGTACACTGAAAAGGTGTGTTGAAAATCTGAAGTACTCCGAAGGTAACTCGGGGCCGGGCAAACTGAAGCGGTGTATTGTGCCCGGTGCAGAGCCGGATAAAACTGCGTCGATAAGGATAACGTTTTCCTTATTGGCCCAGTGCTCCATAAGGTCAGCGCCATCGCCATTGTTTTCTCTTACATCAATTCCCGGTATCGCTAATTCTTTTACTTTCCTTGCTGCCAAAAGCCCGGCAGCATCATCGGTTCGGTATTCATTGCCAATTCCAATTATTAAAATCCCAGAACCATCCATCAGTATTGTTGCGTACAGTGAGTTCCAGGAGCATAAAGCTCACTTTGAACATCACTCCCGCTGAATATTAAGTTTTAGAAAATGTGTTGCACATGATATACACGGATCGTAATTCCTGACAGCCTGCTCGCACTTCCAGATAAGCTCTTTATCCGGAAGATCTATATACATTGGAACAAAATTCTTCAAGTCGTTCTCAATGGTCTTCTGATTCTGCGATGTAGGCGGAACTATCTTAGCATCTTCGATCAAACCGTCTTCGTTTACTCTGTACCTGTGATAGATCATCCCCCGCGGAGCTTCTGTGCAGGCGTAGCCTGTTGCTTCGATCGGTATGACCTCTGCCGAAGGACTCTCCGGCATTTCATAATTTTCAATTATCCGCAAAGCCTCTTCACAGGAATATAGTGTCTCTATTCCTCTGATTATTATGCTTTTGAACGGATTATAACACTCTGTGCCAAGACCGACCTCTGCAGCAACTTCCTTGCAGGTCGGTGTCAGCTTATCATGATTAAGGTTATACCTTGCGATCGGACCCACGAGGTAATTATCCCTTTCTCTTATCCTTGAATGCAAAGCATGTGAATGCTCGGCGTGTTCTTCCCTGAAATGGAAATCATACTGCTCGGGGGCAATATCAATTCCCTTATTTGACATTATCCTTCCCTCATTGAACGGATATTCATCGGGGTGGACAAGGGAAACACATTCATAATCCTGCAGGAACTCAGGGAATTTAAGAGACGCTGCGAATCTTGCCGTATCAATAGCGGCATCGCGCGCCCATTTTATCTCATCATACATTTTCATCAGATCCTTCTTAGTTGGGACTTTATAGAATCCACCAACCTTGACATTTATCGGGTGGATTTCCCTTCCGCCGATAAGGCTCATAATATCATTACCAACTTTCTTAAGTCTGAGAGCTTTTTTCACGATATCGGGATAGTCTTTCGACATTTGAACAACATCATCGTAGCCGAGGAAATCCGGGGCGTGAAGCATATAAAGATGGAGTGTATGGCTTTCGATCCACTCGCCGCAATAAAGCAGCCTGCGGAGCTCTCTGATCGGTTTGGATATCTTAACACCGAAAGCATCTTCCATTGCATGTACTGCGCTCATCTGGTAAGCAACAGGACAGATCCCGCAAATACGTGCAGTAATATCGGGAGCTTCGTAATAGTGCCTTCCGCGAAGGAATGCCTCAAAGAACCTTGGCGGCTCGAATATTTTTAACTTCGCATCGGCAACCTCGCCATTTTTTATCTTAAGGTAAAGCGCGCCTTCGCCTTCAACGCGCGCCATATAGTCTACTTTTATAGTCTTATTTTTCATTTGCTTCGCTTTCTTTTCTGAAAGGTTCTGCATATGCATTAAAATTCCTGAACATTGTCATCACATCAAAGCTTGTTTTTCCCAAAATCTTAAACTCTTTTGCCAAAGAAGCAGTATTGGTTGAATCCATCGGTCCGTAGCACCCGAAACAGCCCCTGTCATAAGAAGGACACAGAGCATTGCAGCCGGTCTGAGTAACGGGTCCAAGACATGCCGTACCGTGAGCAACCATTACACATACGTTCTCTTTGAGTTTGCAATCTATGCAGACACTGTGAGTTGCAACATTTGGCTTGCGGCTGTTAAGGAATGCGTTCAATACTTCAATCAGCTGATATTTGTTGATAGGACAGCCGCGCAATTCAAAATCAACGTGAACATATGCGCTGACGGGCAGAGACCTGTCAAGCGTTGAAATATACTCAGGGGAAGCATATACTATTTTTGTGAACTCCTTGACGTCTTTCCAGTTCCTGAGTGCCTGAATTCCTCCTGCTGTAGCACAGGAACCTATTGTTATAAGTATCTTGCAGTCTTTTCTTATCTGTCTTATTTCTTCCACATTGCGCGGTGTAGTGATGCTTCCTTCAACAAGACCAATATCATACGGTCCTTTAAGCATTTTACTTGATGCTTCAGGGAAGTAAGCCAGCTCAACTCCGCCAAGAACATCCAGCAGCTCGTCTTCAGCATCCAGCAGTGAAAGCTGGCATCCGTCGCAGGAAGACATCTTGAATACTGCAAGCCTTGGTTTCTTATATGCCATTGTTATAACTCTCTTATCTCAAAAATATCGGTTACATTCGAAAAACTGAACACCGGTCCATCTTTGCAGACAAAACTCGGGCCGTACTGGCAATGTCCGCAGAATCCCAGTGCACATTTCATATTTCTTTCAAGTGAAACATAAATGTTCTTATCGCTTATATTATTCTTCATAAGCTCATCAACTGTATATTTCATCATAATTTCGGGTCCGCAGATCATTGCAGTTGTCTTTTCAGGATCAAGCTCAGTATAACTGAGAAGCGTTGTTACAACTCCAATATGACCGCGCCACGTGCTATCTGCTCTATCAACAGTTACCTCAACCTGTACATCGTGTTTTTTCTTCCATGCTTCAAGCTCAACCGGGAACATAATATCTCTTGGCGAGCGGGCACCATACAGGATCGTAACTTTTCCGTATTGTTTTCTGTGTTTGAAGATATGATAAATGGCAGGTCTTAAGGGCGGGAGACCCAAACCGCCGGCGATTATGCAGACATCTCTTCCTTTTGTTATATCAAGCGGCCACGAACTGCCGAATGGACCGCGCAAGCCAACTATATCACCTTTTTTAAGCTTTGATAATGCGCTTGTAACGTAACCGACTTTATGAATTGTATGGAGCACGGAGCCGTGCTTATCGGAATCTGAACTAATGGATATTGCGGACTCACCAACTCCAAAAGAGTAAAGCATGTTGAATTGTCCGGGTTTGAAGCTGAAATCACGTCTGTTTTCCTCATCATAAACCAGCTCAAAAGTGAAAACGTCTTCGGTTTCCCAGAATATCTTCTTCACTTTTGCTCTAAGCGGTATCATCGGGTCAAGCTGCATAGTATCGATCCTTTTTTCCAGTATTTTTTCCACGTTAAGAATCTTTCTATATTGATTGCAACACTCATCCGTTTCGTAATCTATGCATCGTATATCCGGTTATAGCCTCCAGCGCGTGCTGAGCCTAGCTTTTGCCGTAAACATCCAGGAGCTGCATTCTTGTAGAGCGCAGCCTCTGTTCAAGAATCTGTGTAAATCTTTTTATCATTTCGTAACCCATTTTAGGATCCTCTTCGCATTTTTCGCGGAGGCATTTGCCATCGAGAGCAATTGCGTTAACATCCTCAAGCGCATGGGCTTCGAAATGCCATTTATAGGGAGATACTATCCATGACCAGCCGAGGATCTGGCCTGAACCTATAGTCAGAATCCTGACATTCCCTTTTTCTCTGCCGTTTAGCTCTAAGGCTACCTTTCCGCTCCTGATTAGATAAAAGCTCTTAGCTTCATCACCTTCCTTGAAAATGATATCGTTTTCTTTGAAAACAACATTAGAAGCGCAGCTTGTTATCTGCTGAAGGTAATTCTCATCAAGGTCCTTCAGGAAAGGATGGTTTTTGAGTATTCCGGATAGATCTTCCATAATATTAAATAATTAAGTGAATAGATAAATTATGCTTTAGCTGTTTCTCTTATAAGCTCAACTTCTTTGGTAATATCAATACCAACAGGGCACCAGGAAATGCACCTGCCGCAGCCAACACAGCCGGAAGATCCGAACTGGTCGATCCACGAAGCCAGCTTATGTGTCATCCATTGCCTGTAACGGGCTTTAATGGATGTCCTGAAATTTCCTCCTGCGACTTTTGAATAGTCCAGGGCAAAACATGAATCCCATCTACGCCATCTTTCTGTGTGGCTGCCTGTCAGATCTGTAGTATCATCGACATTTGCGCAAAAACATGTGGGACAAACCATAGTACAGTTTGCACAGGATAAGCAGCGCGCGGCGATCAAAGCCCATGCGGGATGGTCATGATTGTTGTATAACATTTCCTTGATCCCATCGGTGTTCATCTTCCTGCCCATGTTATCTTCGGCATTCTTAACTGCTTTATCGGCAGCAGAAATTTCATCTTGCGAGGCTTCTGAACTCAATACTTTAGATGAAATTTCTCTGCCTTTTTCACTGCCTTCATCAAGAATAAAGTAATGACCGCTTTCATTTATAACTTCTGTGAGAGCAAGGTCATACCCGCCTTTTGCCTTCGGACCTGTATCCATCGAAACACAGAAACACGTACCGCCTGCCTGAGTGCAGTTTACTGCAATTGTAAAAATCTCTTTTCTTATTTTGTTGTAAAAGGTATCTGCAAACATTCCGTTGTTAAAGACTCTGTCCTGTATCTGTATTGCATTAAGTTCGCATGAACGGACTCCGAGAAATGCATATTTAACCGCGGTGCCGTTTGAGGGTTTAATATCAAAACCCTTGTTATTTTTTTCTGCTTCCCAAAGCTTTGTCTTCTGGGGATAAAGGAACTTCTTCCAGGAGTGCGGACCGACCACATAACCAAAAAGAGCCTTATCACTTCTTTTAACAACCCTGTAAGTTGCAGCTTCCTGCTTGTCGCCCCATCCTTCGGGCAAATCATTAACTCCGGTGATCTCATCGTATATTATTGCTCCACCATTAAGTACAGGGCCGATAACTTTGTAACCTTTTTCAAGAAGAGCACTGATAATGCTCCCCAGTCCATTTTTATCTATCTTTTTCATTTCGTTTGCCATAAACGGCAATTACGGTCGAGCATATTCCTCCGCGCACAGAAAACTCGCCTTTTACTTCCATCCATTTAGGCTTCAGCACACCAACAAGGTCTTCAAGTATCCTGTTTGTGACGTCTTCATAAAAGATTCCTTCATTTCTGAATGACTGGAGATAGAATTTGAGGGATTTAAGCTCAACACATTTTTTATTTGCGATGTAAGAGATGGTAATAATGCCAAAATCAGGCTGGCCGGTCTTCGGGCAAACTGAAGTAAACTCCGCAGCTTCATGAATTATAAGATAATCCCTGCCGGGGAAGGAGTTCGAGAATACTTCCAAAAGCTTGACTTTGTTCGGGTCAGATTTTACGGGGTCGAATTTTTTCATCTTTACAGATTCCTACGAAAATTTTTCGCTTTTTAAGGCAAAATCATCAAAATTTTCTCAAAAAACTATGCATCTAACACACAAATATATCAGTTGTATTGCTCGAAAATTATGATGCAGGTCATAGGGAAATTTGACTAAAAGCGCTAATTTTACGCTAAGTTTTGCCTAAAAATTATCATTAATACATCAATGACACCTAAGTTATTTATACCGATCATTCTGCTGCTTACAGCATCATTTTCATTCTCTCAGGGCTCTTTTCAGAAGGGGAGTGACTACTGTTCACACAAGAAGATGAATTCACCGCACCAGTTTGTGCTGGGTGATTCACCCAACTCTCCAAAACATAAGTTTGACGTTCTTGACTATAAATTGAACCTTGATATATACAATTGTTTCCTTTCACCGTATCCAAGGTCATTCACCGGCACAATAATTGTTAAGTTCAGAATCGATACAGCGCTCAGCCAGATCACATTGAATGCTGTGAATACATCTTTGCAAATAAATTCAGTCGGCATGTCCGGAGTATCGTTCACGCATACAAGCAACATCCTGACGATAAATCTTGACCGTACTTACAATCCTAACGAAATCGCACAAGTGCTTATTAATTACCAGCACCTTAATGTAAGCGACCAGGCGTTTTATGCAAGCAACGGAGGAGTATTTACCGACGCTGAACCTGAAGGCGCAAGAAAATGGTTTCCCTGCTGGGATAAACCATCTGATAAGGCGACGATAGATATTACGGTTAAAGTTCCGCTAAGCGTAAAGATAGGATCAAACGGAAGACTAAATGACTCTCTTATAATTGGTGATACTATATATTATCATTGGATAAGCCGAGACCCAATTACAACATATTTGACAGTATTAACCGGGAAAGTAAACTACAATCTGAATATTGTTTACTGGCAGAAAATTTCTAATCCAAGCGAGTATATTCCTATAAGATTCTATTTTAATTCCGGCGAGAACCCGACAAGCATTCAGAACATTATTGGCAATATGACAACGCATTTTTCCCAGAAGTACGGCGAGTACCCGTTTGAAAAGAACGGATTCACAACAGCTCCGGCTTCGGGATTTACCTGGGGCGGAATGGAGAATCAGACCCTGACAACCTTGTGCGCAAATTGCTGGAGCGCAAACCTAGTATCACATGAGTTCGCGCATATGTGGTTTGGCGATATGATATCTCCTGCAACATGGGCAGATATCTGGCTGAATGAAGGTTTTGCAACATACAGCGAAGCTATATGGTATGAATATACAGGCGGATACTCTTCATACAAGAGTGATATAAACAGTGATGCCAGCGGATATTTATCAGGCAACCCCGGCTGGCCGATGTATAATCCAGAATGGGCAATCAACACGCCGCCAAACGGAACACTGTTCAACACGGCAATAACTTATAATAAAGGTGCATGTATACTTCACCAGCTTAGATACATGGTTGGTGACTCGGCAACATTTTTCAATATCATCAGGGCATACGCAACTGATACAGCGAACTTTAAATATAAATCCTCGGCAACAGATGATTTTGCAGCCAAAATAAGCCAGGCTTATGGGCAGGATTTAACGTGGTATATCAACGGCTGGGTTAAACAACCAAATCACCCTGTTTACGCAAATTATTACCAGTTCAACAATAACGGAAACGGTACATGGAATGTAGGGTTCCAGGCAAGGCAGACACAATCAAATCCCCCGTTTTTCAGAATGATCCTGCCAATTAGGATAACTTTTGCAACCGGTGCTGATTCTGTATTCAGAGTTGATAATACGAGTAACAACCAGATCTGGATATGGACTTTCAACCGTCAGCCGCTTACGTTCACGTTTGATCCCAATGCAGATATAGTCTTAAAGCAGGGAAATACAACTGCCGGCACAGTTCCCGGAACCGTCGGAATAACAGTGAATAACAGCGAAATTCCGAAGGTTTTTGCTTTGGGGCAGAACTATCCTAATCCGTTCAATCCGGTAACACTTATAAACTTCGATATACCGAAACGCTCAAATGTTCAGCTCAAAGTATTTGATGTAACCGGCAGGCTTATTCAGGTAGTGTTGAATGAGATGAGCGAAGCAGGGAAATATACCGCTGAGTTTGATGCAACTAATCTTTCCTCAGGAATATATTACTATGAAATTACAGCCAAAGCTGAAGAAGGCGGCGGAATTTTCAATGAAGTGAAGAAGATGGTTGTTGTTAAGTAAAAAGGCAAAAGTAAGAAAGCAAAAAGTAAAAGAGGCACACTTCTTCTTCCCCTCCTTAGCAAGGAGGGGACCGAGGGGAGGTCGAAATGGGATTTGCACAAAACTTAAGCCTGCCGTTATCGGCAGGCTTTTTTGTTTCTACTGTTAAGTAGGTATCTTTGCCGTTCATTTTAGCATCAAAACGGTATGTCAAAAACAAAAGATTTGCAGCAGTGAAATTATGGCACGAAATTTGATACGCCAATAACGAAATTATTGTTGACAATTTTTTTTTTCTATTCGTTATATTTGTATTGTCAACATAAGTTTGCTTCAAATCTTTATAATTATAGGAGGTACCCTGAAATGTTACTTACCATTTGCCAATGCTCCAGCAAGGAAGTTTACAGCGTAGACCCCTTCCGGAAAAATTCTTAAAATACCGGCATCAGTGAAAACCCTGAAGAAAGTATATTTCATGTTTGCAGTTTGTGTTATTGCATTACTTTACTCCTGCAAAGATGATCCCTTAACACTACCTGCAAATAACCCGCACATACAAATTATTGACAGTAATATTTTTAACTGGAGATTTATTCCTGTTACAATAAAAAACTTTTTTGATTATTACATTATTGATACAAACAATATTTATTATGTTGGTGATGAAAAAGTATTTCATTATAATGGTTCATCTTCTGTGATTATCCACAATAGTTCTCAAAGAGCTACAAATATTGCAGGGACAAGTTCTAACATTGTTTTTATCGGAGGTTGGCAAAGGGACAATAATAGTATCTATTACCCTTGGCTAAAAAAATGGAATGGTATAACCACATCAGAAATTCCATTACCGAAAGACTCAAACTATACTATTGTAAAAATATATGTGAGAGCACCGGAAGATGTCTGGATAAGCTGTCATTCAGGACGAATCTATCATTACATACAGGATACTGTTTTAACATATCAGTTAAATACAACTAACATTAACGTACCTGCCTTTTTTGTGTTTGGAAATGAATTGTTTTACTATTTCTATTATCCAACAAGTAATACCAGGATTCACAAAATATATAAATTTACCGAGAATGAATGGGTAGAATACATTACAGATGAAACAAGCGATATTTCATTACAGTATAGAACCAGCCCATTTTTTGTAAATGATTCGTTATTGAGGGTGCGTACAGAACGTATAGAATTATTTAATGGCTCAATCTGGCAGGTATTGACTGAGACCCCATCGTTTGAGCCGTATAGTATAGCTGGTCCCTCTACAAATAAATTTCTTTCCAGCGGGTTTATAAGCATATTCCGTAATATGTATTTTTACGACGGAGAAAAATGGCTTTATCAGTCAGCGCTTCCTTTACCCAATTACGACTTTGCTACTTTCCCTGTGGATATTGCTTTTGCAAACAATACTTATTTCGGTTTTTATTATGCAGTAACAAGTGTTCCGCACAACTATATACTTGTAGGTAACTTAAAAGAGAAATGACTCCACCGGGTAAATAAAAAGGCAGGGCGGCTCCTCACCAACGACTAAATTGATTGAAGGTTTGAAATATCAGATATTTCAAAACCGCCCGCCTTTGTATTAAAATAATTTTTTAATTTCCTATAACTTAATTGTTTCCTAGACTTTTGGTGTGTATGAAATCTGAGATACCAGAGTTTCTTCTGTAGCAAGCAGGTCTTTTATTGAGAGATCCTTCAACACACCATCGACAGCGCTTTGAAGCATTTGCCACAGTGAACGAATGGAACAATCAACGGTGTGAGTGCAGATGCTTAATGCTCCGCGGTGATCGTTACAGAATTCGTCATCAAACAGCTTGCCGCCGAGTGAATCAAGTACATCCTTTACAAGTATCTCGTCAGCCGGTCTGCTTAAGGTGTAGCCGCCTATTTGACCGCGCGAGCTTGCAAGAAATCCCCCAAGTCTTAAACCGCGGAGAATCTTTGCAGTGTTATGGGTAGTGATACCCTCAGCCTTGCTTATTTCGGGAATTGTGAGTCCCTTTTCGCCGCCTTCGCTAGCTACACGAAGAAGGCACCTTAAACCGTACTCTTCAAGTGTGCTGAATTTCATTTAATTACCTGCGTATTTTGGAATCTTTGAACCGCATGCTTTAGCGTGCAGTATTGCATCATAATGCTCTTTGGGAACAGAAGGTCCAGCCTTTTTGCAATATTCATTAAAAGCGGTGATTAATTCTTCTGCAACCATTTCAGCAGTTTTGCCTTCGATGTTCATTCTCTGCATCAGGAAAACAAGCTCGCCCGCTTTAAAAAGTGCCATGTATGGGGATGACGGGGGAATACCCGGCAAATATGAATTCCTTAAGTGATCTACTGCATCACGGTCCTGGCCTGCAAACACGGTGGTAATTCTGTCGGGAATTATGCTGTTCTGCAAAGCAAGTGTAACACCCGGCCTTGCGCTGCCTGCTGCGCACCCGCAGACAGAGTTTATCATTACAAGCGTAGTGCCTTCTTTATTGCCAACAAAAGTATCAACATCAGCAAGTGTCAGCATTTCAGTGAATCCTGCTGCCGTGAGTTCATCTCTCATCGGCTGAACCGCTTCGGGATCGTATATCGGTGCTCTTTGATTTATCTGGAACATTTTATTTATTATTGTTTTATAGTTTAATAAAAATTTAATATCTGCTTATAATAGATTCAGCTGGAGCTTTGCCTCTTCGCTCATCATGTGCATTCCCCATGGCGGATCCCATACAACCTTCACCACGCATTCCTTAACACCGGGAATTGATCTTATCTTGCCTTCAACTTCAGGCGGCAACGATCCTGCCACGGGACATGCGGGCGAGGTAAGAGTCATTTCAATAGTAACTTTTGCATCTTCATCAATGCTTACAGAGTATATCAGCCCGAGTTCGTAAATGTTTACCGGTATTTCCGGATCATACACACTCTTAAGTGCCTCAACTATATTGTTATTTAGATCAGCTTTATCGGTCTTTGCCGATGTCACTTCTGAAGTTTTGGTATCTATGGTATCTGCCATTTAGAAAATTATTTTGTTTCCAATTCCTGTTTGGCTTTGTAAGCCATTGCATACATTTTTATCTGCTTTATCATTGCAGCAAGTCCGTTAGCCCTTGTATTTGCAAGATGCTGTTTAAGTCCTATTTTATCTATGAATTCAAGCTTTGCGTCCAGAATTTCATCAGGTGTCTTTCCCGAAAGCACTCTTATTAAAAGTGCAATCAGTCCCTTCACAATAACGGAATCACTATCAGCCTTAAAAATTATCGCTCCGTTTTCCGAATCTGCCGCCAGCCATACATTTGACTGACATCCTCTGACCTTGTTGGCGTCAGTATGCTTATCTTCGGGGAAATCCTTCAGCTTCTTTCCGAGCTCAATGATGTACTCATATTTATCATTCCATTCGCCGAAAAAACTGAACTCTTCTACGATTTCCTCCTCGATTTCGGATATCGGTTTAGTGTCCATGTTATTTCAGAGCTTTTATGGTTCTTTTTAGAGCATCTATGAAAATATCAATCTCTTCCGGAGTATTGTATACTGCAAACGAGGCTCTAACAGTGCCGGGTATGCTGAATCTATCCATCAGAGGTTCGGTGCAATGCTTTCCGGTACGAAGAGCAACGCCGTATGTATCAAGCATTATGCCAATATCCATAGGATGCTGCCCGCGTACAACAAAAGAAAGAACACTTGCTTTGTTTTTTGCAGTTCCTATTATTTCTATTTCATCAATTTCAGATATCTTCTCAGTTGCATAATTAATAAGCTCCTGTTCATGAGAATTGATCACATCGAATCCAACTGATTTTATGAAATCTATTGCTTTGTTCAGCCCAATCACTCCCTCAACATTCGGAGTGCCTGCTTCGAACTTCACGGGGACTTCATTATATGTTGTACCTTTGAAGCTTACTGAAATTATCATATCGCCGCCCGTTTGATAAGGGGGCATTGCTTCGAGCAATTCGAGTTTGCCATAAAGTACACCGATTCCCATCGGTCCGTACATTTTATGTCCGGAAAAAGTATAGAAATCCGCGCCTATATCCTGAACGTCAACCGGCATGTGATGAACTGCCTGTGCGCCGTCTATCAGGACCTTTGCACCTCTTTGATGTGCAAGATCAGTTATCTCCTTAACCGGATTTATTGTCCCAAGCGCATTTGAAATATGGACTACCGCAACGATCTTTGTTTTGTTGTTAAGCAGCTTTTTGTACTCATCAATTATCAGTTCACCTTTATCGTTTACGGGGATGACCTTTAGTACTGCGTTTTTCTTTTTGCATAACACCTGCCAGGGAACAATGTTTGCGTGATGCTCCATTTCGGAGACAATTATTTCATCTCCTTCGGCGACGTTCTCAAGTCCGTATGAATAAGCAACCAGGTTAACAGCATCTGTTGCTCCGCGGGTGAAAATGATCTCTGATGCCGAGCCTGCATTGATGAATTCACTGATCTTATCTCTCGTGCAGTCATATGCGTCAGAAGCTTCGAGGCTTATGGAATAAACTCCCCGGTGCACATTGGAATTATAGTTACAGTAATAATCCGAAATGGCATTTATCACACTCAGCGGTTTTTGCGAAGTAGCGGCATTATCCAGATAAACAAGAGGTTTGCCGTTAACTACCCTTTTAAGAATAGGGAATTCTTTCCTAAGAGTTTCAACATCAAACATTTGTTTTGTGAGTGCAGCTTCCATTTATCCTGCGGCTATTTAAGTTTTTCGAACACGAGATGGTTCAGGTGTTCGTGCAGTTCATCACTTGTCAAAGTTTCGAAAATATCATTTGCAAATGCGCGTATCAAAACACGTTTTGCGTGCTCTTCGCCTATGCCCCTGGAGCGCAGATAAAAAACAGCTTCATCGTCAAGCTGACCGATCGCCGCGCCGTGCGAGCATTTCACATCATCTGCGTAGATCTCAAGCTGCGGCTTGGTATCTATCATTGCATCGCTGGTTAACAATATTGCCTTATTGGATTGGTACGCGTTTGTCTTCTGCGCATCAACTCTTACAAAAACCTTTCCGTTAAACACGCCCCTGGACTTGCCGTCAAGAACTCCCTTATACATTTCATTGCTTTGGCAATGCGGCTTTGCGTGGTCAATAAATGTATGGTTATCCACATGCTGCCGGCCTTCTGTCAGGTAAAGCCCGAACAAATTTCCCGTACAGTTCTCAGCATCAAGTACAGTATTAGTGTCATTCCTTACTATGCTTCCGCCAAGCGTTACGCTGTAGTGAGTGTAAGTTGAGCCTTTCTGCTGGTATGCCTGAGTTTTATTGACCTGGAATGAGCTCATATTCTCATGCTGCAGCCTGTAAATTTCAACATCCGAATTTTCGCCAAGCACAACCTCGTTAACAACATTAGTTAAATTTTCAAGCTCTGAAATACTATGATAGCTTTCAATTATCTTAAGCTTTGAATTCCTACCCGCAACTATCAGATTACGCGGCTGAGCAAGTGCGTTTTCACCGGCACTTCCCAGCAGATTCATTATATGAATGTAATTATCCACGGTTGAATCATCAGGCACATAAACAACTGCGCCGTCATCGGCAAAAGCTGTATTAAGCGCCGCAAAACCGTTATCAAGCCCGGAGTACCTTCCCATGTATTTCAATACAAGTTCAGGATTCGTTTTGAGCATTTTGGCAAGGCTTTCAATCACAACTCCATCCCGCTGTTTGTATATATGCGAAAGTGAACTGCGGAATTTACCATTGATAAAGACCAGCAGGTTAACCTTAAGATTGGGCACCAGGTAAGGTTCAATATCTTTCTTTGTAAGTGCTGCTCCCGCTGCCGGATTGAACTCATGCGCAAGAATCGGGGCTATATTTGTGTATTTCCAGTCCTCGTTCTTTGTTGTCGGGAAATCGAGCTCTTCAAACTTAGATATTGCTTTTTTTCTCAGCTCGTGGAACGGTGACTTTGATTCACCATTCAAGCCGGCCTCGAACTTGCTGAAGTTCGAAATGAATCTGTCCCTGGGATGTAAATTCTGCATCTTATCCATTATACAGCAGCCTCTTCTGTTTGATTGTTTGTCACCCAGTCGTAGCCCTTATCTTCAAGTTCAAGAGCAAGCTCTTTGCCGCCTGATTTTACAATTCTTCCGTCAACAAGCACGTGGACAAAATCAGGGACAATATAATTAAGCAGCCTCTGATAATGTGTAACCACCACTACTGCATTATCTTTATTCCTGAACAGGTTTACACCGTGTGAAACGATCTTAAGCGCATCGATATCGAGCCCTGAATCAGTTTCATCAAGTACCGCAAGCTTTGGCTGCAGCATCTGAAGCTGAAAGATCTCGTTCCGTTTTTTTTCACCGCCGCTAAATCCATGGTTGACCGGGCGGTTTATAAGCTTATCATCGATCCCAACCATTTTCATTTTTTCCTTCATGAACTTAAGGAAGTGCATTGCATCAAGCTCTTCAAGTCCTTTATGCTTACGAATTTCATTCACTGCTGTTTTAAGGAATGATGCGTTGCTTACACCCGGAATTTCCACGGGGTACTGGAAAGCAAGGAACACACCTTCCCGGGCGCGTTCTTCGGGGAGCATCTCGAAAATATCTTTACCATCCAGAGTGATTTCGCCTGAAGTTACTTCGTAACCTTCTTTACCGGCAATAACGTTTGCGAGCGTGCTCTTGCCTGAACCGTTGGGTCCCATAATGGCGTGAACTTCGCCTGCATTAACCTGCAGGTTTATTCCTTTTAGAATCTCTTTATCTTCAACCTTTACAAATAGGTCTTTTACTGTTAACATTTAGTTTTGATTTCCTGTAATGTTGTTTTATTTATTATTTTTCTTTTGTTTCCGGAGGCGGCCATGCAAATATCATTTGTCTCAGGGCAACGATCTTTCCTAAATGATATGCATTGTGCACGGCAAGCGAATACAGATTATCTTCAACTGTAAACCCATCAACTACTACTTCGGCAAGTTTCTCCGTTGAACCTGTCAGTGCCATTACCGATTTGAGTCCGGTCAGGAACTCATTTCTCAGATCTTCCCACTCGCTGAATGAATCAGCATTTTTTACCGGATACCTGCTGCCGCCGGATATCCATTCTTCATATGCCTTCTGATCGTTGTTTACAACTATGTTTTGCCACTTTGTTATATGCCAAAGCTCACCGAATATCGTGTGAAGCTTTTCGGAAGGAAGAGTATTTACTTCTTCAAGAGTCAATCCTGCAAGTATTCGCTCCCGGTTTTCATATTCACCTCTGATGAAAAGGTGATCCCATTTTTCATAATTTACTTGTGACATATCATCACAATGTTATCCAACACTTCCTTCAAGTGAAATGCTTAGCAGCTTTTGCGCTTCAACAGCAAATTCCATTGGCAGTTCCCGGAAGACATCTTTGCAGTATCCGTTTACTATCATATTGATTGCATCTTCCATCGCAATGCCTCGCTGCCTTAAGTAAAAGAGCTGGTCCTCGCCAATTTTGGATGTTGTCGCTTCATGTTCAACTTTTGCTGATTCATTTGCAACTTCAATATAGGGGAATGTATGCGCGCCGCATTTATCACCAATGAGCAGTGAATCACACTGTGTAAAATTCCTTGCATTATCAGCTTTCTTATGAACGCGTACAAGTCCGCGGTATGAATTGTTGCTCTTTCCCGCAGAAATACCTTTTGATACTATTGTACTCCTTGTATTCTTTCCAAGATGTATCATCTTAGTTCCGGTATCAGCTTGCTGGCGGTTATTTGTTACTGCTACGGAATAGAATTCGCCCACAGAGTTATCGCCCTGCAGAATGCAGCTCGGATATTTCCATGTGATAGCGGACCCGGTTTCAACCTGTGTCCAGGTGATCTTGGAATTCACTCCGCGGCATGCACCGCGCTTGGTCACGAAATTATAGATACCGCCCTTGCCTTCGCTATCGCCGGGGTACCAGTTCTGTACTGTTGAATACTTTATGGTAGCATTATCAAGGGCAACAAGCTCTACTACTGCTGCGTGAAGCTGGTTCTCATCACGCATTGGAGCTGTGCATCCTTCAAGGTAACTTACGTATCCGCCATCATCAGCAATAAGGAGAGTTCTTTCGAACTGACCGGTACCGATCGTATTGATGCGGAAATATGTGGATAGCTCCATAGGGCACCTTACTCCTTTTGGAATATAACAGAAAGACCCGTCTGTAAATACTGCGGAGTTAAGTGATGCATAAAAATTATCAGTATAAGGAACTACTGAGCCGATATATTTCCTTACAAGATCAGGGTGTTCCTTAATTGCTTCGCTCATTGAGCAGAAAATTATTCCGAGCTTTGAAAGCTCTTCTTTGAATGTAGTTGTTACCGATACGCTGTCAAATACGGCGTCAACTGCAACTCCGGTTAAACGCTTTTGCTCCTGCAGCGATATGCCGAGTTTTTCAAAAGTCCTCAGTAATTCCGGATCAACTTCGTTAAGGGAATTAAGCTCCGGTTTTTGCTTTGGAGCTGCGTAATAGATTATGTCCTGAAAATCAACGTCCGGATAGGAAATGTTTGCCCACTTTGGTTCGTTTTCTTTTGCAATTGTGAGCCAGTGGCGGTAAGCCTTCAATCTCCATTCAAGCATCCAGTCGGGCTCACCTTTTTTTACTGAAATGAGCCTGATCGTATCTTCTGATAGTCCTTTGGGAACGATATCCATTTCGATATCGGTCTGGAACCCGTATTTATAGTCTTTTATCGCAAGTTCTTCTACATTGCTAACTTCTGTGCTCATTATTTGAAAATCTTTAAGTTTTCCCGAAAAAATGTTACTCAAAGATACTTCATCTATACAAAAAAGTCAAGATTATTAATAGTCCACAAAGGGGATTTTTGAATGTTTTTCAGGCTTTTAGCTTCGAGATCTGTTCAAGGAGCCACACCTTATTTTCGATCTCTGACTGGTTAATGCTTTCGATATCTTTGATAATATCCGGGATATTTGCTATGTTTCCGCCAAGATGGATATTAACTATCCTGCTGAGGAAATTGACATAGTTCGAAAACCTGACCCTTACGAATTCTGGCAGAAAACGATTTGCGGAAAGAAAATGCCTGTAGCTGTCTATCAGGCTCAGGGCGCTTTCATATTTGGCAGTTTCGTAATATATCTTTAACTGGTGATTCTTTACACGGAGCTGATAATAAAAGTCATCTAGCGATACCTTGGCAAACCCTTTAAGCGCTTCACTATAATTCCCAAGGCGGTATTCATAAACGCTCATGCAATATCGGAATGCATTAGCTGCAATATCCGGATTCAGC
Organism: Ignavibacteria bacterium; assembly: GCA_030835025.1. Lineage (GTDB taxonomy): Bacteria > Bacteroidota > Ignavibacteria > Tepidaquicellales > OLB5 > OLB5. Next base: position 21,419 of record JAUQWS010000060.1, on the reverse strand, counting down.
TTTTCTTTATATTTATTCATGAAGTAAAGAGCCCACTCGAAGTCCTTTTCCTGCAATGCAGTAGCGCAAACCGTTATGTAAGAAGATTCAGCCAGAAAGATGCCTTCTTTCGGATACATTCCCATCTCAATGGATTCCTTAAGAAGTGCATAGTTGTCTTTGCGGAATTCGGGCTTATCCTTTTCAAGTGACTGAAGCTTAGTATAATTGAACAGCTCGATCATTATATACCTGAGATCATTTTCTTCAAAAATGCCTTTACAGGAATCAAGTTCTTTCCTGATATTGAAATAGAGACTTTCTTCGTTTGGATTTTTTGCAAGGAGAATCAAATGCAAAAGAACATTCATCAGCGGGTCTGTCTTATCAGGATATTGACGGAGGTATTCGATCAGTTTTTCGAGCATTACATATTCATACTCAAAATTGAATCCTTTCTTGTGTATCTCAAGGTGCACTCCATAAGTTAACAAACTGAAGATCACGTAGTCATTGAACAATTCGATTTCCAGCGAAAAATCCTCAGAGAATTCTTTGCCTTTTCCAAAAGCTTTAAGGCTTTCAAAATATTCACGCCTTGTTCTAAGCAATGCATATCTTTCAAAATAATAATTACTGCCGTGATGTTCTTCTTTGTTCATTCTTGTTTCAGCGTCTTTGAGCTTCGAACTGAAATGCCTTTCAAGATTCCTTTCGGCATATTGTTTCAGAACCAGGCGGTTGAAGTTAAGCTCCGCCTTCCGAAATTCCAACTGTGCAAGGAACTCTTCGGCAATCTTAAGCAGCCTGGTAAAAAGGTCACGGATCTTCTTATCTTTAAACTCCTCTTTTGGATATAAAGCATTGAATATTCGCTTTTTATCAAGAGTACTAAATTGAGGGTAATCACTCTTGAGTAGCTGAAAAAGACCGGTAATCTGACTGCTTGTATTGAAAAAGGGTGATTTTACGAAGTTTTCGAGTTCTTCAAACTCGTTTTTGGAAAATGACCTAAAGAGAATCGCTATTTTTGAGTCTACAATATCCATATCTCATTCGACAAATTAACCTAAAATAATCATCTTTTTCGGCAAAATCCACAAAAATACACATCTCACCGTTCGACAATGGCGAAAAACTTTCTTTGACATATCAAAAACAATTATTCTATATTCGTATCAAGCTAATTGCTCAATCATGGGAAAGTTACATTTTTTTATCAAAAGCATTATCGCAATAACGGAGAACAAACGTGGCTGAAAAATTCTCAGGTCAATACGTACACAAAGAGTATCTTTTGAAAGAAAGATATTACCTTGAACCCAGCAATGCACTGAGCGGCTGGGTGCTAAGGAAAGAAGGCTCGAACTCGATCATCAAAAAAGCGAAGTACAAGATGATGCTGCTGTACTTCGCAGAAAGCATGCTGGGAAGCCGCAAAGCCGAATTGAGGGTTTGTGATTCAAACGGATTGCTGGAGGAAGTCATCGATTTTGAGTCTTTGAAACAGACTGAATGATTCCAGGCCACCTATCTAACATATGGGCGAAACTGATTTTTTTCATAAATATGGTTATATTTATGAAAACCGTTTCGCCTTTTGTGTTATATTAATGACGATGACGGGTTTTCTGAAATGATCCATAGAAAGGAATACATATGGCAGATCCAATTAATCAGCAGGTAATAGATTTTACTGCTGACTATACGGGGTATCCTCCGGCATCAATCAACGACTTGACCGCTCTTGCAAATATCGGAATAGTTACAGAACAGGATACAATTACTTACATTGTTGAACTGGAGCAGTTTTTCGGCGTACCTTATGAACAAGGCGACGAAGACGGGATCCTCACGGTAGGAGACGCAGTCATACTGATCAAGAAAAAACTTGGATAACAGGCTCCCATTAGTCGTACTAAGGCAAGAAATTCAAAAAAGCCTGTCCATACTTCGGGCAGGCTTTTTTATTGAATTCTTCAAAAAAATCAATAAAAAAGGCAACAGGTTTTTTCAGAATACTGGGAGCATTCTTACTAAAAACGTTAGCCACCCTTACCTAGCTAACTCCTGTTGCCATACTTTTGATGTTACTAAAAGAACGTGTAACCTTCTAATGCAAATATAACACATTCATTTAATTTGTCAATAGGGAAAAATCGGGTATCAAAAATAATTCTTTTGTCGGAATTACGTATAAATTTTAATGCATTTATTGTATATTTTGAGATATGGCAGGCGGACCCTCGAAGGAAGAATTGCAGATGTACTGGCAAAACAGCCGTCAATACTTTGATGAGCTTGCAAATCATTACCGCCAGGCAGATCCTGAATATTACAGGGCACACATTCAGCCCTTCTATGACAATCCGTTTGCAAACGTTCAGCGGGGCAAACAACCGGGCGGAGGAGCAAAAATTCTTCCTGTTTTTGTTTTCCTGCTTGTACTTGCAATAGGTGCTGCAGGTGCTGCATATTTTATCTTCCGGGATGATCTAAGCACTGAAACCAAAAAGCTGGAGAAGATTATCGGCAGCGATGATGAACAGAAGGTCAGGGAGATTGAACCCGGAACCGAAAAAGAGAAAAAGGAACTGAAAACTCCTGATGAAGAAGAGGATTCAGACGGAATGACTTCGGACGATCATTTCATAGTGGGTTCAAAGAAAATCGCAGAACAGGATTACGACAAAGCAGAATATCATCTCAAAAAAGTTAAACCTGGTACAGAATATTACGAGCAGTCAAAAGAACTGCTTAAGAATATGAAATACCTGCGAAAGTATAGAAAATAATCCGGGTTTTTTAAACACTCAGAGGAATTATGTCAACAGGTCCCTCTAAAGAAGAACTGGAAAATTACTGGCAAAACAGCCGTCAATATTTCGACGAGCTTGCCAAATATTATCAGCAGGCGGATCCTGCCTATTACAAAAAATACATCCTTCCATACTACAACAATCCGTTTAAAGTATCAGGCAGCACATCAGGAGGCAAAGCGGGTTTTATCATAATAGCGGTGGTTATTATGCTGATTTCTTTGCTGAGTGCAGTGGTATTCCTGCTGTTGAGCAGTTCCCAGGATGAAGAAACGAATATCACCGAAGACAGAGCAGTAACATACGAAACTTCTCAAACGGATTCAACGGCACTTCGGGAAGTCGTTACAGATGCTCCGGATACATCAATTCACTTCAAAAGAGGGTCAGATTTTTTCAGGATGAAAAAGTACAAGCTTGCTGAAAGATTTCTCAAAAACGTCCCGGAATCAGATCCGCAATATGATGAAGCGCGCAGAATGCTGAAGATAATAGAAGAAAAATCAAAGACAGAGAATAACAGCAAACGCAAGATTATTGACTCAAAGATCACCGATAGGGAAAAGGAAGTTGTTCCCGAAAATAAGACTGAAACAGAAAGGCCGCGAACGATCCGTCCGCAGGCTAAAGAACGCATCAGATAAGCAGCAAAGCTGAGGGAAAAGTTATGCTGAAATTCATACTTATACCTGCATTGATCCTGGTTTTTTCGGATCTGAATGCAGACTGGCTGAAAATGAACACCCATCCGAATGTTTACGTGTGGGATATAATTATCCACGGAGATACGGTCTATACAGCAACATCCGGCGGAATATACAGAACAACCAACAACGGAACAAACTGGAACCAGCGCAATAACGGACTCTTGAATCCGCAGGCAATTCAGTGTAAACAGATTATCGCTGCACCTTCAGGGATGTATATAGCAACTGTTGACGGTATCTATAAGTCAACTAATTTCTCTGGGACATGGGTAAGAAAAAGTGACGGAATTGTTGTAGGCGGGGGTGCAATTTATGTATTTGCGGAATCGGTCTATGAAACCGGCGGTTCCCTGGTGACCGGCACTCATACCGGCATATACCGCTCTGTAAATAACGGAAACAGCTGGGCGGCAACGAATATTACGGGCTCAAGCATAAGGACAAAGGGCTATGCACTACACGGAGGCTTGTTGTTTGCTGCCAGAGAAGTAGGCAGCAGTATTGGCAGCTACCGTTCAGCGGATAACGGGGCTTCGTGGTCACCATTCAGCATTCAGGGTACAGGCAATTTGCCCGCAATCACCTTCTTCAGTGACGGGGCTAACTTGTGGGCAGGAACGATCGACGGTGTGTGGCTTTCGACCAATAGCGGAACGGACTGGTCAAGGAAAAGCAATGGCTTGAGTGCAGATCCTTACAGCAGTTCGATCATCAGAGTAAACGGAATATTATTGACGTCGCTGAAATTCGGCGGTTCGGGAATGTTCCGCTCGGTTAATGACGGTGAAGAGTGGACAGAATTTAAAACAGGTCTTCCGTTTTTGACCAGTATCGAAAAACTGATCCTGTACGGAGATGAGATACTTGCTGCAACCAGCAGCGGGATTTTCCAAAGGGAAGCAAATGAAATTATCGGATTAATCCAGATCTCGTCGGAAGTTCCTCAGAAATATTCATTGCAGCAGAATTACCCTAACCCGTTCAATCCCTCAACAAATATTGTCTTTGAACTTCCGAGAGCATCCAATGTCAGATTGAGCATATTTGACTTAACAGGAAAGACTTTGGCTGTTCCGTTCAGGGGTAATCTGAGTGCGGGCTCATACAAAACATATTTTGACGGCTCGGCACTGAGTTCCGGGATCTATTTTTACAGGCTTGAGACTGAAAGCTTTACAGAAACGAAAAAGATGATTCTGGTCAAATAAACAGAACAGGGATCTCTTTAGAAATCCCTTTTTACGTTCTGCTTGTTTTTTGGGGAGCCCCGGCTTTTCAGCCGAAGCATAAATTTTGATACAGACCTGCCGGGCTTTCAAAAACCTTGCAGGTTTTATGTTTCAAGACCTACGCTTTCACAACTTTTCTTTTTCTGATGAACCTTATTGTTATGTATATCACCAGTCCGATTATTGCCAGAATTGGCGAAAGCTCGATTATGAATGTTATTATACCGCTGAGAACTTTGGTAAATCCAGTCAGCCCCTTTTCAAATCCCTGCTCCAGCTCATAAAAGAATCCGCCCGATGAGGTATTTAGTATTGCAGGCTCATAAATGCTAACCGTTGCTGTTGAGTATGAAGCCTGGTCCTTAAGCATTCTCATTCTGCCTTCGGTCCTTTCGATATTCTCTCTCACACTTGCAAGCTTCTGCTCAACTTCGACTACTGCTGTTAGGTTAGCGGTTTTTTCTGCAAGCAATTGCAGTAATCTTGATTCAAGCTCGCGCTGGGTTTTAAGCCTTGCTTCGGCATCAACATACTCTTCTGTAACATCCCTGCCCGAGATATTCTGGTTCATTACTTTGCCTATCTTTGCAAGCTCAGCAAGCAATGCATCATACTTATCAGCCTGAACACGGATCGTTAGTGTTCCCTGTTTCTTCCCGCTCTGGTTTACCTGAGAAGTGGAGTTTGTAATGTAACCACCCAGATTCTTTACTATTTCCTTTGATTTGTTTTCGGTCTCATCAAAGCTTTCATTCTCAATACTCATTGTTCCCGTGCGGATTATCATCCGCTTATCCTGTGTGTTGTTCTGCGTGATATCCTCCTGCTGGTAGCTTACCTGTTTCAGATTGCCATCACTCTTTGAGTCAAAATCCCTTTGTTTCATGTCCGATTTCGGTGACGAGGAAACATCTTCATTTCCGGATGGTGGTGGTTCCAGATCAGTAACAACCAGATTCCTTTGTTGATCAACGGATTGTTTATCACTCTGCTCCTGGCATGCGCTTAACAGCACAGCAAAAGGCAGAATGTAGGCTAAAATCAATGTTTTTGTGTAGTTCATGGTCTTGTACCCTTCGGGTATTTGTTAATTTGTATACTGATGTATTTGGGGAATTGTTTCATAAGAAGTAGTACTCAAAATGAGTAATGCTAAATGTCAAAGCTCAAATGTCAAAGCTCAAATGCAAAGCACATTCTTGTTGACTACGCTGGGAGGCAGGCAAGCCAGCCTCCTTTGAAGTTGCCAAAAGCAATAATTTTAGATACTATTATACGACACCAATATTTATATTTAACTTATGATAAAACGCTTATTTGTTATTTATTTTCTTATGATCGGCACCTTTTCATTTTCACAGGATAGGAATATTCCGGATATACTGGATTATACTTTGCGCAGCCGTGGACTCACCCGTCAAGACGTCACTATTCCCGTGGAGTTCTTTTCCGCTGCGGAGAAATCACCCACCAATGATTCAAAGCTTATCCTCCCTCTTGTGAAGGATATGATGGTGAATCCGTTGAGGAGCATGACGTGGTTGGATAGTGTGGGAAATTGGGGAACCGCAGATTTTGGATCGGTAGTATGGGATATATATAGAAAATTATTAGGCCAAAATTTTGTGATAATCGATTTTATAGAGATTAATCCACCGCAATCCGCTGAAAAATTGAATGAACAGATTGTTATTTTTTTGGAGCATATTAAGAAACGTAGGACGGATATTTTGAGTACTTTTGACAAAAGGGAAAAGAAGTATTTACAGAGGAATCTAAAATCCATTTTTGAAGAAACAGAAGTATCGAATACTTCAAGCATGGACATTTTTGATTATAACAGAATGAGGGATTCATCCATACATAGTTCAAGGAAAGTACTGGATTTGCTAAATAAACTTAAATTGGAGAATAGACAAGAAGGATTCTATTATCAATATTGGATATCAAATCATTTTTTGACTTTCTTTAAGGAATGGGATACTAAAGTTGTAAGTAATGAATTTGTGCAAGGGGAATTTTCATTTTATTATGATGATGGTAGTTTTCGAATAGCTTTCGGCGGACCCGGGAAGAACATCTACACCGGCAAATTTGATTTCATAATTGATCTGGGCGGAGATGATGTATATAATATTGAGAATCCACCCCTCTCAAAAGGGGAATTATCAATGGGCGGTTTCTCATGCATCATCGATCTTGCAGGCAACGATTACTACACAACCTCAAGCGATTTTGCGCTGGCAGGGGGACTATTCTCATCGTCATTTATCTTCGATAAAGAAGGCGATGATTATTATGAATCAAAAGGCGCAGGGAATCTTGGCGCTGCAATCGGTGGACTGGGTCTGCTTTACGATGAAAAAGGGAACGATACTTACAAGGGAATTTCATTTTCTATCGGTGCCGGTTGTTTCGGAGTCGGATTATTAGTTGATAGAGAAGGGAATGATTTTTATATCGCTAATTCATACTCACAGGGGTTTGGAATGACCGAAGGTGTAGGTGCAATAGTTGATAACAAGGGCAATGATTCATATTTGGTTGATTCGCGCTCGCTTGATATTGGCCGCTACAATGATCATTATGTATCAATGTGCCAGGGCTATGGATTGGGACTAAGGCCCTATTATGCAGGCGGTATCGGGCTTATTATTGAAGGCGAGGGAAATGATATTTATAACACTGATATTTTCGGGCAGGGTGGAGCTTATTGGTACTCACTCGGCGCAATTGTAGATAAAGGCGGGCACGATAAATATAACGGTTACCAGTATTCACAAGGCGCGGGAATACATTTGGCGGTTGGCTTGCTTAAGGATTATGACGGCTGGGATCTCTACCAGTCAAACGGTGTATCACAGGGCTGCGGGCATGATTTCGGCTATGGCATGCTTTGGGATGTGAAGGGAAATGATAACTATTCGGCATATTCACTCTCGCAGGGTGCGGGAAATGCTGATGGTATCGGAATACTGATTGATGAAAGCGGAGTTGACGGGTACCTGAATAAATTCCCGGGCAACACAAGGGGATACGGTAATCCAAGGCGTGAGTTCGGGAGCCTTGGGATATTCCTCGATGCATCGGGCGAGGATTACTACTCCCAGCCCGGCTATGACAGCCTGATAATGAACTCCTCGCAATGGGGGATATACAATGATTATTATCTGCGTGATCTACCTGAGCAGGTGAGCGGTGATAATTTTAAGGTTGCGGTGGATTCAACGAAAAATATAGATACTTCGGGAACAAGGGGTCAAGACCCCTTGTTCTCCAGGTCTCAAGAGATTTATTCCACTGAGCAGTATTTTATCATGGCGAAAACCATTGAGCCGCGTTTTTCATTGTGGCAGGATCTGGGTTTCCGAAAGCTGATTGAAGACAGCCTTAACACAGCTGAACATGTCCTTACTAAGCTTGGGACAGACGACCACAGAGAAACACAGGTTATGAGGGTGCTTTCGCAACGGATGCAAAAACCGATTGCAGATGCACTAATGGGGAAATTAACAGATTATCTCGAGGAGAAAGTCAATATGACGCAGCCCGAGGTAAGTTTTGCGTGTTATATTTTTGGTGAGACCAAGAATCCGCAGGGCAGGGAGATACTGCTGCAGCTTACTTATGATGAAAATTATCGCGTGCGTTCATCAGCAATAAATGCACTGGGAAAGATAAAGTATGATACCTCGGAAACAGATTATATCAACAGGGTTGTCACCAGACTTGGTGAGCTTGCTTCGGAAGAGTCCGAAAAGAAATTGTATAATAAAGATATTGCTTTTGCGTTGGGGAATTACATTTCTCCAAATGCATTTGAGATATTGCTTGGAATGTTACAGAATCCATATTACGGCGCGCGATTTGTTGCCGCTGAGAACCTGAAGAAATTCCCGCAGCTTCAGATGATGACAATGACCGATAATGCACTTCCAAATTTCCCAAAAGATGAGGTTCCGCTGATTGCATTTATGCAGTGCTTAAATGCGCTTCCGGAAAACGATTTCATTATTTTTGTAAGCTTTATAAAAATGATGCCGGAATACCAAAGTGAGTTTGTGAAGATCAATCTGATCGGACAGATCATGCAAAAGAAAAATATTTCTGTTAATTCTGATTTTGTAAAATGGTGTGATGGTGAGATTGAAATGCTGAAGGGATTTGTTGGGCAGAAAGTGAGATAATTCTGTAGGAGGCTGGCTTGCCTCCGCACTAATACAAGCAACACACCCCGTCTGCCTTCGGCAGCCACCCCTCTCAAGAGGGGAATTATATTATTTATTTTTCATCCGGTGATTTCTTGATAACACCATGTGTTTTCTTCTGAATTTCGCCCTTCATAAATATCTCTGTTGAATCTGTTTTGCGTGTATCCGGCAGGGGAGTCCGTTCGATCTTTATCTTTCCGACAGTCTTCGTTATTCTGGAATAATCTTCAGTATTACAGGTTGAGTCCGCAGCATTCCTCACCGTTATTCCGCCCTGTATCCTTGAGTCATCAATGTTGAATGAATTATCAGTAGTATCAACCAGCTCAACTGCTCCGCTTAATCTTTCATCATCACCGCCGCCGGAACCTTCTCCCGCACATGAAGAAAGCATTGCCGATGCCCAGAGCATCAACGCCAGCGCAGTAGCACGGAAAGGCGTTAAAACCGGAAGCAGGAATCCGGGAAATTCAAACTTGGGCCTTTCAATATTAATTTTAAGCGGGGGGATTTCACTTTGTGATAATTGGTTTACCCTGAAACGTCCGCAGATCTTGTTGTTTATGTTATCATTCAGGAAGCGCTGAATTTCATCTTCTTTTCGGTCAGAAAAATCCACCACGGTTTTAGCACATACCTTGCAGTAAGCACCCTGTTCATTCGGTGCCATTTTATCCCAGTCCTCGTGGCAGGGTTCCGGAATGTAGATTTTGAATAGATTTTCGTGTTTCATAATAAACCTTAAAATTAAGTATAGAGTGTCTACTATGAATGATAAGGTTTTGTTCCGCAGAGTTAAAGGATTTTTTGCAGCCCGATCAATGGGTACCTATGATTTCCTTTAACCATTTGAAGGATCTTAACATCATAACTGTAACTGAAAGGTACCACAGTGCGACAAACGGGCCGAAATCAATAGAACCGGCTTCTGCGGGAGGGACCGGGAAAGTGTAAACATTATTGAACAGCAAGGCTCCTCCAACCATTATACCAATGCTTCCGATTATTTTTCCGAGCTTTGGATGTTTGAACATTTTGAGTGCGAACAGAATTGTTCCAACTGATACAAACACATCCCACACAACATCAAGCGAAAGCTGAACAAGATTGGTAAGCGAGAAGATGTAATTTACCAGCTCTTTAGATGCATCACCGGAAACGTATTTCGCTTTGGAAAAAAGTGCAAGCTGAATAGTAAGCATTATGACAACTACTGTGCATCCAATGATATTGAACAAAAGTGCTGACTGAAGAAATGCAGATTTCGAACTTGTTGACATAAAATTATACAACCCGACCGAAGCCAGCATGAAAAATATCCCGAATGAGTATGCAAGTAATAAAGTGAACTGGACAGGAAGTTCAACAAGCATCATAACCGGATAAACTACAAAAGTTGCCAGGCCGCACGCAATTCCGGTTCTTACCCAGTTTAATTGTATATTTCGTTCCATATTTTGAGATTTTATAGTATTTAGACTATTATTTTTCCATAAGGTTGCATAAACCAAATACCTGAGGTGCAAATGACCCAAATCATATTAAAACCTTGCATAATTGACTAATTTAGTACTATAGGAAAATTCAATCAATTAAATCCACACGTTATGCATAAGAAAAGCATTGAATTACTTAATAAAGCCGCAGCCGATGAGCTTAGCGCAGTGCACCAGTACATGTATTTCCATTTTCATTGTGATGACCAAGGGTATGACCTGCTTGCAGGATTATTCAGGCGAACTGCAATTGAAGAAATGATGCACGTAGAGAAGCTTGCAGAAAGAATTCTTTTCCTCAAGGGTGATGTTGTTATGGTTCCCAAGGAAAAAGTGCAGCCCATTAAAGATGTAAAGGGAATGCTGGAGCTGGCAAGAATAATGGAAGTTGAAAGTGCAAAGGACTATAACAGGTGGGCTAATGAATGTTCTGCAGATGCCGATGCGATCTCAAAACAGCTGTTTGAAGCGCTAGTTGCAGATGAAGAGCGTCATTTTAATCAGTATGATACAGAGCTTGAGAATATTACAAAATTCGGGCAGAACTATCTGGCGCTGCAGTCAATAGAAAGAAGCAAAACTGCAGCTGCGCCGCCTCCGGGAGCGTAAACTGATTATAAAGCAGCAGGCTAGGAGTAAGTCGGGATTTCACAGGCTCAACAAGCCAGTCTTTTACGGATTATTTTCTGCGAAGTCTTTGGGCTCTGCCTCGCCATATATAACAACTCTGAGTCCGGTTGGTGCTTCACCGTTAATAACGACAAAAGAGATCGTATTCAGTCCCTCAGAGAATCCTGTTTTCATTTCAAACGGGAAAAAACCGAATGCAAATGAATTATATGCGGTAGAATATCCTGTACTCTTGCCATTCAATATAATATCCATTCCGCTATTATCGGTTGTCCAGAATCCCCTGACTTCTGCAGTTTCATGTTTAAACGCTCCGAGAGAAAAAGCCAGTGTATATACATATGTTCCGGGTGCATTGAACTCTCCTGCATCAGCGCGAGGCGCAATCCATTTGGAGTCGTTGTCATTATATATCCATGGATTCATCGGGAATCCATAGGAGAAAACCACTTTGCTCTCGGGTCCGGGAAAACCCGGGTCATCACTCATAGAAAGAATGTAATGCGGGTCGGTTTCGCCGTCAGCAAGAGGAATGCGGTTATCACTTAAGCCGGTGCTGTAAATGCCCGGTATCGGAATTTTCTTCTTTTCCTGGGAATACGAAGTTGACCCTAAGAACACGGAAATTGTAAGAAAACTGATGAATATGTATTTATTTGAGTTCATTTATCTTAAAATATTGCTAATAATAGAACAAAGCAATGTTGATTTTTGATTCCAATATTTGAAGACACCAAAATCATCAGCAAATAAAAAAATAAGGGGACCAGCCCCTTATTTTTTAATACTTCTTTTTTACTTTTTGCTTTTCTACTCTTAGACTTCGTAATACAAATGGAATTCATATGGATGCGGCCTTAGAGCCATCGGCTTGACTTCATTTTCCATCTTGTAGTTTACCCAGGTTTCTATCAGTTCATCAGTGAAAACGCCGCCGGCTTTCAGATATTCATTATCGTTCTGCAAATGTTCAAGCGCTGATTCAAGATTATCGGGCGCCTGCGGAATCCTCTTAAGTTCCTTGCTGCTTAAGTGATATATATCCATTTCCATTGCATCACCGGGGTGGATCTTGTTCTTAATGCCGTCAATTCCCGCCATAAGCATTGCAGAAAATGCGAGGTATGGATTTGCAGTACCATCAGGGCAGCGGAACTCAACACGCTTTGCCTTGGGGCTTTCAGAATACATCGGTATCCGGATAGCTGCACTTCGATTGGCTTTGGAGTATGCGAGGTTCACCGGTGCCTCATAACCCGGAACGAGTCGTTTGTATGAATTTGTTGTCGGATTTGTAAGTGCAAGCAGGGAAGGAGCATGTTTCAATAATCCGCCGATATAATAGAGAGCGGTTTCGCTCAAGCCCGCATATTCATCACCTGCAAAAAGCGGTTTGCCGCCTTTCCACAAGCTCTGATGAGTATGCATTCCGCTTCCGTTATCCCCGAAGATAGGCTTTGGCATAAACGTTGCGGTCTTTCCGAAACTTCTTGCAGTGTTCTTCACAATGTATTTAAACATCATCAGTTTATCGGCGCACTCGCGCATCGGGCAGAATCTGTAATCTATTTCAGCCTGTCCGCCTGTTGCCACTTCATGATGCTGTGTTTCAACGTCAATTCCGGCATTCATCAAATGTTCAACCATTGCATTTCTTATATCATTGGTTGAATCTGCCGGCGGTACAGGAAAATATCCTTCTTTCATCCGGATCTTGTGCCCCAAATTCGCTTCAAGCTCAGAACCTGTGTTCCAGAAGCCCTCACGTGAATCAACCTTGTACCAGCTGCTGTATTCGTTTACATTATATGCAACATGGTCTAGAATGAAAAACTCGGCTTCAGGCCCGCAATAGATAGTATCTGCAATTTTTGTTGAGCGTAGGTAATCCTCGGCTTTTTTTGCTATAAACCTCGGGTCGCGGTCATACGGCTCTCCGGTAAGCGGACTATGGATATCACAGATCATAGAAAGATTTGTCACACCCATAAACGGATCAATAACGGCTGTACCCGGATCGGGGAAGATAAGCATATCCGATTCATTTATTGATTTCCATCCTCTAATTGATGAGCCGTCAAATCCAAGCCCTTCTGAAAAAACTTTTTCATCAAGGTGTTTGGCAGGAATGCTGAAATGCTGCCACTGCCCGGGAAGATCTGTGAAACGGAAGTCGATCATTTTCACGTCGTGCTTTTTTATCATTGCAAGAACGTTTTTGACTGCTGCCGAGTTTGCTGCCATTTTTATTTTTCTCTCCTTATTTATTTATAATGTAAAATACATTTTATATTCAAACGGATGAGGCATTGTATTGATAGAATTGATCTCTTTGTGTTTGTTCTCTATCCACTGTTTTATGAGTTCATCAGAAAAAACATTATCGCGCCCCAGGAAACGACTGTCTGACTCCAGAGCATCCAGTGATTCTTCAAGATTTCGCGGCAGAAAGTTTACTGTTTCGCCGTGTGAGTGATCAATAATGTTCTTATCGAACGGACCGAAACCTTCTTTGACAGGATCGATCTTGTTAATTATACCGTCTATGCCGGCCATCAGCACTGCCGAGAGGCACAGGTAGGGATTAGCAGTAAAGTCCGGCGGCCGGTATTCAAAGCGCGTCATTTCCGGATTCGAAATGTAAGATGGTATCCTGATCGCAGAGGAGCGGTTTCCTTTGCTGTAGGTTAGAGCAACGGGAGCTTCAAATCCGGGCACAAGGCGTTTGTATGAATTGGTGCTGGGATTAGTGAACGCCGAAAGCACTCTGCCGTTCTTAAGCAGCCCGCCTATGAAGTATCTGCCGGTTTGGTTGATGTTACCATACTCGCCTTTTTTATAAAATGAGTTCTTGCCTTTATTGGTTAAGAACGTATGTAAATGCATACCGCTGCCGGGCTGCTTGAACATGGGTTTTGGCATGAATGTTATGTGAATATCATTCTTTTTGGCAAGATTAAATAATGCATATTTGACTGTAACGATATTATCAGAGGTTTTTAAGAGCGGCTCGAAATACGTTTCGATTTCCTGCTGCCCCCGCTCGCCGGTTTCGTGATGGTGGTACTTCACTTTGATCCCGAATTCTTTAAGTGTCTTACAGGCTTTATCTCGAAAGTCATCATACACGTCAAAAGGATTTGCCGCGTGATATGCATTGGCGAAAAACTCCTCTGCATGATCTATCTCATAATAAGAAGCTGATGTGCGTGTATCGTATTTTACTTTCGAGAAAATGTAGAACTCGAATTCGGGACCCCACCATGAAGTATCGCTCCCTGTGTACTTCTTCACCAGAGCCTCGGCCAGCCTTGCAATATGCCTGCCATCCTGCGAGAACGGTGTTCGTGTATCGCCCGTAAGATATATGTTTGCATAAAAGCTAAGGGTTGGTGTATCTCTGAAAGGATCTATGAACATTGTTTCAAGGTCAGGAATAAGTATCATATCGCTGTTTTCGACTTTGCGGAAACCGTAGCTTGAGCCGTCGAACCCTACACCTTCACTAATGAGGTTTTGAATGATGTTCGGGAAGACAGGAAGCGAAACGTGGTGAAGCCTTCCTGTCAGGTCTATGCACTTAAGGTCAACAACTTCGATGTTCTTTTCCTTAATTAAGCGGTTTATGTTCTGAACTGTATTGGTAGTCATTTCTTTTGTTGTTTTAGGTCAATTGAAAGTGTTTCCTTGTGTGTTGAAAGGACAATAGAAGTGCGTGTTGAACGGACGCCCTTCCATGACTGGATCTTTGCCAGCAGTTTTTCAAGAGATGATGTGTTTGATGTCCTTATTTTAAGTATGTGAGAGCCGTCGCCGGTGACTGAATGGCATTCAAGTATTTCAGGATTCTGCTGTGCGTGTGAAATAAAATCTCTGTAATGAGCCGATGAATCGCTGGTAACAAAAATGAATGCAGTGATATCTTTCCCGAGGGATTTATGGTTAAGCTTTGTGAAGTACGACTCAATTATTCCGCTTTCTTCAAGCTTGTTCATCCTGTCTGTAACAGATGGGAGCGAAAGCCCGATCTTTTCGGCAATATCGTTTCGCTTTATCCGGGCATCAGATTGAAGCAGCTCAAGGATCTTAAAATCGGTATCGTCTACGGAATGGCCCAATGGTCTCCTAAATAATTAAGGAATTATTGATAAAAAATCTTAATTAGTAAGGTATATATTATTCTATACCTGCAAAGATAAGGCAAAGTGTTCACTTTGTCAATAGTTAATAAACCGGTTAATACGGAAATCTGCTCGTCAGGATGGATGGAGTAACTCTCTCTATGCCTCTCCTAATAGAAGAGGCGTAGAGGCGAAAAAACAGTTATGACTAGACTAAGTCACTATCTTTGAAGAAATGGGAAATCTCGTTCTTTGCATTTTCAGGTGAATCTGAACCATGAACTATGTTTCGCTCAATTGAATCAGCGTACATTTTTCGTATAGTGCCTTCTTCTGCATTAGCCGGATTAGTAGCCCCGATGAGTTTCCTGAAATCAGCAACGGCATTGTCTTTCTCCAGGCAAAGAGGAATCACCGGTCCTGAAGTCATATACGCAACAAGTTCAACATAGAACGGTCTTTCCTTATGAACTGCGTAGAATTTTTTTGCTGAATCTTCGCTTAAACTCAGCAGCCTCATGCCCTTAATCCCGAATCCCGCATCAATTATGTGCTGTATCACTTTGCCCTGGACCCTTTTTTCCAGGCAATCCGGTTTCAAAATAGCGAGTGTTCTTTCTTTCATCTAAAGTATTGTTATTATAATTGTTAACAGATAATGCTAAATTAGCACTAAGTTTTGATTTATTAAATTCAATAATATATCTCTGTGTATTCTTGCACAGAATGATAAGGATATCATATTCGGTTTGGGTTATTAAGCAAAAAGCAGATATGCGAACCTATTCACGAATTGGAATCCCGCCATGAATAATTATTTCCTTTTTAATAACGGGTACTCCGTTAACTTTGTATTAAACCATATAGAAATTTGGCAGAAGAAATTCAAAATATCAGCAGCCAGTCTCAACAAGAAACACTTTTTAGCAGTGAGCTTTCCGGGAAGAAAAAACCGCTTGGTATTTGGGTAAACATTGTTTTGTTTGGTGCAAGTGTGGTTACAACTACACTTGCCGGTGTTTTTTGGGTTGGGAAAGACCCGTATGATCTGGGGAATTTTTCAATCGGGCTGACTTATTCGTTCTTAATACTTTTATTTCTGACATTCCACGAGTTTGGACATTACTTTGCGGCAAGATATCACAAGATAAAAGTTACACTACCTTTCTATATTCCTTTCCCCTTTGTTGAGGGTAATTTCGGAACAATGGGTGCGGTGATAAGAATTAAGGACCATATTAAATCAAGGAAAGCTCTTTTTGATATCGGTATTTCCGGCCCTATCGCCGGGTATGTAATTGCAGCAGGTACTCTTGTGTATGGACTTATGAATCTGCCCCCAATTGACTATCTTTATTCCATTCACCCTGAATACGCATTGACCGGAATTCCGGCCGGCGGATTGACCTTTTCGGATACCTTGTTATACTTTTTACTGAAGAAGATTATACCGATTCCCGTAAATGGTTTTTTGCCTCCAATGAACGAGATTTATCATTATCCGTATTTGTGTGCTGGTTGGTTCGGTCTGTTTGTTACTTCTTTAAACCTGATGCCCGTGGGGCAGCTTGATGGTGGTCATATTACGTATGCACTCCTCGGTTCAAAACACAGGATAATTGCGAGAATCTTTTTCGTTTTGCTTTTTGTAATGACAATTATTGGGGTCCTTAACTATTTTGAATTGGCAAATTATCAGGATTATGGTTCTATTATGTGGGGCGTTTGGCTGCTGCTCATATTTTTTGTGATCAAGATCGATCATCCGCCTTTTTACGATCCGCAAGAACTTGGGATTGTGAGAAAACTGCTCGGGCTATTTGCAATCTGGATGTTCATAAGTTCGTTTATACCTGCACCCGTGAAAGATCTATAATAGTCTGATAAGGGAGGTTGTCAAGCTTTATTCGTACTTCCGTTACTAATTACTTCTTATATTTTTGAGTTGCCGGGAAATTCAGTAAGCTTCATGTTCTCTGAGTTAAGGAACCATTCGAAGCTTCCGTTTTCCGTCGCAGGGTCGAACTTTATCTTGCACACACTTGAATTCTTGAAATTCAGCTGCAGGTCTTTAAGATTTTGACTTTTTATCAGGCTTAGGGCAAACGTGTTTACATCAGGCGCGTGTGCAAATATACCTATGCTCTTATGGTGAGAATTTCTTTTCAGAAGCTGCAAAAAACGGCTGTACGAACTTCCGCCAATAAGTTCTATGGCTGTTTTTATTTCATTGTCAAATTTCAAAACTGATGCAAAAACCTCTGCGGTCTGTATTGCTCTTACAAGCGGGCTGGATATCATAACGTCGAATTTTACTTTAAGGTCTTTAAGACGCTGAGCAACGATCTTGCAGTGATTCCTGCCGTGTACTGTCAAATAGCGATAGCTCTCTTCAGCCATGTCATGGTCAAGATCTGCAGCCACTCCGTGCCTGACAATATAAATATCCATCAGCCAGCCTCGCCCTCGGCATAATTGTATGACTCTGTCCTTGTAATTGTAAACGGAACGATTGTGTTCTCAAGTTCAGGTCTTGCGGGAACCCTGACTTTTATATAATTTTCAGTAAATCCGTAAATGTGATCATCATCCTTTATAGTTTCAAAAAGTACGTTATGAGAATTACCATGATTCTTTGAATAGAACTGAAGTTTCTTTTTGTTGGAAAGCTCCCTTAGTATTCTGCTCCTTTTTTTTCTTTCGGAAGTATCTACTCTTCCCGGCAGAGTAATGGCATGTGTATTTCTTCTTTCAGAATAACTGAATACATGCAGATAACTGACCGGCAGTAATTCCAGGAACATGAACGTATTTTCAAATCTCTCTTCAGTTTCACCCGGAAACCCGACAATTACATCAACACCAATGCCCAATTTCGGAATTGCAGAATTCAGTTTGTGTATAAGCTCTTCATATTGATCTCTGTTGTACCGCCTCCGCATAAGCTTCAGGATTTCCACATCCCCGCTTTGAAGCGGAATATGAAAATGTTTACAGAATTTTTCCGAAGAGCTCACGAGCTGGATGATGTCATCGGTCAGAAGATTTGGTTCTATTGAACTTATTCTTATTCTCGGAATATCCAGCTTATCCAGTTCATTTAGTACATCGATCAATTTGAATTTATCAGTTCCTAATTTATACATATAATCACCGGTATTAACTCCGGTTAATACCATTTCCTTATAGCCAAGGTCTAGCAGCTTCTTTGCATTATCTATCACCTTACTCAATTCAAGACTCCTTGAGCCGCCTCTTGCCATAGGAATTGTGCAGAAAGAGCAGTTATAATCGCAGCCATCCTGGATTTTCAAAAAAGCACGCGTACGGGATTCAACATCCGAGGAATAAGCATAATCAAATTCTGTTATTTCATTAATGGGTGACGTGAATACACAAGAGAGATCCTTTTTCTCGAAATTCTCTGCATAATCAAAGAGCTTAAACTTCTCGTTTGAACCAAGTATCAGATCAACTCCGTGAATCGCAGATATTTCGTCCGGCTGAAGCTGGGCATAACACCCGGTAACTATTATGTATGTATCCGGATTTGAATTGAGCACGCTTCGGATTATCTGACGGCACTCCTTATCAGCATTATCTGTTACAGAACATGTGTTGAGCACAAATATATCTGAACGCTCACCGAACTCCCTGAGCTCAAAACCGCCTGCTGAGAACCTTGAGGCAAGCGTCGAGGTCTCGGAGTAATTCAGCTTGCAGCCTAGTGTATGTAATGAAACAGATTTATGCATTTTGCCTGATGATTCAGAAAGAATGACGAAATTAACAACAAAGGACTACAAAATTAAGGAAATTTTAAATGCTAACCTAACGAAAATACAGTAGTAAGTAAAGAATTTGCCCCTTAATTTCAAAATACACTGTATTTTAAAATCAGATTTCTCAAATTGTAACAATATGAACAGAAAATTCACATTTTGCGCACTGCTGATATTTCAGCTCTTTCTTATTAATTCTTATGTATTTTCAGCAGATATAGAAACAACTTCACCATCAGGAAATATTACAATAAGCTTCAAGCTGGATAATTACGGAACACCCTATTACCGGGTTTCGTTCGAAAACAATGACATGTTGAACTGGTCAAAGCTTGGACTGAATTTCAAGAGTAGCGGAATGCTCTCAAGCGGATTTAAAGTCCTGTCAATAGAAAGAAACTCAATAGATGAAACCTTCCCGATAATATCGGGGAAATCAAGATATTCGCGTAATTACTGCAATGAAACAAAGATCACCCTTGGTGAAACTAACGGCAGCGGAAGAAAGATTGATATTTATTTCAGAGCATACGATGATGGGGCAGCTTTCCGCTATGGTATTCCCCTTCAAGACGGTTTCAGCGAGTTTGTGCTTTCCACTGAAGAATCATATTTCAATTTTGCCGGAGATTACACCTGTTGGGCAATGAAGAAAGACCGATTCAAGCACAGTTATGAAGGTGAATACAGAAAGTACAATCTGAGCAATATTGATAATTCGCCCGGAGATTCAACAAGTTTCTTCCCGTATATTACACTTCCTCTTACAATGAAAGTGAGCAAGGAAAGTTTTCTGTGTTTGACTGAAGCAGCAATTGTTGATTATGCAGGAATGTACCTTGTAAAGGAAAAAGGATTCACTTTGAAAAGCAAACTTTCACCCGATTTAGCCGACAACAACATCTCGGTTAAAGGAAAAACACCCGCAGTAACACCCTGGCGTGTATTCATTATTGGTAACAGGCCGGGAGTGCTGATTGAATCAACATTGCTTTTGAATCTGAACCAACCTACAAAGTTACAGAGACCCGATGACTGGATTAAACCGGGAAGATCAACGTGGAGCTGGTGGGCAGAAGAACGGGGTTTTGACCCTTCATTCGGTTACCAGATACTGGCCAATAATACAGTGAAATATTATATAGATTTTGCTTCGGCTAACGGAATAGAATACGTTACTCTTGACGGAGGATGGTATGGCTGGTTTATGGAAATAAGAGAAGACTTGATTCACGATATTACTAAATCGCTCCCGGAGCTTGACCTTCCTATGATTGCTGCATATGCGAAACAAAAAGGAGTAGGGCTTATATTGTGGGTAGTTTGGTTTGAGCTAGAACGCCAGTTTGAAGAAGCATTAAATTATTATGAAAGCCTTGGGATTAAAGGAATTAAAGTTGATTTTATGGATAGAGATGATCAGTATATGACGGATTTTTACAAACGAACGGCCGAAGCCTGCGCCAAGAGAAAAATGTTCGTTACTTTCCATGGTGCCTATAAGCCGGACGGGTTAAGCAGGACGTATCCCAATATTCTTTCTTACGAAGGGGTTTTGGGTAATGAGTATGCAAGATGGATAACCGGTCTTCCGAATCCTGATTATTATGTGACTTTACCTTTTACCAGAATGGTTGCAGGTCCAATGGATTATACCCCCGGTTCTATGACAAACTCAACCGAGGAAGCCTATATTGGAAGGTGGAAACTTCCAATGACAAAGGGTACCCGGGCAAGTCAGATGGCAATGCTTGTAGTGTTCGAATCGGGCATTGTTTCACTGTGTGAATCACCTAAGATATACGAGAAACTTCCTGAGTTCAGCTTTATTAAACAGGTTCCGGCAACATGGGATTCGACAATAGTATTGGGTGGCGAAATAGGTGATTATGCTGTTATTGCGCGTAAAAACGGCAATAAATGGTTTGTTGGTGCATTGACCGACTGGAATGCACGGGAAGTTGAGATAGATCTGGGTTTTCTTGGCCCCGGCAATTTTAAAGCAGAATACTACACAGATGCTCCGGATGCGGATTCGAACCCCGGAAATGTAAAAATCACAAGTGAAAAAGTCACTTCTTCCGATTCAAGGACTTTCCGGCTCGCTAAAGGAGGCGGCCTTGGTATAGTGTTTGTGAGAAACTAGATTTCTGCTGTAGATTTACTTTTGATCCATTTAAGATAATCAAAATATTCAAAAGCATTTCTTTCATATTTATCTTTGCTTAATACACTAAGCTTTTTAGTAAACTTGCCGAACATGAATTCAAGATCGTGTTCATTCTTGATTTCAGGAAGTTTCCTTATGAATTCTATGATGAGCTGTTCAAGCCTGAAAAGCTTTTCCCGTTTGTAAAGGTAACGATATGTTGATATTATCAGATGCTTGAGCAGGGCAAAGTTCTTCATTTCGTAATGGACTATCAGATTTATTATCTTCAGATA
>JAUQWS010000059.1 GCA_030835025.1 Ignavibacteria bacterium | reverse complement strand
GTAGTTTTATCAATTTCAAGAACTTTCACCCTTATCTTGTCATGGCGTTTCAGAACGTCTTCGACCTTAGCAACACGTTTCTTATCGATCTGTGATATATGCAGCAAGCCTTCTTTTCCGGGAAGGATCTCCACAAATGCTCCGAAGTCAGTTGTCTTAACAACTTTACCGTCATAGGTTTTTCCTTTTTCGGGAACTTCGGTTATTTTGGCGATCATTGATTGGGCAATTCTTGCTGATTCACCCGATACCGCTGCAATTACAACCGTTCCGTCATCATCAATATTTATTTCTGCGCCGGACATTTCAATAATATTCCTGATATTCTTTCCGCCCGGTCCGATAACCATACCTATCATATCAACAGGTACTGTCATAGTATAAAGATGCGGTGCATACGGAGAGATATTCGGTCTTGGCTCGGAAATTGCTTCGTTCATAATTCCAAGTATGTGCATTCTGCCCTCTTTTGCCTGGGCAAGTGCGGTCTCCATAACTTCAAACGATACGCCTTTTATCTTTATATCCATCTGCAGCCCTGTAATGCCAACGCTTGTTCCGCAGACCTTGAAATCCATATCTCCAAGAAAATCCTCGTTACCAAGAATATCAGAAAGCACGGCAACTCTATCGCCCTCTTTGATAAGTCCCATTGCAATACCCGCTACCGGGCGCTTTATCTGAACACCGCCATCCATCAGCGCAAGTGTGCCTGCGCAAACAGTTGCCATCGATGAAGATCCGTTTGACTCAAGTATATCGGATACTATCCTGATAGTATACGGGAAATCAGCCTCTTCAGGAAGCATTCCTTCAAGCGAGCGCTCTGCAAGATGCCCATGCCCGATCTCACGCCTTCCGGTTGAGCCGTATCTGCCTGTCTCCCCCGTTGAAAACGGCGGGAAGTTATAATGCAGCATGAATCTTTTTCGTTCCTCAGGCATTAAACCATCTATGATCTGCTGGTCCATTTTAGTACCAAGAGTCATTGAAGTCAGGCTTTGGGTCTCTCCCCTTGTGAAAAGAGCTGAACCATGGTTCCTTGGCAAATAGCCCACTTCACACGTTATAGGGCGAATCTCCGTTAATTTCCTTCCGTCAAGCCTTCTGTTCTCGCTAAGGATCATTTCGCGCATATCATAATACTGGATATCGTCAAATGTCTTCGCAATTGCTTTTTCCTGCTCAGGGTATTTTTCCTTTAGAGATTCTGTTATTGATTCGAACAGTTCTTTGTATTTCTGGCTTCTTTCGTCCTTTGTTACATCTGAACGATGAATTTCAGCGATCACTTTTGAAGCAAGTTCCTTTACATCTTTAACAAGCTCATGGTTAACTTCAACAGGTTTAACTTCGCGGTTGGTTACATTCCTCTCAGCTGCAAATTCACTCTGCATTTTACAGAGCAATTTGATATTTTCGTGAGCAAATTTGATGGCACCAAGCACATCGGCTTCACTGAGTTCCTTTGCATCACCTTCTACCATTACAATTGAATCGGCTGTTCCGCCGATTATCATATCCATATCGCTATCTTTCAACTGAGTGTGAGTTGGATTAACTATATATTCTCCGTTAATCCTTCCTACCCTGACTTCGCCCACCGGTCCTTCAAACGGGAGGTTCGAAACCATTAGCGCCGCAGAAGCTCCTACAGCTGCTACTACGTCAGCATCGTTTTCCTGATCGCTTGAATACACGGTGCAGATAACCTGCACTTCGCACATGAAGTCTTCAGGAAACAGAGGTCTTATGGGCCTGTCAATAAGCCGCGCAGTAAGTATCTCTTTTTCGCTCGGCCTTGCTTCACGCTTGAAGAATCCGCCGGGAATTTTTCCAACTGCTGCTGTTTTTTCGCGAAATTCAACCTGCAGAGGAAAGTAATCCATTCCTTCTTTTGGTTCATCGGCACCTACTACCGTGCAAAGTACTACGGTATCTCCGTAAGTTGCCATAACGGATCCGCTTGCCTGTTTTGCAAGTTTTCCCGTCTCAAGCCTAAGGGTTCTTCCTCCAAGCTCGATCTCTTTAATTGTTACCATATATTGTTCTTGTTCTCCTTAATTAAGTTAAGGGCTTTCTTTTCTCCAAGGAGCATTTCTGAAAGCGTCCTGGCCTTTAAAGGCTGCAGACACAACAGGATGGCGAAAAACCGCCTCGGCGGATATATTATGCAATATCCCCGGCTGAAGTGATTTTTCGTCGCCCTGGTTTATCAGTATAAGCTTCTTAAGAAATGAGGAGCCCTGCAGAAATTATTTTCTGATGTTTAATTCTTTAATGATCTTCCTGTATCTTTCGATATCTTTGTTCTCAAGATATTTCAGGAGCCTTCTTCTTTTGCCGACCATCTTCAACAAGCCAAGACGCGAATGATTGTCTTTTTTCTTTGTGTTGAAATGGGTCTCGGTAAGTCCGTTAATTCTTTCGGTCAGTATAGCTATCTGAACTTCCGTCTTTCCGGAATCTTTCGGGCCCGCGCCGTATTTGCTTACAAGCTCCTGTTTTGCTTCTTTTGATAACATCTTTTAGTTTGTCTCCTTGTATTATTGATTATTATGAGTCTTAATTTTTCGCTTTTATCTTTAACGCACCTTTGGTTACATCACTCATTGTGCAGTTTTGCGATGTACTTCAGTGTATCTTCTTTATCTTTATCAATTTGCGCAATTAGTTCTTCTTTTGAATCAAATTTCTCATCGCCTCTCAGCCTTGTCAGGAAATCAACAGTGATCTTTTCGCCGTATATATTCTTATTGAAATCAAAAATATGCACTTCATGCGCGCGCTTTATGCCTTCGCTAAGCGTAGGACGAAAACCGTGATACATCATTCCGTAATATTCTTTGCCATTGTAAATAACTCTTACGCAGTAAATACCCTCGCCCGGCATAACTTTGTTTTCCTTAACAAGCTTCAGGTTAACCGTAGGATAACCGATCGTCCTGCCTACTTTATCTCCTTCAACAACAATTCCATCAAACATATAGTCATGTCCAAGCAGCCTGCATGCTTCTTCTATCTTACCATCTGCAAGCGCCTGGCGTATTCTTGTTGAGCTGACCGGTTCGCCGTCAACGTCAATTTCTTCCAGTCTGTGGACTTCAAAGCCGAACTTGCCGCCTAATTCCCTTAAAGTCTCAAAACTGCCTTCACGGTTGTGCCCAAACAAATGATCATACCCAACCACAAGATCTTTTATGCCAATTGCGCCGTAAACATATTTTTCGTAGAACTCTGCCGCATCGGTTTTTGAGAATTCTTCAGTAAATTTTATCACCAATACATTTTCAACTCCGGCTTTTTCAAGCAGCCGCAGTTTCTCGTCTATCGTCGTGAGCAGTTTGATATCCGGAACTTTATTCCTAAGCACTTCCTGCGGGTGCGGTTCGAAAGTTATAATGAAAGAACGTCCCTTTTTGGCTTTAGCGAACTCCACAACTTTGTTGACTATCTGCCTGTGCGCCATATGCAGGCCGTCAAATGTTCCTACAGAAACGGTTGTGTTTTCGTCTCTTATTACTTCCGATATATCTTTGTAGACGTTCATCTAATTCCTGTTCCTGCTGATAAATTCCTCTACTGTAATGGAGTCTTTGATATCAAATTCCCCTATTTTTGTCCTTCTAAGCTCCTTAAGAAACGCTCCGGTGCCCAGTGTTTCGCCAAGATCACTTATAAGTGTCCTGATATATGTGCCTTTGGAACACAAAACTCTGAAGCTAACCTCCGGTAGTTTAACGGACGTGACTTCAAACTCCTTTATATTCACCAGACGCGGCTCTCTTTCAAGTTCCTGACCTTTTCTTGCAAGTTTGTACAGAGGTTTCCCTTTATGCTTTACCGCTGAGTACATCGGCGGCACTTGTTCGGATTCACCCAAAAAACCTGCAACCGCTTTTTTTATGACTTCACCGGTAAGATGCTCTACCGGTTTGGATTCATAAACCTCTGTTTCTGAATCAAAACTTTTTGTTTTTTCGCCCAGTATCATTACGCCTTCGTATTCTTTATCACTTCCAAGTAGATCGTTGAGCGATTTTGTTTTTTTACCGGTGCAGATGATCATAAGTCCCGTAGCTTTCGGGTCAAGTGTCCCGCTGTGCCCTGCCTTATTTACGTTCAGGAACTTTTTCACAATATTCACAACTCTTGCGCTTGTATATTCCTTCGGCTTATCAAGCAAAAGCATTATTCCTTCCTTGTTCGGATCGGGAGCTGAATTGTCCTCATTTTTGATCAGGTTCAATGTCTTCCTGCTTGTCGTCTTTGTGAATATCCTTTATCAGTTCTTCTATCCTGCTGGCATATTCAACTGTGTCGTCAAAATAAAAATCAAGCTCAGGCACAAACCTCAGATGAACTTTAGAGCCAAGGTGCATTCTTATCTGTTTCTTCCTGTTTTTAACCTTTTCCAGGCAGGCTTCTGACGGCTCTTTATTGCCGATAAAGCTTAAATAAATCTTTGCGTTCTTAAGGTCCTTGCTGATCCTAACGCGCGTTACGGTTACAAGTCCAAGGTGAAGCTCAGCGAGGTCTCTGGTTAAAATCCCTGCGATCTGGTGCTTGATCTCTTCCGCTACTTTTTCTGTTCTTATTGACATATTATCATTGTGAAAGAAAGACCGTTAGTCCGATCCTATTCTTTCAGCTTTATATCTGCGATCTTACGTTTTACTTCTGTTCCAGTTTTCTCTTTGTCTCGACTATGGTGTAAGATTCTATAATATCGCCGACTTTTATATCGTTATAATTCTCAAGGCTGATACCGCACTCGAATCCCTGTTCAACTTCTCTTACATCATCTTTGAATCTCTTCAAAGCATTAATACTTCCGTCAAATACTGTCAGCCCGTCCCGAAGCAGCCTTACCTTGTTATTCCTGACAACTTTGCCGTCAACAACATAACATCCGGCAACTGTACCTATTTTCGGGACCTTAAAAGTCTCTCTGACCTCAACGGTTGCAAGCACTTCTTCTGATTTTTCCGGTTCAAGCAAACCTTCAAGTGCCAGTTTGATCTCGTTGATCACGTCGTAAATAATATTATGCAGCCTTATATCAACTTTTTCGGCTTCTGCAAGTTTACGTGCCTTAAGGTTTGGCCTAACGCTGAAGCCTACTATAATAGCGCTGGATGCTGCCGCAAGGAGTACATCCTGCTCGGTAATTTCACCAATTGCTTTATGAATTATATTTACTTTTACTTCGCTTGTGCCCAGCTTAAGCAGTGAATCCGAAAGTGCTTCAACCGAACCGTCAACATCACCCTTGATGATAACATTCAGGTCCACCTGCTTGCCTTCTTTTATCTGCTTTGAAATATCATCAAGTGTAATGAACCTTACCTGGCGGAAATCCTGTTCACGCTTAAGCTGCTGGCGCTTCAGGGCTATCTCCCTTACTTCTCTTTCGGTATCCATCACAACCAGTACATCGCCTGCCTGAGGCATTCCATCGAAACCAAGCACCTGTACGGGCGTTGAAGGTTTTACTGATTCAACTTTCTTTCCGCGCTCATCATACATTGCTTTAACTCTGCCATTGTAATTGCCGGCAACAAAAGGATCCCCTAATTTCAAAGTGCCTTTCTGTACCAGCACAGTAGCTGTTATGCCTTTTCCTTTATCAAGCTTTGCTTCAACAATTGCACCCCGGGCATTTCTATCCGGATTAGCCTTAAGATCAAGTACTTCAGCCTCCACAAGGATCTTATCAAGAAGTATATCTATGTTAGTGCCTGCCTTAGCCGATATTTCTATTGACTGGTATTTGCCGCCCCATTCTTCTATCAGAACACCTTTTTCCGAGAGTTGTGTTTTTATCTTTGTCGGGTCTGCATTCGGTTTATCGATCTTATTTATTGCAACAACTATCGGAACATTTGCTGCAAGAGCATGGTTAATTGCCTCAATTGTCTGCGGCATAACGCTGTCATCTGCCGCAACAACAAGCACTACGATATCTGTTATCTGCGCACCTCTTGCCCTCATTGCTGTAAACGCTTCGTGACCGGGGGTATCAAGGAAAGATATCAGCCTTCCGTCATCAAGCTTTACCTGGTATGCGCCAATGTGCTGGGTAATGCCACCTGCTTCGCCCGCCACAACGCTTGCTTTGCGAATGTAATCAAGCAGTGATGTCTTGCCGTGATCGACATGACCCATAATTGTTACAACAGGCGGACGGTGAACCAGTTTAGATTCATCTTCTTCCGCTTCCGTGAGGGTTTCAACTGCAAATTCCTTTTGAAACTCAACTTTATACCCAAATTCATCTGCCAGCAGAGTGATAAGGTCTTTATCAAGCCTCTGGTTGATGGTAACCATCATTCCGAGCTCAAAACATTTCTGGATGAGGTCGCTCACTTCAAGGTTCATCAGTGTTGCAAGTTCGGAAGTTGAAAGGAACTCCGTAACCTGTATAACGTTCATACGAGCCAGCGTCTCTTCGTGTTCTTTAAGCTCCTGCTCAAGACGTTCTTTTCTTTTCTTCTTTCTCAGCTGCTGCCTTGCCGTGCCTGTTCCTGTCTCATCCATCTTGGCCATAGTTTCACGAATAGCCTCTTCGATCTCCTGCGTCATTTCCTCATCGGCAAGTTTCTTCTTCCTTCTGGCTTCGGCTCCATCGGAATAATTCTTTTTCTTTGATTTATCCTTCTTATCTGCATCGCGCTTCTTTTCAAGCGTATCTGCGCTTACAACCGGTCCCTTGGTATCGCGGGTTTTGTCGTCTTTTTTCTTTTCATCTTCGCGCGAAACAAAAGGTTTCTTGAAGAACGGTTTCTGTCCCGGTACCGGTTTTTTCGGTTTGCGGAAATCATCCTTTATTGTGACTCTTTCAAAAGTCCCGCCTGTTTTTCTGGCGTGTGAATCTGTTCCATCGGGTTTTTTGCCGAAATGTTTTCTTTCCTCCGGTTTCTTGCCGGGGGCAGTACCCTTGCCGGTACCCTTACCCTGGAATTTACCTGCCTCTTTTTTGTACGGAGGCCTGTCTTCGGGCTTCTTAGGCTTAAATGCGGGAGCGTCGGGTTTTTTAACCTCGGGTGCTTTGGTTTCTTCGGTCTTTGTTGTGACCTGTACTTTCTTTGGTTCTGTTTTTACCTCAACCGGCTTGGGCTTAGCAGCTTCTTCAAGGGCACGCTTTTTTTCTTCTTCTTCTTTTATTCTCTGCTGTTCAAGCTCTTCTTCTTTAAGCTTTATCAGCCGGCGTTTTTCTTCAAGGTCTTTCTGAAGCTGAGATTCTCTTACGTGCTTTACTTTATCTTCTTCATCTTTGCGTTTTTGCTTCTCTTCTTCTTCCTTAAGACGCTTTTCCTTATCCTTTTTAAGTTCGTCTTCTATCTCGCCAATTTCTATTCCTTTGTGCTTTTTCTTGAACTCCATAAGCTTCTGCTTATGTTTTTCAGCTTCTTCAAGATCGCTTTTGAAATGCCCTAGAACCTTATTATATGCGCTCTCGTCAACTTTGGACATGACTCCGCTAACCTCTACACCAATTCGTTTGAGGTACTCTAATATCTCGCCTGACTGCCTGTTAACTTCCTTGGCTATCTTCGAAATCTGTATTCCTTTTGATCCTTTGTTTGCTTCGGGCATTAAATATTCTTACCTTCTTATTTTGACTTCTTTGTTGCTTTGAAATGCAGTTATTATTCTTTTTTCTTTTCTTCTTCTGTTACTTCTTCCTCTTCTTCTTCGTCGTCTTCGTCATCTTCATCGTCGTCGTCATCATCTTCATCATCTTCTTCCTTTTCATCGCTTTCAGCCAGATCTTTCGGGGCGGTATCAGGTGTATCGTCATCCGATCCGCTTTCAACTTCTTCGGTTTCTTCACTTTCGTTTTCATCCTCATCGTCTTCGTCGGCTCCATTTTCTTCTGCTTCACGGTTCAGTTCCCGCTCAAGTGCTTCTTCAATATCTTTGGGTTTTCCGCTGTTACGCTCAACATCAATTTCATAATCGGTAAGCTTGCTTGCAAGCTTTATATTCTGTCCGTTCTTGCCTATAACCAGTGAAATCTGGTCCTCATCTGCAACTATTTTAGCCACTTTGTTCGCTTTATCAAGATAGATGTCCTTCAGCTTGGCAGGAGCAAGCGCCCTGGCAATATACAGACCGATGTCATCGCTGTAATTTATCACGTCAATATTTTCATTTGCAAGCTCGCGCACTATGGAGTGTATTCTGATACCTTTCATTCCGACGCATGCTCCAACGGCATCAATCCTGTCATCGTATGAGTAAACGGCTACTTTGGCTCTTTCACCGGGCTCGCGGGCTATGCCTTTTATTTCAATAACGCCGTCGTAAATTTCGGGGATTTCAAGCTCAAACAGCTTCTTAAGAAATTCATCTGCGGCGCGTGAAACTATTATAGAAGGCGGACCCGATGATTTCTTTGAAACTTCTTTTACATATACACGGATAGACTCGCCTTTTTTGTATCTTTCTTTGGGAATCTGTTCGGTCTTTGGAAAATTTATTTCATGCCCGTTGTGTATAAGAAGTATGCTGTGAGGCTTTATCTGGTATATCTCGCCTACAATTATCTCGCCCACAAGGTCCTTATAATCATTATAGATAATTTCCTTTTCAACTTCGCGTATTTTCTGGTTCAAGTTCTGCTTCAGGTTAACAATGTGCCTTCTGCCGAAAGAAACGTAATCGAGCACTTCGGTGTAATCATCTCCAATTTCAAGCTCCTCGCCTGAACGCTCATTTGCCTCCTCAAGTGTGATCTCAGTTTCCGGGTCGGCAACTTCAGCGACGACCGTTTTGGAAACATACATTTCAATATCGCCTTTATCCATATTCACTATAACGTCAAAATTGGCATTCTGTCCGTACTTTTTCTTTATCATCATTCCGAATACTTCCTTGATTATACTTTCAAGCAAGTCGCGGTCAATTTTCTTGTCCTTCACCATCTGTGAAAAGGATTCAACTATCTCAGATTTCATTTTCTAAGCCTCATGTGTATATATAGATTAAATTTTTGATTTCTTCTGATTTTTTTAAACTATTTGCCGAAGGTTTTCCCGGTAAGGAACCTCTATAGAACAAAAATGACGCTTTTCGGAGCGTCATTAAACTAATCATAAACATTAATTATCTTACAAATATACCTTTTTGGGGGATTTAATGCAAGGCAGAGGGGTTGACAATTTATTCAAAGAAAAACCGCCAAAACTACTGTTCCGGCGGTTATTAAATCTGTGACGGGGTTACGATTCCCGGCACTATATGTTAGAAATAAGTCATAAGAGAAATTGCAATACCCCCTTGTAAAGCAAAATTTAACAATTGTTTATACTTACAAGCTTCTGTTCTTCACTTCTTTTTTGCATCAACATTTCACGTCTTTTTGCACACCTGCATAGCTCGGGTTTTTTGTTTTTTTTCATCAGGGTGATCCCAAGCGCAACAGCCAGTAATGAAGAAAGCCCTAACAGGAATATCTCAGAACTTAATCCACCGGCAATTCCGGCTTCCTGTATCATATTGCCCGCTTTCAGGCGATTTACTTCACTTTTTAAGTAGTCAATTTCGCTCTGTTTCTTTTCAAGCTCTTCAGTCTGAACTGAAATTGCATCCTTTTGGACCGGTACAGAAACAGTATTGATCTCTGCTGCAAATAAAAGGGCTCCAAAAAGTAATGCGAGCGGGATGATTATCAGGTGCTTTTTCATTCGTTTTAAGCTGATGTTTAATTTTTAATAGAAACAAAATAGCCTGTTCTATTCCGTATTCAAATAATCTCTTATGTGAAACTGCTGTAGTCAAAAAAACTACAATTCCCAAATTTGTAGGATAGATAAGGTAAGAAATGCGGGTATAACAACTAACCGGGATAGGGTATGAAATTTCAGTATGTGTTAAAAGAGTCTATGTATAGTCCAAAATAAAACTATTTGATCAGCAGCATTTTTTTTGTTGCGGAAAACCGGTCTGTTTCCCCGGTAACAGTAATTGAATAGAAATAAATGCCGCTTGCAAGGTCTTTGCCGTCAAACCTGACTTCATAATACCCGGATTCATGGGATTTATTAATGAGGTCTGAAACAACTTTTCCCAGAACATCATATACCTTTATGGT
>JAUQWS010000058.1 GCA_030835025.1 Ignavibacteria bacterium | reverse complement strand
GGCTGGAAAGAAGAATTACAGAAGAAATAGAATGTGGAAATTCATTTTCATACTTATTGTCAATTGCTCATTGTTAATTGGTAATTGCTGCAGCCAGTGGTCTGTTGTTTCAACACAGGGCAACCAGGCGGTGAATTTCCCGAGCGAGAATATTGGCTACTCCACTGCCAACGGAATCACTAGAAAAACCACAAACGGCGGATCTAACTGGTCCTCGCTTTCAGGAGGGAATCTCACCGGCATTTTCTTCATTAATGACCTTACCGGTTGGGTCGTTGGTTATCCGGGTTTTATCGGAAAAACAACCAATGGTTCAAACTTCGTGCAGCAGCCCACTGGTATTCAAGACAGGCTTAATGATGTGTTCTTTATAAATGATAATACCGGCTGGATATGCGGAGGAGATTTCGGGACAGAAATAATGTTCCGAACAACCAATGCAGGCACGAACTGGCTCCCGATTTCAAGCGGGCTGCCGAACAAAATGTTCTCGATCTATTTCATCAATGAAAACACAGGCTGGTGTGTTGGCGGACCAAGTGCTCCGAAAATAATCAAAAGCACAAACGGTGGTCAGAATTGGACTTTGCAATCTTCACCTGCCAATACTCCTCTTTACTCCGTTCATTTTGTTGATGCAAACACCGGTTGGGCTGTTGCCGGTTATCTGGGCGGTGAAACAATAATCAATACAACCAACGGCGGCACAACCTGGCAGGCACAGTCGAGCGGTGATAACCGCTATCTGCGTGAGTGTTTTGCAATTAACGGAAGTATTTGCTTTGCTGTCGGTCAGGGCGGGAAGATAATCAAGACAACGAATGGAGGCGCGAACTGGCACGTTCAGGCAAGTGCAACTACACAGGAACTTTGGGCTATTGACTTCGTGAATGACACAGTCGGTTATGCCGTCGGCAGCTCGGTAGTCGTTAAAACAACAAACGGCGGAGTTACATTTGCAGGTAATGAAAACGGCTCAGTGCCGCGAGAACATCATTTGTATCAGAATTATCCTAATCCGTTCAATCCGGGTACAATTATTAGATTTGATTTATCGAATCCCGGTACTGCTGGCATAACCGTCTACGAATTGAACGGTAGAAAGTTGTTTAATGCATTCACTCAGAAATTAAGAGCAGGAGAACATGAAGCTTTGATTGACATGTCAAATTATCCTTCCGGCGTATATTTTTATACTTTATCGGTTAATGGAGTATTTTTTGATGCGAAAAAGATGACACTGGTTAAATAATTATGACTTACAAAAAACATACACTTCCCTTATTATTGCAGATTGCTAATTGTAAATTGCTAATTGCTTAATTGAATCCATCCTATTATTACAGAGAGTTTGTTCGATACCTCAAATCAGCTAAATCAGCAGTTATCAGTTCCACTGTTGTTATAGCCCTTGCTGTACTTCTTCTTGGTATATTCTTAACTCTCTCCATAAATTCCGTGAAATTGCTCAAGCTCATCAGAGACAAAGTCGAAATTGATGCATACCTGAACGATGATCTGCCAAGCACTGAAATCAGCAAACTCATAACAAGCATCAAAACAATTGGCGGTGTTAAGAATGTGAACTACGTTTCAAAAGATGACGCTGCAAAACAGTTTGCCGAAGATTTCGGGCAGGATATTCTTGAGGTTTTTGACCATAATCCGCTTCCAGCTTCTCTTAAGATCAATCTATACGATGAATACAAAACAATAGATAGAATTGAAAAGATCAAGGCTGAGCTGCAGAAAAACAAAGAAATAAACGATATTGTATATGCCCAGAAGAATCTTGAGATTCTGGAGCGTAATTCACAGTCTTTGGTTTTCCTTAATTTAAGCCTCCTTGTTATTATCACATTTTCCTCTATATTTCTAATAGGAAACACTATAAGATTAATGATCGTAAATCAGAGGGAAAACATCGAAATAATGAAGTTAATCGGGGCAACTAAGGAAACCATCAGAACACCTTTCATAATTGAGGGTTTTTTTCAGGGTTTAGTAGGAAGCTTGCTTGCCGTAGTTGTGCTGAACATTTTCCTTGGTTATTTTTATGCAAATTATGCAAATAACGATTTCAACTTTTCAATCATGGATACTAAATTCCTGATATTGCTTGTCATCTTCGGTTCAATTTTGGGAACTGTGGGAAGCGCAATATCAATCAGAAGATTCCTTAAATTCGCATAAAAATTGCACTTTTTGCTTCCCCTTTCAAAAAAATCTAAAAAACAAATATTTTATTAAAGATATTGCATTTCCTTACATTTTTGACTACTTTTGTAAAGGAAAATGTCAGAATTCAAAAAATTTGACCAGAAGAGTTGGGTTAAAACTAACCTAAACTACAGGAAAGATTCCGGAAGCTGGGCCTGGATACTGCACAGAATAACCGGAATTGCATTGATTGGCTATCTGTTTATGCACATTTTTTCCCTTTCTCCGCTTTCACAGGGAAGAGAAGCTTTCAATTCGTTCATGGAACATTATTCAACTCCGTTTTTTATGGCACTGGAGTGGTTTTTGTTCGCATTTGTTTTATTTCATTCGTTAAATGGTATCAGGATTGTGCTTGTAGACTGGGCTGATGGTGCAAAATACCATAAGTCTCTTTACAGGTACTCAATTGCTATCGGCGTGGTTATGTTCTTTGCAATGGGCTATGTTATGTTTTCGCACGAAATTCACAACTTATTCAAATAATCAAATAATTGTATAAACACCAAAATTCCCGAAGTTCAGGTTCTTTCAGCTGGGTATTCCAAAGAATAACTGGGCTGATACTGGTAGTTGTAATGATAGGTCATTATATTTTAATGCATTATACTCCTGAATCCGGACACACATATGACGCAGTTTTGGCAAGAATGCAGAGCAACTGGTACAGAGTGCTTGACCTAACTTTTGTGGTCCTGGCTATGTATCATGGATTAAACGGCATTTGGGGAATTTTCAGGGATTATAAGCTGAAATCCTGGCAATCAATTACAATTGTTGGATTACTGATCATAGTAGGTTTGGCTTTTTCACTCTGGGGTATCAAAACAATACTTGATATTCCATATGTCCAAACA
The DNA here is from genome assembly GCA_030835025.1 of Ignavibacteria bacterium. Taxonomy (GTDB): domain Bacteria; phylum Bacteroidota; class Ignavibacteria; order Tepidaquicellales; family OLB5; genus OLB5. The sequence continues at coordinate 4,994 of JAUQWS010000058.1, read as the reverse complement.
ACGAGCGGACTTTAGTTGCAATTGCTGCACCATTAAATAAACTTTTTTTCAAACAAAAAGGAGAAAACAAATGGAAAAAATCAACGAAATCAAAGCCATGCTGGATGATATGGGCAAGGATCTCGAAAAATTTTATTCTAAGGGACAGAATTCTGCAGGCACCAGGCTGAGAAAAGCATTGAACGAGATAAGGAAGAAATGCCAGGAAATGAGAAACGATATCCAGAATATCCGCCAGGAAAGAAAATCTCAGGCACCTTCTTCATAAGGGGTTTTGTCCGCTTAGCGGGCAGCACAAAAGAACATAATTTTTAAGACAATTTTAAGTAGCGGTTTAAACGGAGGTCTTTTTGTCTTCGAATTAAATTGCTACTTATTTTGTTTATATATTACCGTACACAAGAACAAAGACTAGATGAGCTCCAAACTAAGAAATTTTTGTATAATAGCGCATATTGATCACGGCAAATCTACCCTTGCTGACCGCTTGCTTGAAGAAACCAAGACCATTGCTCACCGCGATATGATAAAACAGGTGCTTGATGATATGGATCTTGAGCAGGAGCGGGGCATTACAATAAAACTGCACGCAATACAGTTAAAATATACTTCAAAAGATAAGGAAGAGTATACTCTTAATCTGATAGATACTCCCGGACATGTAGATTTTTCCTATGAAGTGTCACGATCACTGGCTGCATGCGAGGGTGCTTTGCTTGTGGTTGATGCTTCACAGGGTATTGAAGCACAGACCGTGAGCAATCTCTATCTTGCTTTAGACGCCAATTTGACCATCATTCCTGTAATTAACAAGGTCGATCTTCAAAGTGCAAACGTCGAAGGCGTTAAAGCATCGATAATTGAACTGCTCGGGTGCAAAGATGAAGATATTATTCTCGCAAGTGCAAAGGCAAATATCGGCACAAGTGATATACTTGAAGCTATCGTTAACAGGATACCTCCGCCAAAGATAAACGCTGATGCTCCTCTTAGAGCACTGGTGTTTGATTCAACATTTGATGCATACCGCGGAATTATTGTTTACCTTAGAGTCTTTGACGGTGAGCTTAAGACAGGCAGCAAAATAAAATTCTTTGAGACTGAAATAGCCACTGATGCTGAAGAGGTTGGGACATTTAAGATGACCCGCGTAAAAACGGGCTCATTGAAATCAGGGAATGTTGGTTATATGGTTACCGGAATTAAGACTGCAAGTGAGCTGCTTGTTGGCGATACAATTATTGATACGGCTAATCCGGCACCGGAGGCGCTCGGCGGTTACAAGAAGATCAAGCCTATGGTTTTTTCTGGGATTTATCCCGCAAACAGCGATGATTTTGAGGACCTTAGAGAAGCACTGGTTAAGCTTAAAACCAACGATGCTTCACTTATTTTCGAACCGGAATCTTCATCCGCTCTCGGATTCGGTTTCCGGTGCGGCTTCCTTGGCTTGCTTCATATGGAGATAACCCAGGAAAGGCTTGACCGCGAGTATGACCAGACTATCATTACCACAGTTCCCAACGTTGAGTACCAGGTGCACAAAACGGATGGCGAAATGGTTCTGGTCGATAATCCCTCACAAATGCCCCCACTGGGCAATATTGACCATATTAAGGAACCGTATATCAGGGCTCAGATAATTACTCCGACTGATTACATGGGCAACGTAATGAAGCTTGCCAACGACAGGCGCGGAGTGTTTGTTTCGACAAACTACCTTACCCCGACAAAAGTTGACCTGATCTTTGAATTCCCGTTATCTGAGATCATATTCGATTTCCACGATAAAATGAAATCGATATCAAAAGGATATGCATCGCTGGATTATGAATTCATTGATTACAGAGAGTCCGAGCTGGTTAAACTTGATATACTTCTTAATAATGAACCTGTTGATGCACTCTCATCGATAGTTCACCGCACAAAATCGTACGAATGGGGCAGAAAGCTCTGCTCTAAGCTTAAGGAGCTTATCCCCCGCCAAATGTTTGAAATAGTTATTCAGGCTGCAATCGGACAGAAGATAATCGCTCGTGAGACTGTCAAAGCTCTGCGAAAGAACGTTATTGCCAAGTGTTATGGCGGTGATATTTCGCGAAAGCGCAAGCTGCTTGAAAAACAAAAAGAAGGAAAGAAAAGGATGAAGCAGGTTGGCTCTGTTCAGCTCCCCCAGGAAGCTTTCTTAGCCGTACTTGCAATTGACCAATAGATAAATGCCGGAAGAAAACACAAAGAAAAATAACGAAGAGACTCTTCTTACAGAAGAAAAGAATGAGACAGCCTTGCGGCCGGATTCAGCAGGGCAGGTTTCGAAAGAAGATGACTCATCGGGAGATACTGTTGTTCATTTGACAACTACCCCGAAGAAAAATTCTAAATTCAAAGAATACTTTGACGCGCTTTTGTTTGCGGGCCTGGTTGCGATCATTCTCAAAATAATTTTTGTCGAAGCTTACCGCATACCAACCGGCTCAATGGAAAATACTTTAGTGCCGGGTGATTTCCTCCTTGTAAATAAGTTCATATACGGTGCAACAACCCCAAGGAACATACCTTTTACCGAAATTAGGACTCCGTTTTTCCGATTCCCCTCTTTGAAAGATCCTAAGCGCGGCGATGTTGTTGTGTTTGATTTTCCGGGAAATGCAAACGTGATGAAGTCTCCTGAGATCACTAATTATATTAAAAGACTGGTAGGTTTGCCCGGTGATTCCATTAGAATCATAGATAAAGTGCTCTATGTAAATTCCGAAGTGTTTCCTGATCCGCCTGAATCAAGGTTCAGTCCTGAGATATCGCGAAATCCTCACTCTGATATTTTCCCCAGGGGCAGCGGCTGGAATGATGATAATTACGGACCAATACGCGTCCCAAAAAAAGATGATATTATCAAGCTAACACCTGACAATATGGATGAATGGAAGATATTCATTCAGCGCGAAGGACACAGCATAAGACTTACCGCGGATAACAAAGTGTTTGTGGATGAAAAGGAAACCGCTGCGTACAGGGTTGAGCGTAATTACTACTTTATGATGGGAGATAACCGCAACAACAGCTCCGATAGCCGTGTGTGGGGATTCCTGCCGGAAGACAACATAATTGGCGAAGCTATGATGATTTACTGGTCATGGAATGCAGATATTTCGTTCTCAGAGTTCGGCAGATTGTTCGAATCCATACGGTGGAACAGGCTGCTTAACATAATTCATTGATCTGAACGAGTGGATAATAACGGCTGTAGATTTGAATTACAATTAAATCTATCTTTTAAGATAACATAAAGTTCATGGCAACTAAAACAATAAAAAAAACCGCAAAAAAGCAGCAGGATAGCTGGTTTATAGAGAAAGCTAAGAGCTTCGGTTCGCTTCTTGTAACCCTGCTGGTTGTACTTTTCATACAGTCATTTTTTATACAGGGCTACAGCACCCCAACGGGCTCGATGCTTAATACAATTCTTATCGGGGATAAGATGTTCTTCAACCAGTTTGTGTACGGAGGCTCTACTCCGCGCTTCATTCCCTTTACCGAGATAAAGCTCCCCTATTGGCAGCTACCCGCTATCAGGGAACCGCGCAGGAATGATATTGTGAATTTTGAATTTCCGGGTAACCGCGAAGAAGTTGAACCATCTGCAAAAGTCCAGTACTTAAAGCGAACGGTTGGACAGCCCGGAGATATTATTGAGATAAAGAACCGTGACCTGTTTGTTAACGGCGAGAGATTTTACGAGAGTCCGAATATGCAGTATTCGTACGTCGTGCGGGTTGATAATAAGAAACTCTCCGACCAGGCATTTAATCTCAGGATGCAGGACCCTGAATTCCAGAAAAGCTTTAATATTACCGACCCTTCGATTTATAATAATATAGATCTGCAGGGCAGATATTTTGTGCTCATTCTGCCAAATAATAAGGTCGAAGAGTTCAAGAGGCTACCATTTCTGAAATCATTTGAACCGGCTATAGATACGGCAGGGAAATCCGATCCGCAGATATTCCCCAAAGGTTCCGGGTGGAACAGGGATAATTACGGACCGCTGAAAGTCCCAACAAAAGGAGATGTTGTTACATTAAACAAGGACAATTATTTGTGGTGGGATACTTTTATAAAGCGAGAAGGCCACAAGATCGAAATGAAAGGTGAAAGTACGATCCTGATTGATGGAAAAGAAACCAATACATACATCGTTGAGCATAATTATTACTTTATGATGGGTGATAACCGTCACAATAGTCTCGATAGCAGGTTCTGGGGTTTCGTTCCGGTTGAAAGCATTGTTGGCAAGGCGTGGTTTGTATATTTCTCGTGGGATTCCAAAATACCGTTCGGGCAAATTGGCAAACTGCTCGGCTCAGTTGATCTCAGCAGAATAGGCAAAACAATCGAGTAGTTATGGCCGGACTTTACCTGCATATCCCCTTTTGCGATACAAAATGTATCTATTGCGATTTTTATTCCATTACCAACCATTCCAAAAAAAGTGAATTCCTTTCTGTAATAGTCAAAGAGATATCTTCCCGTTCTGATTTAATGAATGGAAAAGTGTTTGATTCCATTTTCTTCGGCGGGGGAACTCCTTCACTTCTTGAAGTTTCGGAATTTGAGATGCTCTTTGATGCCCTTTACAGAAATTATAATATTTCACCTGACTCTGAAATTACAATTGAAGCTAATCCGGGTACACTGGATGAAACTAAGCTTGAGAGATTCAGATCGCTCCCCATTAACCGCATCAGCTTTGGTGTTCAGTCATTTGATAATAAAGAGCTCGCGTTCCTCACAAGGATTCATTCCGCTGAGCAGGCAATTGCTTCAATCAAGTCTGCTCAATATACGGGATTTGATAATATCAATCTTGACTTAATATTTGCGCTGCCGGGTCAGACACTTGAGAGTTGGAAATACAATCTTGAACAAGCTGTAATGCTTAACACACAGCATATCTCCGCCTATTCACTGATATTTGAAAAAGGAACTGCTTTATA
>JAUQWS010000057.1 GCA_030835025.1 Ignavibacteria bacterium | reverse complement strand
TTTTATTTTCGTTTCCGGGTTAAACGGATTTGGATATGCATTATGAAGTTTGAAGCCTGAAGGCACTGATGAGTTTATTTGCGTAATCCCCGTTGGTAACCACAGCGGGAGGTAGTCAACTAATCCCAGGGCAGAGCTATCTGGTTGATGAAATATATGTGCCTCAACACTATCCTGTATCATAGTACCCCAGAAATTATTCTCCGCTTTTATCGGATTCGGTGTATTATTATAGAAATCATAAAAAACCCCGCTGTTTGAATTACTGTGTATATGGTTTTTTCCCTCATAATTTGTATCAGATATGTTGAGATCACCAAAAACGGGAGCTGCATTGCTCTGCAAAGTGACTCCCCATAGATTCCACCGAATCATATTTTTTGAAACTCTTGCGTTTATCCCTGAACCAATAAAGTTCAGACCGCTGCCGCCCTGCAGAGGTATCCCCTGAATATTATTGCTGTCAATAATGTTTCCCCTGATGATTGCGTTAACGCTTCCATTCAGCGCTATGCCATACCTGTTTTTCTTAATGATGTTGTTTTCTACAATCAGTGTTAATGTTCCAATAGGAAGTGCGGCGATTCCGCCCGAAAGGATTGAAATTCCTCTGATTGTACATCCTCTTATGATAGTTGTACCTGAGCCTGACTGTCCAAGATTTATCTGCGGTACGTTGCCGTTAGAGAGATTATTTTCAATAAACTGAGAGTTCAGGATCTGGGGAGCATTTGCAATGTTAGAACCACCGGCAATGGCTGCCCTGTAATTCCTGTAAAAATTGCAGCCGGTAATAACCGAATTTGAATTGAATAAATTCAGTGCAGGAACTGTTACCGAAGTATTTCCGCCGCAGTTGTAACGGAAAGTACAGCCGTCTATCAACGGGCTTGTATTTAGCAATCTAAGGCCATTAAAGCTGTACTCAAATATCAGTTTCTTCAGAACACTTGCATCGCTCTGGTCATCCATCCTGAGTTCATAGAACTTTTGGGTTGTATCAATAGAAGTTATCTTGACAGAATCCGGAGGGTCAATCCTTAATGTACCAAGTGTATTGAAAACTATATTGAATGCAAGCCTGATAGTTGCGTTGTTCAGGATCTTAATGGTATCTGATACAGAAATTGTCAGTGAATCATTGATATAATACTGTCCCGAAGAAAATGTGACAACTCCGCCAGAGTTTGAGACAAGATTATCAAGATTCCAGCTTACTCCTGTACCCGGAGTAGTGTAATTTGCATTTACAACGGATGCAGCAAAAAGCACTAAGACTAATATCGTTCTTTTCATAAATATTTAGTGTAGGGTCAAAATTAACTCTTCGCGAATATAACTTAAATGCAAAACCGCAGTTGCTGGTTTCAATTTCCGGTGCTTGTCATATCATTTCTATATAATCCAGTTCTTTACCGTATGTTTCTTCAAGCCTTGCTGCTGAAATATATGCAAAGATAAGGGAAATTCCCGCTACAATAGCTGCTGAGTATATAATCCCGATGCTGGGATTCAGAAACTGAAAAAGCAGTGTTAACGGAACAACTGAACCCCTTACAAAATTCGGCACCGTTGTTGTAACTGTAGCCCTGAGGTTTGTGCCAAATTGCTCCGAAGCGTTTGTCACAAAAACAGCCCAGTATCCGCAGCTTATACCAAGCAGCAGGCATATTGAATAAAAATAGAATGAACCAAAGTGATTGAAGAATAAATATACAATAATGAGTATGTTTGTTATTGTGATAAAGGAGAGAATTATTTTCTTCCTGGTTTTAAGCACCTGGCTAAGATAACCGCTCAATAAATCCCCAATTGCCAGGCCTATATAGCAGAACATAACAGATTTTGCAGGAATAACTCCTTCAACACCGAGTTTCTTTGCAAAAGCATCTGAAAAAGTTATTAGTACTCCCACAACAAACCACAACGGCGCACCGATTAGAATGCATTTCAAATACTTAAGGAATCTGCTCCAGCTTGTGAACAAGTGCTGAAACTGTCCCCGGCTTATGTTATCGCTTTGAATATTCTTGAACATTCCGGATTCATAGACGCCTATTCTTAACACAAGCAGCAGTAAACCCAATCCACCGCCAACAAAATAAGCTGTTCTCCATTCAAAGAAATCCGCAACAAGCGCAGCGGCAACGGCTCCCAGAATTCCGATAGTAGCCACAAGTGTTGTGCCGTATCCCCTGGATTCTTTAGACATTACTTCGCTTACCAAAGTAATACCTGCTCCAAGCTCACCGGCCAGACCGATACCGGCTATTACTCTTAGTACAGCATATTGCGGAACGTCCTGCACAAATCCGTTAAGAATATTGGCTATAGAGTACATGATAATAGAACCGAAGAGCACTGATATCCTCCCCCGCTTATCGCCAAGTATCCCCCAAATAATGCCGCCAACCAGCATTCCCGCCATCTGCATATTCAACAGTAAAACTCCGTCAGAAAGAAGTTCATCTCCGGTGACACCAAGCGATTTAAGCGAGGCTATACGCACAATGCTGAACAGGATAAGGTCATAGATATCAACAAAATATCCGAGGGCAGCTACAACGACTATTGCAGAAATGTTTCTTGAGCCGGATTCTTGCATTAATTTAAATCAAGATTTCACGTAAATTTGTAAATTAATCCGCTAAGATAACAGTTTAACAATCATTTAAAAAGTAATTTATGTCTATTGTAAAACTCGTTTCCGATTTTGACGGAGTTTGGACTAACCAGGAAATTGAAGCAGGTTACGTATGGAATCATATAACTAGCTCGCTTGCAGCTCTAACAGGTGAATCAAAAGAAACAATTGGAGGACTACTGAATGGCTGCAAAAAAGAAATGGACAGGCAGCCTTATGAATACGGCTGGTTTTTTGACGGCAGTGTTGCGGCATATTACCAGGAGGATCCGTTCGGAGATAATAATGCAATATTCGACTACATTAACAGGGCGGCCAGCACCCGGTCATATTCAAACTTCAAGCAGCAGATAGCAAAGATGAAAGCCGCAATATTGGAAAAAACAAAAATGAGCCTTGCGGAATATTCAAATGACTGCTTCATTAAGGCGACAACCCAATTTAAGCTTGAAGGCAAACTGAAGCCGGTTGAAACTGCCGGTGAAATAGTGAATAAACTGAATTCCGCCGGCGTAGAAATTGTAATAGCTTCAAATTCAAAGACAGAAAAGATAGAACATCTCTTCCGTAAAGCCGGTCATACGGTCACAAATGAGCGGGCTATTAGACGCGGCAGACTGCATGCGATCGGCGATGCTAAAAAATTCGTAATAGACAGAGGGTTTTCCGAAGTACCCGATTCAATGGAAATAAAAGGGAAGTACAAAGTTAATCTCAGAAGAAAAAATTATCACAAGATCCTGCTGCAGGAAAAACCGGATTACGTAATAGGCGATGTGTTTTCGCTTGACCTTGCCTTGCCGCTGTACATGAGGTTAAATGACAGCCGTGTAAAGAATCTGAAAGTAATCCAAAAAGTACAAGATCATACCCCGGACTGGGTGAAAGATTTTTTGAGTAAAGAAGAGTTTAAGGGAATTGCTTTTATGGTTGATTCAATAGATGATCTGCCGGGCTTGATAAATTAACTTAAAATCCTGTCCTTGCAAACATCTTATCAAGCTCTTCCATCGAGATCTTAACTATCGTTGGCCTGCCGTGGGGACAAACATAAGGCATCTTGACCGAAAACAGCTTATCTATAAGGTTCAGCATCTCACCTTCGGTTAAATAGTCTCCTGCTTTTATAGCGTGTTTGCAGGCATAAGTTTTGGCGAGATTATCACGCTTTTCAAGATTCAGCTTTACATCATAATCCTTGTATTGGTCTATCAGCTCCTGCAGTATCTTATTCTCATCTCCGATCCTAACATCCGAAGGAATTCCTTTTATCTTTACTTTCCTTTTTGAGTGCAGCTCTATGTCAAATCCGAGCGCCCTAAGCTCCTTTTCTATTGACTTCACTACCTCGTAGTCAACCGGGTTCAGCTCAGAATAAATCGGTATCAAAAGCTGCTGCGAAAGATTTGCATTAGAGTCCAGTCTCTCAACAGCCTGTTCATACAAAATCCTCTCATGTGCAGCGTGCTGGTCGATCACCATCAGTGTACTATCAAGCTGGTACATGATATATTTCCTCTGGAATTGCCAGATCTCATTTCTGCTGACCAGGCTGTCTGTATCACTTTCTTTATGAATCTTCCCTTCAAGCACATCTTTTGAGGCTGGGGCTGTATTTTCTTCATTTACTTCAGGCGGTGTTTTTCCGAACATCTCGTGTATTCTCGCAGTATCACCGGTTCCCGTACCATCATGCTTTTTGAAACTGAACGGTTCATTTGTATAATCTTTTATCCTTGCAAATGAACTTGAAGAAAAAATGTTTGCATTGTAAGCAGGCCTTTCAGTCAAGGTCCTGCTTTCTGAAAGTGCCCCGGGTACTTTAACTGCGACTATCAGGTCATTTTTTTCCAGTGTACTGCGTATCCCTTTGCGCACAAAGCTGAAAAGTGCACGCTCATCTTCGAATTTGACCTCAAGCTTAGATGGATGCACATTCACATCAAATCTTCTCGGATCAAGTTCAAGGAACAGATAAAAGTTTGGATAATCGCCTTTATCGATAAGATCTTCATAAGCTGAATGGACTGCGAAAGAGAGAGCCTTATTCACAATGAACCTGCTGTTAAGGTAAAGGTTTTGGTCCTGTTTATGCTTCTTTGTGAAACTGGGTTTTGAAGTGAATCCTTTCAGCGTCAGGAATTCGTGAATATGCTCTACTTCGATCAGATTTCCGGCAAATTCTTTTCCGTATATATGCTCAAGTCTTGTTCTTAGATCCGACGGAGCAAGGTCAAACAATTCTTCATCTTCGTTTATAAATATGAAAGCAATTCCCGGGTTTGCAATTGCCAGCCTCAGGAAAGTCTCATAAATATGTTTGAATTCTGTCTGGTTGGTCTTCAGGAAATTTCTTCTTGCGGGGGTGTTATAGAAAAGGTTACGAACTGCTACAGAAGTACCCTTTTCCATCTGCACTCTGCCATGTTCTGTGATCTCGCTTCCATGATTTCTGATGAGTGTACCCAGTTCATCTTCTTCCTGCCTTGTCTTGATTTCTACCTGAGCAACTGCAGAAATAGATGCAAGAGCTTCACCTCTGAACCCGAATGTTAGGATATTCTCAAGGTCATCCGCAGAGGCAATCTTGCTTGTAGCATGCCTTTGAAAGCTCAAGATCGCATCATCTTCACTCATTCCCGTACCGTTATCAACCACCTGGATAAGCTGCTTTCCCGCATCACGAATTATTAGCTGGATTGAAGTTGCATGAGCGTCAAGTGAGTTTTCAATGAGCTCTTTTACTACTGCCTCGGGCCTGCCCACAACTTCGCCGGCAGCTATCCTGTTGGCAATGAACTGTGGTAATATTTTTATATGAGATGACATTTTTTACGATACGGTTCATAAGAGCAGCCTAGAAATTACAGCAAATAAAGTTCAGTCCTCCAGCAATGCCTTTACGAAGCTCTCTTTGTCAAATACCTGCAGATCATCAATTTGCTCACCAACTCCGATGTATTTTACAGGGATCTTCATTTCGTTGCTTATTTTTAGAACAATTCCTCCCTTTGCAGTTCCGTCAAGCTTAGTTAGAACCAAACCCGTTAACTGAATTGAAATGCTGAACTCGCGGGCCTGAACCATACCGTTCTGCCCCGTAGTCGCATCAATCACAAGCAATACCTCGTGCGGAGCTTCAGGCAACTGTTTCTGTATAACTCTTTTGATCTTGCTCAGCTCGTCCATCAGATTGGTCTTCGTGTGAAGCCTTCCCGCAGTATCAATAATAACAACATCAAATCCTTTTGCAATGCCTGTTTGAATTGTGTTGTAGACCACGGCGCTCGGATCACTTCCCTGTGAGAGCTGAATCATTTCTGTACCCGAACGTTTTGCCCATGTTTCAAGCTGCTCATTTGCTGCTGCCCGGAATGTATCTGCTGCCCCTATTAAGACTGAGTAACCTGCATTTTTGTAATTGTATGCAAGCTTACCGATAGAAGTTGTTTTTCCTACTCCGTTCACTCCCACAACAACAATTACATAAGGTTTTTTATCGATCTTAAACGGATCAGATGATTCACCATTGCCGCTTATGAAAACATTCTTAAGTTCATCTCTTATTATAGCTTTCAGCTGGTCAGTTCTTTCATATTTTTCTTCTTTGACTCTCACTTTAAGGTTCTTGATTATCTTTTCAGATGTATTGACACCTACATCTGAGCTCAGAAGTATTTCTTCAAGATTATCAAGAAAATCAGTATCAATTTCGCTTTTTGCATTAACAAGCTTATCGATCTTATTAAAAATATTCTCATGGGTTTTCTGCAAACCCTTCTTCAATTTATCAAAAAGTCCCATTTTTTAGCTGAAATTTAAGCAAAGTTAGTTATACGGGGGTTTATTAACAATGGATTTTGGCGTAGTTGTCAAATGCAATCAACAAAAAAGCCGGAGCATTACCACTCCGGCTCTTATTTTTCACGTTTCGTCCCCTATTTCAAAAGCACCATTTTTCGGGTGCTGCAGAAACCTGATGATCTCATGACACAGAAATAAGTTCCGCTCGAAAGTGTTGAAGCATCAATATCTGCTGTGTAATTGCCGGGGGATAGATTTTCATTTGCGATTACCAGCACCTCTTTTCCCTGAGTATCGAACAGGCTTATTTTCACGGTTCCCGAAACAGGTACCGAAAATTCTACCGTAGTTGAAGGATTGAACGGATTCGGATAGTTCTGTGAAAGCGAAAACTCAAAAGGTATTGAATTCCCTGTTTTGATTATGCCGAATATCGATTCATAAGCAATTGAATGATCAAAAACCTCATTAACAAGCAAAGGTGCAATAAGCGCAGTAGCTGCAGAATTCGGATGCGGGTCATTGGGCCCGACTGCATATTGCGGCTGTAAGTACCCGCTTGAGTTTGTCAGCTTTGAAAAAAAATCAAATACATATACATTTCCGGGGAATGCCCCAAAAACAGGGTCCCTGCCCTGGGCAAGCGTATCCTTAGCCCACTTACAGAATTCTTTTGAAAGCAGCGCAGAGTTTGGCGTAGTCTCTTGCTGTGTTAAAGGAGCATTAGTCCAGATCACGAAGAAGTTCTGAGGACGGTTCTTCATAACATTTATTATTGAGCGCCAATGCCATTTGTAATTATAGATAGTCTTGTAATCCGGAGAAAGAGTGTCAACAGGCTGACCGCGCTCTTCAATAGCAGACGAAGGAAAGCATGACTTGATCATGATAATCTTGTTCGAGGCAAAGTATCCCGAAATTGCCTCAGGCAGGTCTGTAGCAAATATAGTATGCCAGGTTGCCCATTCATTGTCATAATTAACGGGGAACCATGTTTCGTTCATTGTAACAGCAAGTTGTCCCGTGTATCCGTGCAGTGTGTTGTATCTTGTCATTTCAATGGGCACGCTTGTTGTGCACCCGTTGGGGCCCCAAATATTTTCTCCGGTTGAATGGTGAAAAAACAGACCGCTTCTGAATCTCTGCTGCGAAGCAGATTCACGCGGACTAAGAATCAGCAGACAGATAATTATTGAAATGAATGTTTTCATTTTTCAATCCTTTCAAAAAAATTGCTTGTGAAATAAATGTGACCGGCAGCTTGAGCACCGGTCACATTTGCTGCTGCTCCTCCTTTTTACTTGACCAATATCATCTTTCTTACTTCAGTATAAGAACCTGCAGTAATTCTGTAGAAATATATTCCGCTTGAAATTCCGGAAGAAGTAAAATCAACAGAATAAGTTCCTTTGTTAAGTTCACTGTTTACCAGGATGCTGATCTCCCTGCCGAGAAGATCGAATACGATCAGCTTGACGATTTCTCTTGATGGAATACTGAATTTGATCTTAGTCGAAGGATTAAACGGATTCGGGAAGTTTTGAGTAAGTTCAAATTTATCAGCCACTGATGATACCGGCTGAATTCCGGTAACCAGTTGTTCGGAATTATAATAGGCATTTACAGGACCGTATCCGGCATAAGCAAAAGCAGCATACTTGGTACTGCCGACCTTATAGATCGATGTAGTAGGGGCAACTACACCGGAAGACGTATTCGAGTTCTTTTTGTAGTATGCATATATAGTCCCGGGAGGTACGGTAAGCTGCTTAACGTTAACGGAATCACCGTCATCTGATACATAACCCATTATCACATTCTGCCCTCCGGAAGTCAGCGAATCACTATTGCACGTAGTAAAATCAGCAACACAGTTTGCATTTGGCCCCAGCAATGCATCAATTGTCCAGTTATTTCCACCGTTTGTTGTATAAAAATATCTTGGGTTGCGGTTTCGGGTGCAAGTGATAAGCATCTTCCTGGGAATGCTGTAATGCTGCTGCACAACTGTCAGTTCAGGCTTCTCATACTTTACGTTTGAAGCAGAAGGGGTCAAGTAATAGGAGAAATAATTGACTCCGGGAATATCCGGCGTTGCAAGCAATCTAAGACCGTATTCAGTAGAGGTGAATCTGCGTTCAACAGCGATGTAAACTGAATCACTTCCGTTCTTTTCGCCATATTGAGCAGATGGGAACCTGTCATCATAAGTTGTGTTTATCAATGCGCTTGAATGATTGACACCCCAGTTAGTGCTCAAAAAATGCCTCAATCCCACATTTGAGCCGGCATTTGTTGCCTCTCGAACAACACAATGGATGAAAGTACCTGTCGTCCAGTAAACTCCGTCGCTGCAAGAAGTAGGGTACTCATACTTATTGCCTGATGGCGGCGAACCTGCGCCTGCAGAATACCAAGCTGTACCGTTCCTTCTGGAAGAGAAACAGCCTAAAGCTGCGTTATCGAAATTTGATGAAGAACTGTAAGTATAATACACAAACATCCTGCTGGAATCAGGTATGGAATTGTTGCTGCTCCTGTTTTCTACCAGGAGTGAAACACTTTGAACATAATCCCCCCGGTACAGCCCGATGATAAAACTCCATGTTGCGCCTCCGTTTGAAGAAACGAAGATCTGGAAACCGCCTGTGTAACCGGGTATGTTTCTTCTGGCAACAACCAGGTACATCCAGCCGTCTTCTCCTTGTTTAAGATCAAGCTGCCTGAACCCTCCGGAATAGGCAACATCTCCTGTATAGACCTGCACATCATTATTGTACCAATCCGGATTGAAGGGAGGCTCAGATCTCAGAACAACATGCCCGGGATCAAATGCAGGGTCTTGTTCAACACTCTCTGCAGAAGAATATTTCAGCAGTTCATTTGCCAGCATGACTTTTTCATATTCATTATGCTCCATTTTCGCTTTTTCATATTGATCTAACAATT
>JAUQWS010000056.1 GCA_030835025.1 Ignavibacteria bacterium | reverse complement strand
GTTTTTATACAATTTTTTTTAATTCTTTTTTAATTTTTGTAAATCATTTGCGGGTTGTTTATTTTGAATAAAATTGAGATTTATACAATAATCGAGGCACTTATTTCTCTCTATAATGATAAGATGTCCGATTTTAATTTTTCTTGATTTAATCATTTTAATTGGACTCGTTTATATATTATTGGAATAATTCTTAAGGTACCGATATGCAAATATCCGGAATAAGATTTGGTTCGAAATTAATGGACTTAGTTGACTTTCCAAGAGCTAAATTCTTGATGGGCTCAGCTACTAAAGACGAAATTCAAGCTATGCTTGACCAAAGCGGCAAACTTGTTGTCAAGCCTCTTTTCTATGGTGGTGTCGGCAAAAAAGGAAAAGCCGGTCTTATCAAAATTGTCGATAATGTGCATGATGCTCTTCTGGCTAAAGAAGAACTATATTTTGCCGAAATTCCTTATGGAAACAAAGTAATCAAAGCCGATGGTGTCAACTATGAAGAGTTCATCCCTTCGGATTTGGAAGTCTATTTTTCAATTTCAGATTCAACTATCGATAGAAAAGTAAATTTCACAATTACTCCATATGGAGGTGTCGATATCGAAGCTCTCCCTACTGATAAAAAAGTAAGTGTTTGGATTGATCCTTTGATTGGTATTAAATCTTTCGATATTACTAATGCTCTTAATGATACTGGATGCCCCGAGCAGTTTATTTCTCCTTTAGTTCAATACTTGCCCCGACTATGGGACTTGTATGATAATTTTGGCGTTACTACTCTCGAATTAAATCCTATTAGACTAAAAAAACAAGGCAACTCTTATATTCCTGTTGCTTGCGATATCAAAGCTGCTTTTGATGTCGATAATCCTACTTGGAAGAGAATTGGGCTTCCACCTTCAGTGTTCCAAACTGATGTAAGTCCTTTCGAAGCCGAAATCAACAAATTGAGAACTTACCAAGGTCAAAGCGACGTTGTCGAAGTTAATCCTAATGGCTCTATAATTCCTTTTATGTTTGGAGGCGGTGCAAATTCTGCTGCAACTGAAACATTGGGTGCTAAAGCTATTTTTGCTTCAGATTTTGGTGGCAATCCTCCTTACGAAAAAATGTATGAAATTAGCCGGATTGTATTCGAAAATTGGCTCGATCAGGCTAATGTATTACTCCTTATTGGTGGAAAAGCC
This sequence comes from Ignavibacteria bacterium, assembly GCA_030835025.1. Classification (GTDB taxonomy): domain Bacteria; phylum Bacteroidota; class Ignavibacteria; order Tepidaquicellales; family OLB5; genus OLB5. The sequence goes on along the minus strand of JAUQWS010000056.1, from coordinate 5,243 downwards.
AATAATACTGATATTTACGTTACATTCAAAGGCATTTTTGACGCTTTGAGAGATCATATTGCCAAACATGGCAAAAAAGATATTTATACTGTTATCGGCAGAGGTGGTCCTAACCTTATTCAAGGTATGTTTCACGCTAAAGATATTCTTGATACTCTCAACTTGCCCTACAAAATGTTTGGTTACGACACTAGCATGATTCAAGTACTTGAATTTGCTAAAAAAATTGACGATTGGTGGGCTAAATCCGGCTCTGCCGAATATAAAAAATTAAATGCCAAATCGTAATGTAAAAATTTTAACAGGATAAAAAAAATGAAGCATATAAATACTAAACCATTCCCATATTATGTTGGCGTCTTTTCGCTTGAGGAAATGGTTAATAAAGATTCTAAAGTATGCGTTATTAATATTTTAGGCAGCGAAAGCCGTAAAGTTACACCTGTATCTCATACTTACAGTAATGGCAATGTAGTAGCTGGTGTACAATATGGACGTCGTGGTACTCTCGAAACCACTAATGGCGATATACCTATTTTTCGTAGTATCCGTGATGTAATGAATCATGGAGTTTTCTTCGATATAGGTGTTATTTACCTTCCTCCTGCTGCTGTGGCTCAAGCCGTTGCAGAATTGGTTACTTTCAATCCAAATCTTAAAAGAATTGTTATTGTTACCGAAAAACTAGCTTCTCGCGACTCAATGTATATTCGTTTTATTTGCCAAGAAGCTGGTGTCGATGTTGTTGGTGCAAATTGCCTTGGGGTTGCCAATGTCTGGGATCACGTTAGAGTGGGTGGCGCTCTTGGTGGCGACAATCCGGAAGAAACTCTCAAACCTGGCTCAGTTGCTATTCATTCTAATTCAGGCAACTTCACTACTACTATTTCTGAATATCTTCGTACCGGTGGTTTCGGAATTTCTACTGCTGTTAGCTCTGGTAAAGACGTTTATATTCATTTTGCTCTTCCAGAATTCTTATTTGCAGCTCAAAATGATCCTCGTACCAAAGCTGTTGCTCTTTATGTAGAGCCAGGTGGTTACTACGAAAAAGTTGCTCTTGATTTTATCAAAGAACGCCTTTTTGGTTTCAATAAACCGATTGTAGTTTGTGTAACAGGAAGATGGAAGAAAAATCTTACTCGTGCTTGCGGTCATGCTGGTGCTCTTGCTGGTAGCGGCGACGATGCAGAAGCAAAAGAAAATTGGTTTGATGATTATTTCGGTGTTGGAGTTTTTGACCCTAACAATCCAATAGTTAGTAAACTTGGTGTGAGAATTTCGTCTATTCAAGATTTTCCTAAAGCTATGGCTGCTGTTTATGCAAAAATAGATGAAAAACCCGATTTTGAGTCATCTGGCGATTTATCCTTAAAATTATGGATTTCTGATAATAGAATAAAATTGCCTAAAGAACTTGATCTACCTGTTGTTAAAGCTATGGAGCCTTACGACAAGCAGATTCTCGAAATTAATAAAAATATTGGTGCAAAATATCTTCGTCAAAACATGATGGATAAATCTGGAGCTTCGAGAATGGATAGTCATACTCAAGTTACAGAACTTCATGGAAGAACAATTTTGGAATTATCTCAACATAGTTTAGAAGAAAACATATTCTTTACTCTTGCTAAAGTATTACCTCCAAAAGAAGATATTCCTACTATAAATATGCTTTTAAATACTTTCCTAAAGGTCGAACCATTCCAGATGGATATGCTTCAAATTGCAAAAGATAATGGAGCTACACCTAATGCTTATTTAGCTTCGCAAATTGCTGCAATAGGCAACAAGCCTATGCTTGCACGTGCAGCTAATTATAGCAGATGGATTATCGATACTATACGTGAAAATGGAATTGATGAGCATACTAAAGAGTTTTCCAACTCTGTCCAAGATATTATTACTGACTTTCTTTTCGAAAAATCTAAAGAAGATTATGATAATTTTACTAGTGCAATTATTAAAATCATCAAGGATTCCAAAAAAGATTGTGCACCTGTCAATTTCTGTAAATTTGTAATTGAACTCGCTGAAACAAAGAAAATGAAGATTAAGGATGCTCACGAATTTATGTTGGCATCTATTTCAATGTGTATTTTCTGGAAACCTCTACTTGAAAAGAGATTATCAAGGGAAACAGCAGAAACAGCTCTTACTTATTTCTATTGTATTTCGCAAATAGTCAGTCTATCCGTTACAGACAAAGCCAAAAATAAATATTGGCAGAAGTTAGTAGAAGGAAAACCAGTAAATCTCAGTTCATCTTTTAGCGAAAATGCTTTCAAAATTCTCTTCAATAGAGAACCAAACGAAACCGAACTTACTGAATTCAAATATCTGATAGGACTTACTTTATCAAATGGTCCTGGCACAATATCAGCTAAAGGTGCTAAAGAAACTGTTAGTGCAAGAAACTTTATTCCTACTGCTTTCGTTGGGTTCATGGTCAATACAGGCTTAGCTCATGGTGGCAACGGTTATGAAGCTGTTGAATTCTTGCTAGACAACTTCAGCAATATTGACTTGAAAGATCCAGGTGACAAAAACCATAAAATCAATCTTACTGAATTAGCCAACAAAGCCGCAAAAGTCTTTGCTGAATATAAAAAATTAGAAAAAGACACTGGCAAACTTGAATTTAAAAAGATACCATGTGTAAACCATCCAGTATTCAAGGGGCATGATGTAAATATTGATCCAAGAGAAGACTTTGTTCGCAAACAAATGGACGAAAAAGGCATCTATAATATATTTCTTGATTTCTACCACAAAGTAGTAGTAGAACTATTTAATGAGGGTGCCACTAAAAATATATTTTGTGTTAATGTAGATGCGGTATTATCGGTAATTACATTAAAATTAGTATGGGAAAATCTTCAATCAGGCAAGCTCGAAAAATCAAAAGTACAAGATTTAGTATTTATCTTATTCTTGATTGGCAGAGCAATCGGAGTATCAGCAGAAATAGCAGATCATAGAGACCGAGGAACAGACATGGATTGCCGAACACCCCAATCACAACTACACTACGTATTATAGAATATAGCATATAGAAAGAACAAATCCGCTGAAACAGTGATGAGTCAGCGGATTATTTTTATAAAGTATAAATATTTGTATAGGTATAAACGCAAAAAACCTTTGAGGCAAACTCAAAGGTTTTTTTAAAAATTAGCTTGGCGATTACCTACTCTCCCACACGGCTGCCCGAGCAGTACCATCGGCGTAGTTGGGCTTAACTTCTCTGTTCGAAATGGGAAGAGGTGTACCCCCAACGCTATGATCACCAAGCAAAAGCTTTTAATGATATAGTGATGAGCAGAAAAAAGATCAACAATCAGAATGCAGCACAAGTAAACAATAACGCTGCAAGAAAGCGTATAACAACTCAAAAGAATCGGTAAGCCCTCGGATTATTAGTACTTCTCAGCTGAACGTATTACTACGCTTACACCTAAAGCCTATCAACCAAGTCATCTACTTGGATCCTTACTGATATAAAATCATGAGATACCTAATCTTGGGGTAGGTTTCGCGCTTGAGATGCTTTCAGCGCTTATCCTTTCCGGACGTGGCTACTCTGCAATGCCGTTGGCACGACAACAGATGCACCGTCGGTCCGGTCACTTCGGTCCTCTCGTACTAAAAGCGGGTCCCCTCAAGTATCTTACGCCCACACTGGATAGGGACCGAACTGTCTCACGACGTTCTGAACCCAGCTCACGTACCGCTTTAATTGGCGAACAGCCAAACCCTTGGGACCTTCTCCAGCCCCAGGATGCGATGAGCCGACATCGAGGTGCCAAACCTCCTCGTCGATATGAACTCTTGGAGGAGATCAGCCTGTTATCCCCGGCGTACCTTTTATCCTTTAAGTGCCGGCCCTTCCACTCGGAACCGGCAGATCACTAACTCCTGCTTTCGCATCTGCTCGACTTGTCTGTCTCGCAGTTAAGCATTCTTGTGCGTTTGCGCTCAACACCTGATTACCAACCAGGTTGAGAATACCTTTGAGAGCCTCCGTTACAATTTAGGAGGCGACCGCCCCAGTCAAACTACCCGCCTAACAGTGTCCCCCATCCGGATCACGGACGTAGGTTAGAATTCAAATAAGCCAAGGGTGGTATTTCACATTGCGACTCCACGACGGCTAGCGCCGCCGCTTCAAAGTCTCCCACCTATTCTACACATAGATTACCCGAATCCAGTGCTAGGGTGCAGTAAAGGTGCACGGGGTCTTTCCGTCCATATGCGGGTAACCGGCGTCTTCACCGGTACCACAAGTTCACCGAGCCCGTGGTTGAGACAGTGACCAAATCGTTACACCATTCGTGCAGGTCGGAACTTACCCGACAAGGAATTTCGCTACCTTAGGACCGTTATAGTTACGGCCGCCGTTTACTGGGGCTTCGGTTCAAAGCTGCCGGCTTACGCCATGACCTCTCTCCTTAACCTTCCAGCACCGGGCAGGTGTCAGTCCATATACATCCCCTTCACGGGTTAGCATAGACATGTGTTTTTGTTAAACAGTCGCTTGGCCCATTTCTCTGCGGCCCAAATAATTGGGCACCCCTTATCCCGAAGTTACGGGGTTAATTTGCCGAGTTCCTTAACCACGGCTCACTCGAGCGCCTTAGAATACTCATCTCATCTACCTGTGTCGGTTTACGGTACGGTTGCCTTAGTATACGCCGGAGCTTTTCTTGGCAGCTTGATTAGGGAGAGTTTGTAGGCTTGCGCCATCCCGTTCGGCTTTCATCTTGCGACTACGGCCTTAGACCACCATATCCAACAGATGGCTCTCCTTTCACTTCTGCGTCCCTCCGGTTTAAATTTCGGCAGTACAGGAATATTAACCTGTTGTCCATCACCTACGCCGTTTGGCCTCAGCTTAGGACCCGACTAACCCTGAGTCGATTAACGTTGCTCAGGAACCCTTAGATTTTCGGCGAACAGATTTTTCATCTGTTTTATCGTTACTTATACCAACATCTTCGTTTCTGTACGCTCCAACCCTCGTTGTCCGAGAATCTTCGCTGCATACAGAATGCTCTCCTACCACTCTTACGAGTCCACAGCTTCGGTGCTATGTTTAAGTCCCGAGTATTATCGGCGCTAAGTCGCTTGACTAGTGAGCTATTACGCACTCTTTAAATGAATGGCTGCTTCTAAGCCAACATCCTAGTTGTCTCAGCAACTTAACATCCTTAGTCTGTTAACATAGACTTGGGGACCTTAGC
>JAUQWS010000055.1 GCA_030835025.1 Ignavibacteria bacterium | reverse complement strand
GCCAGCCCAGCCTTTAAGAGTATCAGTAAAATAAACTGAATAGTTTGTAAATGCAGGTGTCGACTGGTAACCCCAGTTTAGTCCGTCATTTGTTACCAGCATTTTATTAAACGCCCTGCCTATCCATCCTTTATTTGGATTTATAAAAAATATTTTACCCCATCCATATCCTAAAATATTTGATACAGTATCCCAGTTTGTGCCTCCATTGGTACTTTTATACAGGCCTGTTGGACCACCATGAATCCAGCCAGTAAGTGCATTGGTAAAATAAATATCTTCAAAACTTTCATTTACAATATTTACCTGCTGAAACCAGTTTAAACCACTGTTTAATGTTTTATAAATTTGATGATTGGAACATATTGCCCATCCAGTATCTTTATTCAAAAAAAATAACTTCTCAGGAGAAAAACTTTCCCCCAACTGCGGCTGCCAAGTATTACTTCCATCTATTGTGCGCCATAAGCCGCCTCCTATTGCAGCATAATCACACGCCCAACCTGTATCCTTATTTACAAAATACATGTCTGCAATCCTTACGTTGCCTGTTGGCGTTGTGTTAAACCAGTTATTACCTGCATTGGTTGTTTTAATTATTTTGGGGAACCCATCGCCGCCACCTGCATAGCCCGTGTTTGCATCCAAAAACTGCACAACATTCAAATTCAATACCTGCCTTACCTGAACCGACCAGCTATTTCCGCCATCGGTTGTTTTCATTACGTACCCTGTATCACTTCCAGAGCTTGCCCCGGCAGTTACCACCCAGCCTGTTGAGCTATCCAGAAAAAATATATCATTTATCTGGTCATTCACAGGCAATACCTGCTGGAACCAGCCGGGAGGAGAGTCACTCTCAAAAGTAGTGGCTAAAAAAAGTATTAATATTTCAAAAAGGATAAGTCTTTTCATGATGGAAAAGTAATTTAATTTACTAAACTTAACGCTAATTGTATGTTAAAGCAATATATTTATTATAATTATGATTATTTTTTTACCATTTTTTTCTACTTTAACAGCATTCCCGCAAAGCGGGACTACCAATTAAGTAATTACCATTACTTAATTAGTACCATTTTTTTTGTATCAATAATTTTACCATCTATAGATAACGAATAAAAATATATCCCTGATGAAAAGCCTGAAGCATTCCAGTCAGCTAAGTAAGTACCTGCATTTTGCTTTTGGTTTACAAGCTCCGTTATAAGTTTACCTGTTATATCATATACAGTCAGTTTGACGTTTGACGTTTCACGTTTGACGGTGTATTTTATATTTGTTACCGGGTTGAATGGATTTGGATAGTTCTGATACAGCTTATAATCTGTAGGTATTTCAGTTCCTATCTGCTGTATGCCAACAGGCGGTCCGCCGCCATCTGTAGTATGTATTAATATATTTGTGCCAGCCCAGCCTTTAAGAGTATCAGTAAAATAAACTGAATAGTTTGTAAATGCAGGTGTCGACTGGTAACCCCAGTTTAGTCCGTCATTTGTTACCAGCATTTTATTAAACGCCCTGCCT